>JAFZLF010000026.1 GCA_017551625.1 Clostridiales bacterium | reverse complement strand
TGTGACTGTGTCGATGATCTTACCATCTGCCTGGAGGTGCACGCTTACATCAGCAGGACGATATCCATCCTGGTTATTCGCGTCTTCCCAGACCTTCTCTACAGATACATCCGTTTCTTCTGTCGTATGGGAGTTCGTGATCGTATACGAGAACGAACCATCCGTGGCTTTAGTAATAGTAGTAGTGTATTCAGCAACAGCCTCTTCCGCCACGGTATAATCGATGACCGCACCCAAGGCCTTCTTGTCGAGCTTTGTCCAGCTGTAGCTCCAGTCATTCTCTTCACTTAATGTGACTGTGTCGATGATCTTACCATTCGCCAGGAGGTGCACGCTTACATCAGCAGGACGATATCCATCCTGGTTATTTGCGTCATCCCAAACCTTCACTACAGATACATCCGTTTCTTCTGTCGTATGCTTGTTCTTCAGCGTCGTGACTGTTCCGTTCACGGAGGTTTCGGTAAGTGCATAGCCGGTCGGCAGTTCCGCTTCTTCCCATGTGTAGACGATCGCCGTTCCATTGTTGTTGACCGGCAGATCTTCTAATGAAGCTTCCCAATCATTCTCTTCACTCAGCGTTACAGATTTATATGTATCTTGACCATCAGCCAGCAGTTTGACTGTCAGGCTCGCCGGGCGGATACCATCCTGATCGTCCTTATCTTCCCAGACCTTCTTCACCGTAAGAGTCATGGTCAACGCCTGATACGAGTTAGTAAATGTGGTAACCGTGTCTTTTACTTCTGTTTTGGTCAGAGAATACCCGTTCGGAAGCGTGTCTTCACTCCAAGTATAGGTGACCAGCTGGCCATTTACATACTTCGGGAGATCTGTCTTCGTCGCCGTCCAGTTATTGGCTTTACTCAGAGTGAATTCCGCCACCTGATTTGTACCATCACTCAGATATACCTTTAATTCATTCGGACGCTTTCCATCCCGGTTGTCGGAATCATCCCATACCTTGACGATCGTCGCCTCTGTTTTCTCAACAGTAAAAGTATTGGTGAGCGTTACCTGATCCTTATCATCTTTTTGGATCATCTTCGCCGCATCCGCATATACAAGCTGCGTAGCCGGATCGTGGGTATAACCGTTAGGAATATCCAGCTCGGACACGACATAACGGGTACCACTCGTGATGTCCTTGATCGTGACTGTCCAGCCCGCCTTGATCGTGAAGGTCTTCTCGACATTCGCTTTAAAATCCGCGATGCCGGACTCGGTGTGAGTGACGACCAGACCGTCTGCATCTGTAAACTCCACTTCGTACTGGCCTGCGCAATCAAGTGTCACGCCTACCTTGAAGAATGTATCCGGATCCGCAGAAGCAGTGTCTCCGTCTACAGCCTTGGTGATCTTGAGATCGCCTGAATTCAGGTGCGTATACTTATTCTGGATAGTCACTTCGCCCGAATAGATGTCCGAAGCCGCATCCAGCACCGTGCTGGTCGCGCCATTGTTACCATCGTAAATATACGTGGTATCCATCTTGTAGTATATGTTGTAATCACGGGCATATACCGGAGATGATGCATCCCCTTCCGGTTCCCAGTTTTCGAATCTCTCGATGACGGTGTATTCTCCGTCGCTCGGCAGTACCAATTCAACGGTATCATTGCCCATTACGCTGAACCAGTGGATGTCATTTCCGAGTCTTCCGGTCTCCTGGAGATACTGATCTCCCTTCTTCACCGCGAACTCATACTTTGTCTGATCCGGATCAAAAGGAGATGTTCCCTGTACGGATTTGTTTACCACGAGAGAATACGGGGAATAAGTATTCGTGATCTGCACACGTCCGGGAGAATACTGATCGAGAGTAACCTCCTGATTCGAATACGTTACCATCAGATTCTGTCCGCTGACCTGCGCATCCGATTCGATCTCCTGTACACGATATTTACCCAGCGGAAGTCCTTTAAGTTCCTTCTGCGTTCCACCCGGTGTTACCTTCACATAATAAGAACTAAGATCGGTCGTAGCGCTCACCGTATCTGCACTGATGAAATTGCCGTATTCATCAAACTTGCAATACCTCTGTGTGCCGTTTATGGTCGTCGTGACAACGACTGAGAATTCACCGGGGCCTACATTGGACGGTTCGACCTGCTTTGTGATAATCAGGCCCTGCGTTATCCCGCTCTGCACTTTCTTATACAGATTCTTCACAACGATCTCTTTGGGATTATTCTGATTATTGGGTTCTCCGACACGCGTGTCACCCACGACGATCGTTTGTGAATAGGTATAAGAATCGTTACCTGTTTCGGAGAGATCCTTCTGGTCATTGCCGTTGAGGATATACTCTTCGATCGTATATCTGCCTTCCGGTACAGCATCCGGGAAAGTATAGCTTCCGTTATTGTCTTTCATGTCCTCCCACGAAACCGTTTTGTCAAAACCTTGCGGTCCGGTCACATGGAACATCAATCCCGTCAGGTTCAGCTCGGATACATCAGAAATCTGTGTATTAGACTGATCCGGATTATTGGGATTTTCCTCTACGAACATCTTGGTGATCTTCAGATATCCGTATTTTCTAGTATAACTATTGACAAGACCAGCCGTCGCTTCTTCGCCTGCTGCGGGTGCCAGCTGCACCGATGTCGTACTGGGTGTTCCGTCGTTAGAGTGAGCATCGTTAAACTTATATCCTTCCACATTCACCTGCGGACCGCCCATCTCTTCTACAGTATAGGTAAACTGCGGATCCAGACCGACTAAGACGATCTCTTCTCCTGCTTTCACCGAGAATGTCATTGCCTGATTCTGGTCATAAACCAGATTTCCTTTTGTATCGGCCACATACTGGTTCGTATTTGTCCGCACCTTGAATTTGAATTCTTTATTGATGAGCTCAGAATCTTTGTTTGCATCCGGTGCCTGACCATCTACAAGGATACTCTTCGTGACCTTTATCGAAGCCTTGTTCGAAAGATCGAGTTTCTCATATGCATTATTAACTGTCACCTCGGCCACGTCACCATCCGAAGCAATTGTCGCAGTCTGAGAAGGCGTATATGTCGTCGTAAGATCAAATCCGGGAACCTGAGCATCCTTTTCCTCAACAGTATACTCGCCCAGTTTCAGATTATTGATCTCAAGTGTTCTGCCGGCAGAAATCTCGAAATACTTCGCCGCTCCACCCAGCAGACCGTCTGTATTCTGGACATACTGTGCGCCCTTCTTCACGGCGATCTCATATGTCTTATTGCTCGGGAAAGTGTTTGCCGGATCATTGGTAACCGTAACTGACTTAGTTACCTTGATCGAACCCGTCTCATATTTATATTCATTATAAAATCCGCCGAGGGAGAACTCGGTACCGGACATCTCGACGCCCTGACCGTCTTTACCATTGACTTTATATGGGTGATTGTTGGTCTTATCGTCTGCCGTTGCGTAATGCCAGGACCGGATATAGTAGTGGATGATTCCGTTAATATTCCTGATCTCGAGATCGATATCGATCTCACCGTCAGACATCGTGATGTTGCCATCAGTAGAATTATTCTCTACTTCTTTGATAACGAAATAGCGGTGAAGCGGAACGAGCGGATCCACACGCGTCACGTCTACCGACAGAGACGGGAATACGACCTTGCCGTATTCGTCGTTTCCATAAGTCGGGTACGTCTCGCCCTCTGCGAGAGGATTGAGATCATTTGTGAATGTGTCATCCGTCTTCTCAACAAACGTGAACTTGTATTCGTCCTTCTGGATGCGGACATTCGTCAGAACATTCTCATCGTTCTTTGGATCGCTGAGGTCCTTGGTAAATGCTTTCTTAGTAGCAAAATGCATGAAACTGGTGAAATCGACATTGGCTTCCTGCGCTCTGTCGTGATAGACATAGTGGAACTCGGCCTTTTTAACATTTGTCGTTCCTGCCGATGCGATCCAGCCGGCGCTCGGTCCTTCCATATTTCCTACTGTTTTCGGATTTGGGACCAGGAATACACCTGCCGTAGTATCGTAATTGATCACGCTCGCATTCGGAAGGTTCCAGATGATCTTTCTGGCGATCTCCTTATCCACCAGGAGATTGTGAGACTCGTCACCATTGGTCCAGTCCGTCGTGGTCTTGATTTTCTCTTCGCCGGGCTCACCGTCCTTCGGAACCGTAACAACATATTCACCCAGATTGACTGTTCCGGAAGCCAATACGTTAAATACGACGACCGTGCTGGATCTCTTCTTGATCGTGAGATTCTCGCCCTGCGCAGCAAGCGCCCGCAGCAGTGCGCTTCCTTCGGATACGTTGAAGTATACTGTCGCGCCCTCATAGGCATCGTCATCCAGATTCAGTGTCACTTTGTTTGCATTGTGGGGATCTAGGATCAGAACATCGTCCACGTCTACCGCGGGCTTCTGAAGGAGCGTTTCCGACTCCTCCTGGATGTGTCCGATCATGGCATCAATGTTTGCGTTAAGTGTTGCCTTGTCATATGTTCTGGGGAGCATGGTGATCAGATTCGGTTTGACATTGTTGAATCTCTGGGGATCGGATGCCAGTTCTACTGTCGTATCGATGACATAGTTCATCGGCTCGTCTTTATATGTTTTTTCGAACATAAAGCGTGAACCATCGGTCATGTCGGCGATGATGAACTGGGCTGGAGCGGATCCGGCCATGTTTACATCAGAGGCATTTCCGCCACCATCATAAAGACTCGTCGCAAACGTGGACTGCATATGCCCGGTCTGGACCAGGTTTTTCGTCAGGATACCGTAATCCACAGCACGTCCTAAGATGGTGCTGTAGTTCACCTGGCTGGAAGAATCGTAATCAAGCAGTGCGGACCCGGCCGCATTGACTTGCGGGATGCCTACCTCGATTCCATTGTTCTTCGACCTTCTGATCGCGATCGTGCCGACCACGAGAGAAGTGGCGAGAATAAGGCTGGTGATACCGAGAAACTTTTTGCTTTCGAGTAACTTTTTCATGATAATCCCCTTTGACTGATCAATGATGTCTCAAACCCAAAACTGTCCTAAGCATACGTCTGTATACTATTCCTTATATAGAGTATACGGGGCAAAAAATAAAAAACAAGTGATAAATAGTGGAAATTTACCAGAAAAACCATATTTTCAGCAATCTGAAACACTTTGTTAACATTTACCCTCATCTGTGTAGGATGAATGAAACAAAAGATCCCGGCCGTTTCCGACCGGGATCCTCATAAACACGTTTTTCAGATCTCCATTATGCCTTGGCAGCATTTGCAGCCTTAGCCATTCTGGACTTCTTTCTCGCCGCTGCATTCTTGTGAATATATCCCTTAGCAGCAGCCTTGTCGAGTGCAACCTGAGCGTCCTTAACGAGCGCCGCGGAATTATCATCAGATGCGGCGATAGAAGCCGTTGCCTTCTTGACGATGGTGCGCATCTCGCTCTTCTTCATCTTGTTGGCCAAAGTCTTCTTCTCTGTAACCTTAACGCGCTTACGTGCGGACTTGATATTCGGCATTTCCTTCACCTCCATCAGTATTAATCTTAATCAGACACCGAGACATTGTACCATGCTTATCGCGGTGGCGCAAGAGTTTTTTTCGTTTTCGATTAAAAAATCCCTTTTGTCGCCTCATACAGCCCGATACTGGTCGCGATCGGGAGGTTCAGGCTGTCGATTGCATCTGTGTGTTCGATCCGCACCGGCTGCCCGATCTTCGAGAACGAATCGGGAAGTCCAGTGGCCTCATTTCCCATGATCAGTGAAAAGGGCTTTTCGATCTTTGTCTCGTGAAGGAGCTTACTGCCGTCGAGCATGAACGGATAGTAGTTTCTCTCCCCGGCGCCATCTGTTGACGCATATTCTTCCCAGGTGTCGTAGTACTTGAAGTTCACGCGGCTGAGCGCGCCCATCGAGGCCCGGATCACCTTCGGGTCGAAGAAATCGACGGCCGGTCGGATGATGGCAATGTTTCGGACACCGAATCCTGCCGCTGATCTTATGATCGTTCCTGCGTTTCCCGCATTTCCCGGATTGACCAGCACCACATGTGACGCGTCCTTTTCAAGCTCGCACCGGTACTTGCGGATCACGGCGATCACGAAGCAGTTCTCCTTCTGCGAGAGGATCTGGAAGACCTTGTCGTTCGTTTCGCAGGAGATTCCCTGCTCGGCGCAGATCTTCCGTATCTTCTCTTTCGTCTCTGACTCGTAAAAAGCACTGTGAATGTATACTTTCATGACGTCCCTCGGACGGATGTTGAGATATTCCATGCTGACCGTCGCGCCGAGGCAGTATGTCGTAGAATCTTCTTTCTTATACCTCTTAATAGATGCCATCGCTCTCTCCTATAACCGCACGACATTATCCGCGGTCAGCAGATCCTGCAGAAGATCTGCCATATCTTCACAGAGGATCCTCGGATCCTCCGGGATCTTCCCCAGATAGAAGAGCGTCTCATTGCAGGCCTTGACGACGATCTCGCGGTCCAGGATGCTTCTCCAGCAGGAATAGCATTCACTCTCGGGAAGGATCAGCCTGACTGCGTCGTGCAGAAGGATGATCTCATCCGGCACGACCTTGGCACTTTCCAGACTCTTGAGTGTGTGAAGCATCAGCTCCCGGCCATGTTCCTCGGAAGCTTCGTCGCCCTTGTTATCGCCGACGATCTCGCCCTCGATCAGCAGGATCACTCTCTTCGGACGTTCCCCGCCTCCGACCAGCGCCAGTTCCGGGACCACTTTCGTCGGTGTATCCGTAAAAATCTCGTTCATCGTCATTTACTACCGCTCTCCTTTTCCGAAGAAGGGGCATCGGTGGTCTGTCCGCCGAGCATGGCGATCGCACGCGGCACAGCATCCTTACTATTGCCCCACGGCTTATCCTTATTCCTGTAATCGAACTTCAGTGTGAACCACTCGACATCCTTGATCAGTTCATCGAGACCCGAATTATGCGTCTTCTCAAGTGCCGCGACAAAGTCCGCCGCCTGGTTCTGATTAAGCTGGTCCGCTGCCGCGCGAAGAAGCATCGCCACATGCGGGAGGCAGTGATATGTCTTGGAGGCAAATGTCTCACGGAAGGAAGCATCCTCGAAATACAGCCACATGATGACCTCCATATAGCGGTCCATCGTGGTCTTGATCTTGTCGCAGATGATGCAGGAACTGATCCTGGCGTCGATTTTATCTGCGAGCGTCGTCAGTCTCTTCTTATAGTCCGCATCCTTCCCCTTAAGAAGCGTCCTTTTGTCCGGCGCCGCCTTCTCCCAGAGAGGATCGGTCTCTTTCTTCACATCCTGGATGTGGGTATGAAGCATCAGCCCCATGCCGAGACGGTTGATCTCGCGAGCAAACATCTTATTGAGATGGTCTCCACAGAATCCGGACTTGTTCGTCAGTTCCCGGTTATCCGGCTCCATCAGGGACGGGCCGAGATAGTAGTCCAGCGAATCCGCCTCCACCTTGGCCTTGAGCGCGCAGAGCGGACAAGCGCACGACGAAGAGTATGCATCGTTTACCGGTATAGTATAGATTTTCTCAACCTTCATAAGATATCCTCTTTCGTATATATACTTATTATCTGTTCTTTGTGCCCGCTAACTTTTATGAAGTTTCCATCTGCAAGGTGTCAGGGTTCCTCACGCCGGGTCGTCGTGGATCAGACGTTTCGCCCGCACATCCACCGCCACCATGTTGATGGACGAGTATTCTTCGATATATCTTCCCAAACGCTGCTGTGCGTTGAGCAGGACTTCCTGGGCATTGTATCCGTAGTACAGTTCCAGATCGATACTGAGTACGACACCATACACTCGTTTTTCTGATGAGAAACCGACGACATCATGTACACCCGGGACTTTGCGCAGGATGATCTTGACGAGATCCAGCAGCGCGTCGTCGGATATCGAATAACTGCCCAAGCTCGAGAACGTAGGCCGGACCACCGTACGCTCAGTATCGGGAGCGACCGGCTGGACGCCGCGTTCCTTGTCCCATCTCCTTCTTAATCGATTGAGCGGATCCGAGAAATAGCCGGAGAACTCATGCTTGATCTCCATACTCGGTACCGGGATCGTGTGCATGCCCTCTCTCATGCGGGTATTCTTGGCCTGGGTGATCTCCTCTTCGGAACTGACATCCTCGATCCGGATCAGCATGGCCGGCTGATTGAGCCACAGGTTTTTACATATCTTCTCGAGCATAGCATCGGAAGTGCCGAGGATCATGAGAGTCTGCGGCAGATTTTCCGCCAAGGCGCGCCGCATGGTCGACGAGCGGCTCGGATCCTCGAAGAGGGCCTGTCTTACTGACTCGAGTTTTGTCGGAGCTTTTTTCGCGGAGTTACCTGCCACGATACGGCTTCCGTTGATCAGGAGTCCGTCATCGATGATATACTTGATGGAGTTTTGTTTCGCGACCCGGATCGCACGAGTGCTTTTGCCGGTCCCGGAAGGCCCTACAAAAGCAACGACGGCGATGGAGGACAGAAGTTCTCTCATCACCTGCTCGTCAGTAAGCGCGCTCTCGATCTGCCGCTCAGTACGAAGATGGGCACGCGTGTCTACATTTTTCTCGAGGCGCCGCAGCGTCGCGCGAAGCTCAGGAATAAAGACACCACGGCGGGACGCACCCTGCTTCTCTTCCGGGTGTTCAGTCTGTTCCTTCCCCTTTTGCTTCGGCAGTTCTACCATTATAACCTCATTGTCTATACATAACGATATGCCAGTTCGAGTTAAACTGCAGTCTTAGTTATCCCAGTTGTTAAAGACTTCCTGCACGTCGTCGTTCTCGTCGAACTTCTCGAGCATCAGCTCGAGCTTGCCTGCAATCTCTTCGTCCTCGACCTTCGTCCAGTTCAGCGGGACCGGTCCGAGTGTCGAATCAACAAATGTATAGCCCTTCGCTTCGAGCGCATCTTTCACTTCGTAATAGGAAGCCGGATCTGTAAGGATCTCATAGTATCCCTCTTCTGCGGAAAAATCTTCCGCACCGCAATCGAGGGCATCCATCATGACTGTTTCTTCGTCATCGAACTCCTCGGAATCTATGAGGATCGTCCCCTTCTCCTGGAACATGAAGGAAACACTTCCGGAAACACCCATGTTTCCGTCGTACTTATCGAAGATATGACGGACATCCGCGGCCGTACGGTTGCGGTTATTCGTCAGCGCTCTTACCATGATCGCGACTCCGCCAGGACCATATCCCTCGTAAACGATCTCTTCGTATTCATCGCCTTCGCCGGCGCCGGCCGCCTTCTTGATCGCACGATTGATGTTATCGTTCGGCATGTTCGCCGCCTTCGCCTTCGCGATGACGTCCTTCAATTTCGAGTTATTCTCCGGATCAGGACCACCGGCCTTGACCGCGACCATGATCTCTTTTGCTACTTTAGTAAATACCGCACCCTTTGCGGCATCCGATGCTTCTTTCTTTCTTTTGATATTATTCCACTTGGAATGACCGGACATAAGGGAAACCTCCACCTGTATAATTGTTCAAGATATTATATCACTTACTTATATAACACGCCAACTGCGCATAAAAATGTTCCCATGTGACAAGATCACATGGGAACATCGGAAATTCAACCAAAAATGTAACTTATGTAGGTGTTGCGATCGGATCCGTGGAGAAAGAGAGCGAATGACAATCATCACCCAGCTCATCGATCGTATCTGTGCACCCCGGGCAATAAACGGTAACCGAATCTCTGTATACGACACCGGACTCCGGAACCGCATTATCCGTCATCGCGAGCTCAACAGTGACCGTCTTCGCATCCGGATTGGATGTGAAAGTCAGTGTCAATCCCCACTTAGCTGTGCCATTACCGGTATGATACTGGGTAAAGCCCGGAAGGATCGGATTGCTGTTAAGTTCAATGCTGTTTCCATCCTCAGCAAGAGCGATCGACTTCGAACCACTTCCGATGCTTGTCGCATTACACAGATTGTTAGCGATCGCCTGAAGATTAAGGCTGGCATAATCGTGCATATCGTTAACGACGGTAACCTCAAGGTGACTATAGTTAACTACCTTAAATGTCGCATACAAGTACGCTGACATAATAACCATGATGGCCATTACGAGAACCATCTCAAGCAATGTAAAACCACCGCGGCGAATCTTCTTATTCTTACTCATTACGTTCATAATCCGCCTCCTCAATCAACCCCAGTTAACAACCAGTGTATTCTTGTTTGTTCCGGTGCTGGAATAGGAGCAACCGGCCTGAGGACAACGGGCAACAATCGCTTCATGACCCGAGATCGTCGTCTTATAGTACTGCAGTGGTACACCCGGATGAGACGGGCATGTTCTCTGACTGTATACGAAACCGTGACGGTTTGTAGTATTAGAGAATGTAGAACCATCAGTAAAAGAACTTCCGGCACTAAAAACTGACATGCCTGTCGTATGATCGATCTCACGAACCTGAAGAACACTCTTGACACCTGATCCATTGATCATGATCGCCGTAGTATTCTCATTTGTATTGTGCTTCGGATTGCCGCCATTTGTGTACGTACCCAGATCCTCGTAGCACTTACCGGCCTGTTCATTACCGATACGCTCAGCCAGCGCTGTGTCTCCGGCATAATTCAATGTAGACATAAAGCCTTCATAAACCATCAGTGTTACGATCAAGAGAATAGCAACAGATAACATGGTCTCAAGAAGCGAGAAACCCCGCTTGGAGACCTTCATTCCTTTAAACATCAAGCATCCCTCCTAATAACCAGCTGCAACAAATTTGCTGTCTTTCTCTGCGTTATTAGCCTTTAAAGTTTCTCCTTGTTCATGGATGCTCGCAGAACCTTCGTTACTCTTGGATATAAGACCGCTAACAGACAGACCAACAACCGCAGCCAACAAAACAATAATAGCAATGACTAAGACCATCTCCACGAGAGTAAAGCCACGCCTCGTTTTATAGACTCTGTTCATAATTTCCTCCAAGTATAACCATCATGATTATAGCACATATATTGCAATGTGCAAATACCCAAATGTTAATAATTCGTTAACGCCACCGGCACTGATCCGTGGGCCAAAGTGAAACCTTTTTAGAATAAAAAAAGGGAGGGCTTCATCAGCCCCCCCCCGATTAAGTTTTACAACTAATAACTAGTCTACTGGCTATTATGTGTTACCAAGAGCAGCAGCGATAGCAGATGTTACAGTGTTAACTGCGGAGTTGTGCTGTTCGATCTTGGATGTTGCGGAACGAGCCTTGTTGAGGTAGTCAGCAACGGAGAAGAATACTACGGCCGCCAGGATAACGATGATGGCGATAACGAGTACCATTTCAACCAGTGTAAAACCTTTTCTGTTCTTCTGAATCTTCTTCATAATAAGTTCCTCCTAAATTTGTTTTATTGAGTTTGTAATTACATTATAGCAGGTCATTTTCAAATTGCAATAGGAATTTTGAAATTTCTTCACATTTTTGTGAAAAATTTTCTTTCAGGGCGATTTGGGACCTGGTTTCTCTCTGATCCGGCATGCTGTTTATCCGTTTTTTTGACAATGCCGGGGCGCTCACCAGAATCTGGAAACGCCCACCTGGCAGTTATTTTACCGTATTCGGACGGATTGTCAATCTGTTTTTGCCGTTGACTTTCACAAATCGTATTGATTCATCCGAATTGTGAAGAAATGTGAAGGGACCACCCTTTCGGATGGTCCCCTGACGGTCAATTTCGTTTGCCGATCGGCCGATTATGAATTCTGGGCGTTATTCTCCAGAGAAGCGTTAGCCTGATTCATCATCTGCTGCTCGTACTCCTGCATGATCTGATTGTATTCCTCAGTTGTCATCATGCCGAGTCTGTAACGGAGCTCTACCTGCTGGAGCGCCGGCGGCATCTTCTCGGTCTGCTTCAGAACTTCCTCGATCATGTTCCATTCATACGCCCAGTGATTCCATGCTGCGAACGGTCTGTTCTCGTTGAAATCATAAGAAGCGAATGAGATGAAGTGTCCATACAGAGGAGACGACGGAGAAACCTTATAGATCGAAGGATTGATGACTACAAAGTATGTCGGGAGACCAACGATACCACCGGTAGCGATCTGCTCTGCGCCTTCCCACTTCATGTAGTTCATATCTGTCGGAGCTACCGAGAGACGATCAACCAGTTCATAAGAGAAGACAGAAACGGTTGCTGAGAAGTAGCAGAAACCCTGCTTCGTATCTTCGATCGTGATTTCCGAGATCTTTACATAGTCCGGGGCATCCGCCTGGATCTTCTTCAGAGCTGCTACAAACTCATCATATCCGACGTATGTGCTCGTCTGGATCTGGTTTGCGTTATCGTAACCGATCTTCTTGGCCTCTTCGTTTACAGTTGTCTCATCACCTACAGCGATTCCCAGCTGGTTATAGAATACCATGTACGGGATATCATCGCCTTCGTCATGTGTCAGGAGCCATCCGTCTGTACCGGAAACTTTCACGGTATAGTCAGAAGTCTTAACACGGTTCGGGCTCGTTGTTCCATTTGTCGTAACCGTTTCATAAGTCGCCGGTGTGTTGGACACTTCTACGATAAAGGGAATACCTGCATCCTCGAAGTGCTTGTAGAGCTTGCGCTGAATAGCACTGGTGTCCAGAGTAGGAAGGAGTTTCACTTCCAGAGCCTGGATCTGCTTCTTCAGTTCTTCACTCTGAGCATCGAGCTCCTGAGCCTGCTGAATGATCGCATCATTCTTCGCTTTTTCTGCTTCTACGACTCTCAGTTCTTCTTTCACATCTGCGAGCTTATCAAAGTTCTTCTTGATTACACACAGATAGCAAACCGCACCGAGAGCAAGAAGTAACACAATAAAAAGTAGGAAAGTATCTCTTCCTCCGGAATTCTTCATCAGGACTCACCTCCATTGTCTGTCTCTGCCTCATAGAAAAGTTCAATATTCAGATTAGAGGATACTTTACCGCTCAACTCTTTGTTGTTGATCGCATCCTGAAGAACCTGAGCGGATACAGCAGATCCGTTGATCGTGATGTTCTTAAGATTGTATGTGATACCGTCTGCTGTGATGGTCGCGATATCCGGGATCTTATAATCCGAACCCGCATTATAGGACTGGGTGCGCAGGCTCGTAAGAGGCGCCGGAGTCGTTCCATCTACGAACGAAGCCCAGGATACTGTGAAGTGACCCTTCAGTGTGCAGTTAAACTCGAAGGTGTACAGCATGGTACCGAACATAAGAGTTTCTTTCTTATATCCTTCCTCGATCGGATCCATCGCCGTGATCGTTTCCTGTACGAAGCTAAACAGATCCTTGTCTTTCAGCGTCTTAAGGTAGTTGTACGGAGATTCACGGTACAGGGACTGACCCTTGATCGTTACCAGTCCGTCTGTATCGATGTATTCGATCAATACTGTGTCATCCGGGAGTGCGCCGACTACAGCAGTCAGTGTCTCAACAGAAGCTGTGGACTTAGCCGCGACCTTAGAATCCAGCGAAGACATAACATAGTGGTAGTTACGCAGGTCTTCGACCAGAGCCTGTGACTGGTCTTTCGCAGCCAATTTCTCCTGATACGCGGCAGAAGCCATCTCGGCTTTGATGTCATTGATCTGATCCTGCTTCTTCATGACCTGGATACCACATACGATCCATACGATCAATGTGAACACCAGAATCGCTACTGTAGCGAGCAGGAAGATCGGGAATGCTGACGAAATCTGTTGAGATGCAGCGGAAGAGAACTCTGAGAAGAAGTTCATATCCTTTTTGGAAAAATCATTCTTAGACTTTGCAAAACTCATAATCTCGCCTCCTTTCAGTTTTCACGAATGAGTGCACCGCACGCATTCACATAATCGCTAAGCAGGAAGTCCTTCGGACCCTGAACCGTATTCAGGGAACCAAGCACCTCAACCTGCGTGCCCAGCTGACGGGCGAGTTCTTTATCCATCTTTCTGTATCTTGCACCGGAACCATAGAGGAAACATGTGCTGATCGCATCGAGATGATATTTCGAGATCGAGAACTGAGCTGTTCTGGAGATCGCATCTGTAAGGCTCTTGAAGTAAGCGGATACAGCGCTGTTCAGCGAAGGCTCGTCCTTAACTGTCTCGTGCCATACATCGATATCGGCCACATCCACGGAAGAGATGCCCTCGCCCTTAACCACCTGGAGACGGCGGGTAAGGATGGAAGACTTGTTCGCGGAATTGCCCTGTACCTTCTTAACTGTCTCCGCAACCTGACGGATATTGGAGTGTCCGAATTGGAGACGACGTGTCAGTACCGGGAATCCCTTATCGAGAACGGTAATGTTCGTTGTCTTCGAAGAAAGCTCGATGAGGAGCAGAGTATTGGAATTGATGTTCGTCGTACCGTTGATCGTGCCGCCCTTGAAGAGCTTACGAACAGCGTTCGGGTTAACATCGAGCGCAACCGGAACGAGGGCACTTGTCTTCATCAACTCACGGAAGTCATTGGCTACGTCCTTCGGGATCGCCGTCGCACGTACCTTAAACTTCTGCTGCTTAGTCTCTTCGTCGAGAACCTTATCATAAATAATGTATTCAACGATCATGTCACGGTTGTTCGTGCCCTGACCGAGAATCTCATAGCGTACCATATCGCGGAGCTGATCGCCCTTTACCGCCGGGAGTTCAAGATCTCTTGTGTGAAGATAACTTCCCTCCACGGTAAGAATCGCGCGCTTGTCCTGAATATTACTCTTTGCCAGAGCATTCTTCAGAGCCATAACCACACCAAACTGGTCTGCGATCACGCCGTCTGAGATGGTGTCGGACTCGAGAGGGATAAGACCGAATTTCTCGATTGATACTACCCCTGTTTTGCGGTTGTAACCGCCGAGTACCATTTTCATGTTTGAGCTCGAGACATCAATTGAAATCTCTCTGCTGCTTCCAGTTCCAAAAGCCATAACTAATCTCCTTTCGAGTTATCATCACATAATATTCTTGGACATGGTGAGTACCGGCAGACCGCAGGCACCAACGATTACAAGAACAACACCGGCCATGATGACGATCATAAGCGGCTCCATAGCTGCGGTCATCTTCGCAGTTGCGGCATCTGCCTCATCTTCAAAGAAGTCCGCGGCCTTATCGAGAATGCTATCGAGCGTACCGGATTCCTCACCGATCGCTGTCATCGCATAAATCATAGGAGGAAACTCCTTGATTCCTCTGATAGATCTGGAAACGGAAGAACCTTTACGGATCTCATTTCTGGAATCATAGAGCTGAGCTTCCAGATACTTGTTTCCAAGCGTATGGCTGGTGATCTCCATCGAGTCAAGAACGGAGATACCGCTTCGAAGAAGTGTAGACATCGTTCTCGTAAAACGAGCAGCGGCAGTAGCCTTCTGGGCTTTACCGACAATCGGCACCTTCAGCTTGAACTTCGCCCAGGCCATAGATCCCTTCTCGGAATGGATGAACAGACGGAAGGCAACGACGATACCGAGAATTACCGCGATATAGATATACCAGAAATCTACGATACTATCACTGAATGCCATAACCGCCTTGGTAAGTCCGGGGAGCTCACCGCCCAGTTCGTTGAGGGTAACGGCGAATCTCGGAACGACCAGGGTCATAAGGCCGACCGTAATACCGAATGTTACTACAGCCAGGATGACCGGGTAAACCATCGCCGCACCGACTTTATTCTTCAACTTCTGTTCCTTCTCAAAGTGAGACGCCAGACGGTTCATAACTTCGTCCAGACGACCGGATTCTTCACCGGCGGAGATCATGGACACCATGATGGTCGGCAACGCCTTGGACTGTTCACGGAAAGCCTCGGACAGTGTCTTACCTGCCTGGATAGACTCGTAAACAGATCCGATCACGGTCTTCGCCTTCTTACTCTCTAACTGCTGATACAACATATCCAGAGAACGGATAACTGTAATACCTGCACTCAAAAGAGAAGAAAGCTGTCTGGTGATGATCATAAGATCTTTTGTCTTCAGCTTCGGGCTTCCAATGTTCATCGAGAGAATTCCCGCGCCGGAATCCTGCTCAAGTGAAGCAATGAAACGACCATCGGCACGAAGCATCTTAGAAGCATCAGCTATTGTTGCCGCTTCGATGATACCTTTGCTCGAACGCCCCGCCGCATCGACTACTTCATATTTGAAATTTGGCATGAAGCAAACCTCCTTCTTTCTTTTCTATTAATACTCAAGTGAGCTAAATAGACCGCTTGAAACGGAGTTAGCCGTTCCGGCCGCAGCCAGATAACGACGATACTCATCCGGATCCTTACAACGGGAGATCGCTGTCTCACGAGTGATAAGGCCCTTCTTCGTGAGCTCGGCAAGATAATAGTCGAGCGAGCACATTCCTGACTTAAGATTCGTAGCGATCGTGTTGTCGATCTGGTAAGTCTTACCTTCACGGATCAGGTTACGAACCGCGTCATTAGCAATCAGGATCTCAAACGCAGCTACACGTCCGGAACCGTCCGCACGCGGGAGAAGTGTCTGAGAAATAACAGCAACAAGAACGGTACCGAGCTGAACACGGATCTGGTCCTGCTGATGCGGAGGGAAAACGTCGATGATACGGTTGATCGTATCGGCCGCGCCACTGGTATGAAGTGTAGACATAACCAAGTGACCTGTTTCAGAAGCGGTAATCGCGGTACTGATCGTATCGAGGTCACGCATCTCACCGACCATGATAACATCCGGGTCTTCACGTAGTGCGGCACGAAGCGCATTGGCGAAAGAAAGCGTATCTTCATGAACTTCACGCTGGTTGATCATCGATTCACCATGACGGTGCAGATACTCGATCGGTTCCTCGAGAGTCAGAACGTGACAACGGCGATTCTGGTTGATGTGACCAACCATGGCCGCCAGCGTAGTAGACTTACCGGAACCCGTAGGACCGGTAACAAGGATCAGTCCACGTGGCTTGAGCGCCAGATCCTTAAACAGTTCAGGAAGTCCGAGACGTTCGCAGGAAGGAATCTCCGTAGTAATAGTACGGGCAGCCAGGGTATAGCTTCCACGCTGCTTAAATACGTTGCAACGGAAACGGCTGTAGTCCTTAACCACATACGAGAAGTCGATCTCACCACGCTCGTTGAGGTATTGCTGCCTGGATTTATCCAACATAGACTTACAGAGGTACTCCGTGTCACTCTGCGTCAGGATGTTGGAATTCAGGGGCATGAGTTCACCGTGTACGCGGATCATCGGCGGGAGACCAACCGTGATGTGCGTATCGGACGCCTGGCGGCGAACAGCCTCTGTGAGAATGGCATCCATACTTAATGTAAATTCTTCCACTTTCTTTCCTCCTTAACCGTCAATGGAATATGTTACTTTACTCATCTCCTGCACAGTAGTGATACCCTCCAAAACTAACTGTGCAGCAGAATCCGCAAGCATAAGCGTTCCTTCGGAGATCGCAAGAGCACGCATCTCATCTTCACCTGCGCGACGCTCGAGCAATGCTCTCATCTTCTTGGTCATGATGACCACTTCGTGGATCGCGATACGACCCTTATAGCCTTTCTCGTTGCACTCGGAGCAGCCGGCGCCACGATAGAGCTTCTGACCGGGCTTCAGTTTGAGAAGTTCGATTTCATCCGGGCCCGGTGTGTATTCTTCACGGCAGTTGGTGCAGATACGACGTACGAGACGCTGAGCAACAACTCCGATAAGAGCGGTAGAAACCATGAATGGTTCGATACCCATATCGATCAGACGGTTGATCGAGGAAACAGCATCGTTGGTATGGATTGTACTGAATACCAAGTGACCGGTAATAGCAGCACGCATCGCGATCTCAGCCGTCTCACCGTCACGGATCTCACCGACGAGGATAATATCCGGGTCCTGACGGAGGATAGAACGAAGACCACTTGCGAATGTCATACCGGCCTTAGCATTTACCTGTACCTGATTGAGTCCGGGAATCTGAATTTCTACCGGGTCCTCAACAGTAACGATGTTGGTTTCAGGTGTGTTTTTCTCAGAAAGAAGGGTATAGAGCGTAGTCGTTTTACCGGAACCGGTAGGACCGGAGATGAGGCAAACGCCCTGCGGAACCTTAACGATTCTGTCGATCATCTCATTGTTATGCTCACTGATACCCAGATACTTACGATTCAGGTTGGCGTCGTTCTTTGCCAGGATACGGATAACGGTTTTCTCGCCGTGTACTGTTGGGAGGATAGATACACGCATGTCAACCGGCTTGCCGTTAATGATGGTCTGAACACGACCGTCCTGAGGGATACGCTTCTCGGCGATGTTCATGCCGGAAAGAATCTTAATACGGGTAATGATGGCGTCTCTTGCAGCAATCGGGTTGTCCATGATTTCCTGGAGAACACCATCGATACGGATACGGACTCGAACGCGATCTTCCATCGGTTCGATGTGAATATCTGAAGAATTCGCACGGATAGCAAACTCGATCATAGAGTTAACGAGCTTAACTACCGGCGCATTGTTTACTTCATCGGTAATCTCGTCGCCGAGCTTCTTCATATCCTCGATATCGAAGTCAGCTGCCAGATCGTCCGCCGCTTTCTTCGCGACTTCCTTACCATAATTCATCTTAATGGCTGTAAGGATCTGCTGCTTCGGCGCAAGAAGGGTAACAATATCGTTACCAGTACGGAAACGGAGGTCATCCGTTACGAGAATATTGAGCGGGTCATAGATTGCGACGACCAGTTTTCCCTCGTCAAAAGCGACCGGGATGATCAGGTTTTCTTCGCAATACTGCTCGGTTACGACCTTTGTCGCTTCTTGATCGATATCTACCTGCTGGAGGTCGATGATAGGGAGTTCATACTGACTGGATATAGCTCTGAGAATGTCAAGTTCAGTGAGGAGCCCTTTTTCTACAATGATCTCACCAAGACGTTTCTTGGATCCGGACGTACGCTGCGCCTCGAGAGCTTCCTGTAATTCCGCCTGGGACAGAAAACCGCTGTCAATAAGTATGTCACCTAATCGTTTCATCATACCCTCCCAAATTGATGCACGCTTTAGTATCTGTCGGTGAGAACGTGTCACGCCTCACACATATTTCGATAATAGTAATGTACACCCAAACGGCACCGTTTGTATAGGGTTTCGTGTAAACAAAAAATTACAATTTCGCTCAATTCCTAAGCGAAACTGTTACTCTCCTGTAACCCGATCCCAAAATGACGTGTCAAATACCATCGTCTTTTTCTCAATAAATATACATGGAAAACTGTGATTTTGCAACAAAAACTGAATATTTTGTAGAAAATATACAAAAAAGTTTGATAGAAAAACAAGAAAAACGAAAGGTTATTTGCATATTCCGACCGTTTGTAATAATGTAGATTACATATTGGAGGTGTGTGAAAAATGAGTCCTGAATTGGTTTTAGCTATCATCAATATTGTTCTGGCCGGAATATTCGGCGCCATCGTCGGCAGTTTCACAAATGTATGCATCTACAGGATCCCTGAACACCGGACAATCGTAAAAGGACACTCCATGTGCATGACTTGCGGTCATGAGCTCGGCGCACTGGACCTCGTCCCGATTTTCAGCTGGCTCTTTCTCGGAGGAAAGTGCCGCTACTGTAAGACTCCTATCTCCTCAAGATATATCAAGATCGAAAGTCTGACTGCGCTTTGCTATATGATCATGGCTGCCACTCACCTCTCCATGTTCCTTGATCCGCTGGATCCTTATAAGAACATCTTCCCGTTTATCGAGCTCTGCGCACTGTTTGTCATGATCAACATCGTTATCGTTGAGATGATGATCATGAAGGACACCGGTTCTTCTATGTACGTGATGACATCTGCTCTGGGGATCGATTTCCTTGTGCAGATACTGGCCCGCGTCCTTCATACTCTCCGGGACACTGACTCGGAAAGCCTGTCTTCGCTGATCGGAAAATGGGGACTGCAGATCTTCCTCGGAGCGGCTATCGGGCTTCTCGCTGTAGCCATTTCCGTCATTCTTACTTTCGGTCTCAAATCTTTGGGAAAGTATTTTCATGATAAGGATTCGAGAGCACTTCGCACCTCCGATCTGTTCGCCATTGCGCTCTGCGCGGTCATCGGCGCTATTCCTTCTATCGTTGCCGCTACAGTCTATCTGATCGCGAGGCTTCTGATCAAAAACGGCAAGAACGTGAAGTATCTCGGTACTTTCCTTGCTGCCGGTGCAGCGATCGGCTACTTCGGTTATTCTCTTTTACTTTGCTTCTCTTGAGTGTGGATATTAAGTGCGACTGAGACAAAGGAAATCCGGTCAATGTAAACTGAGCAGACAATAGCTATTGTTAAGAGGCGGTCTCAATTTCCTGAGACCGCCTCCGTTTTATAGATATCAAATATGCACTTTTTTGTAAAGTATCGTGCCGTACACATCAGAAACAGAGCTATTCCATTTTCATGCTCTCTGGTGGTCAGGGCGGCTCAAATAATTAGGGGGGCTCTTTCGAGCCCCCCATTCATCTTGACTAGTTTTCACACTATCAGCCTTCATCGCCAGCCGGAGCCGCCGTTCTGTAGAAGTACTCATAACCTGTTACTTCATAGTGCGGAGCCAGAGGTGTTTCTCCACCGCCGCTATTCTCGTCCATACCCGGGCAATCTTCCATTGTCAGCTGATTACCCTGGATAGAACCACCGTTATCCAACTGGAAGTTAAATACGAAGTTCTTAGCTTCCATACGGCCATAGAAACGGTTACCACCTGTCTGATACCAGATCGTGCTTTCACCCGCGAGTGAGATATACGCCTCAAGGACGCTGCACTGTGTTGCTACGTGAAGCAGATTATTACCAAATCCGGCGATTACACAAGCAGGATGCTGTGATCCGGTTACAGCCTTGGAGCTGTCGCCACTGCCTGTACGAGTATCGCAAGAAATGATGCCCGTCTGCGGCTTCCAGTCGTTAGGGCCGCCGCCTACATGGAACTTCACGCCCGTACCGAGAAGGATGTAAAGACGATTCTCAGTAGCATTCGAGACCTTGATCGTAAAGTTGTTGAATGTAACATCGCTGGAGAAATAGATGTACGTATTGCCCTGAGCGAGGTTGATCTCCATCGTGGTCGGGGAACCGAAGTTGTACGTACCGGACATCTTGTAGTCCTTGCCACCCTCGAAAACCTGCGAGAAGTTCGCACCCGAAGAAACGGAAGTACCGTTCTTGTGGTCACCAAACAATTCGTTAATGTACTCCGAAGTAGGAACCTGCTGTTCCGCAGCAGACTTCAGTTCACTACCTGTGCGATACTGGTTGGCCTTACTGGAAATGTTCTGGTAATTTGTCTGTGCATCACCGGTCAGATCCGCTGCAGCTACAGCATTACGAGAGGAGCTGCCACCATTATTGATGTACGTACCGCCATCATTGATGTATGTAACGGAGGAGTTGGTGCCGCCGTTATTGTTTGTGACCTTACTGCCGGTAGAAACTACCCAATACGGAGCATTCTGTGAACTGCTCTGGAGAGTATCACCATTGACCGTCATGTTGGCGTTGTAAAAATACGCGCCACCACCAGCTGTAACTACCTGATTGCCGGGAGCCGCAGTCGCTGTACCGGATGAGGTTCTAAATACTTCCTGCTTTCCGGAAGCGCCATTGAAATCCACACCGAGGAAGTAGATACCGCCGGTCGTCTGAATACCATTACCGGTACCAGCGCTGGAAGTATCAATACAAGCGTTCGGACCATAGAAGATAACATCGTTGTAGAAAAGAGTACCCTGTGCAGGACGAACCTTGCCGGTGAATACCATCTTGTTGGAAACGTGCGTCTCACCGGAAGCAGCGATAATATCTACGTTACCATGGAAAACCGAGTAGGAATTCGTCGCGGTAATGTGAAGTCTCGGAATAGAGATCGACGAGCCCTCGGCACCGAAAGTAGCCATGTTCGCGCAAAGCTGCGGATTAGGTGTATCCGGCTTCTTGTGCAGATACACGCGCAGATTCTCGTAATTTCCGTCTGAACCGGTAAGATCGATAACAGTACTAAACTCCATGATGATATCGTTGGCCGCATCCGGATCCGGTCTCACCGTGAAGTAAGTCTCATTTTTACCTGTAGAATTTGCAAGACCAGGTGCAATAGATGTACCTGCGTTCGAAGATGGCGAACTATTTAACTTGGAACTGCTAGCTCCGGTAATTACATAATTCGATGCACCATTCGTCGTAGCCATCAGTCTGAGCTGATCATCTGTGATCTCCTGAGACATGATCGCATCAATTACTGTCTCTGCCGCACAAGAAAGAGTCAATCTCTCCTGGCTTTTCTCCGTATCCACATAGTAACGGTTACGGCTGGCCAGCGTAATTGTCATTGCAGATGAAATAAGGATAAGTGAAACAGCAAAGATCATCAGAACGAGAATGAGCATACCACCCCGTCTGCTGGATCTCTGATGCAGCTTACCACTATGTAAGAACTTCATCTTTGTTGCCTCCAAATTTTGTCTAATGAATCATTGCGGATAAGTTACATTTTTTGGTTATACTTAATTACCATTATATTGACGGAAGCGCAAAATAAAAGAGCTTTGATTGGAAAGTTCACATTATTTCACATTTCAACCAACATTTCTCGGCAATTTTGTATCTTTTCAATCATTTCCGACGGTTTCGGAATCATTTTTCCTCTCGGTGATGTCCTGACCAGTCAAAATAGATTGCCACTTCTCTTTAACATACCACGCCGAGCTCGCATTTGCAAATCGAAGTTGACCGGCCCCATAGTATTTCTGATCCGGCGTACGCTTCGCCCGTATTTTCCCGGTCAGATATCCATGCTGAGAACATTTCCAAAGTGAGAAGTGCGTGTGCCCGGAAGCAAACCATGGAAGGTCTTCTGACAGTTTCTCGTTACATATCGGGCAGAAAAGCGCCTCCTTCTCAGCTGATTCATCTGCTTCTTTCTCTGTCGGGAACACATCGCTCTTCCATCGGAACTGCATCGTCAGATTGGGATTAGATATATAGGAAGATAAAGGGATGAAGTTTTCCTTATTCTTTTCCTCGGACTGTTTCATACTGAAATAGTCGATCAGCGATTCTTTCAGGACCATGGCCTCATACCATGCATCTTTGTCCGCGCTGTGGAAATCATCCGTCTGCGGGATCCTGTAGAAATCCACCGCATAATTCACACTTCTCTGCATGGTGGTGTTTTCTCCCACTTTGCCAAAGAAGGGCTGTATATCCATGAATCTGTCATTCAGTTCAGCGGAAAGTCCGTGGATCTTAAGATTCGAACGAAGAATAGATATATCCGAATCTCCCCAGGCGCAGAGCACATAATCGTCTCCGCAGAAGTCCAAAAACAGTTTGTAGGCCTCCTGAAAAGGCAGGCCGCACTTGAGGTCATTCGTGCTCTTATTGATCACTCGGGACACCTGCTTGTTCATGACCCGGTAATAGATAGGCCTTACCGTCAGACGCAGCGGACGGGAAAGTTCAAAGTCGTTCTGCGAATTCATCCTAAGTTTCACGGCTCCGATATCGATGATCTCGCCGGGAAGCGTCTTCGGGTCGACCGGAGACGGAATATAGGGGATCGGCTGGTTCCATTCCATATCTAGCACCACGAAAGTTGTGGGGAAGGTCTCCTTAAGCTCACTCATTTTACCAGTTCCCCCTGTTCTGTCCGGACATCATCTTTTTGTTCCTCGCATTTCTTCTCTTTTTTCTTATTCGGAAAACATTTGCTTATCGAAAGAAGAATGAGCAGGATAGCCGCAAATGCTCCTGCGGTCACAGTCTCGGAAAATCCCTCCGGGACGAACTGAAGTGAGATCTCGTGGCGACCCGCGGGAACGTGTACAGCGAGAAATGTCTTATACGCGCCGAAAGCCTCCGTCCTCTGTCCGTCGATCACAGCGGTCCATCCCTCATCAGCCGGGACATTGAACAGAAGCGTTCCTGCTTCGGATGCATCGATACTGCCCTCGATTTTTCCATCTTCCCATGATCTCATTTCCCATGCAACTGCGCTCATCTTGTTTTCAAACGCCGTCATCTCTTCCCGATCCGGACAGGCGGCATAAAAGGCCAGTTTCGAATCACCGGGAGAATAAAGCGAAATCTTCACGCATAATCTCCATCCTTCCGGACGCGGTACATCGATACGGATACATTCATTCGACCGGCTTGACGACAGACTTAGCGGAATTTCATTCTCATCATTCCGGAGGCTGGCTTCCACGCTTACTGTCTGATCACACTTTATATAGAAATATAAGGTAGTATAATCAGAGGAAAGGCTCTCACCCGATTCAAGTATCACTCTCCCGACTGAAGAAGGATCCACCGCCGAGAATGTGCAATCAGAGTTCTCTTTCATGTTTTCCAGTTCTTCCGCTTCCATATGAAGGAGCGTAAAAGGTCTTGTGCCGGTCAGACGGTATGCAAGCTCATCCTGGTTGACAAAAGGCGAATCCGCCGTAAGAATTTCACTATACACATCATCTGATACGAAGAAGAATCCGTTTGAAGCCGCATTGTCAATCGTACTTACACTCCCCAGTTCTCTCTCCGTGTCGATCAGACGGCCCTGACGAAGCAGAATATCCGTAACAGGAGTTCCCGATCCGGGAAGGATCTTCGTCTCATCCGGATTGCGGTTCACACCGAGGGCAAAAAGGGCCCGGGCAAACTGCAAAGAGGTCATATATCCGTCCGATGCCAGCGTCGCAAAGTGATCCCGAAAGCCATAATTGTAGTTCTCGTCCGCCGGGTAAGAAACAAGTATCCGCTCACCGGCAGCAAGTCCTGTCTTCGCAGTAAGAGTTCTCGATGTTTCCGTCTGCTCCTGTTCCGGATAGATCACAGAATCGTCCAGTTTATATACTTTCTTCGTCTCCTTCTTCTCGCGGGGATTAGAAGAAGGATCGATCCGAAGGCCATCCAGCGCTCCCTTCTCAATCACTTCCCGTTCGACGACCGCATGGTAATACTTCTCTTTGATCGGTCGATAGAATCCCAACCCTGTTTCCGCGATCATCGTAAGCGCAAGAATCGAGATCACCGTTTCTTTTCTCCTTCCCTCAAGGGCAGGGGCGTTCAGGATCAGGATAAAGTAAAGGCCAAGGAAAAGAATCGCCATATACACTGCATAATCTGCATAGGAGAGGTCCTTGGCAATCGCAGACCGGATCAGCATGAAGGTGATCATCATCCCCAGCGCCGCGTGAACATGGGCGCGTTCATCAAACCATACGCCTCGTGACAGGAGACGTCCCGATGCGTACATGATAAGAAAAGTAATCAATATGGCCTGCGGATATACACCCGTGATCGGAAAATGAAACCCCAGGAACACGTACCGGAGGATCTTACTGGACATAGAGATGTACAGTACCACCATCGTACAGAAGATATATATCTTCTCCGTAAAACGGATCCGGGATGAAAAACCATAGAGGATCAGAAAAATGACCGGCACGATCCCGCAGTAGACACTGGGAGACTGATTTTCAAAGGAAGGGAAGATCAAAAGCGAATCGAAGCAGGCCCGATCCAGAACATCCCATGCTTTCAGTTCCATCGTGAGGTCCTGCGGTACATGGAGGATCTGCATTCCCGCCGAGGTATTCCAGAACGCCTGCCACGCCGGAAACCACACGAAAGCGGAAAGGCCCAATCCGAAGGAAAGATACAGGAAAAAGTCCTTGAAGATCGTACGGAGTTTTCCGGCTTTCTCATTCTCACGCCGGTCCTCGATGATTAGAAGCGGGAGCATCGCCAGAATGAAGATAAGCAAATATATGCCCGCCTTTGCGCAGGCAATTCCCGTGAACGCACAGACGATGGAAAATGCCCATGGTCTTCTCCCGCGGATCAGGTAGTTAAGCGTAAGGATCAGGATCGGCAGAAGGATGACGATATCGAGGAGCCACGGCTCCTGAGAATACGTCAGAACATATCCGCAGAGGCCATACGCCGTAGAAAGGCCGAGACTGACCGTCGACACCACATTTTCCTTTTTCCACAGAAGCAGAAAAAGTGAAACCGATGCCAGAGAGGCCTTGAGGGCAAAGATGATCTGCGTCATCGCGGCGATATCCTTTTCCGGGACCAGCAGATAAAAAAGCACAAACGGACTGGAAGCATAGGCGGAGATCCACGCCCAGAAATTCACTCCTCCGCCGGCATTCCACGAATAGAAGAGAGACTCCTTCTCGAGGATCTTTCTGCGAAGTTCCGCGATCACGGGAAAATACGTATTGCGGAGCGCATCGGTCGCGAAGCACTTATCGGAAAACGGATACAGATCAAACTTGTAAGCAATCACAAGAAGGATCAATCCGGGCAGGAGAAATGACGCCAGAAGATACGCCTTCGTCCTCGTCTCGGAAAAAGTGATACGGCCGTCCTTACGAAGGTACCTCATGGTTCCTCCCCGGAAGGAAGTTCCTCCGCACCCGTATCTTCAACATCATCCGGCTGTTCTTCGGCGACAACAATCTTTCTGATGGAGATCGATTCTCTGATCTTTCGGATAACTGTCAGCAGGACCAGCACAAACAATGCCGCGACAGAGATCTTGACACAAAGATCAAACTTCGCCGGGTAATACTTCAGGGAGATCGAGTGAGTACCGGCTGTCAGTCTGATCGCCATAAAGGCATCATCGATCGGAAGGATCTGCGCTTCCACCCCATCGACCATGGCCGTCCAGTTCTCGTCGTACGGGATCGTCAGTAAGAGGGCGCCGTCTGTCTTGGCCGTAATCATTCCTTCGACGCTCGTCGAATCGTAGGAGCTGACCTGTAACTGCTCGTCAGAGAGAAGTTCGACCATCTCCTGATAGGCGGGCTCGACGAGTCTGGCGCACTGGATCCACAGATTCCCGGACAGATTCTCGCTCTCATTGAACTTGACCGTGACGGTCTTCTTCGTATTCTCTCCGACATAGCCGAGATCAAGGATCTGCCCTTTTCTGCCGGAGACAGAGGATGTTTTCGTCTCATCCGTGTCCATATTCGTGTCCACGATGGAAAGGGATGCCGGCTTATTGGCCACGACATACAAATACAGGTGATCCCCGACCGAAGCGCCCTGCGGCTCGACGACGATCGATGCCGTTTTGCCTCCGGAGAAAGTGCACTTATATCCGGTACGTGAGTTTCCTCCGCCTTCAGTCATGCCCGTGGGTTCGGAAAGTGTAAGATCCACTTCCGTAAAGACATCGCGGGTCACACCCATACTCTTCACCCAGGCGCTCGTCGAGATAAACGGAACGGACGTCTGCGTCATGTGATACTCAAGAGCCTTACTATCGACCATGTAGCCAAGCGAGAGCGCGTCGGGATTGACACACTTGCGGATACTGTTTCCGGTCTCCACTTCCTCGAAACAAACAGGAATCGGTGAACTCTTATTCAGGTCATACATGTTATGCACGCCGAACAGCGTACCCGTCACTTCAGTCAGTCCGAAGTTACGCATGCTGTTGATTCCGTTATTGTGGAAGCCGAGATTCTTGATAAACGTAACGAAGCTCTCTCTGGCCGTTGAGGTAAAGATCGAGATGCCCTTGAAATTATAAAGAGCAGGCTGGTTACAGATATATGCCGGGTAGATCTCCGATCTCTCGAAACCATACGGGCTCTGTTTCTCGTCCTCGATCACCAGTTCCTGGATCTCATCGTAATGCGAACCGTAAAAATCCCATCCGGTGAAGCTCTCGTGGGCCGCAACCAGACTGACCGTCGCGATCGTCGAGGTAGCCAGTTCTGCCGTAAGGACAGAGAAAAGAAGGATCTGCTGGAACATGTGACTCTTCTTCCCTTCTCCGATCACCCGGACGATCGCCGTGTAGAGGATCATGAAGAGAAATGAGAGACCGAGTGCCAGATATCCCTCTTCACCCTCTCCGATCTTCTCGTAGAGGATCAGGTACGCGATCATACACAGGCACGGGACCATCAGTTCTTTCTTCGTGAAGCTCTTCAGGTTACGAAGGACTTTATAGCCCATGATCACCACCAGAAAGGAGATCAGGAAGGCCTGGCGGTAGGGGATCTGGTTCGGGAAGTGGAATCCGTGCCAGATAAAGGTCATCATGCGAGAACTGAGGCTCACATACATGATCGCAAGTCCCACGCCATAAGCGATCTTCTCACGGAGGCGGATCTTCTTACAGAGGAAGAACAGCGGGATCAGCATCGCGATGAAGATGCCGCAATAGACGTTGGCCATTCCGTCACGGATATTCGGATTCGGCGCCACGAGGAAACGGCTGATGAAGTCAAACATGTCATTCATGACGTCAAACTTTTTCGGAAATGTGTCTCCGGTCGCCGATGATTTCTGAAGCGTGATATATGTCGACAGCGTCAGGAACGCCGAAAGACCTCCGCCGATCAGAGAGTATACGACGAAGCGCCACACGGCCGACCAGAAATTAGAAAGTGTCACGCGCTCGGTGATAGAGACGTAAAGGATCGGCGCATAGAAGACGAGGAACAGGCAGACGAAATACCCTGCATAGAAATTGGAGATCAGACAGAGGGCCAGCGTGATGCAGTAAAGAAGTGGTTTTTTATCCCGCATCAGGTGAATAAGGCCCAGAACGATCAGCGGAAGCAGCACGACAGCATCATGCCACATGATGTTCCAGAAATAAGAGATGGTCCATCCGCAGAGTGCATAGGCCGACGCAAAAGCCGTCAGAAAAAGATCCTTCCTTCCCTTGTCCAGTTCTTTGAGCAGATAGGACATAAATAGTCCGGTCAGGCCGCAGCGCAGGATCGCTAAGAAAGCAATGCAGTCACCGATATACTTCGGCGGAAAAAAGATAGCCAGGATGTTCAGCGGGCTGGCACTATAGTTCGCAAACACCGCCCAGAAGTTCGTACCCATACCAACATTCCACGAAAAGAAGAGACTCTGTCCCGACAGGATCTTATTCCTGGTCTCAACGAGGAAGGGCGCGTACTGGTGATAACAGTCGACCGTCAGGATCATATTCTCGCCAGTGGCAAAAGGGTGGACCTGCAGTATGGCAAACACGGTCATCATGATGAAGGCCGGGATGAAAAATGCATATATATGAAACTGGCGGTCCGCCAGTCTGCGCAACATGCGCTTATTCGATGGTCGCATGGTCGTATCTTCTACTCCTCGATATTACTCGCGAGCATAATTGTATCACATAGCCTGTCTTCTGTAACCGTACCGAAATAGTTTTCGCCTATCTTTTATGATAGAGTAGATATTGAGTAATTCTAATGCTTATTCTGGGAGCAAATGAATCTATGAAAAATGAACGTGAAAACGAAAAAGATATAGACACTGCTGCGGAGAACGGCTTTCAGGATACTCCTTCTGAAGAAGGAAATGCGGATCTTGACGTCACAGAGCCGGAAACAGCCGAAACCACGGAGTCCGATGAAGTTTCTCCGGATTTAGCCTCATACGACGATCCGGATATGGATCTGATACCGGAGGAAACCGCAGAACCGGCCGTGTACAGCGAAGCACCGGAGGAATACTGGGAAGATTCCGAGCCGGTGCCGATGGAGCTTGGCGCGCACGAAGTCAATACCGTCCTTGACGATAACGATCCGGATGCGCCTCTGTTTACTGAGCAGTCTACGAGACCTTCGGATGCCGTTGTGACAGAAAGAGGCAGAAAGATCAACTGGAAGCCGAAGCTTTTCCTGATCGCGATGGCGGTCATTGCCGTGATCGTCCTGATCTGGTCGGTCATTTCTCTCGGTAATCTCAATGAGCGGATGAGCAGTCCGCTTACTGTGGGCGACCGCGACATTTCCAATGCCGAGTTCAGCTTCATGTACCACTATGTCCTGCTGGAGAACGGCGTAGATATCTTCAAGGAGAACACCGAGAAGATGCTGATGGCCCCGGGCGAAAACGGATTTGCCACCTATCGTGACTATTTCCTCGATGTCACTGCAAAAGAGATCCAGACGACATACATGCTCTATGACGATGCGACTGCCCACGGCTATTCAATCACGGATAGTCACAAGGCTCGTGCACAGGCGTATGTGGAATGGCTGAAGACAAAGGCCGATGCGATCAACGTGGATCTGGACACCTATATCAAGGGAACATTCGGTCCATACGTGACGAAAAATCTGATCCTTCAGATCCTCCCGAAGGTATACTTCGCCGAGGACTACGCAGGCCACCAGAAGCTCGAAGAACTGAAGGCAACGCCCGAGCAGGCCGAACAGGCCTACCTGGACGGCCGCAACGCTTACGATCTGGTTTCTTACCGTGTCCTTCGCATCACTTTCGAGGCTCGTGAAGAAAACTATGTCACCACCGCGAATATCCATGCGCAGAAGATCATCGATCAGATCGATCATGATCAGAGCCAGTTTGAATCTGTCGCGGCCAAGTTCTTCTCCGGGGAAGCGCAGCAGAAATTACTGGTCCCGGATTCCACACTCCACAAGCGTGTACGCTACTCCGAGATCACGGAGAACGAATGGCGGGGCTGGTTGTTCGACACTTCCCGCCAGTCCGGCGATTGCGTGATTTTCCACGATGAATACGGATTCCCGATCATCTTCTGTTTTGTGGAACGTGTCCGTCAGGAGGAGCCTCTGCGGAATGTCCGCTTCTTCTACATTTACAGAGAAGACGAAGAGACCGGCCGCCCCGGCATCCCGACGAGCGAGATCATCCCTCTGTCACAGTCGATCTTCGACAGCATCACAGACGAAGCCAGCATGACCACTCTCGAGACCACATACGCAGACGAACTTCTGGATGGAGCGATGCGCACCGTGCAGATGGACTCGATCTATCCCGGCAACAACCCGGAGAATATCGACGATTGGATCTTCGATCCGCAGAGAAAGAGTGGCGATAAGACTCTGATCGAGGACGAAAACCAGATGCTGATCCTCTTCTATGTGGAGTCCTCTCCCAACCCGGAATGGTATGACCGCGTGAACAGTTTCATCCGGATGGACAACTATCAGGCCTTCGTCAGTTCCAAATTGAAGGACTACGCCTATACTTTCCACGAAGAAGGACTCGAGTACATAAAAGACATCCCGTCCTGACGGGTACCGTCTGACGGGATGGATGTCGCTTATCAGAAGTGATGGATACGATCCGACCGCTTAAGTCCGGATCAGCCCATGCGTATCGCAATAATGACTAAAGCAAGAATAGAAGAAAGCATCATGATAGAAAGGATGATCGCGAGCACTCTCGCGCCTGTGCTGTAACGGGACCGGCTCCTCTGATTTCCTCTCATCTTCTGTTCCTCCTGATCATTTTGGGGTGATTCTCTTTTGCTAGAGATAGTGTATCACGAAGGTCTGTTTTGTCAAACCGTCTCCCGGGAAACCAGGAGCGTCCCCATATTCTCTCTGTCCAAGAGAACCTCATATCCGAACTTAGCGATGTACCACTCCTTCACATCATCATATCCCGCATCGACGTAGACCATGTCCGGGATCCTGTCCGGATTAAGGGAATAGAACAGATCCAGTCTCTCGATCACGACGGTATTCGGATTCCCTTCTTCGTAAGGATGAAGTCCGGTCAGAAGATTTGAAGGCGTACACGAGCTCACATCCCAGTCCTCCAGGACCAGCCAGTAGTGATACGTGATATAGGCCGTCTTCTGCTTAAAAGGATCATCCCTGACGATACGGGTATACCCCAGCCGTGATTCGTACGCCTCCTTTTCTTTGGGCGTCACGAGAAGTCCTTTGTCACAGCCCTCATCGATCGTTTCCGTCAGGGGACGCACAGAACTTCCAGGATATACTGTCACGCAGCGTAGAAACACCTCGGTTCCGATCTGGCATGTGAACAGAAGCGCCAGAGCAACGGCAGCCAGCTTCCCACTACAGATCTTCAGAGAATACTGTTTCCGGTAAGTGATCGCCACGATAAGTATAGCCGCCGTGGTGGCCACGGAAGAAGCAGAGCAGATCGAATAGATCCCCAGATTCGAGATAAAGGAGATGCAGACTCCGTAGAGCATCCCGGGTACCCACAAAAAAGAGAATAACTTCCGGACCGTCTTATCTTCATAAAGGAGGACACAGACGGGAACAAGAATATTGATCGGAAGCATGACACGGTTCAGCGGATAACTGTTTATCTCCGATCGGGCGCCAATGGCAGCGATCTCGAGGATAAGACCGATAGCGAGAACTGTCGACAGAAGAAGCAGATAGTCCCTCTTCTTTCGAAGCTCAGGACTCAGATAGAAAACAAAAGTCAGAAGAATGATCGTAACAAATCCTATTCCCGCCAGTGGCGCCACCTCCAGGATGTTTCCCACATAAGCAATAAGGAGCAGGACCGGATTAAAAGCCGGATGCTCCGGATCATCGAGCACGTGCGTGGCGTTGGAGAGGATATCCGAAAGGGAGGCGCGGGACAGAAGAAAGGCGAAAAACAATGCAGCCAGAAGGGCGCATCCCGCAGTAAAACAGAGCCACTCTTTTCCCTTTTTCCTGCAAATATAGACCACACTGTAGATGAGATATAAAGCGAGAAGATACGGACAGCAAAGAACCGCGCCGGCAAAGAATACCCCCGCGATCCCAAGCTGGAGTTTTCTCTTCTTCTCAGCCGTCATGACCAGAATCAGTGCGACATGTAAACAGAGGATCGCGATCGTATTGTAGTTGAAGTTCGACTGCAGAAGCGGACAAAAGAGAAGATAGGCCATCGAAGCGATACCCGCCCCCTCTTTCGAGAAGGAACGGGTGCGAAGATAAATAAACAGAGCCACCATGACCTGCACGATCACATAGGCGTGTCGGAAGAAGAGGACGATGCCCTCATTATCTATTCGGAAAAGATGGAAAAACCAGAATAACGGCTGGATCAAGAAGAAAGTGAACTGGGAGGCATGCCATTCATGCACGAGCATGGCATTGCCACGGTAGATCTTATCTCCCAGTGACAAGAAAAAAGCCTCGTCTACTACACCCAGGCCGAAGCGGCACCGGATCCAGCAGAAGATCGCGCAGACAGCAAGGCCGATAAAGAAAATCAGGTCTTTTCTATCTATTCTCCCACGTTCGGCTTCCATAGGGCACATATCAGAGGTATCGGAGCAGTTCTTCACGGACGCCGTCCATGCGCGCATCCGAGATGCCGAAGTCCATCTTCTTATAATTCCATGCAGAACGTCCTATACCATACTCCCGGAATACCTGATTGATCATCGCATACCACTTCACGGCATCCTCCGGCGCGACACGGTCGATCACGCCATACTCGCCACAATACAGAGCCACATCGCGATCTTCTGCCACCTGTATCGCCTCAGCAAAGATCTTCTCGAAATACGCAGAAGACAGCGTATCCGCAGGATCGAATCCGGCAAAACCGGTCGTCATCTGAGAGAGATTCTTCACCCCTGCTTCGTCCATCTCCTTATACGGTACATCGATGCCGATGCGGAACGACGTATCCATCGTCGGGATCCACGGCGCTCCCTGATGAGTAAAGATCAACGGCTCGTAGCAGTGGAAGTTATAGATGATATTCGCGTCATAGGGCATCGCCAGATCCTTTACGGAGTCGACACTGTTGTTCCAGTATCCGCCGACGAGGATCTTGATCGTGGGCGCGATTGCACGGATACGGCGGATACACTCGTAGGAGATCCTGTTCCATCTGTCGCAGTATGCCTGCTCCGTTACTTCATTTAGGATCTCGAAGGCCAGACGGTCTTCGTATTTGCCATATCTTTCCGCCAGGCGCTCCCACAAAACGTAGAAACGTTCCTGAAGTTCTTCGCTATCGAAAAAACCTCTCTCGCCATGTGCGTCATCAAAGGAATAGCCGAGGGTCTTATGCAGATCGAGGATCATGTTGAGGCCGTATTTTCCGCACCAGTTGATCGCATCCTGAATATGGCCGTACCCGCTCTCCACAGGGTTGCCGTCCTTATCCTCGACCAGTTCGTAATCGATCGGAAGCCGGACATGATCCATGCCCCAGCCCTTGATGATCTCTATGTCTTTCTCCGTTACAAAAGTACTGTATGTCTCTTCGGTGTCATCGCACTGCGACAGCCATCCGCCCAGATTAATTCCCTTCTGATAACCTTCCCACTTTTTCATATATCGACTCTCCTAGTATGAACTACTCAACATTATAGCAGAGATTATCTTTCTTCTGCTATAATTTCATACGTAGAAGAGGTAAGGTTCGTGATCGAGAAAGCATTTCTGGAAAAAGAGAAAAGAGGCTCCGGCAGAGCCCGGGACTTGCGTCCCGGGCTGTCGTTTCTTTCCGTGATGGCGTCCCTCGTGGTAATCTTCTTCATGACCGGAGTGGCTCCGTTCGGCAGTAGAAGCGTCCTCGTATCAGATCTGTCTGCACAGTATGCCCCCTATCTGGCGACACTTCGCAGCAAACTCCTCGCCGGACGCAGCCTGACCTACTCCTTCGAGATCGGTATGGGCAAGAATTTCATGGGTATCCTCGCCTACTATCTTTCGAGTCCGCTGAATCTTCTGGCACTGATGTTCCCGATCTCCCGGATCTCCGAAGCGATCCTTCTTCTGATCACGCTCAAGCTCTCTTTCGCCGGTGCTTTTATGACCGCATATCTTGACCACAGATTCGAAAGCAAGAGCAAGATGAGCATCCTCTTCGGCATGATCTATGCACTGAGTTCCTACTCCATGTCATTTATATTCAATTTCATCTGGCTCGACGGATTTGCCCTTCTGCCACTGCTCATTCTCGTGACAGATGCTTTTGCCAAGGATATACGCGCCGCATGGAAGCTCATGCTTGTCCTGATCGCACTCTTTCTCTCCGGTTACTACATGGCCTATATGGCAGGGCTATTCTCGCTTTTCTACCTGCTGGTCATTCTGGAATATGAGCACGATGACCGTCCTTTGGCCGGATCAGAAAGATCCGGGAAGGATATGTCTCATAAAGACGGAAGGACCGTCGGTCTTTTTATCCTCATCGCCATCTGCGCAGCGCTGATATGCGCCTCGCTTCTCCTCCCGGCCGGACTGGACACTCTCCGTAACGGCGACAACTCCTCTTCTGCCACGATCTCGCTGGATCCGAACTTCACACTTGTCAGTTTCCTGCCCCAGCTCTTTCTCGGGAAACTCACAGATATCTCAACCAATATGCCCTTTGTCTACTCGAGTCTTCTCGTATTCATCCTGGTCGTCCTTCTTTTCCGGAATCAGGGGATCCGACGCAGTCTGAAGCTTCGCGCGGCAATAGGCATCGGAGCTGGATTTCTTTCGTTTATCCTGCCTCCGCTCAATACCGCCTGGCACCTTTTCGATTCTCCGAACTGGTTCCTGTACCGGTATTCGTACCTCTTCATCTTCGGGACAGTCCTTCTTGCCTATTACTCCTTCCTACACCTAAGGACGCTCCGAAATCAGGACTTCACTTTCACCTTCGGATCCTTCTTTCTCCTGCTCGTTCTGGCCGAGTGCTTCGGCCGCGACCAGAAGATCTCCTCCATGTTTTTCCAGAATCTCCTGGTCGGAGGACTGATCACGCTGTGTCTGTGGGGACTGACCCGAGAAAAATGGATACCTTCTCTTTCTGACCTTCAGAAATGGGGCGTGGGGATCCTGGTACCGATCATCCTGGTCGAGATCATTTTCCTTGCGCCGAAGGTCACTGTCGGCGCGATCTGGAATGACACACAAGACAGCGCGGCATTCCGCGAAGAAGTGGAGAGTCTCCGGAGTGTGACCTCCTCGATCGGCGAAAATGAGCCCGGACGTGTGGAAGCCTCCGGAACGCTCGGTCCCAATCTTGATTCCCTGACGATCTCTTCGTATACCGGGACAAACGGGATCAGCGCTTTTTGCTCCATGTCCAACAAGAAGCAGCAGCGCTTCCTCAAACAGCTCGGCTACTGCACGAATTACAATTACTTCTCGGTCGAACACCGGAATGTGATCATTCCTGCCGATTCTATTTTGGGTATTCGCTACTTTGTATCGCAAGGTGACGCTTATCCCGCAGAGTGGCAACGGGCCGGAAGTGACCGCTACACACTTTGGGAAAACCCGTACGCGGTCCGCATCGCTTTTGTCGCGGATCCGGGAGCACTCGAGTTTGCCGGATATGCTCTGGAAGAAGCACTACGGACCAAAGATTATTTCTCTTTTCAGGAAGCCTGGATCTCTTCACTGACCGGCTCGTCCGCGGAGGGTCTGTACGTAGAAGCAGGCAGCCTGAACTGGCAGATCCAAAACGGGCAGGCTCTGTCTGATGTCAGTGAAAAACCTCTTCTGGAATATGATGTCAAAGACGGACTCAATCTCGAGAATATCGAAGAAGGATCGAAGCACCTCAACTACTACGTCCGTAATACTTCGAGCATGCCGATCGTCCTTCACACGGACCTCCATGTCGAAAAAGACGGACCTCTTTACCTGTCAATCCCGTTTCTGATGAGAAGCGCTCCCATATCCGTCTACTGTAACGGCGAACTGCTCTACAAAGAAGAATCGACTTCCTACTACTCCGTGATCGTCGATGCCGGTTTTCACTATGCCGGCGAAGAACTTCGTCTCGAGATCCGCTGTGATGACGATGTTTTCGCGTCGTTTGATCCGATCCTCGCGTACTGTGATCTCGATGTATTGGCCGATCAGACCGATATTCTGAAGAAAGGGATCTCGGATGTGCACATCACCGACGGTCACGTCTCTTTTGACGCGGATGTGGACGGGAGCCGGGCGCTCATCACCACGATTCCTTATGAGGAAGGCTGGACCGTAAAAGTAGATGGACAGAAAGTACAGGTGGTGCCCTATCAGGATGCATTTATCAGCATCCCGATCAAAAGCGGGCACCACCATGTGGAACTTGATTTCACGCCTCCGGGACTTCTTGCCGGAGAGATTTTAAGTGCTGTCGGCGTGATTGCCTCGGCCGCCGTTCTCCTTCTTATTCAGAGATCAGCTCGTAAGCAGAGACCTTCTTGATCGCACCGGACATAGCGTAGGTCATAGCAAATACCAGAACACCGATCACGGCTATCGTCAGCAGGATTAGTACCGGGAAGACGATGAAGTCGATCTTATGCATACCGAATCCCGAAAGGATCGCCGTCAGAAGCGGATTGACCAGGATGAATCCGAGGATCGCACCCAAGACAGACGCGATGATCGTGACCGGAAGAAGCGAGAGCGAGAGCTGAAGCTTCAGCTGACGGCTGGTAAAGCCGACGGCCTTTTTGATGCCGAACTCCTTCTCCTTTTTGATGAAGAGCGTCTTCAGAAGGATCTTGACGACCAGGATGATGATCGCGACATTCAGAGCGACCATGATCATGACGATCAGGGATACGGCCGAGATCTCCGTACCTTCTCCGTTATGAACGGCTCTGTAGGTATTGTCGGCGGTCGTGCACTTCTCGCCGAGAAGTGCTTTTATATCGGTAATAGCCCGATCAATACTTTCATTACTCGGATCCTCCATGCGGAAGCGGATGATCTCATAGTTCGGATCGATACCGAGTCTCTTCGCGCCTTCTTCGCTGATGAAGATACGCTCGCCGAGGTTCATGATGGACTGCTGGAATCCGGTGATGATGAAGCGCGCGGTTTGATTTCCGAACTGCACTTCGATCTCATCTCCGATCGTTACTCCGAGGCGGTTCGCGATCACATTACCGATGACGCACTCGTTGTCTTCCCGGAAAGAATCGCCCTCATACACACCACAGTCTATGCATTCCGGCTTATCCGTATAGAAGGTGAACGTCTCGTTCCCTTCGATACTGATGTTCGCGAAATTATAGCCATACACTTCCTTCACACCGTCGATTTGCATCAACTGCTCGATGATGCGGCGGGTCTCTCCGGTATCTGTATTGACGTTGATGAATCCGTCCGGAACATCACCGTTGATGAGATGCACGAACTCGGTCGGATTGACCTTGCTGTTGTAAAAGAGGATCCCCGAGAACATGATCATGAAAGCGACCACACTCATGACAGAGAGAAGGATGATGTTCTGTCCCTGACTCTGCAGCATGCTCTTCAATGCAAGAAGAATATTCAGTCCGCCTTTGGTGTTCTTAAGTGGCAGATAGTTCTTCTTAAAGCTGTTGGATTGCAGTCCGAAACGCAGGGCTGTCGCCGGATGGAGTTTCTTCAGTTTGATTGTGGAAAGGAAGACAACAACGATCATGCAGATGGCGATACCGCCCAGTATGATGAGCGTCGTTCCCGGGCAGAAACGAAGGACCCACAGGACACCCGTGATCGTCTGGAATACTTCCCGATCGAGGATCGGCATCGTGATGTAGGAAAGGATACATCCGATCACACCGCCGATCATGCCGACGATCACAAACTCGAGTGTCATGGCCGCGCGGAGCTGTCCGATCGTGTGGCCGACCGCGCGAAGCGCACCGATATTCTTGACGTCTCTATCGATATTGTTGTTGATCGTAAAGACGATCATGATCAGACAGACCGCAAGAACAACTACGGAGAATGCCGTCACCAGACCGGAAAGAATATCCGCTATCGCGATGTAGCCTTCTTTTGCCAGATTACGTGCATAGGAGTAGAACTCCAGATCTGCATTTGCCAAACTGTCTCTACTGACCTTAAGAACATCGTCCTGGGAAAAGCCTTCGGCACAGTGCATCTTGACCATCTTTCTGTCGGAAATGTAGTTCATGGACAGATATGTTTCCTCTGCGCGATCCCACATCTGAGAAAAGGATGCCGCATCGACCATAACCGACATCCAGCCGTAGGAATTACCGCCGATCAGTGCTTCATAGATACCTGCCGCAGTAAAGTCGAGATCTCCGACCGCGGGCGAGTGAAAGTGGATCTTGTCACCGACTTTGATGTCGTTTAACTTAGCATAATACGAATTGAAATAGATCTTCGGACCTTCTGCTGATTCGTCTCTGCTCAGGAACGCATACTCTTCTGCGACGCCGTATTCACCGATCCTCGTGATCGTTGCGCCGTCGAGATCGAACTCCTCTTTTTCTCCGTCGATGCGGAGCTTTGCGGTACCGGGCATGACCATATCCTGGATGGAGAAATCAGAGATCTCCGGAAGATCGGAAAGTGCTCTTTCTATATCTTCATCAGAACCGACGATATACGACAGGACATCGGCTTCTTTCGTCTTTTCGACTTTCTCATCGTAGATCGAACTGTACTGTCCGACAAAAAGGCCGGTATGCAGAAGGAGCGAAGTAAGGATCAGTACGAAGAGAAACGCCGTCAGAACATTTCTGTCCTTTCTCATATTGGCACGAATCAGCTTTACCATCCCATCTCCTCCAGAAATCCCTTGATCATCGCATGTCTCTTCTTATCACCACTTACATATTTTCCGGGGTTGCATTCGCCCTTGATGCCGCCATCCTCGAGGTAGAGGATACGGTTCGCACGGCGTGCAGACTTGATGTCGTGTGTGACCATAACGACGGACTGGCCTTCGTTATTGATATCAGTTAAAACGTTGAGAACGGCTTCGACACCTGCGGAGTTCAGCGCGCCCGTCGGCTCATCAGCAAAAACGACATCCGGGTCATTGATGACCGCTCTTACCATCGCCGCACGCTGGGCTTCACCGCCGCTGACCTGTGCCGGGAACTTATCGGTCATTTCCTCGCTGATACCGACGCGCTCGAAAAGCTCGGCTGCCTTTTTCTTCAGATCTTTCTGCTTCTGTCCGATGAGCATGCCCGTAGAGATCGCGTTGTCCATGATGCTCATGCTGTCGACGAGGTGCACCTGCTGGAACACGAAACCGCAGTGTTTCCTTCTGAAGATCGCGAGCTGGTCATCGTTCATGTCGGTGATCTCTTTTCCCGCGTATTCAATATGTCCGAGGGAAGGCTTATCCATACCGGAAAGAGCGTAAAGAAGTGTGGATTTTCCTGCTCCACTGGATCCCATGATGACGGTAAAATCGCCTTCGTAAATCTCGAGGTCGAGGTTCTTGATGATGTGATACTGCTTCCCGGAAACCGAGAAACTCTTGCTGAGTTTATCTGTCTTGATGATTGCTTTCTTTTCCACTAGCGTCGGCTCCTTTCGATGTTACGATTCGAGTATAACGAAGTGGAATCTTAAAATCTTTGCCGAAGTTTTAATCGTTCTTTAAATGTCATCAGACTCATCGGATAGAACCTTCGGTCGCTGTCTTCGGCGCTTCACAGCAGCCGGAGTCGAAGCGTGGTCAGCAGGCCCTCGTCCTGGTTCGCAGCCGTGATCTCGCCGCCCATCTTTTCCATGAGATAACGGGAGATGTACAGGCCCAGGCCGGCGCCGTCCTTCTCACCGGCATTGCTGCCTCTCTTATACTTTCCGAAGATCGTATCGAGTTCCGATTCCGGGACTCCGCCGCCGTGATCACCGATCTCGATGACCAGGAAGCGTGTGCCACCTACACCCTTTTCCACACGGCTCCGGACAGTCATCTCCGTATCTGCATATTTATAGGAATTCGAGAAGATGTTGTTGATCACCTGATTGAGACGCAGGGGATCCGCTGAGACAACGACCTCTTCGATTTTGAACTCCGATACTTTTTTCTTATAGTCGGCTTCCGATATGAAGTGCTCGATATCCTTCGAGGTCACCTCGTCAGGCGAAACTTCCAGATGCTCGAGTTCCTCGAGAGTCGCGTGGAAGAGATTCGATACCAGACTATCGATCTGATCGGCCTTGGCGTTGATGCTGCGGATCGTTTTTCTCTCTTCCTCATCGTGAGCCGAGAGCTCCATGACCTCTGCCATCGCCTTAATGGACGTGACCGGCGTTTTAATGTCATGCGAAAGCTGCGCGACAAGTTCTTTTCGCGCCTTCACGGCATCGGCCTCACGGAGTTTACTCGCCTTCAGTTCCTCACGCATGATGTCGAAACTCTCGGTAAAAGCACCGAATACGTGATTTCTGTCCATCTGGATCGGGACATCGAGATTCCCCGCGGCGACCTCAGAGGCGAAGTGCTGCATCTTCTCGAAAGGATCGACGATGCGTTTCTTGAGATAAATGAAATAACCGAGTGTGGCTGCCAGCATAAGAAACAGGACCGCGCCGCAGATGATGGAGATATGGCGGTTCCTCGCAGCCTGCTGCTGCCGGTAATCGTTATGTACCAGTAGTTTTCCGACGGTCTCTCCATCTTCGGTCACGATGTCGCGGATCACGTCATAGTTTGTCGTCGCCGACGAGACTGATGTGGAGATATGCTGATCCGTGTAGATCAGGAGATTGCCGTCGTTATCGATCACGGCATATTCGAAGGGCTGATCCGTCGGGATCAGGTCCTTCTGATGCTGCTTCGTGCTCTCCCAGTCTTTCCCCAGCGCGATCGTCAGACGGTTGATCTCTGTCGGATAAGATTTGATCTTCTGCGAGGTGAGGTTGTTGATGCGAAAGCACACGATCACGAGCACGAGAAGGGAAATCGCGGCAAAGATCAAAAAAGAACGTGTCTTCACGGTTGGTCCTCCAGGATAAATCCCGTGCCCCAGACCGTCTTAATGAAGGCCGGGTTACTCGGATCGTCTTCGATCTTCTCACGGAGATGGCGGATGTGGACATTCAGCGTGACGTCTCCCACGAACTCGGTGCCCCAGATCTTCTCGAAGAATTCTTCCTTCTTGATGATGCGGTTTCTGTTATTGAGCATATAGACCAGGAGCCGGAATTCCATGGCCTTGAGCGGGGTCTTCCCTCCATTTCTGATGACGATGGCTCTCGACAGGTCGACCGTCGCATTCCCGAGTCTGACGAGGCTTGCGCGCGCGGTCTTTCCGTCAGTCCCGTCAGAGGATGCGCCTTCATTCTCCGGATCAGAGGTCTCCGAACCGTCCTCCTGTTCCTCTGCTTTCGCGGCCGCCTCATAGCGCTTCAGGGCCGCCTTCACTTTCGCGAGCAGGACTCCCAGCGAATAGGGCTTACAGATATAGTCATCACCGCCGATCGAGAGCGCCAGGAGCATGTCATCTTCTGCGGATCTCGCACTGATAAAGAAGATCGGGACATTCATCTTCGCACGGATCATCTGGCAGAGTTCGAAGCCGGAATCCTCCCCGAGGTTAATATCGAGAAGGATCAGAGAACATGTATTATCCGTGAAAAAATCGAGCGCTGCCTGTTTATCGGTCACATAGGTCGCCGACACTCCCGACATGTTGAAATACTTGGAAGTGTACTCTGAAAGCTCGAGCTCGTCATCTACGATCAAAACGCTGTAATGCATGCTGTCCTCTTCTTTTCTTTAAAACAAATCATCGATGGTGACTTGATTGGAAACAATTCCACTGTGTATGTTTTTCTTCACACCAAATGTGGTAATCATCACAAGTTGCAGACCATACCCGCTTTTTACCGCCTGCCCGAATGCGCCGATCTTATTTCTCAACTTCATTTCATATTCCTTATTGATTTCGTATTCACCGGTCGAGAACTTGATCTCACATATACTCACCACACGGTCTCGCCGTTCGATCAACATATCGATCTCCGCACCACTTGTTTCTTCATTACCGACTCTCCTCCAGACAGAAACAGACGATAATACCCCGGATATACCGATCTTCGACTTGATCTTATCGACATGATCCTTGCACACCTGTTCAAAGGTAAATCCTGCCCAGGCTTTTCGAGCCGGATTGTCCAGCATGTTTGACCAGAAATGTTCATCCCTGCCATAGTTGCCTTTGATGAACCGCAGATAAAACATCGTGTAGTAATCCGAAAGCTGATATGTCTTTTGTTTCTTTCCATAGAAATCATTGATCCGAATAAAACCTGAATATTCGAGGTTGTTAAGCATCTCTGTCAAAACTCCATTTTCAGGAAGTTCGGTTTTCTCGGCAATTTCTCCTCGAGAAAGGCCATTTCGCTTCGTTGAGAGTGCCTCCACGACCTTCACATATTGATCGCTGTTTTCAAAGAGCGTCCTATATAGGAATGTAAACTCATCCCACAGTTCCGCTCTCTTTCGGAAAAAGAGATTATCAATATTGTTTCCATATGTGAGCTCTGAATCTATCTTGCTGAGATAATACGGGATTCCCCCCATGATCATGTAGCATTCTGTAATATCATAGCGTGACCATCTGATCCCTCTGGATATCAGATATTCTTCGGTCTCTCCCAAAGTAAAAGGCATCAGATATATACGGCATGTTAATCGGTTATAAAGGCCGCCTTTGTTCTCATCAAGGTTTTTCTTCATCCATGATGTAGCCGAGCCACACACAATAAAGACAAGGTTTTTCCTCGCACTTCCCCAGCCATTCCAGAACCACTCAAACGCCGCCAGAAACTTCGAACGTGGTGTATCCAGCCATGGCATCTCATCAAAGAAAACAACGACTTTTTCGTTTTCCGGCTTGGACTCTATATAATCGCGGAGAAGTCCAAATGCCTCCATCCAGTCCGCAGGAACGGGATGATCCTGTCCGGTCTGGTTATTCAATTCTGCAATAAAGACGCTCAATTCTTCCTTGAGTGGTTGCTTATATACGCCGGTAATCTTAAAATCAAAACGCCCTTTGAAATAGTTGTTAATTAGGAACGTCTTTCCCACTCTTCGACGTCCGTACACGGCAATGAGCTGCGCTTCGTCGTTTTCCAGGCACATATCCAATCTGTGCCATTCATTCGTCCTTCCTATTATCTCACTTGCCATATGAACATCTCCGTTTGATTGTTGCCATCATTATACCATGTTTTGGATAGTCTTCAATGTCAATTCAATCTAAACTAGTCGTTAAACATCAAGTTTAGATTGATTTGCCATCCATTTTTATCTAAATATCTCTTTTACATCGTGCAACGGAGTCATATCGTTTCCATTCATCGTTAAACTATCGAGGAAATTGTCGTCAAGACTTCTTCCACTCTTCGTCGATCTCCTCGGCGTAGCGCACGGTCTCCATCGCGTCTCTGCAGTAGCGGTCCGCACCGATCGCATCAGCGTATTCCTGCGTAAGGACCGCACCGCCGACGCATACCTTCGCCCATGGCGCCTGTTCACGCAGGAGCTTGATGGTCTCTTCCATCGCCGGAACGGTCGTAGTCATGAGCGCGGAAAGTCCGACGATCGGGGCATGCAGACGGACGACCTCGTCGACTACGGTCTGCTCCGGAACGTCTTTTCCGAGGTCACTGACGGCAAAACCGTAGTTCTCGAGGATGAGCTTGACAATGTTCTTGCCGATATCGTGGATATCTCCATGCACAGTCGCGATGACAAACGGGCATCTCGACGATCCGCCGGAAGTACCGTCGTCACTTGCCGCCATGGCTACCTTTACTTCTTCAAAAGCGCTCTTGGCCGCTTCGGCCGCCATGAGGAGCTGGGGAAGATATACCTTCTTCTTCTCGAAATCCGCTCCCACGATATTCAGGGCCGGAATGACCTCCGACTGGATGATCTCCAGAGGTTTCTGCGTGGCGAGAAGTTCTTTCGTCAGTGCGCCGGTCTTCTCCTTCAGGCCTCGTACAATGGCTTTCTGTAGTTCAGAAGAAGGGCCTTCACCGGAAGAAGCAGCTGCGGCGTCACTTATTCCTGTAGAACCGGATGTTCCTGCTCCTGCTGTGGGTGCCGTCATGGTCGGGGCCGGGAGATTCTGCGCGTATGTGATATAGTCCATGCAGTTCTCGTCCATGTTATGAAGCGCGCGGAATGCATGGTAGACGTTCATCATCTCCTGCGAATACGGGTTCATGATCGCCGCCGAGAGCCCATCCTGCAGGCACAGCGCAAAGAATGTCGACGTGATGATGTTCCGGTTCGGAAGTCCGAATGAAACGTTCGAGATACCGAGGGATGTATTTACCTTAAGCTCGTGACGGATGCGGTGCACCGCCTGCATCGTAGCCAGCGCCGCCGTGGTATCCGCAGAGATCGTCATGGCCAGCGGGTCGAAGATAAGGTCCTTTTTTGAGATGCCGTAATCGGCCGCTCTCTTTACGATCTTTTCGGCAATCGCGACACGTTCTTCCGCTGTATCCGGGATGCCTCCCTCATCAAGCGTCAGTGCGACGACAAATCCGCCGTACTTGGCAACGAGCGGGAAAATCACACTCATGACCTCTTCCTTGCCGTTAACGGAGTTGACCATCGCTTTGCCGTTATAGGCACGAAGACCCGCTTCCATCGCGACCGGATCGGTCGTATCGAGCTGGAGCGGAAGATCTGTGACTGCCTGCAGTTCCTGTACGGCTCGAAGCAGGAATGCCGGTTCATCGATCTCAGGAAGTCCGACGTTCACGTCAAGAAGTTGTACTCCCGCGTCCTGCTGTTTCAGGGCCTCACCGAGGATATAGTCGATATCGTTCTCACGGAGCGCCTGCTGGAAACGCTTCTTTCCCGTCGGATTGATGCGCTCGCCGATGAGAATCGGACTTCCGCCGAACTCCACTGCGTGGGTGTACGAAGACACGAGAGACAATTCTTTCTCCGTGACCGGGACAGGTGTGATGGTCTTCGATTTCTCGACCACAGCCCGTATATAGTCCGGTGTCGTACCGCAGCAGCCACCGGCGATGCGGATACCCTTCTCCAGAAGTTTACCGACGGACTCGGCAAACTCCGGCGGGAACACGTCGTAGACAGTCTTTCCGTTCTCCGATCTCGGGAGACCGGCATTCGGCTTCAGAAGCACCGGCACGGATGCATACTTGAGATATTCCTCCATCACGCCGACGAGCTGGTCCGGTCCGAGCGAACAGTTCGCACCGATGGCATCGGCATGCATGCCCTCGAGCATCGCGACCATCGCGGCCGGAGAAGCGCCCGTCATGAGATGACCAGTGCCGTCATACGCATTGGAAACAAATACCGGAAGATCCGAGTTTTCCTTCGCCGCGAGGAGAGCTGCCTTCGTATCGTAACTGTCGTTCATGGTCTCGATGAAGATCAGATCCACACCGGCCGCGACACCGAAGCGGACGGTCTTACTGTACATCGCGACTGCATCTTCAAATTCATAATCACCATAGGGCTTGAGAAGTTTTCCTAAGGGGCCGATATCCAGGGCCACGAACTTTTCCTGCGTTCCGGAGCTTTGGCGAGCCGCCTCACGGGCATTTCGGACAGCTGCCATAACGAGCGTCTCGAGTTCTTCTTCATCGAACTTCAGACCATTGGCACCGAAGGTATTACTCAGGACGACGTTCGATCCTGCGTCATAGTAGGACTTCTGGATCCTTACGATCTCCTCGGGATGCGAGACGTTCCAGCGCTCAGGGAGTTCGCCGGGCTGTAGGCCTGCCTCCTGCAGAAGTGTACCCATCCCTCCATCGAGGAACAGGAAGTGGTCTTTCATAAAGTCAAGTACATTCATCCGAAAACTCCCGATCTGCCAGTGCTTTTCGCGCAGATTAATCATGTAGTATATGCGGTGATTTTACCACAAAAAGGAAGAAAAGTATTCACCGCAGCGGGGAGAATAGTCGAGTTTGTCGGGTAGAGAACCGGATGGAAATCTTCTAAAATAGGGATAGTGCTTCCTGACGTGATCGTCATGCGAAGCATCCGGAGTTGTGAAGTTTCTTGATGTAACATACTGAGAAAAGAGGCATCGTATGAAAAAGCCATTCGCATTGATCCTTACTGTATCCATGATTCTCTCTTGTGCCGCCTGCTCAAAGAGCGAAGAAACGGCTAAGAAGAGAAAGAAAGTCACTAAGGAAACTACGGAAGATCAGGACGAGTCCGATCCGTCCGAATCAGGCGATTCCTCCACCCCCGGTTATACAAGTGGAACGGATGATCCGAGCGATCAAAGCGTTCCGACCGGCACAACTACACAAGTTCCTTCTGTATCGGGAGGACCCGTCACCACGCTGAATATGTTTATCTGTACACCGGGAAATGAACTTTCGGACAACAACGACATTCAGAATATGATACGGGATATGACCGGTGTCGAAGTAAATGAATGCTATCTCATCGGAACCAGCGAGTCAGAAGCCATCGGATCTATTCTCGCCAGCGGCGATCTGCCGGAATTCATATACACGAATGACAGCAACTATGATCTATACCGGAGCGGCGTTCTGCTCCCCTGGGACAGCTATCTTGACGACCCCGCCTACAGCAACCTCCGTTCACTCTATACAGACGCACAGTGGGAGCTCTTCAGACAGGATGACGGTCACATCTACTGGGTCGATGTTCTCTCCTCTACCTACGGAAAAGACCAGACCAAGGAGTACTCGGGATGCGCGTTCTGGATCCAGACCCGTGTTCTCGAATGGGCGGGATATCCTGTGGTCACAACGCTCGATGAGTATTTCTACCTTCTCGAGACCTACTATGCTTCCCACCCGACGAACGAAGATGGCACGGATATCATCCCCTTTACTGCACTAAACGATAACTGGCGCGCCTTTACTCTATGGATGCCGCCGTGTCTTATCGACGGATACACCGAGAACTATCCGTTTGTCATCGATTCGGAAAACTATGACCGCCCGACGGTAGTAGACATCAATACATCCGACACTTTCAAAAGCTATTACCGGAAACTGAACGAATGCTATAACGCCGGACTCATCGATCCCGACTTCGCCACTATGTCCTATGACAACTATATCGGCAAGCTCAGTTCCGGGGCAGTACTCGGCATGTTTGACGCCTACTGGGATTTCGGATCGGTTATTACCGACGAGTTTAGGCAGAACGGCATGTCTGATCTGGGATATGAATACGTTCCGCTGGCACTGACTCTGGATCCCGGCATGGAGAACCGCTACTACCGGAATCCACATACAATTGTCAGTACGCGCGGTCTGGCCGTGACCACCGCCTGTAAGGATCCGGATCTGGTATTTGGATTCCTCAACCGAATTCTGGATCAGGATATTCACAATCTGCGATTCTGGGGTATGGAGAACGAGGATTATCTCATCTCGGATGAAGGTCTATTCTACCGGACTGACAAGATGATTCAAAACAGCGAGAACTACGACTATTGTGCCAGACATTTCTGCCCATACTCGTATCTGCCCTCATTTAACGGCACCTCCAGAGACGAGCTCAACGCGATGAAGTCCTCTGATCAGGCTGATGTATTCCTTGGCCGGCTTCCGGACAGCGTGCTTCGGTGTTTCCAGGCGTATGGCTATCAGTCTTACAGTGATTTTCTCCGTTCTTCCGAAACAGAATGGGAACCGTGGTATCCGATCAGCAGTTTCACAAATTCGCTGTCATCGGGGACACCCGCCGGCGTATCCTTTATCATGATCGATGAAGTCAAGTACGAATATATCCCCCAGCTTGTGACGACCAAGGATTTTGATGCCGTGTGGGAAAAATATGTCAGCGCCTACGAGTCCTGTGATCCGGATCTGCTCATCGCGGAAGCACAGGAATACGTCGACGAGATGGTCGACCTCGTCGGATAGGTCTATTATCCGGATATTCCGATGATCGCCGTGACACTCTTACTCGGCGCCATCAGGCACGAATCGGAAAGCGTGATCCCGAGCCTTCTTTCGGCATCGAGAAGCGGCAGAAATTCCCTCTGCACCTCGATCGGAAGATCGCCGTAACCGGGCGAGAATCGCATACGGGTCTCGCGTCCGTTTTCTTTGCAGATCTCCGATACTTCACCATTAAATGCATCGCACAGCGATTCGACTCTCTCCGCGCCCAGGCCCTGAAGCAGAAGCCCCAGTTTCGGATCGGCCTTCTCGTATCTCCGGATCAGGCGGTCAATCCCCGAGCCGATGGTCGCCGCAAATAGCACCGCCCGGTCGCAGCCCAGAATGTTCTTACGAAGTTTCTCGGATCTCTGTGCAAAAGGAAAGACCGGAAAACCATCTTCATCCCAAGAAAGCGGAACGACACAAAAACCGACACGAAAAGAAAGCGCACCGGGAATCAGGGACAGTGCTGCTTCCATAGAAGCAGCAATTTCGGGATCTTTCGCGGCATTCTCTTGCTCGTAGACCGGAATACAGGAATAGCGGAGCCACTCCGTCACATTTAGAGACGGAGTGTCGTAGTCGAGATACTGCGGGATCGTCTGTTTATCCGAGGCAAGCGCCTCTTCGATGATTCTTCTGCAGTCCATGGACATTCCTTACTTGATGCCGTAATCTTTCCAGAGAATATTCGACAGATTGTGCATGATGGCCTCCGCCACATCGGGCTTATTCATGGAGTATACGTGCACATTCGTCACTCCGTTCGCGTACAAATCGATGATCTGATCTGTGGCATAGGCTATCCCGGCCTGTTTCATAGATTCAGGATCCTGACCGAAATAGTCGACGATTGCTTTGAAACGCTGCGGCATGAAAGATCCGCTGAGTTTGATAGCCTTCTCGACCTGGATCGCATTCGTGATCGGCATAATGCCCGGCACGACCGGAACCGTGATACCGGCCTCTCTGATCTTATAGAGGAAGTTGTAGAAGAGGTTATTGTCGAAGACCATCTGGCTGACGAGGAAATCCGCGCCGGCGTCGACCTTCTCCTTCAGGCGCTTGATGTCTTCGTGCTGGTTAGGGCTCTCGGGATGGACCTCCGGATAGCAGGCGCCGCCGATACAGAAATCATAGCCGCTCTCCTTGATCTCACGGATGAGCTCTACCGCATGACGGTAATCCCACTTACTTCTATCGGCATTCTCGAGTTCCGGAGTCAGGTCACCGCGAAGCGCCATGATATTCTCGATCCCCAGACTATGGATCTCTTCGATCTTATCGCGGATCATGTCCTTGGAACTGGAAACGCAGGTCAGATGCGCCATCGTCGGTACGCCATGCTTCTCCTCGATCGTCTTGGCGATATCGAGCGTAAAGCGGCTCGTTCCGCCACCCGCGCCATACGTCACACTCATGAACGCAGGCTTACTCTCGGCGATCTTCTCAGTCGTCTCCTTTACGCTCTCGAAAGAAGTCTCCTTTTTCGGCGGAAACACTTCAAACGACAGAGACATACTCTTCTTATTCAGGATATCGATGATCTTCATGACAGAAACATCCTTTCTCCCCAAAATAACGTTGATACATTATATCATACAAAGAGATGGAATTGTTTCCGCACTTTCCAACGCGGTTTCTCATCATATTCTTCGTTGATTTTTCAGTACCCAAGTGGCAAAATTAGATAGGTGGTGGGTTGGACATCTCGGGCAGTTCCGCTTTGTCCGTATTCGTTTCGGAGGGTTCGTTTTGACTGAGCATGCTTTTGCAATTTGCGCATATAAGGAATCGGCTTATCTTGAAGCATGCATTTCTTCTTTGGAAAATCAGACCGTTCCTTCTCCCATCATAATTTGCACTTCTACGCCTTGCGAATACATCCAAAATATCGCAGACCGTCACGGACTTCAGGTATATGTCCGTGATGGTTCGAGCGACATCCAGGATGACTGGAATTTCGCCTGTGATCATGCAGAAGCCAAGTGGGTAACCGTCGCACACCAAGATGACGTATACGCCGAACAATATGTGGAAAAAATGCTCGAGAAGATCCACAAATCCAAGAATGCCGTCATGGCCTTCTCAGATTACCGTCCCATCCTACATAATAAGATTTCCATGGATCGCAATTGCCGTCTCCGTCGGCTCTTAAGGCTGCCGATGAAATGGTCTCTGTTTGCCAAGAGCCGTTTTTTTAAGAAGCGCTGTCTATCAATGGGAAACTGCATAAGTTGTCCCTCGGTTATTTACAACAAAGAGATCATTCATGACAAGGTATTCACATCAGAATTACGATATTCTCTGGATTGGGATACTTTTCTCAAATATGCCGGCTACAAAGAGCGTTTCGTATATGTCGATAAACCTCTGGTCTTCTATCGCATCCACAGTGAAGCAACATCGATGGAGTTCATCAACAACAACCACCGCATCGAGGAAGACATCATTATGTTCCGAAAGTTCTGGCCGTCATTTATCGTTAAAATCATCATGCATTTCTATGTGCGTGCCTATCAAACATACAGAGATTGACAGGAGTGAAACTATGAACCAAAGAATCGCCTCTTCTGACTTAGAGTTTATCAGATGTGAAATCAAAGCAAGATTCATCAAGCGCAAGATCATAAACAAATATGCTTCCTCCAACGATCCGGAGCTGCGCGAAATCGCCGATTATCTCAGGCACAACGCCATGAGTGTCTTTCCCTATGCGTTTACTAAGGATTACAAGATCAAAGATTTCAACGTAGAAAAGGATCCTACGAACGATCTGTTCTATTACATAAAGGACGGCAGGAGGCTCTATCTACGACGTGGCTACAAGTCAAAGTTCCGCGCCTCGCGCTACATGAAAAACCTCAGCATGGAGCAAGATTCCCGCTCTCCCCACTGCTATACTGACAACAGTTTTCATCCGGACAAAGGCAGCATTCTTCTGGATGTTGGCGGTGCTGAAGGAATCTTCGCATTTCAATTCATCGAGGACATCAAGCATGCATACATCTTCGAGTGTGACCCGCGCTGGATCGAAGCACTTAAGTACACCTTCAAGGATCATCTTGAGAAGATTACTATCGTGGAAAAATACGTAACCAATTATAATGACGCTGATCATATCACATTGGATCAGTTTGTTTCGGAATATAAACTAACTGATGAGAAGATATTCATCAAAGCAGATTGCGAAGGTGACGAAGTGCATATCATAGAAGGTGCTTCAGAACTGTTGAAGAGAAAAAGCGGAATCAAGCTTGCTCTTTGTACTTATCATCTGCAGGATCACGAACAGATCCTCCGAGATCGTTTTGCTTCCTGGAATGTTAGTTGTACCAGAGGCTACCTCTTGTATTATTACGATTTTGATTTTGCAGATCCATTTGTCCGAAGAGGCGTAATCAGAATCTCCGGCGACTAAGTGAAGGAGGCATCATGACACTTCAAGATTCAAAGAAAAAGGGATTATGCTGGCTGGCCCTGACAATCATAACTGTACTTGCGCTTCTTTCAGTATTGGAACTTGTTCATCCCTATTATTTCCTTTGCGATGACAATCTGGACTCGTATATCGCCGTGTATAAGCACACCGTGGATGCAGCGCTGGACGGAGAACTGGCCACTTACAATTTTCATCAATTCATGGGCATACAGTTTCTCTCACACGGTCAGACCGGAACATTTAATCCCATCACCTACATATCATATGGACTGAGTTTTCTGTTTTTGGGTCATGTTTACGGAATGATCGATTTTGTTGCGATTTTCCATCTTCTAGCCGGATCGATCGGCACTTTCTTTCTGATCCGCAAGATAAAGTGTTCTGGTTTTTCCGCCTATCTTGGCGCCGTATGCTGGGCATTGAACAGTTTCACGATCTATCTCGGACGAGCCTGGCTGGTCGTGATAATCGTTGCCGGTTTCCTTCCATATATCATTCTCTTCACATTACGCTTTATTGAAAAAACCGACGGAAGATCATTTCTTCTCACCACACTCTGGAAAGCCTATTTCTTCTACTGTGTAGGGCAGCCCCAGTTCTTCGCCTATGCAATCATAGTTGACTGTATCTTTGCCTTATCCTATTCATTTGTCTTCCACAAGGAACGTCTCAAGAAGATCATCCTGCTGTACGTTTTAAGCAGTGTAGCCGTAATTTTCTTGTGTCTTCCGCTTCTTATGCCGATGTACAGGGAGATCGCCCTCTCAAACAACCGTGCCGGAAGCTACTCATTCTCCGATATGCTGGACGGCAAGGCGATTCTGATTTCGATCTTTGTTGCGATGTTTTATCCGTTTATTCCATGTGGCCCGACTCACAGCTTCACTCTGTTTTCAGATCATGCCGGTCACATCGGTTACGTACTTGCATTTGCGATCATCTTCGGACTGTTTTCTCTCCGTCACGAGAAGAAATGCAACGAGAAACTGTATAGCAAACAGATCCTGCTGGCTCTCTTCCCTCCGGTACTGATCACTTTGCTTTACGGTTGTTCCAGGGCATTTCTCTGGATCATGAGTTTCGTTCCTGTGATCAATCAGTTCCGTTGGCCGATAAAGATTCTGGAATATTTCTACCTCTTTTTAATCATGATGGCGTCCGTGTTATTGGATGCTACTCTCAGACAATACTTTCCAGATGTGAAAACTGCGCCCTCCAAAAAGAAATGGGCACTCACCGTGCTGATCGTTATCAACATTCTGAATTTTGCAGGTCTGTATTACTTGTTTCCGCCACAACTTCGTGGTCTCAATAACAGCGCGGCCATTCCTTTTGAAGAGGATGGAGTGGATGTGATCGGGGACGAGAGATATGTCAGTGTTTTTCTCACATATGGGGATTGCACACCTTTTGACCACAATAGCGCTATGGCCTATAACCTTGCTACGGTTTACGGTATTGATAGTTATCTGGGTTATGATTCTCTCATCCCCACTTCTTTCTTTGACAGAGATCAACAGCTCACCATGACATATGCCGGCATCCTATACCGATTCCCAGAGTCCACTTTTCAAGCCTTCCGTTCCTGTGGCGTTCGCTGGTATGTAGTGTATGACGGAGACGAGCGTTACATGATCGAAGATGAAAAACCTCTGTTTATTCAGGCTAAACAGGTTCTCGAAGCAAACGGATGTCAGGTCATGCATCGTTCGAAGGACAGACTTTTCTACTACGATGCCGCTGCTCCATCTGTAATAAACTGCGGCGGGAAAGATATACACTATAAGATTTATGGCAACTACTACAGGTTCCAGACAGATGCATCATTTGAAGGCGGCACTGTCGATATGCACTATAACTATAACAGTCATATCTCAGCATATGTAGATGGTGAAAAGACCGAAATACGGGAGCTCCCGGATAAGACCGGTATGCAGATCTCCGTTCCCGCAGGCGAACATACTGTAAAGGTCAAGTATGAGGACAGATTTCTTTTGAATCTGATTATAGATCTGACCTCATTTACTTTGATATGTGTGGCCATAGCTCTGATCAGAAAAAGAAGGAGAAAGCCGGATGCCGATTAACCGTACACTTCAGCCTTCGGCCATCTTAATTGATCCTGCAAATTGCAAATCAGTATGGTATGGGTTACAATCAATTTAGGTTATTTTCTGGTGTTTCAGAGGGATTGATATGCAAAAACCAATTCTATATATCGTTATACCCTGCTACAACGAAGAACAGGTATTACCGATTACTGCGCCCATGTTTCTTGATACTCTTAAGTCCATGATTTCCGACGAACAGATTTCCGACGAAAGCAGAATCATGTTTGTTAATGACGGAAGCAAGGATAAGACATGGTCGACGATCCAGAATCTCGCCTCTGATAATCCGTATTTCGCCGGCATCAGTCTCAGTCGCAACAGAGGTCATCAAAATGCGCTTCTCGGCGGCCTGATGGAGGCAAAAGAACACGCGGATATAACTATTTCCATTGATTGTGATGGTCAGGATGATATCCACGTCATGAAAGAGATGGTCAAGCAATATCATGACGGATGCGAAATCGTTTATGGTGTGCGCAGCAAGCGTGACACAGACACTTTCTTTAAGCGCTTTACTGCACGATCCTACTACAAGCTACTAAAATCCATGGGGGTTGACGTAGTCTACGACCATGCAGACTATCGTCTCGTTTCTTCTCGTGTTCTTCGGGAGTTCAGCAATTTCAAGGAGGTCAACCTCTTCTTACGCGGTATGTTCCCACTCGTCGGATTCAAAAGCACCTCCGTGTATTATGAACGCCACGAAAGGCTTGCCGGAAAGAGCCACTACCCGTTTTCAAAGAGCATGGCACTAGCCTTTGATGGCATTACGAGTCTTTCTATTAAGCCGATTCGGATCATCACCGGTTTGGGGACCATCGTATCGTTTCTGAGTTTTTTCATGATCATTTACATCGTGATTGGTTATTTCCTCGGGAACACCACTCCCGGATGGGCCAGTACACTTTCAGCCATAGGGTTCTTCAGTGGAGTACAGCTGATCAGTCTCGGCGTCATCGGCGAATATGTGGGTAAGATCTACATGGAAACAAAAGCCCGTCCCAGATATATCATTAGCGAGAAGACTTCCAATCTTCCTAAATCACAGGAGGACAAAGATTAATCTTCCTTCTCCCGGCTGTCATCTCTGAATGTCCAGTACTTATTAAGCAGGAAATTCATTGGAACGAGGATAAAGAGGCTGATCAGCGGCGCGATGGTTTTCGGGATCCCCAGCACCGTTACCCAGAGGAAAAGGAGCAAATTGGCAACTCCAATCCCAGTGATAGCATAGGATATATACGTCTTGATCAATCGTTTGGCTACCTTTCTATCTTTCGTCTGATCATTAAAGACCACACGACGATTCCAGTAGAAAGACCATAGAACACTAAGAAGAAAGCTGAGCACGCTTGCCACATAGAAGTCCCAATCAATATCATAGGGGCTCATGATCAACAAAACACCGAGGTATATAATATAGCTAACAAGGGTATTGCTCAGTCCCACGAATGCAAAACGAATAAACTGAGCTATCGTGTTCTGTTTCTCTTCAGAAAGGTCTATGTGAAGTTTCCGGCACGCCCACGCGACAAGTTTTTTCAAGATTCTCTCCTGTTCTTTTTCTTAGTATTCTACATCTCCACAACCTTCGTCGCCATCTTTTCTCTGAATCGCACGTCGTGTTCTACCACCAGCATGGTCGGCGCATATTCTTCGATCAGTTTCTCGAGCTGCATCCGCGAGAACACGTCGACGTAGTTGAGCGGCTCGTCCCAGATATAGAGATGTGCGGGAGTAAGAAGACTCGTCGCGATGAGCACTTTTTTCTTCTGTCCTTCAGAAAACTCCTCGATGTTTTTATCAAACTGCGCCTGTTCGAGCGCGAGCTGGCGAAGTACCGCGAGAAAAAGACTGTAATCCACACCGTGTTCGAAGGCATGCATCCGAAGGTCTCCGTGCAGATGCGATGTGTCCTGATTGATGTACGAGATCTGAAGATGAGGAGCTACCTCGAGCCGCCCGTCAAGAACGAAGTCCGCCCCGTCGTACCCGGCAGCCTCCAGGATCGCCTTGATGAGGCTGGATTTCCCGCACCCGTTTCTGCCCTGCAGGAACACACGCTCGCCGTTTCGGATCTCGAATGTCAGGCCTGAAAACACCGGCACCTCCGCATCCGGATACCGAAGTGACAGTTCCCTTGTCTCCACGAGCCGGTCACGAAAGTGTGTAAGCGGCGACAGCCGCAGATCCCGGATCTGCTCGACATCCTGAAGAAGGCCTTCCTTCTCCTCGATATTCTTCTCCATCCGCTGCTCGAAGACCTTGACACGCGCCTCCATCTTCTTCGTCTTCGCACCGATATAGCCACGCGTATTCTTCGAGCGGTCATGTTCCTTGATCGGGTCGAATCCTATCTTCGTATTCTCCCCTTTCGTCGCCCAGCTCTGGCTCTGCTGCATCGCGCCCTTGAGCCTGCCGATCTCCTTCATGTGTTTCTCATTCTCCGCCCGTGCAAATGCATCTGCGCGTTCCTTATTCTCCCACCATGAAGAGAAATTCCCGCTCTGCACCTCGATCGTCGAGCGCTGGAGCACCAGAACATGATCCACACACGCATCGAGAAGGTCACGGTCGTGCGACACCAGGATAAATCCTTTCTTTCCCGCAAGATACGTCTTCACGATGTCCCTCGCTTCTTTATCGAGATGATTCGTCGGCTCGTCGATCAGGAGAAAATCATTCTCCCCCGCAAAGAGAACTGCCAGCATGACTTTTGTTTTCTCGCCGAAGCTCAGCGTGCGAAACGGCCGGTAGAGAAGTTCCTCGTCTACCTGAAGCTCCGAAAGCTCGCACATCACGCGCCAGCTCTCCACACCCGGTTTCCAGTCTTCCATCAGTTCATCCGCCGTCTTCTCCCCATCCTGCGGAGAAGTCTTATACGGGAAATAATCGCACGGCACATCACAGCGTATAGTGCCGCTGTATTCGTATTTCCCGAGAAGAAGATTCAGGAAGGTGGTCTTCCCTTTTCCGTTTCTTCCTATAAATCCGAGTTTCCAGCTCGTGTCGATCATGAAGGAGACGTGCTCGAAGATCGGATCAAAACTGCTCTCATACGAGAAAGTGAGATCATTTACCTGAATTCTAGCCATAATTGTCCTCTTTCTGCCCGAGAGAAGAGCCTGCTCTTGCGACGTGCAAAAACAGGCTCACTGATTCTTCTGATTCCGTCCGCTCCACATAGATCCGCAGAGGACTTTCAAAGAGGAAAGATAACCGGTGACATCCCGTAATGACAACAAAGGCAAGCACGCGCAAGGAGACCTTCTTCAGGTCTTTTCCATATACTGTGTTTACTCCCTCGGTCATCACTTTCTCATTGGTCCACCCTACCGCGGCTATCGCGATCCTTCTTTCCGTTTTTTCATATTCCGCTTCCAAATCACTGTCGCGGGATACTTTCTTCTTGATACTACCAGATGCGCCGATCCGATGCAAGATTTCTATACCAGCGGGCTACATCACGCCGTAACGTCACCGTTATTCTTTTTCTTCTTAACCGCTACGATAATGATCACCACGACCGCAGCCACTACGAGGACCGAACCGCCGATGATCAGACCGATCACCCATACCGGCATCCCGTCATCACTGTTGCTGTTCTTGGACTTCTTCGACTTCTTGGACTTGCTGCCAGAAACCTCATCATCCTCATCCTCATCGTCATCGTCGTCATCCTTGTCCTTCTTGCCGCCCTTCTTGTCGTCATCGTCATCATCGTCGTCATCAACAAGACCGGCGTCGATAGTAAACTCCGCGTGCGGAGACTCGGTACACGAGAACAGATCCCACTCCAGTGTCCCATCGGAAGCCACAGACATCGCGTTATCTTTGAGGGTGCCGTTCGGGACCGAGAGGCTGACCTTCATAAATCCGCCATACTCCGCGATCGTTGAGGCATCCAGACCCTGTGACTCGAGATCACTGTTACTCGAAGCAATGTCCCAGTCAAAGACATACTTGTCGCCATCTTTCTTGAGAGAAAAGCCTTTCATTCCCAGACCGGCTTCGTTTGCTTTATCTACCTCGGACGGAACATCATCGATATTGATCCCGTTCTTCGCGCACTCAAACCCGACATAGTCCGTACCGTTGATATTCGCCTTGTACTCCTTCGTCTTCCATCCGATTTCTTCGAGTTTTTTCATGGTCTCTGCATTGGCATCCGCAACGTTGACCGAAGAAGAACTCGGATCCGAATCACCGGATAGCGAAGACAGATCGATCGTCGCATAGAGAATATGGATATCCACCGTGCCATCGCGATTCACCGTCGTTGACAGCTCGAACTGGACACATCCGGTCAGCGCCAAGATAAACGACAGCACCAGCACAAATACAGACAACTTCTTTCCAATATCGGAAAAGCTCTTTCTCACTTGATTTTTCATCTTACTCATTAGTTAGATCCTCCTCATCATCTTCTGTTTCTTTTCTTCTCTTTCCCATATACATCGTCGCACCCGCACCGACCACGAGGAGCAGCGCCGCCCCGAGGATCGCCCGCGCCGAGAAGTCCACTCCGGTCGGAAGGATACCCTTCTTCGTATTCACAAAGAATACTTCTGTGTTCTCTCCGACCCGGCCCTGGATCGAATTACCAGAAATAAACGTACCGGCATCATAATTCGTCTGTCCTTCACAGCACTTCACGCTATAACCATTCGCCTTCGTCTCGGTAATGACATACCGATAACCCTGGTTCAGACCTTTTATCTCGAGATACTCGCCGTGCGCCAGGCTGATATTGGCCATGCCGTTTTTGTTAAAAGAAATAGTAGTGTCTTTGTTTGAATAGCTGTAACGCGCCTTCAACTTAGCGTATACAGGCTGATTCAGTTCATCGTACAGCGCCACACTAAATGTAAACTTCTGTGTCTTGCTGCCGAAGTTTCCTTCTACATTCTTCGTGATCTTAAGAGTTGCCTTAAGTTTATTGACTACCGTCATTGTGTAGCGCACATTTCCGTTTGTCTCTTCCGGTCTCGGAAGGGATACTTCCCCATCCTCGTAAACGCCATCGATCCGGATGCCGCCATTCTCGAGAACAGTAAACCGGACGGGATAAGCCAACAGTTCGTATTCACTATGAGGATTATCTTCCTCGACCAGTGCATATTGTCCTGCCGGAAGCGTGTACCAGTCCGATGTGCTGTTATTAGGCATATGCACGATACCGTTTGCATCGGAGACCAAATGATCGTATCCACCCAGCGGAGCCGCATCCGGCTGGCTCACGCCGCCGACCGTCTTCCACTTTCTGAGGGAGAAGACTACTCCATCCAGAGGCTCACCCATATTTCCGTTCTTCACGATCTGGAACTGATACGTCTTGTTCATGACATTCACGACCGGTTTTACCGGGGTAGAGCCGCTCGTATTTCCGTTAGTATATGTATAGCATCCCGTCGGACCATCTACGGTCAGTGTCGTGCCATCGTTGCCAAGGGTGATCATCACCGGCGATTCAAGTCCCAGATATCCTTCCGGCGCCTTCGTCTCGATCAGTTTATACGGTGTATTCTTTCTCAAGAACGCGGTGGTCACATGTCCTGTCGCATCCGAGGTAAAAGGCCCGAACACGATACTGCTATCCGTACTGTCTTCCAGGATAAACTCCGCTCCGGCCAGCACTGTCGTTTGATCCCACTTATATTTGTTGATATCGATACCATAGCGGTCATTGGTCACCGTATCGGTCCGGACACGTTCGCCGGCAGCCAGCTGACCCTCCGCATAAGAAACCGTATAGCAGCAAGGAGATGCGGTCGTTTCGCCCTTTATTCTTCCCTGGAGCGTCATTTCTCCATGGTCTGCGATCCTCGTGACCGTGCCGTAATCAGTCACAAGGCCAGTATCCGCATTTACCGTCGGGTTGGCGTTCGAAAGTGTGACCTCGTACACATGGCAGTTCTCCAGATCGGTCTGACTATTCGGCAGCGTCTCGAAGAACCAGTAGATCGTGTCTTCGCCGAACGGAAGGACTTTAACCGAATCGGCTACCAGTTCCAGACCGTTCGTTCCATCCGTATACACTGCGAAATATGTCACATCGCGATCCGCCATGTAAGCATCGTCCACCCATATCTTATTTGCACGGATACCGTAACCCTTGACGTTCTTGATATCCACATGCGGATTCTTCCCGGATGCGGTCTGACCCCATACCGCTTTGGCGGTCGTCTTATCTGTCCAATCCGGTTCATGACTCAGCGCCGGGAAGGCCTGTGATGCATTTTCATTAATCAGATATGCCACACGCCCGTATCCATCCGGCATATCCTTATCTCTCTCTTCGATCATGTACTTCGTACCGGGCATGAGACCTCTGACTTCTATCGTATAGAAAGCCGGGATTCTAGAGATACCGCCATTCGCAGACGTCTGGAACGTACACAGTGCTTTTTCCTCCGGGGTAAGGGCACTGTAATTATCTTTCCCGTCACCGAGCTTGACGAATCTTCCTTCTGAAACATTCCACTTACAATAGTTGCCGTTCTCATCGCGGACGTTGTATTCCTGCATATATGCAAGATACTTCGGGTTCGACATGGTTTCATAGTTTAAGGTTGACACCTCATTCTTCAGATCCAGATACAGACGGAAATCAAACGTGGTCTGATCATTCGGGAGCAGATTTAACTGCGTCTCGTCATAGAGCCACTTCGTGAATGACAATGTCTGCGTCGCGTCCGCTCTGACTACGTTGGTGAACGTGACCTTCGTTCTCTGTTTCACAGGCATCTGCGGAATCGTGTAATCATTCAGGCCCGTCGTGCCCCGATGTTCAATCTTGGTAACATCCGTCGTCTTGCCATTTACCTTAACACTGCTGTAGATCGCCGGATCTACACCACACTCTTTTACATAGTACATGATGGCATTATCCGGCATGGAGATCTCACAGAGTTCACCCGCCTTGAGGAAGAACACATTTTTATATGAGTCATCCGGATATGTATCGCTCGGATAGTTCGGATCCGGACAATAAACCGCTGCATAAGGCACGTCCGTACTCGTACCTCTGTAGGTCACTTTGATCTTGTCGTTCAGTTCAGGATCGAGCCGTTCATACTCACTCAGCGGAGCATCCGCATCATAAGCGTAGTAGATCTGGAATGCAAACTCCGTATTCGAAGCTGCCATCGCCTGTGTCCCTTCGATCTCTTTTCCGAAGAGCACAGTCTCCGGCTTGACCGAAGCCTGATTAAATCTCATACGGAGATTCGATGCACCACCACCACGCTCCATGTAGAAGACTTTCATCGTATGGAAGGTATAGTCCTTAAATGTGTATGTGTTATTTGCCGAATCAAACTCAAATATATCAGCCAGTTTCTGTTCTTTCTCTGCTTGAGACAGGCCTCTCTTATCGTAGTTACTGCTGAATACATCATACAGAGTCGTATGCGCTCCATTGACGACTACTTCGCCGGTGCAGAAGTTTACACTTCCCGATATGGCACTGTGGATACCACCGAGGTCGATGACCAGTTCATCATCTACGTAGAGCCAGAAATCATCATCTCCCGTGAACTCATAGATGATATCGTGTCCCCAATCGTCGTGTCCGCTCGGCGTCTGGACAAATGACGTCTCGAGCTCCATACCGAACTGTGCATTTGCCGTTCCTTGCATTAAATGGAGACGCTCATATTTTCTCGGGTCAGAAGGATCCAATTCTTGTCCGGTAACCGAATACATATTCTGAGGGTTACTGGTACAGAACTGATCCTTCGCGATGTCATTAAACGGGAAGAACTGACCGTGTTTCAGCGTAGGCTTATTCCCGCCGGAATCATAGGAACCCAGTTCCTGATACACTTCGAAGTTTCCGTTATCGAGCAGATGCGCATAATTCTGAGAACTATCAAAGAAGAAGTAACCGGATGAATCATATGTGGACTCCAAGAACAGATGATTCACCTCATATCGTTTGATATTCTGATTCGGCACCGAAGGATCAAACAAATCGCCCAGAGACTTATTCGTTTTCGTCGCGATCGGGTAACCGTTTTCCTGCAGATTCGTCTCCAGAAGGCCCGACGTCTGTTCAAACGCATGATTGGCATCCCATTTGGGCGTCCAGCCTATCACATCGTGTTGGATCTGTGTGGTCGTGACAGTGTTTATAGTCTTTGCCGGGCTGAAATCCACCAGATACATCTTGATACCGAAATCATTGTTATCGACTGTCGGTACCGCCTCCAGCACATCATCGTCAAAAACATCATCGATGACCGCGAAGAAGAACTCTTCCTTCTCATCGAGATCGGAACTGCCATTATTCACGGAAGCAAGCTTACTGATGATCGTAGAACCGTCAGCACTTGCCGCCAGCTGGGCAAATGCATAGTTCGGATCATCCCAGGCCTTGATTGACGTGCCGTAGCTTCCATTCTCCCGTCCATCCAGATGGATACCGATCGTATTGTTGGAAAGGATCTGTCCATTGATCTGTGGAGCGATATACTTGCCGGAGGCCTCGTTATAGAGTTCATAGTAATGATTCGAAGTCGCAGCGCCCGCACTGTAGTCCGTAAAGTCCCACAGCAACGTATTCTCTGTCTCTCCGACCCAGCCGATCATGTCACCATCTTCTATACAGGGAACGAGTGTGCCATCTTTATCGATCGCGTAGAAATCATAGCTCTTCGTGCCTTCATTCCAGACACGCGTATAGATGATGACCTGCTGTCCGTTTGTTATTTCTGTGACGCTCTTTTTCTGCGCGTTATATACCTTCTCGTATTCCGAGGTAAGATTGGCCTTGCTGACCAGATTCAGAAAACTTCCGCTGCCATCGTGGACGAAGCCCTCTGTCGTATTGCCGCTATACCCGACGGTATGACCATCCTGCGACATGATACGTATCTTCCCGACATCCGCTGTGGCTGTTCCGGGAACCACTTTGAGGGCTTGCTTGGAAGAAGCATCCACCAGCGTCACTCCGCTCGAAGTCACATCGAGATACTTTGTTTCTCCATCTACCTGAGTGGAGATATAGTACGTATCATCTCCCGCCCACTGGAATTTCCACATCGGAAGATCACTGTCCTGCGGGACGAATAGTTGTTTCTTGACATCATCCTTTTTCTGCATGACCGCGAGGACCTGTGCATCGAGATTATTCCCGGAAGAGGAAGTGGACATCATGCCTTTACCCTTCAATCCAGAAACATAGTACATCAGGCCATAAGACTGACCGTCCAGCAAATACGGATCCGACTGGGGCGCTTCGTGATACCAAATGTTGAGTATATTATCCGCATAAGATGGATCACTGGCAGAAACAAAGTAGTCGTTCTTCATGTTCCAGTACCAGGTGCCATTGTTCAGTGTGAATTTACCATCGCTGCCTGATGCCGTAAATGCAGTCTTATTTGCTTCATCCGTGGTGAAGGAAAGGCTGTTATTTCCGCCATTGTAGACATATTGTTTCGTCGTTCCGTCTGCGGCATAGCAGTATACATAAAACTGATCTTCCGTTCCCGGCACAAGTTCAAAGAAATAAAGCACATCTGTGTCTGAAGGCGTACTTCTCGCAGGGGTCGTTTTCGCAATACCCACACGACCGGACGAAACAGTTCCTGTCGTGTTTTTGAGGTAGAATCCGCCCGGACTTCCAATACAAAGGCCCTCAGCCGGACTCTTCTGCGCCCATTCCTTCAGTTCTGCGACGGTCGTGAACTTCTTCCAGCCGACAGTCACAGCGGTGGGACCCGTCACGATTGCATATGCCGAGAAGCCCTCTGCCTCAAAGGATACTTCCGTACCTTCATCGGTATTGGCCGTTTCGTTCTCTACGACGGCGACATCATCGTCATCCGGAAGATGGACAACGCAAACATCCTCCGGAAGGGTCTCGGCCAGAGTGATCGTCACAGAAACAGACGTACCCTCGACGGGCTCACACTCCGCGCCATCCTTCATCAGACTGATGTCGAAGAACCGCACATAGCCGACATTCTCTTCATCTAAGAGATCCGTGACCTGCTGATAGTACTCATCGTACTCAGAACTGGATGTTACTTCATTTACGACAAGTTCCGCATCATCAGGAATACCGGTCTCTGCGCCATAGCTTACGGTAACGGAATAGTCCGCACCATCATAAGTCAGGACCGTCGGTTCACCTTCCGAAGGAGCGCTTGTTTCCGAAGAGCCTTCAGAAGGATCCTCCGAAAAACCATCCGTGGTTTCATCCGAACTGCTGACGGTGGTATCTTCGGACAGATCCTCGTCCGCTTCCTTCGCGAGTACCATTCCCGTCGAACTTACGAGATTGGCCACAACCAGGATGACACCGATCACCCGGCGGAAGCTCTTTCTCTGCATCAACCCGTGGCCGCTAAGCACGTGCGACACTCTTCCCGAATCTGTCTTCGTCGATCCGTGAGACCTGAAGCACATATTATAGAGCGCGAGGAGGAGTAAAAATGCGCCCATTACGAGGAAAGCCCAAGCGGCTCCCTGCCATGTGTCTGCCAGATCTCCGGTCTTCACGATCGGGGTCGTATCCGGTTTTTCTGGTTTCTTTACGGCCTGATTGATAAACTTCACTTCCGTCGGTTTGACCATGTCTTCCTTACTCAGGATCACCTGATACTCCAGATCTCCCGTTTCAGTATTTGTCACAAACAGAGTAACCATATACACCGTGCTGTCGTACACGATGTCACTGTTCGTCCCGGCCTTCTCATACACCTTATAACTGTACGTTCCGGGTTCATCGATCGGCACTTCGAAGTTTGCTTTTCCGGAGCCGCTGATCAGGATCACATCCTTATCCGGCTTCGGAGAGGCTTCGTCCATTCTCTCGATGACAAATTCGTATGTCACATCCCCGCTTACCTCTGCCCGTTCACAGCTGAAAGGCACATACGCCACGATCGGCTTATAGGAGAATGCGGCTGATACGGAAGAAAGAGCAGTAAAGAGCACCAGGCACAGCGCCATCACGGGCAACAGTGCTTTTGCCAAGAAATTATAGAACTTAGCAAGACTCCTCACGTGTCTTCTCCTTTAATCGATGTCTAAGATATATGCAAATACGACTGTCCTCGTGGACGAGGCGTCGCCGGCGCAGGTAGACAAGCACAGTATCCTGTGGTCCGTACCGAGGCCTTTTTCTTCGAGGAATGCATACAGTTCCTCATAGTTTCCGGGATCGAAGATGAACTCGTCTTTCGCGTCCGCCGCCATGGCGTAGAACACCTGAAGGTCGTAGCACACTTTACCGTCCCGTCCCACCAGCAATTCGCCGCGTGTGTGCGCTCGCAGATAGTCTTCTTGAAGATAATCGTCCAGCGCCCCGAACATGACGCCGTACTCCATGTGATGTCCATAGATGACAGAATACGGATCGGCAAAAGCACTGTCGTTTCTGCTGTCCAGGAAGATGCTGCCCGCCAGCGAATACTGGCCGTACGGATCACGGTTCAGGTAAGCCGTATTGTCTTCGCCCTGCATGACCGGATAGTCGATATTTGTATCGTCTATCGTGATCCAGCCGACCATATCCTGTGTGATCGGTGAATCAGCAGGAGAATCATCCGCATTGACCTGACCGGGCTTGTAGTTCAGATATGACTTGTCATTTGCATGATCAAATACATACCATGTATCGTACAGCGCATACACGACGATCAGCAGTGCGATCACGAAGATCACGAGCATGGTCTTCTCGTATATGGTGTTCATTGTCTTCCAGAACGTCTTCATAGACCCTCACGAGCGCTGAACAGCAGAGTTACCTGAAATCGGTCACTCCTTAGAATCCCCAAGATCTGCATCCGCCCGGATCACTCTTCCGAATCTTCCGCTTCGCCGGCCTCGACGACCTTACGTCTTACATTCTTCACGACGAAGAAAGCCGCACCTGCGAGAATGACCAGACCGATCACGATGACCGGAGTCGCCTTCAGCAGCACGCCTGTCGGGATAATGCCGTTCTTAGAGTTCGTGAAACCGGTGTGAACATCAGCAGTGATACCTGTAGTGTTTCTAACCGGATCTGCAAGTGCATCATTTCCGGCATTTGTAGCATCCCAGTCGAGAGAAGAAATACCAACCGCTATTCCCTCAGTGGAGGTGTAGCCTTCAGCAGCCTCTGTAAGTTCATACTTTGTTCCTTCCGGCAGACCGGATACTGTGATGTACTGACCATCCTGGAGATAGAATTCCGTTGGAACCGCAGTGTTTGCTGTAGCAGTGATTTTCGTGGGATTATTACCGGATACTGTCGTTGCCGAATTAGATATTACAGAAGGATCAGCATTGCTAAGATCTACAGTAAATTCTCCTGCCAAAGGTGCCGTCAACGTTAATGTCAGTTTGAAATACTTATCCTTTGATCCCTGGTTACCTGTTACTTCCTTACCGAATGTGATCGAATAAGTCTTGACGTAGTTAACGATGCGGTCCGTCTTTGTCGCACCGGCAGCTTCCGCTTGGTTAGTAGGTGCAGCGGGAGAAACGACCGGTGTTGCACTTGTAAGAGCTGTTCCCTGTGAAGCTGCTGCCGCAGACGGTGGAGCAGTTTTTACTTCGCCGTTATACATAACGTAGCAGGTAACGATAAGATCCTTTTCAGGGGTTGACTCATCGTCTTCAACGTAAACATCAAGTGTACGTATTCTGTCACCATATTTCGTAGAATCTGTCGGGTCAGTCGGATCCACATCATAAATAACTCCGGCTCCGGAATTGTTGTTTTCAGTAATGATGTAACGATATACGCCGGGTTCACTAAATGTGATACCGGAGAAACTTACATCAACAGTCTTCTTGTAGGTCGTGTAGTTGTCATTGAGAGATGTTCCCTCGGCTGCGTCTGCACTAGAGAAAGAAACAGAAGCCGTCGGTGTTCCGACACCGGCGTATACCTGAAGTGTATTTTCCGTCGCTGCAATCGCGGCGCCGGGCGTGATCGCATAATTGAATGTTACGCTCGGTGCTTTCTCGTCTTTCTCAACAAGCAGGTACTTGTCAAACGATGTGTTCTGAGCATCTACAGTGGTATAGTTTGATCCCGCTGCCGCTGCCGGCATAGCCATCAGACCGGCGACTAACGTGGTTACCAGCATTCCTGATAGCAGTTTCAAAATAGATTTTGCTTTCATTTTTGTTTTCTCCTCCTCAAAAATGATTTTTGTTTTTATATTCCCCGCCGGCGCAGGACGAGAACGACTTCTCCTTCTACATCCGACAGCGGAATGGCCCCATATGTTCTACTATCACCCACGTCGGAACGGAAATCATTTAAAACGAAGACCGAGCCTTCGGGGACGATATACGGAAATGATATGACGGCTCCGTCAGCAGTCGTAGGATAGACCACGTCCTCGAGTACCCCGTACCCGTTTACCGTCAAGTACGAGTCAGTGATCTCCACAACGTCGCCTGCTTTCGCGACGATGCGGCCGAACTTGATTTTGCCGTCTCTTCTGTATGCGATTTCTTCTCCTGCCTGTGCCTTTCCGAGCTTGTACGTGATCACCAGATCACCGTCCTTGATCATCGGATAGGACGAATTGCCGTGATTAACGTGGATCCCCACCACAAATACACATAGGATGATAACTGCAGCGACCGTGATTACGATCTTGATCAGGAACTCGATGGCGAAGTCCTTCGCCGTTTTCTTCTTCCGTTTCTTCGGCTTCGGTTTCTCCGTTTCCGGCTTTGGTTGCTCGTCGACCGTCTCCTCGTGTTCTGATTCCGGCTGTACCTCCGTTTCCGGCTCTGATTCCGGTTGTGCCTCTGTTTCCGGCTTCGGCTCCTCTTGCGGAGTCATCTCCGTTTCCGGCATATCCGGCATCTGCGTTGTCTCCTCTTTCGGCAATTCACTCATAAGCAGGGCAATATTGCTTCACTATTCTCCTCTCGTAGTATTCCCTAAAACAGGGTCACGAAAATTAGGCATACCTTGCCCATCTTCTCAAGCCTATAATAGCACCTTTCAGGTAAAATGTGAATTTATTTTGAGATTTCAGCGTTTCAAGTTTGTTACAGTTTCGAGATCAGCGTCCTCACTCCGCCCAGACAAAGCTGTCGACGAGCGCCTGAGCGACTTCACGGATGTTGTCTTTCTTTGATTCTTCCTCATCGAAGATCGTCATGCCGACCATGACATATTCTTTCTCTCCACAGAAATACCACTGCACGCAATACGGATCACACTCGTAGACGAACTGGTAGACCATACACCCGTTGATCTCGCCATAGCCCTCCATGTGCGCCTCTCCGCCGTAGCTCGCGGCCTGGCCTTTGATCTGCTGGAGGATCGCCGCGCTAAAATCTACGTGCTGGTCTTTGGAATACTGGTTCTTATCGTGACGAACCACAATATTGTTCGGAGGCGTCTGGGAATCCTCATTTCCTTTCAGACAGTACGTGAAGATATCCGGCGCCATAGATTGGGACTTAACTTCGACCCATTCGCCGCTGATCGTGTACGTGCCGAATTCCTTCTTCATCTCAATGGAATCCTTATCCCCTTTTTTCTTTCCATCGGAATCGGCATCATCCGGATCGGCATCGTCGTCATCAGCAGACTTCTGCCCGGATTTCTGCTCCTTCGATTTGTCCGCAGCCTTCTTTTTCGACTTGATGACTGTAGTCAGACAACCTGTCGACATCATCAGAAGGCTCGCCAGAAGAAATGCCAGTGTGATTTTCAGTTTTTTCATCTTTCTATTCTCCCCTCTTTTGGTTATTAGTCCGTATTTCCCAGCACCCGCCGGACATGGGACTCCATGTACGGGTGCATATTATTCGTCAGGCCCAGTAGTTTCAGCATCTCCGCGAGGTCGCATCCGATATTCTCAGATGCACAGACGATGCGGTCCTTGAGGTTCTGTCGGTTCGGATGGTACCTCGTGTCCTCCCACGCTTCGAGGCTGCACGGTGTTGACGCAAGTTCGCGGATCCTTTCGGCAAACTCTCCCTGATCATCCAGTTTCTCCAGCTCGCGGAACGTCCACTTATAGTAAGGCGGGAATACACGCTTCAGAAGGAAATAGAGTTCCATCGCCGCTTCGAGGCCTCTCGCCTTACAGAGTTCTGCCGCGACGACATCGCCGCGCGTCATACAGCGCGCATAGTTCACTTGAAGCGCGGCCGAGTAGTCATGCATCTTCTCTGCGATGCGGATCCGCCAGACCCGGTCCGGATAGTATCCCAGAAGGAGATCACGGAACTTGGTAAAAGCACTGAGGTCGTCTCTGTACACTTCTCCGTTCACCGCGGTCGCGAGGCATGCGTGATCAAGATTCAGCCACTGCTGCTCCGTCATAGTGCACCCGTCGGTATCGCAATCGATCCGCAGGATATTCGAGTAGAAATCGTGGATCGTCATGACGCCGCGCCGCTCTCGAAGTCTCTCGGTATAGAAGGACCGATCTTTCTCCGAGACCAGTTTCTCGTACGCCTCGGCCAGTTCTTCTCCAAATAGCGCCATATCTTCATCCGTGAGCCACAGGCACACGCCGGTCCCGAAATCGTGGTCGCGGGAAATCTCGTCATCGAAGCCGAAGCAGTCCGAGCCCTCGCCGGAAAGTCCCACCGCGATGCGCGCGGAATATCCGCCGAACTTTTCGTTGATCATCGGCGCGACCCGTTCCTCATAGAAACGCCGGTTCTTCGCTCTCACATCCGATTCCGCGCTCGTCATCGTTTTCTCTCCCCCTGTTCTTTGAAATGAGTATACCACAACGGCGCCATCTCGCCGCGAAGCCGCCTGTTTCTCACACCGCTTTCAGTCACGTTCCCTCGCTCTGAATCTGGTATACTGACTGGGAGATTCTTATACAATTGGGGAAAAATAGATGATGCGAATCGCAGTCCGTCGAACACTGTCACTTCTTCTGATATTTCTTATCGCGGTGTCTTCTCTCGCCGTGACCTCCTGTTCTGTTCTTGACCGCAGCGGACTTCTTTCGAATCAGATGAAGATCGAAGCGGAGCACTGCGAGGCATTTGAAAGTGCTTTTTTCGAGGCATTGGAGAAAAAAGACGCCAAGGCGATCACTAAGCTGTTTTCTCCTCGAGCGCGCTCACGGACACCCGACCTCGACGAGGGGATCGAGTATCTCTTTACCGTGTGCGGCGGGGAAAAGATCACGGCCGGGAAAGATAACAAATCCTCTCTGCAGAATATCGAGAAGGGCAGGAACACATGGGAAATGGATGCGTACTGTTTCTTCTCCATTGGCGATCACGAGTACATGGTCAGTTGGGTCGAGTTTCTGAAGTACGACGAGGACGAGCGGATGATCGGCATCTACTCCATCGACATCACCGACAAGGAAGAGACGGAGAAGCGCGACTATCCCTTCACCGCTGCCGGGATCTACCACCCCGGAAGATACGAAGTCAATCAGGTTATTAAGAAGCTGGTCTCGCTCTATACTCTGGACCACACTGCGACAGACCGTGAGCCGAAGTACGAGATCCCGGACGAGAGCGAATGGAATTACCTGTGGGATCCGGAAGTGTATGCAGGTCTGGATCAGCAAGACAAAGACGACATGGCACACTACTTCATCAACGACCGCTCCCGCACATTCTACGCCGGCTGGTATGAATTCCCGGACGAAGGCGGCGTAGTCTTCTACTGTCCGGCGCGCTTCGCCCTGCATCACGGCGGGTGTTTCGGGATCCGCTTCAATGACGACAATAAGATCGTCGGCATCTCCCTGGATATCTATCACGCGGCCTACGCCCCCGTCGAGGAAGGGATCCACGGTTTCGACGATACGCGGAGCACATCAGGCGAGGATGCCTGAGGCTTTCTTATTCTGCGTCACTTCGGTACACGAGTCCTTTTACCTTCGCATTATCCTTCTTCTGATAGAGTTTCCCGTCCTTCGAATAAAAGGTCTTATTCTCGTCATCACACTCGACCTCGAAGTAGACCCGGTAGAAGGTGACGCTTCCATCGTTATTCTCGATCGCCACCCAGTTATACTCGTCGTCCTCACGTTCTCTGTAATTCATGTGTACTTTCTTGATATTCTTCCCGATTTTCAGGGTAAATACCACTTCGTCAAAGGACACTTCCACATCCTTATATTTTTCCGGGTCCGTCCCTTGGAAACGCAGTTCACAGTCTGACTTGATCTGGAAGGACTTCATCGGAGCATTCGTTCCGAGGGGACCGCCCATCGCTTCAATGACAGTCTTCTCACACTCATCCGGGATTTCGATGATGGTATTGTCCAGATCACCGTCCCATTTCCATTCTGCGACCATGGCATATCTCTTGTTGTTCGATTTGTACTTGAGCGTAAAATCTCCATACTCTTGCCATTCGCCGCTATACACCTCGCAGCCGGCAAGAAGTGACACCATGCAGATCAGCGCCATAACCAGCGCGAAGTACTTCGATGCCTTTCCATAAACGTTTTTCTTCATGACCCGAACCTCCATCCAAAGGTATTACTTTCCGTCTTTCGATTCTTCTTTTGTTTCCGCTCCGTCTTTTTCTCCTTCATCCGTCTTCTCTTTCGAGTCTTCCGAAGGAAGCATCGAAGAGATCACGGAAGGCGCGACAGAACCGATAACAGAGATCACCGTAGAGATCTTCTTGGCCCGTATCATCGTCAGAGTATTGGTAGCGATCGCGTTGCTCATCGGATCCGTACTGCGCCCGTAGACATCGGCTACGAGGAAAGCGGCGTACACCAGCCGGCTCTTCTTCTCCTCATCCTTATCGCCAAAAACCTTCTGGCACTTGAGATAGTGCTCAGCCTCGACGATGCTGTCCACCATCGTATCGATATCCAGATCGACGTCGATGAGTGCGCCGAGCGAGGAGAATTCCTGTCCGTTTCCGTATTCCGCTTTTCTCTTGGCAAAAGCACTGTAGATCCGCATGACTTTGTCACACTTTTCTTCCATGTCTCCGTATGTCAGCGCCAGCATCTCGCAGAGCTCATAGATCGCATTCCCGGAAGCCTTAAACTTACAGGTCTTCTTCATGTAATTGTAGCCTGTCTCGAGATCAGAGAGTATCGTGTCGGCGCTCTTGTCCGTGAGCGCGAGAAAAGCGGCAAAAGAGGTGTCCTCCGAGTCGGTCAGGATCGGATGGTCCTTGTTCATACGCGAGATCAGTTCCCTATATTTCGCGACGATCTCATCGCTGTCTTCACGGCGTCCGAGATCCACGATCAGGATCGCCGCCAGCGCCATATATGCATTCTCGAGAAGCTGTCCTTTCTGGATCTTCCCGTAGACCTTCTTCACATCAGACAGATACTCCGCCGGGTCAGCGGCAAGTGACATCTTGCTGAGGAGCAGAAGTTCCACCGTCGCGCGGAGGATCGACAGCGGTCGCGTCTTTCGATCGAGAAGTTTCCTGCACTCGGCCATCTTCTTGACGTCCGCCTCCACATCGTCCGATGTGAAGACCAATGCCGATACCTGTGTCATCAGTTCATTCTCGAAGAGAAACTTCCTTCTGATGGCGGTGCGGTTCTTCACCAGCAGGTCGCATTTTGCTTTCATTTCTTCAGTCATATCCCGTCCTCCTTATCGGTAGTGCCTCTTGACAGAGTCATTATACCATTCCCGTCTCCAGTGTTTTTTCCGCATCCTTAGTTTCCGTTTTCTCGGGTTCTTCTACTTGCTTTCTTCCGGGCAGAGAGCAAATCAGATCGCAGATCCACTTAAGTCCCAGAGGCCCCAGTATACCGGCGACCAGATACAGCAGTTTGAGATTCGGACTTAGGTCCCAGAAGTACCATTCCGTAATCTGAAACAGTTCCACATTGAAGTACTTAAGCCCGATGAGGTTGTTGTTGATGAACATCAGGATGCAGTTGACGATGTTGAAGAAAGCGATATGCAGTCCCATGATCCAGAACGTATTGGCCGACATGTAATTGACGAACTTACTCTCATAGAGAGGCTTGCCGATCAGATCGACAAGTGTCAGCCAGAACAGGATCCCGACGATCGAGGATACCATCGGCGTGATGGTAAAGGGACTGGTGAATCCCATCATCTCCCCCAGCGCGTCAAAGGCTACATCGTACGGCACGGGCAGGTACAGCATGCGGACCATGTTCATGATCAAAAGGCCGAAAAGAAGCGCGATCTTTCCTCCCACGGGCATCGCTTCGTGTTTCTTCTCGAGGTATTTCCTGTAGATGATCCCCATCTCGAGAAACGGCAGGAAGAAGAGGATCTTGAGCGGCAGGAGAAAATACGGGGATGCATCCTCCAGAAGGTTCATCGAATAGTCGACGGAGAACACGTGAAGGCAGGTGAAGATCCCGAGTGCCACAAAACTGTTCCATATCTTACCGAGGCACTTCTTGAGAAGCGCATAGACCACAAGCACGGCAAAGAGCGAGATCACGAACCACATCGGCTCGGCGATCGAGATCGACGACCCGATCGTGACAGCTCTTTCCAGAAGATACTTCATATATCCGTCCGGAACAGATGGCACCTCCCCCGTCTTATACCAGTCGATCAGGAACTGAAGTCCGAAAGCCAGCGCAGAAAGGAAAACATACGGAATCAGGAGCGACTTGATCTTCTTCCAGATGTACGGCAGGAGTTTCGTTTCTGAGTCGACTTTATTGAAATACCCGGAGATAAATACGAACATGGGCATGAAGAATGAGTTATACGGGATAAAATCGCCGAAGAAGTTGAAGGTAATAAAGGTATGATGGTCGACCACCATGAAGATACCCAGCGCCGACAGCGCCATGAATTTCTTGTTCGTCTTATTCCGTCGTTCGGCTATGCTGCTCATATCGTATCTTATCGGACCACCTTATTTTGCAGATCCGAAACGAGCCGCCCGTATTCTGAGATCAGCGTAGCGTGCTTGTCCCGAAGAACGGATACATCTTCGGCCTCTGCCGCCTTTTCCAGTTCTCTGGCCAGAGCAGAGGTTTCTGACGCGCCGATGGAGGCGAGATTCGTCTTAAGCGCGTGAACATGGATCTTATAGTTATTCCAGTCTTCTTGCGCGTAGCACTCTTCGAGTTTCTTTTCTTTCTCGGGGTAGGCGGAGACAAATTCGCGCAGCATCTCCAGATAGAAAGACGCATCATTTCCGCAGTATAGTATTCCTGTCCCGGTATCCAGTCCGATCTTTCGGGCCTGTCCGAGCGCTTCTGCCGTCTTATCTTCTCCGGAAACGGTCCCTTCATGTTCCCCGGCGACACTATCCTCTTCGGGTATGAACTCGAGTATTTCGTCCTCTTCCATGACCTCCGGCGACCGTTTCTTTTCTTCCGGGAGATACTTATCCAGCACTGACGCGAGCTGGCCAAGTTCGATCGGTTTCGTGAGGTAATCATCAAAGGACGCGTCCATATAGAGCTTCCTCGCACCGACGATGGCATTCGCCGTAAGCGCGATCACGACCGTATGCTCCGGCACGAGATCTTCCTTCCGGAGTTTCGCGAGTGTCTCGATCCCGTCCATCTCCGGCATCATGTGGTCCATGAATACGATATCGTAATCTTTTTCCCTTATACGCTCGATGGCACCTGCGCCGGAGGACTCCGCATCCGGTGTGATCTCGAAGAGTCCCAGGAGATTGCGGATCACCTTAAGGTTCATGCCGTTATCGTCCACGACCAGGATCCTCGCATCGGGATAGACCGCCCCTGACGTTCTTTCTGATGATGTTTCCCCGAATCCCGGAGTTGTCAACGTTTCCGCCATTGGTGTACTGTCCACGATCTTCTGATCCAGATAGAAATAGAAACAGGATCCCTCGCCATATGTGCTCTTGACCTCAAGTTTACTGTCCATCATCTCCAGAAGTCTCGTGCAGATTGAAAGACCGAGCCCGGTCCCTTCGATCGCACGGTTCTTTTTTTCCTCGAGACGTTCAAAAGAAGTGAACAACTTCGGCAGGTCTTCTTCTCTGATCCCGATACCTGTATCCTTCACCTGTACGAAGAGTCTGATCTGATCGTCTTTTCGGGATTCTTCCCGGATATCGAGCGTCACAGATCCTTCCTTGGTGTACTTGACCGCATTGGTTAGGAGATTGACGATGACCTGGCTGATCCGGAGATCATCACCGAAGAGTTCCCTTGGAAGAGCCGGATCCGCGGAAATCACGAAGTCCAGTCCCTTATCCTTCGCGCGGTGTTCGACAGAGATGCGCAGACCTTCGATCAGATCGGCCATGTTGTAGTTGACCGGCAGGAGTTCCATCTTGCCGTCTTCGATCTTAGAGAAATCGAGGATGCTGTTGATGAGCATGAGCAGATTCTTTCCCGACTTCTTGATGCTCCGGGAATAATCGAGGATCTCTTCATCCTGTGCCTTGTGAAGGATCATCTCGTTCATGCCGAGCACGGTATTGATCGGCGTACGGATCTCATGTGACATCTGCGCGAGGAAACGGCTCTTCGCCTGATTGGCGAGTCTCTCGGACTCCGCCAGCCGCAGGCTCTCCTGCTCATGGAGAGTCTTCTCCTGGATACTCTTCATGATGTAATTGAGCACCGCAGTAAATGCCCAGAATGCCATGACTCTCGGCACGACGAAGAACAGCACCAGGAACACCTGATTGGAATTAAATTCGAAGGACCCCGCGACGAGGCGGGCCGTCTCGTTGGCCTTGGTCGATGTTGTCAATATCAGCATATTGGCATCGCATAGACCGATCTGGTATCCCACCAGGACCGAACTTAGAAATCCGAGACTGATCAGCGCGAACGTATATCTGGCGTACCGTTTCCTGCCATACAGGACCGCGCATACCATCGGGAACGGCATGAAGAGTGTCACGTGATAGGACAGCTGCATGTTAACGAAAGTGATCATGCCGACGAACAGGAAGAGCATCAGATAATTGGATACCGGTCTTTCAAACCCCAGCGTAAACTTGACCAGAAAACCGCAGACGATGAAGATGAAGACCCCGATCAGGGAGTGATTCATGATCGTCTGGTCGATGATGAATATCTTCAGGACATTGAGCGTCCAGGCCACGATCATGACGATCGACGACACACACATACACTTCAGCGTATAGGCATTCGCCTTCTTATAATCGGATGTAATCTCCATGTCAGATCTTCCCCTTCGACTTCATATAAGCAAAGACGAGCACCGCAACGACAATACCCAGTGTGATCAGGGTACTGAGGATATGCGAGCTCGTCTTTTTCTTGTAGTAGTACTCCGTGCAGTTGGAATCGGGATCGGCAGGGTCATAACAGATCGTCTGCTGTTTCTTCTGCCCTCCGGAGCGCGACCCTTCGCCGCTTCCTTTATAGGTGACTCCGTTGACGACAAATTCATATGTCACATAACATACGTATTCATATTTCTCTTCTTCGTCGTCACGGGAAGTCTCGACGCGTTCTTTGGTCACGTTGCGACTCAGGATATTTCCGGTGGCCCGTCCTGTCATCTTCTTATAGAAGTCCTTCTCGATACGCCGTCTGGCTGCATTCTTGATCGAGCTTAAGATCGAAAACACCACGACCACCGCAACAACGGCGATCACGATCATGATTGGTTTGTCCATATTTCCCTCCCCCGGGATTCCCTATCCACTCTGTAATATATTATACTCTAAACTAAATTTTTTTCTCAAAAATACAGTTCGTCAATAAATACGTGGGAATGGACGACAAAAGTCGCTGATCGTGTTCCTCTCGAGGTGCTCAGGAGCGACGCAATCAGCGACAAATGATCAGGCATATCGACTTTATCGTTTAGCCGGCGAAGCCCATCTTAAACCTCGCCTTCTCTTCAGGCTTATAGTCGGGAATATCACACTCTTCGAGCGTGGAGAGGATCTGCTCCGTCAGTTTCTCCTCGGGAATACGGATGACACGGTTCGCCAGATTCATCTCTGCTTCTTCGAGAAGTTTTCTGACGAAACGGCCATTGCCGTAGTCCGTAGTTTTTCTGGCCACGTCATAGAATCCGCGGAGCTTACGAAGCGCCTCTTCCGTGATGGTCATCTGCTTTTTTTCCACCATGAGCTTCGTGATCTCGCACAGCTCGTCCGTGGAGTAATCCGCGAACTCCACGAAGAAGGCGATCCTCGACTTCATGCCGGGATTTCTGTCGACAAAATCCTTCATAGGCTTCGGGTATCCTGCGAAGATGACGACCACATCTTCTCTGTGGTTCTCCATCTCCTGTACGATCGTATTGATCGCCTCATCGCCGAAACTGCCCTCGATATGATCGCAGAGCGAGTAGGCCTCATCGATGAAGAGGACGCCGCCCGCGGCTTCACGGAACTTCTTCTTCACCAGAATTGCCGTCTCCCCGACGTGATCGCCGACAAGATCCGCTCTTCCGACTTCTACGAAGGAACCTGTCGACAGGATCTTCTCGTCGTTTAATATCTCCGAACAGAGTCTGGCGACTGTCGTCTTCGCCGTTCCGGGATTACCGGTAAAGACCATGTGCATGGACCCGCGGTTTCTCTTCATGCCCCGATCCATACAGAGCTTGTCGAGTTTGAACTTGGAGATGGCCTTGTTGATGACCTCCTTGGCCGAAGCAAGACCGATCAGGGCATCCAGTTCAGATCGCGCCTGTCCCGGTTCCCGGGCTTCCAACTGTCCTTCCTGAAGGCTGCTGATGTCCTCCTTTTTGATCAGGAAGAGTTCCTCCTTCGGAACACGGTCCACTGAACCATACGTCGCAAGAAGTCTCGCGGACTGGTTAAACATCGCCCGTCCCACAAGGTTTCTGACATACCGGCCGTTGCCGAAGTTCTCGATGAGCCGCATCCGGTCAAAGAGAAGCGAAGCTGCTTTTACCGCTTCTTCAGTCACATGCAGTTTGAGATCGCTGATCATAAGGGTAAAGATCTGTGTCAGTTCTTCGGTGGAATAATCCGGGAAATCGATCCAGTGCGGGATACGGCTCCGCAGGCCCTCATTATGCTCGAGAAAATCCTGCATTCTCTCGTGATAACCCGCCAGAATAACGATAACATTTTCTCTCTGGTTCTCCATCTCCTGGATAAGCGTCGCTATCGCGACTGAACTGCGCATGGCATACGCTTCATCGATAAAGAGTACGCCGCCGCGGGCCGCTACGAACGCTTCACGGATGGCGGAGACACAGCATAACCCGTCCAGATCCATCCCGCCACGCTCGACGAAAACGCCGCTTCTGAGTACGTCTCTTTCCTTCGCGATCCCTGCGAAGATCTTCGCGACGGTAGTCTTGGCCGTTCCCGGATTCCCCGAGAAGATCATATGCGTCGAGATGGACTGGTATTCATCTCCCTGTTCCTTCTTTCTCGCTTTCTCCACGATATCCGAAGCAATCACGCGCTCGATCTGCTTCTTGACGATCGAAAGCCCGATAAGATGATCGAGTTTATCCTGTGCAGAAATCTCTTCTGCGTCTCGTTCCAGCATAAACCGCTCGGAGCTGTCATAATCATACGCCCCATTCAGAGACTTGTTCATGCTCCAGGGACCGAATCTCTCCAGTGCTTCCACGATCTGGGTCTGGGTGAAGCTTCCGCCTTTGAGCGTCTCCATGAATTCATCCATGTATCCGGCATATGCGGCATACTCCGATCCTTCGATCAAGGTCTTGAGATATTTCGCGGCTGCTTTTCTGTCTCCCTTTCCTTCTTTGAAAGGAAGCACAGTCACGATCTTCCCGATCTCCTGAAGAAGATAATAGGAATAACCCGGGTCCGCTTTGTTATAGGTGAAAATGAAGAGGCAATGACTGAAATATGTCTTGAACAGTTTCTCCAGATACTTGCTTACATTCGTGTAATCAGCAGGGGCGAATCCGAACAGCACGGACATATCAATAACGATGGTCCCTCCATAGTTATTCTCGATCAGTTTCTCGAAGAAATGCTCCTTCGTAAAGTGCACAGGATGGATCTCGCTTATGTAGACTACACGTCTCGTCGTCAGGCGATTGGCCCGGAACAGGTGACTGACCAGCGTCTCAGCAAGCTGGTATTCCACCTTGCGGCTATTGCCGGAAAGGATATAGTGCACCAGATTGACCGGCTCTTTCGAGGGGAGTTTATGCTTCCTGATATTTGAGAGTTCTTCGCGGAAAGCCTCATCATAGATCGAGAGGGATGGCGCCTTTTCCGGAACGATTCGCTCCTCGAGTTCGAAAGGCAGCGACTTGATATCTTCGATACTATGGTAGTTCAGCCACAGATGCGTAGTGTCGGAGATCCGGCTCCACAATCCCTGCAGGAATCCGCGTCTTCTCGCTTCATCGAGAAGTTCCATGAAATGATACATAGTGACCTCATACGGATCGCCGTGGATCGGTCTGGCGCAGAAATTCATGTCAAGAAGATCACAGATATGCTCATAGGCATGCTGATACGACACCTTCTGCTCGTCAAACGCGAAGGCCGCGAGGGACATACTCCCTTCTTCTTTATAGATGAAAAATGTGATATCGTTTTCCGATTTCTTAAACATGAAACTATTCAGCGCGGCGATCGGCTCGTCGTAACTATAGTCGCGGAGCGCGATCTTAGCGTTCTTTTCGATCTTTTCTTTGTTTGTGTTGATAGAAAAAGCATAGTATCTCATGGTCTCTTCCTCCTGTTATGTGTTTCGTATTTACGAATGGGAATTTTGTGTTTACGTTTCGAATTATACACCGCGATTTCGTGTTTGTAAAGAAGAAATTTCGCGTTTGCAAAATTTTAAGTTGCAAAAGTACAACCGCAGAGGTGATTCACCCTACTTGAAAACAAGCCGCCTCTTCGTGATTTCAGCACTTTTGAGACGGCTCTTCTCTATTGGATAATTGAAATACTCGGTATCTTATTCTCGCTACTATTGTTTTTCCCGACGTTACTTATTCTCCGGATCTTCCCAATCTGCTTCCATCCTCGGATAATCAAAGATACTCTTCCCTGCCTTCCCGTCATATCTCGGAAGCATCTTCTCTTCCATAGCAATTCCGTTTTCCGGATCCACCAGCAAAAAAGAAATGTAGTTATTGATCTTGATATCTTTCATCTTTTCCAGAGTCTCTTCGTAATGGTCTTTGTCCGCGAACACGAAGGTCACCTTCACTTCTTTCAGTGTCTCCGGTTCCCAAAGATCCCGGAGGAACAGTTCCGAGAAATCGCGTATATCGTTTCTCCAGTAACGATCCGACGAGACATACTTATAAAACCAATACGACTGTTCTTCACCGGCCACTCTGATCGAAAATGAAGCCGGGATCGCAAGACGGAATTTTCCCGCCGGTATTTCTTCGTTACGGATCAAGCGGAGCGGCGAATACGGGATCAGTTGCATCATGATTCCTCTGGCCAGAAGCTCATCCGTGACGATGTTGCGTGTCTTGATTTCCCTATTCTTCAGTTCACGCTCGTATTCGTATTCCTCATCTCCGTGTTTCTTATGTCTGTCATCCACTTCTGCCGGAATCATGCCGTTTGCCCGCATGAGCGAGTAGTACTCCACATTCGCTCCCGGAGCGGCATTCTTCACGATAGACTGGATCACTTCGACCGTCAGCGGTTTGACAATATTCCCCTTGATGATCCTCGAGAAAGACGGCGCCGAGAGCGTGCCACAAGCTTCCGCAAACTCGGCCATGGTCCGATCCGGTCCCTTGGCTTCTTTGATCAGGAAAGCAAGTTTCGCCTTGTCCGGCACATATACCGATACATACTTGCAGTCAAAACTGTTATCATCCACTTCTTTCATGTCTGATTCGCCTTTCCGAACTTGCTACTCATTGATTTTATCGGCTCTACAGTATCATTAAATTCGAATAGCGTCAATCAAATTTTGCATTCGCAAAATCGCTTCCCGGTTCTATTTCTTCTCCATATAAACGAACACCAGCTCGTCCGTGACTGCTTCTTCTTTGAAGATCTTATATCCCATCTTTTCGTAGAGACGGATGTTATCGACACTTCTTGTGCTCGTAAAAAGCTCGTAGCGCCGGCCCGCATAACATCTCTCCATCTCGGAAAGGAGTTTCTTCCCGTAGCCCCGGCCACGGAAGTCCGGATGAACCATGAGCTTACCGATATAGGCAGTCCGGTCGTCCGCATGCGCACGCACCGAACCGATAATCTTCCCGTCGTCATCTACCATCTTCAGGATGATCCCGTTTCGGAATTCTTCTCTTACCTCATCAAGCGTCTCCTTAAGCGGCGGAATATCCTTCGTTCCGAAGAGCGCCGCCTCACTCTGATAGGCCAGATACTGAAGCTCTAGGATCTTCGGGAGGTCGTCCGCTATCGCCCGTCCGACACTCGGCGTAATGAAGTACACGAGATTGAATCTCACCTCGTGACGCGAGACATCCAGATTTCCGTAGCAGCAGGTATCGATGCCCATCAGATGAAAGCCCTGGCTCTTATAGAAAGCGATCGCACGGACATTACATGACTGGGTCTCGAGCATGATCGCACGCCGCCCGTCGTTTCGTGCTTTTTCCTTGATAAGATTCATCAGACGAGTGCCGATCCCCTGCCGGTGCAGTTCGTCCGCGACCCACAGTTCCGTGACCAGAAGCCGGTTGCTCCACTCCTCGGGGCAGCACTCGATGCACGCGAGAAGTTTTCTTCCCGTCACTTTCGAGCAGACAACACTCCGCCTGTTCTCTTCGTTCACGATCTCGTCAGAGACGATGCCCCAGGCTTCGGCGCCTTCCCAGTGATCCGCATACAGCCCGTCCGGATAATCGTACTCCTCCGGATAGTGCGTCACCGGAGAATCAAATCTCTTCTTCACCAGATCAACATGATATGCATCCGTTTTCTCAGATATTTCCACGTCAAAGTACGCCTCCGTCGTATAACGCATCAGGATCGGCGTGCCCTTCCATTCTTCTTTCGGCAAAGGTATAATCTTCAGTTCGTTCATATATCCCAAACTCCCTGTAAAAAAGTGTAACTTCTATTTCTTTTTCCCGGCGTAGGCCGTCGTCCTCTTCTGTGCTTCGAAGACGAAGTATCCGTCTTCTTCAAAGATCTTCACTCCGCCGAAGATCGCGATCAGTTTGTTCTTATACCAGTCTTTCCGCTTCGTGACCATGTACATCCTGCCGCCTAGCTTCAGTCGGTTGAAACCCTTCTCGATAAATGTCTTCGCCACCTTGAAGTCCGTATGGTACGGAGGGTTACTGAGGATCAGGTCATAATCATTTCCGGGCACATTCGCGAGCGCATCGCCCACGACAAAGACCGCGCCGTCAAAGCCGTTTGCTGCCATGTTTTTCTTCGCAACAGATACGGCCAGCGGATCCACATCCGTGCCAACGATATTCTTCGGATCCACACCGGCTGCGGCAGCCGCCAGTGATACGATCCCGCACCCACAGCCCAGGTCCAACACTTTGTCCTCTTTCTGAAACGATACATGAGCAAGCATGGCAAGAGTGCCCCTGTCCGCCTCCTTAGGCGAGAACAGAGAGCACTCCGTTTCCACTATGAGTTCTCTGGCATTTATCGTGATCCTATACATGCTTATATTATAGCATCACCGGCATCGCGATTCAGCCCGCGCCGCACGCTTTACTTTATGCTTTTGTCAAGAATTAATCCTGATGTGTATAATTCGCATCGAGTCTTCCGTACGCGATCACGTTTCCTTCGTTTCCGTCTTTGTCCTTATCGAGACCCTTATAGATCTTATCCATGCTGTTGCTGCCGGCATCGAAGTGCAGCTCCACATATCCCATCTCTGCCTTAAGCGCGAACACGAATACCGAATAGGTGTGTGTGCCGGACGGCGGATACGGTCCCACGAAGCGGTCGCCCTGTTCTTTTCCGGCGATCTCACCCTCGGCCAGAGTAGTCTTATCCGTAAAGACTTCCATATGGAGCCACGAGCCGTCGATCATGACGACCACATACATCGTCGCGCCGTCTACCGCATCCCACGTGAGTTCCGGAGACACATTCTCGCCGTACTTCGTATTCGTGATCTTGACGTCCCAGACATAGTCGTTTGCGTTCTTCGAGGTGACTTTAAAAGACGGAAGATCAGCAAAGGAGATCGTATCGATATATGTCGAGGATTCCGCTTTCATCCGTTCTTCTCCCGAGGGCATCGCCGCGAAGAATTCTTCATTCGTGATTTCCTTCACGTCGGCCGGAATCGTGAGCACGCCTTCCCCTTCGTCGTCAACCAGGCTGACCTGGCACGTTCCGTCTTCATATATAGATGCGCCCGTGATCTTCGCTTCGAAATACATATTCTGCCCTGCGCATTTGAATATGATTCTGCTTGATAAATTGTACTTCAGATCCAGTTTCGGCGTGCCGGATTCATCCTTGGTGATCTCGGTCTTGATGTCCCACAGATCCGTTCCGAGATTCAGATATACTTCCGCCGGATTTCCTGCGTAAGCCGCACTTAAGCCTGCATATAGTTTTGTCGGATCCGGAGTGGATATGTACCATGACGTCCCCACGATGACAAAATCCTCGTCCCAGCCCCAGTTCGTGATCTCCGACGACTCGACCTCCCACGCGCCGTCCTTTTCAGTCTGCACATAGGTCACGTTCTTCTCGATCACCTGCGGGATCATGCCCTGATCGACACGGACCGTCTCCTTCTCCGTCTTATGCTGTACCTCGAAAGCCTCTGTCTCCGCAGCACTTCCATCTGAAGACGTATCCGATCCAGTGCTTTTGCCACATGCGAAAAGCACTGAAGATGCAAGTAAAAGCGAAACAACAAGAATCAAGTTCTTCTTCATATCTCGTTCCTCCCAAGAATAATTCGTGTGAAACTTCTTTTTTCTTCTTGGTAAGAGCGTACATCATCAGGAGGGCAAGCTGTTAGAAAGATAAGCACAAAAACAAGTAATTTTCGAAAATTTCGCTACGTTGTTTTCGGAATCTACGATAAGTCCCCCACGTTTTTACGGAATTCCGAGGGAGTCATTCCCGTATGTTTCTTGAAAACCTTGGTGAAGTAATTCGTATCCGCATACCCGCAGCGCATACTGATCTCGCTGATCGTCTCGTCAGAATACTGCAGAGTCTTCTTCGCCCAGTTTACGCGCAGGTGCTCGAGATAGTTCATGCAGGACATGCCCACTTCCGCGTTAAATGCATCGTTCAGCTGGTTCTTATTGATCGAGAATTTCATAAGCACATCCTGCAGCGTGATCTCCCCGCCCATATTCACCCAGAAATAGCGTGTCACCTTCGCGACCAGCGGATCCTTGTAGATCTCATACTGCCGGTTATTGCAGTAGTAGAGATCTGCCGTGCCCATGAAAAGGATCGAGATGATAAAATACCTCGTGCGAAGGATCCAGTAGTTATCCCACTGATGCTCCAGCTCGTACTCGATACTGAAGAAATGCCTGTCGAGCGCATCGTACTCCTGACTGGACAGCGAGAAATAGACGGTGTCCATGCCGATTCTGCAGAAGTCCAGAAGAAGCAGCGCATCCTGATACGCCATCTCCTTCATGAAACATTCTTCATGCGGGAGGTTACTTCTCCTGGCGTCGTTTTTTCTCTCGGTCAACGATGACGTTTTGTCCTTCTCCGTCTCGTCGTTATCAATGACACTGTAAAACTTATCGAACTTCCCGGAGTTCATCGCCTCGATCGTGAACTCTTCGCGGATGACCGACGGACGGAAGTAGATCGTCCTCGATTTCACGCCCTCTTCCGACACGATCTTAAGATCCGCCTTCTCATTGAGCCTGATGCCCGCCGGCGCGGCGATGGCCCTGTATTTCCCTTCGTCTTCCACGACAAAAGAACCCTCGTCGATCAGGATCAGTTTATAGGTTGTGCGGTCATTGATATACTTCGAAAAGCCCGCCGACTTATCAAAGAAAACATCGATTCCACCCGGCATCCCCGGACGTTTACTCTTCGTCACCAGTTCCATACTCTGCCCCCCGTTACCCGATCACGACGAACTTGCAGATTTCTCTACTATTATACAGGACCGGAAAACGATTTTGTTGAATTCCTTCTGCCGATACGATATAAACATAGTAAAGGGTTATTCAAGGAGGTTCGGAATATGGGTTTATTTGGCGGATCAAAGGCAGAGAAGATCATAGCAAGATACAAGGACGGCAAGATCAGCATCGAAGATTTTACCAAGCAGATGACAGACATCGTCGTCTATTCTGCTTCTCCTGTCGGCGAGGATAAAAACGGCAACAGGCAGCTCTATCTTCTTCCCGGGGATCGTGGTGTCGCATCCCAGCTGGTCTTCACCACCAAAGAAAAAGGGGAGAAATATTTCGAATCTGAAGGAAGGGCAAACTGCCAACTTCTGTCAGGTCCACTGATCGTAGTGATCCGGACGATGAGAAGAATGACCGAGAAGCATAATAACAAGGCATTCGGCATTATTGTCGATCCACTCGAAGCCCATATCTGCATCCCGACCCAAGTCATCGATACGATGATTTAGGCACAGTTTTGTGCCGTGGCAAAGAGGTTGCCTGAAAATGTTGAAGTTAAAGAGTTACACTTGCGAAAACTGCGGTGGCGTCCTGAGTGTCGAGAAAAACCAGCGGGTCCTCGACTGCCCGTTCTGTGGAAATTCTTTCCGCGCAGTTTCTTTCCATCGTAATGAAGTGTTACGGCAGGCAGCGGCCAATCTGAAGAGACAAGAGTTCTCTGCCGCGGACGAGAAATACCGGGAGATCCTCGTAGACGACCCTGCAAACTTCGACGCACTTCTGGGAAGGATCTTCTATGCAGCACGTATCCCCTCTGCAAGCGTCCTCTCCGGTGTCAAAAGCGCCTCTGAACATGACATGACCAGAGCCCTAAAGATGCTCCGGACCGTGCCGGACTATTCATCTTCTGCAGCCGGGCCGTATTTCCGCAAGCTCTCCGAACTTCTGGAAATGGCACAAAGATACAGGGAACTGAATTCTCAAGTGGCTCAGATCCGCAGGAAAAATAAATCGGAGTACAGTAAGATCTCCGACGTGCAGGCAGAAGAAGCCGAACTGCAAGAAGCCGTTCCGGCCATCGCCGATATCATCGGATCCGTTTTCATCGCTCTCTTTACAAACGGAAAAGCGTCAGACGGCGCCGTGGGCATCGTCGCAATCGTCCTTCTATTCCTGATGTTCCTGATCTATAAACTCGGCGCGGCAACCGGACTTCTAATCTTTCTCGGCATATTAGCTGCTATCCTTGTATTGGGTGTAATCTCGTCCAAAATAGTTGCGAAGAACTACCGGAAGCGTGTGGATGCCTACCGGAAAGAAACCGGAGCCAACCACACGGAATTTCTCCAGATCGATGATGAGATGCGTTCACTCGAGCAGGCTTATTCCGAAGGATATGCGGAGCTTAAGAGATTGCGTCCGTCCGGAGGCGGGGCCGAAGTTGTCCCGCAGGAAGGCCCGAACAAAGAAAAGCCGGAAGTATTCTCCGAAGAAAAAAAGCAGGTCTTCTGCTCCAAGTGTGGCGGAGAACTGTCACTCGACCGCGAGCGGAGCCTCTATACCTGTAAGTTCTGCGGGGTCGCTTGCGGCGCCTCGCTCTTCATCGGAGATGTTCTCGGCAAGGCGCAAAAAGCACTCTCGATCAAAGAGTTCGAGGAAGCAGAGATCTGCTTTTCAAATAATCTCATGATGCATCCGGATGATTTCGATTCACTTCTCGGAAGGATACTTGCAGAAGGCAGATGGACTTCGATTGAAGATTTCGAACTTAAAGAGGAGACACATATCCCGCCCTTCCGCATCAAGAATCTTCTGGCGCGTATCGAAGAAGCAAAAGCACACTCTCAAGAGTCGGATCAGGCTGTCTTCACCGCTCTGGAACAGCTCGTGAATATCGTTCCTTCTGCAGAAGCGCTGGCAAAAGAAAGCCATATTGTGAGTCAAAACAAGAGGTGGTTCGACGAGAGAAGTAAGTTCTACTCGATCCGGCAGAAGATCCAGCATCATTTAGCTACACGGGCATAAAGAAGCGACGCCCCGATTTGTTGTTCCGCGACGATTCGCAAAGCTAACAAGCAAATTCGGATTCATATAAAACAACAGCAAAAGGCCCGCATCATTGCTTCGAGCCGCGAGTTTTCCGAAGGAAACTGTCTGAAGCGGCGAGAACCAATGTGCGGGCCTTTACTTGTTTTTACTTAACCGATCTTACTTGTTGTTCTTCTCAGCGATCGCAGCCTGTGCCGCAGCAAGTCTTGCAATCGGAACACGGAACGGCGAGCAGGATACATAATCCAGGCCGATCTTATGGCAGAACTCAACAGACGTCGGGTCACCACCGTGCTCACCGCAGATACCGATGTGCAGGTTCGGGTTGGACTGCTTACCAAGATCGATCGCCATCTTCATGAGCTTACCTACGCCGTTCTGGTCGAGACGGGCAAACGGATCAGACTCGAAGATCTTGGACTCGTAGTATGCCTCGAGGAACTTACCGGAGTCGTCACGGGAGAAACCGAATGTCATCTGTGTCAGGTCGTTGGTACCGAAGCAGAAGAATGCCGCTTCCTTAGCGATCTCGTCAGCCGTAAGAGCAGCACGCGGGATCTCGATCATGGTACCTACTTCGTACTTGAGGTCAGAGCCGGCAGCCGCAATCTCAGCATCCGCTGTCTCAACAACTACAGCCTTAACGACCTTGAGCTCCTTGATGTCGCCGATGAGCGGGATCATGATCTCCGGCTCGATCGTCCAGTCAGGATGATTCTTCTTCACGTTCAGAGCCGCACGGATAACCGCCTTGGTCTGCATTCTGGCGATTTCCGGATAGGTAACGGCCAGACGGCATCCACGGTGACCCATCATCGGGTTGAACTCATGGAGAGAATCGATCATAGCCTTGATGGCCTCGACGCTCTTGCCCTTCGCGTCAGCGAGCTTCTTGATATCGGCTTCTTCAGTCGGTACGAACTCGTGGAGCGGCGGATCGAGGAAACGGATGGTTACCGGATAACCTTCGAGTGCCTCGTAGAGAGCTTCGAAGTCGGACTGCTGCATCGGCAGGATCTTCTCGAGAGCTTCTTCTCTCTCTTCTACTGTCTCGGAGCAGATCATCTCACGGAAAGCATCGATTCTTCCGTCACCGAAGAACATGTGCTCCGTACGGCAGAGACCGATACCCTCGGCACCGAGCTCACGAGCCTTCTTCGCATCCTTCGGAGTATCTGCGTTTGTTCTAACCTTCAGAACACGAGCCTTGTCCGCCCATGCCATGATGCGGCCGAACTCACCGGCGATCGTAGCGTCTACTGTCGGGATGATACCGTCATAGATCTTACCTGTAGAACCGTCAATGGAGATCTCATCACCCTCGTGATATTCCTTACCTGCGAGTGTGAACTTCTTGTTGGCTTCGTCCATTTCGATCGCGGAGCAGCCGGATACGCAGCAAGTACCCATACCACGAGCAACTACAGCAGCGTGGGATGTCATACCACCACGAACGGTGAGGATACCCTGGGAAGCCTTCATGCCTTCGATGTCCTCCGGAGAGGTCTCGAGACGAACGAGAACGACCTTCTTGCCTTCTGCCTTCCAAGCCTTTGCGTCTTCAGCAGTAAATACGATCTGGCCGCAGGCCGCACCCGGGGAAGCACCCAGAGCCTGAGCGATCGGAGTCGCGTCCTTCAGAGCCTTCGCGTCGAACTGCGGGTGAAGGAGTGTATCGAGGTTACGAGGATCGATCATGGCGACCGCTTCTTCTTCTGTTCTCATGCCCTCATCAACGAGGTCACAAGCGATCTTCA
>JAFZLF010000025.1 GCA_017551625.1 Clostridiales bacterium | reverse complement strand
CATTCAGAATATCCAAGTATACTTGATCCGCGATCTTTGCTTGTTCGTCCGTACTGGAAACAATCTGCGAATAAGGACCAAAATATAAACTGCTGGCTCCAGAATAGTCTTCCAGTACGATCCGCGCTTTTCCGCTCGGATTCAGGTTGTAGGAATTGATATATTCCGAGAACTCCTGCCCCAGTGAACCCATATACGCAAGATATAAGATGCTTTTTCCTGCGTGGGGATTCTTCGCTTCTCGATGCAGGTGCAAAAGGCACAAAGATTTAGAAGGATTAATCATTTCATATCCAATACCGTCTAAGGTCATGCGAGTCATATAGATGTCGTCATCCGACGCGATGTAAAGGCGTTGTTTATTGAATTCATCAAAATGATTACAATCCGTATCACTCCAGGAAATGATCGTCTGCGGATCTTTTCCGGAAACCAGATCATACTTGCGAATTCCATCTCCAATAGTTGAATATACGCCGTCACGGCCTTGGATAAGCCAGTCTCCGTTTATCTGACCGGTCAGATCAATCTGATCACCGTTTTTCTCGCCGGAAGATGGATCAATTTCCTGCATATATGCGATAGGCGGAGCTGAGTCTTCGTTCAGGTTTTGGACAGAAACATAAGCATAATACTTGCCGTCGATCTGGAAGATCTTCTGCACAGAGTTTATCATCGACTGTGCATGAATGAAGCCCCCTTCTGAATTAAACAAAAGGACATTGCTGACGTCACTACAAAGGATATTACCGTTCTCCAGAAAATGAAGATTATCTGGCATGCTAACTCCATGGTCAAGCGTAATGCCCGGGATCATCTTTCCTTCTTGTGAAATATTATAGATATCTGCCTGATATTCGGATCCGTTCCAAAACACAACTAGAACCTTCAAAGCGCCGGATTGATCTTCTGTAACATCGCGGATTTCGGAATACTCAGATATATCGGTAAATCCCCGTAGCGTCCCATCCAGGTTAACGACCGCAAGTCCGTTTCGATTATAACTTTCATACTCTTCTTCCAAAGCTTTCCTGTCTTCTTCGGAATAGTTCATCCAGTTCTCCTGATAATCTTCCCAGCTCTTCTCAAATTCTTCAGGCATAACATACGATAAATGCAAAGAAACCAGTACGCAATCCGAGAAAATTTTGATGTAATTCGGTCCCCAATCGGCAAGTTCCTTATCTGTGTCATTCAGGGAATCCATATCCAATGGGAACTCGTCACAACTAAAGTATGTATCCGATTCTGAAACAACCCGAGCCCGTGGTGCCTTTTTCTTCTTGCATCCTGCTGAGAGCAAAAAAGGCAAAATGAGAATCATTGCCACTATGCGTTTCTCTGTTTTTCCCATTGAAACATCTCCCTGAACCGAATCACTTCAGATATCTATTTATCGCTTACTTCTAATATTTCAATTGGCTATGTCACCTTTTACGGTTGATTTTATGGCTATGTCACACTTAAGTGTTGATTTTGATGATTCATCATCGCACGACCCAGTCTCCAAACTGTCTCTTTTCGAGATAAAAGGAGACCAAAAGGAGACTGGGTCTCCAAACAGTCTCTTTTCGAGATGAAAGGAGACCAAAAGGAGACTGGCGCTAAGATCAACACTAAGAGAAGACAGAGTCTTTCGTTTAAAGACTGTGTTTCTGGTTCTTGACTTAGCCTTCGGCAGGCGGGTCGGCCGGCGTCTCGGGTGCAGGTGTTTCTGCCGGTGTCTCGACCGGAGCAGGTGTCTCCTCTGCCGGGGCAGGGGTAGTGTCCTCGGCAGGAGCCGGAGTCGTATCTTCGACAGGCGCCGGAGTGGTGTCTTCAGCAGGCGCCGGTGTCGTATCCTCTGCCGGAGGTGTGGTGTCATCACCGCCACCCGGTGTTGTTCCGTCATCTGGAGCTGAAGTCTCGCTGCCATCCGGTGTCGTTACATCGGAGCCATCCGGAACCGTGGACTCGGTAGCGTTCGGATCGACATCGCCGACCTGACCGTTCGGGTCCATCGTGTGGATCTGGCCGTCATCGCCCATAGTGCCGACATGGACCTCTACGTCTCTGCATGGATAGTGACTCGAGAAATAGGATTCTCTCTTGATCTCGTTTCCGTCTTTGTCGTACCAGACCTTGTAGGACGCGTAGTCGTAGCCGGTACGGCCGGATGTAGTCGTCTTCTGCTCGCCGACGGGAAGTGTCGGATCGGCAACATAGACGGTGGAAGGGGAGATCGTGCGGACATGCTCGCCGACGAGCTCGATGTACTGGCCGTCCGGCAGGAGGCGTCCATAGATCTCGACGGTGACGTGAAGATCCGCATAGTAAGCGTGGATCGCGATCGGATATTCTGAAGTGTTCGTGAAACGGAAGTTCGGGCTGTACCAGGTAACGGTCGCGTCGGTGCCCTTATCGACATAGGTACTCGGGATCGAGTGGTTCTTTCGCTCATTGACCTGCAGGTCAGCCTTGGTGACGCTCTGGTAGAGCATGGTGTTGGCCTGGCAGATACCGCCGCCGAGCTCATCTCTCATACTGCCGTTATAGATGCCATGTGCCATCTTATAGCCTTTTTCGGCGGTTCTCTGACCGATATAGTCATTGAAGTTGAACTGCTCTCCCGGCTGGAGCACCAGCCCGTCGAGTGCCTCACAGACGAGACGGATGTTGGTGTTGCGGTTGTCATTATCGGTGGTCTCGGAAGTCGTGGAGGAGACCAGACCGAGCTGGCTCTTCAGATCCTCCGAGGAGGTCGTCGCTTCCGTGATCTCCGCGGACAGCGGGATCACGACCTGGAATTCATCCTTGCCGAAGGAGGTCTTCAGATCGTTGATGGCTTTGTCGATGTCGATCACGACACCGTCTGAGGATTCTGTGATGATGAACTCAAGCTTCTCGACGTCAAAACCCTCGACAGCCGCCTCGACGAGCTCTGTGTTGCACGGGTCGAGTGTCTCGTGTACGAGTGTCGCAACGTCTGTGTTGCCGAGAGTATAGGTGACCGTGAAGTCCTTCGGTGTGGTCTTCAGTGCTTCAACTGTTTCGTAGCGTTCTTTTACTGCGTCATCTCCGGAAGCTGTGCTCGTGCGTCCGTAGTTATAGGCTTCCTCGATGACTTCGTCGATGTTGCTCTGGAGCTGGAGACCATCTGTCACGAGGGGGATCATCTCCTCGCCGAGCTTAAACTGTACATCGATGACCTGGGCTGAAGTAGAGTCGGAACTGAACATGGCCTTGACTTCTTCCTTGGTCTTGCCGCCGACATCGGTGCCGTTGATCGTGATGCCCTGATAGAAATTCGTATCGTCGATCTCCTGCTGCATCTTCTGAAGCTGTTCGGAAGAGGCTGCGATCTCACTCTCGTTCAAGGTCGCGGAGGTAGTGGTCGTCGCCTGCGTGGCGGTATCCTTTTTCTGCGTGCCGAAATAAATCAGTGTGCTGATCCCGCCGACAGCCAGAACCCCTGCTGCCGCGCCGATGGCGATCTTCGTGATCTTCTTTTTTTTCAGTTCGTCCATTGCTCTTTCTTTTGCTTTTTTCGTATCCATAGTAAAACGCGCCTTCGTTCCTTCCTCGTATTTCCAATACCTAATACAAAGATTACTATAGGGGCGTTTCTCTTTCAAGTGAGAGTGTGTTTTCGGTATGTTAAGAATATGCTACACGCAAATGGGAATAAGCTCGCAGGAAATAGGGGGCCGGTCAGGACGGATCAGTTCTTCTCTTCCTTCATCTGGTCGTAGGTGATCCCGTATTTGAGCGCGATGTTTCGGGCGTAGGAGCAGGAGTCCGGCGGGCTTCTTTTTACTTTGAAGGTGTTGACGTTATCGCGGATCTCCATGACCAGGCTCACGACGGAGCCGGATCCTTCCCACGCATTCATCTTGCCGGTGCGCCTCGCGAGTTCGTGTATATGCGTATTGAAAATCACTGCCGAGCCTTTGTCCTTCAGGATGTGAAGAAGGTCTTCCGACAGATAGAGCGCGTCGGCCTCGGATGTGGTGGAATAGGTCTCGTTAAAGAGGATGAGTGTTCTTGCATCTGCTTCTTTTACGATGTTGCGGACGCGGACGGCTTCTTCACCGAGACGGCCGTAGTTGATCGTCAGGTTCTCGTCGATCGGGAAGTGGGTGAGGATGTTCTGAAACGGTATGCCCCGGCAGGAGGAAGCGGTGACGAAAAAGCCCAGAGAAGCAAAGACGGAGATGAGGCCGAGTCCCTGTTCGAGGATCGTTTTCCCGCCTCTGTTCGGGCCTGTTAGGATGAACAGGCGTTCATCCTCTGAGAAACGGAAATCATTCTTCACGATGTCTTTCTTACCGAGGACTGCCAGACGGACGTTGTAGAAGTCTTTCACTTCGAAGTACTTCTCGGATGCGTCCGATATCTCGGGCATACACAGTTCATAGCCCGCGCCCTTAAGTGAGGCGGCGAATCGGGAAAGCGCGATGTAGAAGGTCAGCCCTTCGTACATCTCCGTGATGAAGTGCCCATCGAGTCTGGTGTATTTCGAGAGGACCTGCTTGATGTCGGAGAAGTGCTTCTTCAGGTGCTTCTCGAGCTTCGGCGCGATGGCGGCCAGAAGCGGGTCATCGGACTTCGGTGCATTCCCGAGCGTCCTCGTCAGGGCCTGGGCACCCTGACCGGCCTGGATGATCGGTCCGAAGATGGCGGCCATCTGGACGAACTTGTATTTCGATCTTAGCGGGTAGGGGAGAAATTCGATCGCCGCTACTTCGGAGATCGACAGGTCGGGGTTGAAGTTGATGCCGATCATGGCGCTGCGCACCGTGGAAAGATCTTCGAGCATGACCTTGATGTCCTTCTCGGCGTCGGTGAATTCTTCTGTTTCCGTGATGGCAGAAAGTTCGTCGCGGAGTTTCGTCAGGGCGCGGGAGGAAAGGTCAAAGCGCGCGAGTTGCTCACTCAAGTAACGCGTGGTATCGACATATGTGGCCAGAGAACGAAGGTCGGAAAGAAGGGTGTATAGGGAGTTGTCCTTGTCGCGGACGGCTCGCCTGGCCCCGGCAAAATCCCGCATGGTGCGGATCATGGGAAGTGCTTCTTCGAGTGATTCGCGAAGTCCCGTGTTTCTGTCAAAATCGGAGAAAATCTCCTGACGGAAACGGATATCATCCGGGTCTTTCGGAAGCTGGACCAGGATCGATCGCAGGATCGCCTTATCATAGACACCTACCGAGATCCTCGAGATGATCTCGTCGATCGCGAGGTCCTTGGCGGTCTCGTCAGGCATCTGCCTGTACTTCTTCTCGGATGCTTTGGCAAAAAGAATATTCATCTTCCGGATCTCCTGTCATGCGGCTGAAGTCCGCTGCGGCTTGGCGACCGTGTGGTCAAGGACGGCACGCCCTTTCGACTGCGCGGACTCTCTAATCGACTTTGCGGACTCTCTAACAATATAGAATTCTTTGGGTCAATCATATACAATAAACATAAGAAAAATATCACTTTCTTTATCTGAAGGAGAGAGGACATGAGTGAATCACTTATTCCGAAATCGGAGATCATGCGGCTCCTGGCCGAGAACAGCGGAAATGCCTTTGCGCATACTACGTACAAAGAGGAGAGCCTGCGGTTTCATCTTCTGATGCAGGGCGACATACGCGCGGTGGAGGAATCAGACCGTATGTGTGATCCGGACATGCAGGGGACGCTCTCTCTGGATCCGATCCGCAATGCCCGCTATCTTTTTATCGTGAATACCGGCCTGGCCACCAGATACTGCATCGAGGCCGGTGTGCCGCAGGAACGGGTATACGCTGCCTCGGACCTCTATATCCAGAAGGCCGATGTGACCGATTCCATCGCAGATATCCGCGCGCTCAACCGTGAATTCTGGAAGCATGCGGTGGAACTGGTAAGGGACTCCCAGAACGCGAGACACTACTCGAAGCCGATCATGGTCTGTCTCGACTATATCGATTCCCACTTCACGACGAAGATCACGCTCAGGGATCTGGCTGGGGAGACGGATCTTCATCCGGCATACCTGGCCGTGCTTTTCAGAAAAGAGGTGGGTGAGCCGTTCGGATCGTATCTCGGAAGAAGACGGACCGATACCGCACGGGCGCTTCTGACGCGCACGGAGTATTCCTATGCCAAGATCGCCTATTCTCTGGGATACTGTTCCCAGAGTCATTTTATCAAGTCCTTCCGCGGCGCCTGCGGACTAACCCCGCACCAGTACCGGATGCGCTTCTACAACGCGAACATCTCTGTTCACACTCAAGTGGTAATGGAAAAGTAGTATAATATCTTCACGGTTATTTTTATCATGGTCTGGTTTTGGGAGGATTTCGATGAGGTGGTTTAAGAGACTTCTGGCGGTCGTGCTGGTGATCTCGGTCGTGTTTTCTGCGACGGCATGCTCCGATAGTGTCAAGAAAATCTCCGGTGAGGAGTTTAAACTGAGACTCCAGGAGCATTCCTTTGTCGTGATCGAGGCAGAGACGAAGACGGAAGGGATCCTCTCCTCCTACATAGCCTATCCTGAGGAAAACAAAAAGAGCGTCACGGTGACGTATAGTGTTTTTGAAAACGAAGAAGATGCCCGGATGAGCTTCAATACGACGAAGCACAGTTTCGAGAAAGCGAAGCATTCCGGCGAGTATACCGAGGTGACCATAGGCAGCCATAAGTTCACCGCGAAGAAGGGAACGGACTATACCGTTATAGTGGTTTTCGTGGAGGACGTACTCATCATGGCCGCCGGCACGAGTGAAGTACAGGTGACGGACGCCATGAAGTATCTGGGTTATTGATCACAGTTCGGTAACCGGGAAGACTGCTTCTTACCATACCGTAGAGATTGATTGATTACGATACCTTGATGCCGTAGATCGCGGTGGAGCGCTGGCCGATGACGATCATGTTATCGACGACGATCGGCGCTGCCTCGAAGTTGGTCAGCTGGTCGTATTCCTCCTGCTTGAGTCCCTGGATCAATCCGATGCGCACACCGGTCCTGCCGTCTACGAGATGGCCCTGTGCCTGGCTGTCGAAAACGACGATGTAAGGATTGCCTTCTTCGTCGTAGATGTCGACCGGAGAACTCCAGGAATAGGTGTTCCAGTCATATCGCCATACTTCATTGCCGGTCTCCTTGTCATAGGCGACGAGGGCGTTGCCGTAGAAGGTGTTCTTCGTCATGCTGTACGCGAAGATCACCAGATTGTCGATGGACTTCTTCCCGATGATCGGGTTGCCGAGCATGCCGCCGTTGATATCGTCGCTGGAACTGGTGCCGTTCTTCGTGTAGCATCCCACGGATACGCGCCATACCACATCACCTGTCATGGCGTCGATCTTATAGGTGAAAGACTCGCCCTGGTATTCGAGCTCGTCACGCTGCCAGTCGACCTCGGTTCCTGTGTACAGGTATACGTGACCGTTCTCTTCTTCGATGACCGGCGTGACGTCCGAGTCGTCGTCGAGACGACGGGACCACACGAGTGTCATGGTGTTGAGGTCGATACAGATAAGATTGCCGGCATTGTCAGTGCACCAGCCGTAGTGGTCGTAGATCGCGATCGAGCTCTCGATGCCGAGCTGGCTTCCGGAAACGCCGTCAAAGATGTAGCGGTAGACGACGGTGTCCGGATTGACCGTGACGGTGCCCGCGTCCGGGTTGAACTGGGTGTTCAGCTTGACGGTGTAGATCATGCCGTTCTCACTCGGATAGATGAGAGTGTCGGAGTTCGCGTCGATGATCGGGGAGGAGTCGCAGGCGCCCCATGTCGTTCTATGCGCGCGGGAATCCAGACCGTTCTGGAAATAGAGAAGTTCGAAGTTCAGGAGACTGTAGATACGCCAGCCGATCTCGCCACGGGTGCCGTTGTCGTCGCCCTGGCCGACGTAGAGGATCGGATAGCCGCGCGGATCGACGGCCGGAGTGCCCTTGATGGTGGCGCCGACGTTCAGCGGGTCGCGGGTCTTCTGTCCGTCTTCGATATCGAGGAAGTAGACGTGTCCGTCCTGTGATGCGATGATGACCTCGGTCAGGTCCTGCTTCGATTTCTTGTCGGGATACATATTCATCTGCTGCTGCATGTCGTAGCCCCATCTTACGGCCAGGGCCTGTCCGGTCCAGCCGACGCCTACCCAGCTCCATGTCGAGGACAGCGGGGTGCTCTTGAACTTGAGCTCGGTGAACTCCCAGACCCTCTCAAAGTGCTCGCCTTCGGGCTTGGTCGGGTCGATGTCGGCATAGCCCCAGGAGGCGCAGTTACGGAAGTTGTTCCCGCGGAACGTCAGGATGCCGGGAAGACTCTGGTAATTGAGCGGATCGCCCATATGGATCTCGGATTCGCGCTGGTAGGAACTGAGTTTCTCCTGTCCGTGGTAGATGTCCTGCTGTGTGCCGCGTCCGGAGGGTGAATACTCAGACTTCGGTGTGCCGATTGAAACGTCCATTCTTACGGTCGCGGGGAAGAGGAGAGGATTCTGGTACGTAGCCGGGATCGTGGCCGGATCCACGGTGGTCTCGGTCGGTTCTCCATCCGTTCCGTCTGTTGTCACGATGATGATATTTCCGTTCTCGTCAGTCTCGGTCGGAAGTGACGCCGGCGTCGTGGTGGTGCCGTCGTCTTTCGAGAGGGATTTTCTGGACTTGATGAAAGTGGCGATGCCGAGGATAATCGTGAGAACGACCAGTGCGGCCGTGACCGTAAAGAGGATATAGATGCCCCGGTTGTTATATCTCACCCGGCGTGGGCGGAAGGACTGGTTCGGATATCGTATCGTGTTTTGATTTTTCATCTTACTACTCGCATTCGTTATTTATATGAGATATTTTACCATATTCTTCATTTTGGATATAATGAGCGGAGAATCCGCCATGGAAAAGCGCTTCGGACGGGCAGGAAAACGGAGGAACAGGTGGGCAAAGATAAGATTTCAAGAGTAATGTGCGTGATGCTGGCCGTGATGCTGATGCTCAGCCTTCCGTTTTTCTCCGGATGCTCGGAAACAAAGGAGTCGAAGAGCAGGAAAGTGGTCAAGTCCGGTCAAACGCGTGACAGCGGTCCGGACGGGGACGATGAGGGAAAAAGCGGCGATCCTGACGGCAGTGAGGGTTCGGAACCGGATGGATCTTCATTTGGCGTTTCGGAGGAGAGTGATCCTTCCGGGACGAAGGTAAGCACGGTGAGATTTGATCTGGCTGCGGCCTGTGTTGCGGCCGGGATCGGAGAAGAGGACTCTTCCACACTTTTGGACTCTTTTGCGAATATGTCGGAAAACCAGGGATTTACCTCGATCGATGGGGAGGCGGCCCAGGAAATCTACGATCAGATGCTCAATTGGCAGAAGAAGTGGCCCGCACTCGAAGTAAAGTCAGCGACGGCGCTGTACTCGGAGACTACGGATCAGGATGGGAAACCGGAGTCTGTGATGGCCTATGCGTTTGCTTTTGCGGATGAGAAACAGGCTGTGGCGCTCTATACGGCCATGAAGGAAGAATTTCTGTCCCAGGCGGCGGACGATGGCCGGGCCTCGGTCGGCGCCGACGGCTATGACTATACGATCTACTACCGGGAGAACTCGACAATGGCTTTTTCGATGTGCGTGTACAGAAGCGGGAATGAGGTTTTCCACCTCCGTTTGCTCGATAGGAGCGGCGACGAGAATGAAGTGGTGAAGACGATCTGTGAGCAGATCGGCGTCATCTCTCCGTACCAGGGGTAGGTGCTTCTCGCATACGAGTGAGAGGAAGGAATAGATGAACTGGGACGTTGTTAAGGGTAAAATCGGAGTTTTCGTCCGGAATAATCAGCGTGCGCTCACGATCTTTGCGGTCATCATCGCGGTGATCCTGATCTTTGGCGGGTACATGCTGTATCTCGTTTCCGTGGAGACGACTTCGGGTACGAAGCAGAAACGCCATCTGGCAGCGGTCGAAGAGGCGCGCGAAGGTCTCCGGGACGACGAGAAAACACCCCTGACCAGTGACTTTCTCGCGGAAGAATATAAGATCTATGTTAAAGGGGAGAACCGGTTCGCGCTGCTGAGCCTCGTCGCTTTTACCTTGCTGGCCTGTGCTTTGTGCGGCACCATGATCTTCGTGCTGGTGAAGATGATCCGGGGCGGGAAACTCGGACAGGACTATGACGTGCTCACGCTCATGAGAACGATCTTCTGCATCGGAGCATTTCTTGTCCTTGCGTTTTTCTTGTCGAGCACGGCCATCGGGGCGATCAAGGAGAAGGTGAATGGGAATCGTCCGGACATCACGGTGCGGGCCATCGAAATCGTCAAGAAGGAAAGCGGTTCGAAGGAGTATACGGATTCGGAGGGAAAGAAGCGGGGCAGGAATTACTACTATCTGCGCTGCGAGAACGACGGCGCGCCGCAAACGATCGAGGTCTCCTTCGAGATCTATAACCAGGTGATGGATCCGGGACCGTATTATCTCGCGTACATCGATAAAAGCACCGGTGATGATTTTGTCGGGATCTACCCGGCGGAGGAGTATGCCTGGCCGGCGTAAGCGGCCGGCGGACGGCGCGGAGTGAGTGTCTGCCGCTTTTAGACCTACTTGATCACGAAGCGGACACGGTGGGCGATGACGAACGCGAGCACCATCTTGAGAAGATCGGGGAGGATGAAGGGGATGACGCACCAGGACAGGACGGTGACAAGTCCGGCCGAGCCGGTGTCACGCATGTAGATGTACATGAACCATCCCGTGCCAAATCCATAGCAGACCAGAAGGCCGAGTACGAGGGCGAGGACCTCGATGACGGTGCGCAGTATGCTGTCGCCCGGGGATGTCCGGAAGAATACAGTAAACAGCAGGTATATTATCGCGGTAAAAAGGAAGCCGAGGATGTAGCCGCCCGTCTTGCCGAGCAGGACGCCCACGCCGCCGGAAAATCCCGAGAAGACGGGAAGCCCGATCGCGCCCATGAGAATGTAGGTCAGGATGGACATGAGGCCGCGGCGGCCGCCGAGGAGCAGGAGCACCGTGAAGACCGCGAATGTCTGAAGCGTGAAGGGGACGGCCATCGGGATGCTGATCCAGGAGCAGATCGTGATGAGGGCCGCGCCGATCGCGATATAGGCGAGATCGAGCGAGGTGGCGCGCTTTCCGGTTTTCTTTTCATCTGCGGCGGATCCTTGTCGGGCCATGCAGGGCCTCCTGTTGCATCGTTGTGACTTCCAAGAATGTAGCATAGAGGAGATGAATTGTCAACCATACTGTTGAAAATGGTTGACAAGTTGCGCGGGAAAAGCACTTCTGCCCGGAGGGGGAGAAAAAGTTGTGGCAATTCGCCAAAATCGCTCCGACTGTCGGATATATCATATAGCCAAGGGTCATGGGGCGGGATATAATATGTGTGTCGGATGATCCTTCGCCTGTTGGGATAGGGAGAGGAAGGATCGGATGAGAGATTTTTATTTTCTGCCCTCTGGGCGGATAACGTGATATGATTTTTGTTCTCATGTGAGGAAGCGGTGCCTGAGCGCCTGTCATGGAAACGGGACTTGACCGTCCCTTATACTTGTGATATGCTATCTCACGCTGCAAAGGATGCAGAGAGCATAGTATATATGCGATGAATGATCCTCGCTCTCATCGAAAGTAGGTATGAGAGCCGTTCTAGACCAGGAGGAGGTGAAAAAATCATGGCGAACAAGTATGAGATGATGGTTGTTCTGAGTCCCGCTCTCGGTGACGAAGGTATTGCTTCGACAACAGACGCGATCAAGGCTAAGATCGAATCCGGTGCGACAATTGACTCGCAGGAGACACTTGGCATGAAGCGTATGGCTTACGAGATCGACGATCAGAAGGACGGGTTCTATCTTCTGTTCAACTTCACGTCTGACGCGGATTTCCCGAAGGAGATCGAGCGTGTGCTGAAGATCACAGAAGGCGTACTGCGTTTCCTCGTTATCCGCATTGAGGAGTAATTGCGTAAGAAGGAAGTGGCATTATGAACAAAGTTATTTTATTGGGTAGATTAACGAAGGATCCTGAAGTGAAGCAGACAGGCAGCGGCGTATCGGTATGCTCGTTTGCCGTAGCTTGCGACAGGAGATTTAAGAGCCAGAACGGCGAGAAGCAGACAGACTTCATCAACTGCGTGGCCTGGCGCCAGCAGGCGGATCTCCTCGGGAAGTATTTCCACAAGGGATCCCGTATCTCCATCACCGGATCGATCCAGAACAGATCGTACGATGACCAGAATGGTCAGAAGCGGTATGTAACAGAGGTCATGGTAGAAGAGATCGAGTTCGTCGATACGAAGGCGGACGGACAGGGCTCTTATTCTCAGGCTCCGGCTCAGGCAGCGGCTCCGAGCGCGTCTACGGCGACAACGGTCGCGCAGACACCGCCTACACCGCCGCAAGCCCAGCAGATCGACCCCGGCTTTGAACCGTCCATGGATTCGGACGATGGTGCCCAGCTTCCTTTTGATGTAATGGCATATTGATTCGAAAGGAGATTTTGAAAAATGGCTGAAAACAGAGCACCGAAGGCGCCGGCACGTGAGTTTGGCGACCGTGGTATGAAGCAGAGACGTTCCAGAAGAAAGGTATGTGCTTTCTGCGCTGATAAGATCGAGACGATCGATTATAAGGATCAGGCCCGTCTGAAGAAGTGCGTCTCCGAGCGCGGCAAGATCCTGCCGAAGCGTATGACCGGTACCTGCGCGAAGCATCAGAGAGAACTGACGATCGCGATCAAGCGCGCAAGACATGTTGCTCTTCTGCCGTTCGTAGCAGAGTAATTTTTCTTCATGTCGTAAACGGGCGGCAGGACAGGCCTTTCGAGGTACAGACCGCGAAGAATCGGCGTCCGTTTCTCGTTTACAATATGGTATGAAACGGTTATAATATTGAGCATCCGCAAAAGAATATGCGGGTGCTCGATTTTTTTCTCTGGAGGAATAGAAAATGAAGTGTATCTTACTGGCGGATGTCAAAGGAGTAGGCAAGAAGGACGATGTCGTCGAGGTCTCTGACGGATATGCCAGAAACTTCCTTCTGAAGAAGAAGCTGGCGGTCGAAGCGACAGCGGACAACATGAATAAGAATAAGCTCAAGAAGGGCTCTGAGGCCGAACATGCCAGAAGAGAACTCGAGGAAGCGATCGCAAACGGCAAGAAACTCGACGGACAGACCGTGAAACTTGCGGTCAAGACGGGTGAGGGCGGACGTCTCTACGGTGCCGTTACGGCGATGGACGTGGCGGATGCCATCCAGAAGGCCGGTTTCGCGGTAGATAAGAAGAATGTCACCATCAAGAACCCGATCAAGTCCTGCGGTACTTATGAAGTCACTGCGAAACTGCACTCGAAGGTCAGCGTAAAGGTGAATGTCGAGGTCGTTCCCGAGGAGTAAGTAACGTATGGCGGATGAGAAGGGAAAATCGATCCTGACGCGTGTGCCGCCCCAGAATGTGGAGGCGGAGATCGCTGTGCTGTGCTGCTGTCTCGAAGCGCCGGACAGACTGGAACTGGTTACCGGATTCCTTCTGGCCGAAGACTTCTATGTCGGGGCGCACCAGAAGATCTACGAGATGATCTATACGCTCTATTCCCAGTCGAAGACGGTCGATCTGATCACGGTCGGCGACGCGCTGAAGAAGCAGGGTGATCTGGAGAAGGTGGGCGGTATGGAGTATCTGAGCTCCATTACGGATGCACACGCTCTCGTATCGAACCTCACCGATTATGTCCGCATCGTCAAGCAGAAGTCCATGAGCCGGCGTCTGATCCGGACGATGGAAGAAGTGACCCGTCAGACCTACGAAGGAGAGTCCGATCCGGCCAATCTCCTCGAGGTCGCGATCTCCCGTCTCGCGGAGCTTCGCGGACAGAGTTCTTCCGAGACTTCGCTTGTTAAGCTCCAGGATATTTTCGTCCTGAGTAAGGAACAATTCTTCAAGAATAAGCGCGAGAAGGCCGTGATGAGTCACTTCGCGATGCTGGACTATGTGACTAACGGATTCCGACCGGGCACACTCTCGATCGTGGCAGCCCGTCCTTCCATGGGTAAATCAGCGTTCGTGATCAACATCGCCGTAAATGTGGCGCTTCTGGAGAAGTTGCCGGTCGCTTTCTTCAGTCTCGAGATGAATGCACTCGAGATCGCGAACCGTATCCTGGCTTCGCGCGGTGACATGCCGATCTCGGTCCTGCAGAGCAACCGGACACCGGACGCCGCGATGCTCCAACGAATCGGCGATACGATGAGTATGTTCAAGGAGGCGGAGCTGTATATCAATGAGCAGTCCGGACTGAATTCCGCGGAGATCCTGACGCAGTGTCGTGAGCTGCAGAACCGGATCGGCCGCCCTCTGGGGCTGATCTGTATCGACTATCTGCAGCTGATGTCTCCGGTGACGACGAGAAGTAACGCTTCGCGTCAGCAGGAGGTATCGGAGATCTCCCGTGCCCTGAAGCTTATGGCCAAAGAACTGAAGGTCCCGATCATCGCGCTGGCGCAGCTGTCCCGTGAATCGGAGAAGCGTGATGACCACCGCCCGATGCTGTCGGATCTCCGTGACTCCGGCGCGATCGAGCAGGATGCCGATATGGTCATGTTCATCCACCGTCCAGACTACTATAAGCGCAAGGAAGAAGTAGATGACGAGGACGAGGAAGAAACGAACGAGAAGTCGAAGTTTAAGAAGAAGATAGACGATGAAGAGATCCAGAGAGCGGAGATCATCGTCGCGAAGAACCGTCAGGGTCCGACGAAGACGATATTCCTGTCATGGAACGGATCGCGTACGGTCTTCTTCGAGAAGGATAAGCCGAACCCCAATTCCCCGCTGGCGCCGACGGATGAGGATGCGCCTCCGGAGGGCGCCATCAAGACCGTGGATGTTCCGGAGGAGCTCTTTACGGAGCCGGTCAGCGCCGTAGCGGAACCGGTCAGCGCCGTCGCGGAGCCGGTAAGTGCTCCTGCGGAACCGGTCAGTGTCGCGCCGGATCCGTTTCTCGAATCGATGGGACTCGAGCCGATCGGCGTGGATCTTGTTCCGGGTCCTTCGGACAGTGATCTTCCGTTCGTTCCGGATGTGCCGGGTGGCGTAACTGAGGAAGAATCCCTGATGGGATTGGCGCCGATGGAGAGTATGCCGTGGAACGATCCGGGAGCAGGCGAGGATGAGGACGACGACGAACCGGACGAACCCGATGAAGGAAGCTGGTACGACGAGCCGGGCGATTCCGGGGATGAGGATGTGTAATCACGTGGAAGACCTGATTTCTGTGGTCGAAAACTATATCGAGAAACACCGATTGTTGCCGGTTAGGCTTCTGGTGGTCGGTGTGTCCGGAGGCGCCGATTCTATGGCGCTTCTGTTCGTTTTACAGGATATCTGCAAAAGAAAATATCCGGATATTCCCATCCTGTGTGCGCATGTGAACCACGGGATCCGAAAAGAAGCGGATCAGGACGAAAAACTCGTGTCGGATTTCTGTGACAAGTTGAATATACCGTTTCTTCCGAAGCGTGTGGATATTCCTGAAATGGCAGAAAAGAAAGGCCTGAGCCTCGAGACGGCCGGCAGGATCGCGAGATATGATTTCTTCCAAAGTGTTTCCGGAGAGGATGGCGCGGTCGCCGTGGCGCATCACATGGAGGACCAGGCGGAGAGCGTCGCGATGCATATCTTCCGCGGAAGCGGCATGGAGGGACTGTGCGGCATCCGTCCGAAAAACGGGAATATCATCCACCCGTTCCTGTGTCTTCATAAGGAGGAGATCCTTTCATTTTGTGAGGAAAAGAAGATCCCGTACTGCCACGATATGACAAATGACGATCCTTCCTATGACAGGAATTTCTGGAGACATGAAGTCTTCCCGATGATCGAGAAGGGAACATCGCGTGATCCGATATCTGCGCTGGTCGGCCTGGCGGGAAGGATCTCGGAAGAGAACGACTATCTGGATCAAATTGCCTCGGAGGCTCTGGATCCGTTCCTTAAAGAAGGGAAGAAGACTGTGCCGGCAGATGCACTGGCGAAGATGCCGCGTGCGCTGAAAAGAAGGGTGATGCGGCTCCTGGCGCTTCTGACATATGGAGATGTGGTCGACCTCGAGGCGTGTCACTGGGAGGCGGTGGCCGGTCTTTCTGAAAAGACAGGAGGCGTGGCGTATATCGATCTTCCGAACGGCCGCGTCGCTGCAAGAGAACGGGGGGAGATCTTCTTTACCACACGGGACAGTGCTTCTGCCGTGGATAAGGGCGGTTATATCGAAGGCGCCGGGATCGTGATCCCGGAAAAAGACGCGATGACCGAGGTCGCGCTAAAAGATCTGCCGGTGGGCGAAATGGTTAATTTTTCTCAAAGTTTTGGCCAAATGAGGCTCCGTTTTGTTGAGAAAGAAGCCGAGGTAGTTTATAATAATCTGACGTGGTTTTTTCCGTATTCGGAACTGGAAGGCGCGGTGATCCGTACCCGAAGAAACGGAGATACCATGTGCCGGGCCGGAAGTGATACCCGGAAGAGTCTGCGCCGATTCATGAATGAGGCGCAGATCCCGCCGAGGTTCCGTGACCGGTTGCTCCTCGTCGCGAGGGGCAGTGAGACACTGTGGCTGCCGACGTTCGCGCATGCCGTGGGATTCACGGACTGCGAGTCGGAGCAGAAGTTTCGTAAACAACGGGCGGAAAACAGAGGACCTGAAGGAGACTCCGGGAAGAACGGGGAGAGACTGATGGCACTCGAGTTTTTCGACAGGACAACTTAATGAGAAGGAGAACGGACAGATGGAACGTGTTACAGGGACCATGATCAGCGCGGAAGAAATCAGATCGGCCGTCGAGCGGCTGGGTAAGCAGATCTCGGAAGACTATGCCGGATCAGAGACTGAAATCGTCGTCGTAGGTATCCTCAAGGGCGCATTTGTATTCCTCGCGGATCTTGTCCGTCAGATCTCCTGCCCGATGATCCTGGACTTCATGCAGGTGTCCAGTTACTACAGCGGAACCGTCTCGACCGGGAATGTCCGTATCAAGAAGGATCTTGATTATGACATCGCGGGAAGAGATGTCCTCATCGTGGAAGATATCATCGACTCCGGCATCACGATGCAGTGCCTGAAGAGAGAGCTCTATTCGAGAAATCCGAGGAGCATCAAGGTGGTCGCTGCATTTGACAAGCCCTCGCGCCGCAAGGTGGACTTCACGGCGGACTATATCGGCATCGAGGTGCCGGATGAGTTCATCGTCGGGTACGGGCTGGACTTTGACGGAAAGTTTCGAAATCTTCCGGATGTATGTGTTCTTGAAGTTGACGGAGGTGACAAATGAGTCAAACAGAAAAAAGACCGAAGCGGTCATTTAGCGGACTGCCGTTCTATCTGGTGCTGATCGTGGTGCTGATCGTGGCATCGTATTTCTTCCTGAACGGAAGCTCGGCGAAGAGTACTTCTCTTTCCGAAGCGCTGAATATGATCCAGAACAAGGAAGTGACGAAGGAAGATGTCGTGCTAAACGGCAACACTCTTTCGTTCAAGTACCTCGATACCGAGACCGGAAAGAAGAAGGAAGTCAGCAAGAAGGTCCCGTATGATTCCGAGGACCATGTCCTGACGATCCTCATGGAAGCACAGGCAGAAGGCTCGATCGAGAAGTTCGAGTATAAGCAGCCGACCGATGTCTCGGCAATCATGTCGGGTATCATGATCGTCCTGATGGTCGCGGCGATGGTGTTCTTCGTATGGATCAATTTTACGAGAAATGCAGGCGACGGAAGAAATGCCATGAACTTCGGAAGAAGTAAGGCCAAGCTCCACGACCCGTCGAAGAATAAGGTTACTTTTGCCGATGTGGCCGGTGCAGATGAAGAGAAAGAAGAACTCACCGAGGTCGTCGATTTCCTCAAGAACCCGAAGAAGTATTCGGCGCTCGGCGCGAAGATCCCGAAGGGTATCCTCCTTCACGGTGCTCCGGGTACCGGTAAGACGTTGCTTGCGAAGGCCGTGGCCGGTGAGGCCGGCGTGCCGTTCTTCTCCATCTCCGGTTCGGACTTCGTCGAGATGTTCGTCGGTGTCGGTGCGAGCCGTGTCCGTGACCTCTTCGATAACGCGAAGAAGAATTCCCCCTGTATCGTATTCATCGACGAGATCGATGCCGTAGGCCGTCACCGTGGCGCCGGCATGGGTGGCGGTCACGATGAGCGCGAGCAGACCCTGAACCAGCTCCTCGTCGAGATGGACGGTTTCGGACCGAACGAGGGCGTTATCGTCATCGCGGCGACGAACCGTGTGGATATCCTCGATCCTGCGCTCCTGCGTCCGGGCCGTTTCGACCGTCGTGTCTCGGTTTCCCGTCCGGACATCAAGGGCCGCGCGGATATCCTGAAGGTCCATGCGAAGAATAAGCCTTTCGAGGACGATGTCGATCTTAAGGAGATCGCGAAGATCACGCCCGGTTATACCGGCGCCGATCTGGCCAACCTCCTGAACGAGGCGGCGCTCCTGGCGGCAAGAAGAAATGCGAAGAAGATCTCTAAGGCGGATGTCTCCGAGGCAGTCTTTAAGGTCATGATCGGACCGGAGAAGAAGAGCCGCGTCATGTCCGATAAGGAGAAGCGCCTGACGGCTTTCCACGAGGCGGGCCACGCGGTCATCCTGCGTACTGTCTCTGAGACGGATCACGTCGAGCGTGTGTCCATCATCCCGGCCGGCGGCGCCGGCGGCTATACCGCGCACAAGCCGGATGAGGATATCTACTATACGACGAGAAAGCAGCTGATCGACAATATCATGATCTCCCTCGGCGGTCGTGGCGCGGAGGATATCATCCTCGGCGAGATCAGTACCGGTGCTTCTTCGGACCTGCAGCACTGCAACAGTATCGCCCGTGAGATGATCACGCGCTATGGTATGAGTGAGCAGTTCCCGAATGTAGTCTTCGACGATGACGATGAGGTCTTCATCGGCAAGAGTTACGGTCATACTCGTGTCTATAGTGAAGAGTCTGCGGCGAAGATCGATGCCGAGATCAGTGAGATCATCCGGGCTGCATATGCAGATGTGCTCCGTATCCTCAATGAGAAGATGGATATCCTGAACGCAGTGGCCCAGCGTCTCCTCGAGAAAGAGAAGATCGAGGGTGCCGAGTTTGAAGAGATCTATAACGATCCGGCGGGCGCGATGCTTTCTTCCGCTTCTTCTGCTTCTTCTGATACGGTGGCGGACGTGTCCTCCGAGCCTTCTTCTGAGGCGTCCTCGAGCGATGCTTCCGGTGACACAGGCGCAGCTTCCGGTTCTTCGGAGCAGGAAGGGTTCGTTCCCAGTTCTTTTGGCGATCTGAGCGGACCGGCCGGATCGGGTGACGGACTTCTCTTCGGAGATGAAGATGAGGACAAGAAGTCCGGCGAGAACTGATTTTGTTGAGAGAGTCTCTCTCGTCTGATTCAAAATGTTTAAGAGGAACCGTCTCCGAAAAAGGAAGGCGGTTCTTTCTTGTGCGAATCCGAAGTTCGAGTGAAAGGAACTTGCATGCGGGGGGAACGTGCCGAAAAACGGGGGATATCTCGCGCAGGATGAGTTTTTGCTATAATAGGCAGGACAGAAAATGGAAGAAGGAATCGAAATGAGAAGAAATCATACGAAACTCTGGATACTGATCATGACGCTGATCCTGGCGGTCGGGCTTTTCGCCGGATGTTCGAAGAAGTCGAAGGAAACGTCTGCTGCGACTACTACGACGACAACGACTTCTGAGACCACGACAAAGGAAACCGCGGCACCGACGGAAGAATCTTCAGAAGATGTGACCGAGGCGACTACTGAAGCGACGACGGAAGCAACCACCGAAGCCACTACTTCAGAGACGACGGAAAAAGAAACCACTAAGAAAGAAACGACGACGACAGAGGCTCCGACGGAAACAACGGCGGACCCGAAGGAAGATGTCATCGATGAGGACGGCGAGTACACGAGCAAAGATGACGTGGCGCTGTATATCCATACTTACGGGCATCTCCCGTCAAACTTCGTAACGAAGAAACAGGCCAGAGAAAAGGGCTGGGAGGGCGGTTCCCTCGAAGACTACTTCCCGGGATGCAGTATCGGCGGCGATGTTTTCGGCAACAGAGAAGGGAGCCTGCCCGAGAAGAAAGGCCGCACTTACTACGAGTGTGATATCGACACGAAGGGCAAGAAGTCCAGAGGAGCGAAGCGCATCGTCTTCTCCAACGACGGTCTGATCTATTACACCGATGACCATTACGAGACCTTCACGCTGCTTTATGGGGAGGAGTAACATGAACATTTATCTTCTGGATGGAAAAGATATGACGAGCCGTGACGAGGCATATCGCGTGATCGTTGACACGATGGAGCTTCCCATGTGGTTCGGTAACAATCTCGATGCGCTCTTTGACTGTCTGAGCGATCTGAGCAAGGATATCGCGGTCGTCTTCGTAAATACCGCGATCGCCGAAGAAAACCTCGGGCAGTACGCGAAGCGGATCCTCGCGTGTTTCCGCGAAGCCGCGCAGGAATGCGGTTATATCTTTATGGAGAAGCGCTGAGATCGCCTGCGGATACGGAAAATCTTCCGCAAGGCCCGGAAAGGATCATCTATGTTAGCCAATTACCATACCCATACCCGCCGCTGTAATCACGCGTCCGGAACCGAGAGGGAATATATCGAGAATGCCATCGCTCAGGGTTTTCAGGTGCTGGGATTCTCGGACCATACTCCTCAGCCGTATCCGGCGGGATTCCGATCTGCGATCAGGATGGATATGCGGGAGATCCCGGAATACACGGACACACTCGTGAAACTGCGGGAAGAATATAAAGATCAGATCCGGATCCTCATCGGCTATGAGGTGGAATATAGCACGAGGTTTTTCCCGAAGCTTATCGAAGAACTTCGGAAGTATCCTCTCGATTACCTGATCCTGGGGCAGCACTTCGGCATAAATGAAGTGGACGGTTTCTATGTGGGCTCGCCTATTTTCGGCGAAGACCAGCTCCAGTCCTATGTCGAGACTACGATCGAAGGGATGGAGACGGGGCTCTTTACCTATCTGGCCCATCCTGATCTGGTGTACTACATGGGTGGGGATGAAGTATACCTCAGACACATGAGAAGGATCGTCAGAAAGTCTATCGAGCTTAATATACCTCTCGAGGTGAATATGTACGGTTTCTTCGACGGACGCCACTATCCGTGCGACCGTTTCTTCCGGATGGCCAGTGAGATGGGGGCGAAGTTCGTTCTCGGATGCGATGCGCATCAGCCGCGCATGGTCAGACAGCCCGACGATCCGAGACTTCAACTGTTCCTCAAGAAGTATGGCATCGATTGCGGGGATAACCTCCTCGATCTTCGCGATCCGAAGGCTTGAGAAGCACTTCTAGCTATTCGAGTCCGAGCTCCTGAAGGATCGTGTCGATCAGAGCAATCTGATCGTCGGTATAGTCGAGGATCATGAACGCCAGGATATACTCGTTGATGACGATCGACCGGAGATATACGGTATGCTCGGCATCGCCGTCACCTTCGAAGGATATGTAATCTTCCGTGCTGCTTCCGACAAACTCGAAATCAAACCATCCGCCGGAAATGACACCGGTTGCGCCACCTTCTTCGATCATGGCCTTCGTATCCCGCAGAACATCGCCGTTGGCCAGTGCCGACTCGATGATCTCGTCGCGATTGTCGAGGTTGATCTGGAAGGATCCGCCATTAGTGTATAGTTCGTCAAAAGCATACGAAGTGTCCTGCGTGAACCCGTACTTGGCCATGACCGCCCGGAATGCCTCTTCGTCAAAGGAATACACGCCCAGCGCACGGCGGCACATCTCGTACTCGTCGTCAGAGATCCGGTTTTCGGCGCGGAGAAGCTCGATGGATGCCTGATAGCAGGCGAGCTGCCCTTCTTCATCGATCTCATCCGCATAGTCCAGCGGCTCGAACGGCGGCATGATCTCGGAGAAATCCCCCTCGATCGAGTAGACCGAAGGATCCTTATCGTCGACGGTGATCGTCACGGGAATATCCACATCGATGTCACGTGCATTCTCCAGCTCATCTCTGAAACCGGGTACCAGCGCATCGATATCGATATACTCGTAGTAATTTTTGTCAAAGTCCATCGTGCCGCTTGCCATCGCGTCAAAAGCATCACAGAAAGCCGGCGCGATATTTACCGGATCGGAGAAGAAAAACCTCGCGGTGTTACTACTGTCTTTGGAGTGTGCGTGCACGATGAAATCAGCGGAGTTTCCGTCCTTAGGAGCGACGTACTCGACCTCGTAGGTCAGAAAAGAATTGCATGCCGCGATAATGTTCCCGGACATCGGGTCATAATCGTCCAGATGCGGGATCCGGGAATGTTCGTAGAGGTACGGGATGTTCAGATCGTGCAGATTCTGCATGAATTCTTCGACCTTCGTCTGCATGACTTCGTCGCCGTCCGGGATGGCATCGGAAAGGATCTGAAACTGCGACTGTACCTGCTTGTAGAGTTCATCTGTGCCGGCGATGGTGACCTGATCATCGTCGATCGTGACGGGAATCTCGATATCGGCGTCGGTGAAATCTTTACATGCGGCGACGAGATCCGCTGCCGAGGAGTAGGTGAGTGTCTCGTCTGTGATCTTCGCGATCTTTCGGGCGTCGGGAAGGGAGATAGTGACGGCGACATCGGCCTCGTCATCGTCGAGCTCGACCTCTCCGATCTCGAAGGTCAGCTTCCTGAGAAGGGCGTCCCACAGAACCGCCTCATGATCCTCGAGGGAATCCGGATCCTGAAACGGGTCCGTATCCGGATCGGCATAGCGGGGGAGCTTCCCGGTCTTTCCGGAGGAGAGGTAGACGAGATAATCCTCGACGGTACCCTGACATTTCTTTATGATCGCCGCATCCTTTTTGGCGGTCGACTTCGAACAGCCGGGAACGGCTGTGATACTGAAAAGAAGCATCAGGCTCATGGCAAATGAAAGTATCCGGGTATGTCTGCGTTTCATGGTTTTTCCCTCCGTAGAAACATTGTACCACAGGACCGGGATGAAACGGGTACTCCGGAGAGCGGCCTCTGCTCAGGCTTTCGGGACGCGCATGGCGCGGGCGGCGTTCAGGATCGCGAGGATCAGTACACCGACATCGCCGAAGACGGCGAGCTTCATGCCGGCAAGGCCGAGTGCGCCGAGGATCATGACGGCGATCTTCACGGCAATCGAGAAGACGATGTTCTCCTTTACGATGCGCATGGTTTTTCTCGCGATACGTACGGCTTCCGCGATCTTGGTGAGGCGGTCGTCCATGAGAACCACATCCGCCGCTTCGATCGCAGCGTCCGAACCAAGTGCGCCCATCGCGATGCCGACATCGGCGCGGGTCAGGACCGGGGCGTCGTTGATGCCGTCACCGGCAAAGGCGATCTTTCTTGTGCCGTCCATGAGGCTCTCGATCTTCTCGACCTTATTGGCAGGGAGAAGTCCGGCGAAATACTTGTCGATACCGACGTCTTTCGCGACTTTCTCCGCGACCTTCTCGTTATCGCCTGTGAGCATCACGACTTCCGAGATACCGGCACGGCGAAGGTCAGCGATGGCCTCCTTCGAATCGGGCTTCAGCTCGTCGTTGATGACGATGTGTCCGAGATATTCGGTCTCGCGCGATACATGCACGACGGTGCCGGGGAGGTGGCACTCGTGGTAGTCGGCGTGGACGTCTTCCATGAGTTTCCCGTTTCCGACATAGTAGGTCTGTCCGTCGATGACGGCGCGGACGCCGCGGCCGGCGATCTCCTCGACCTCGCCGAGACGGGAGGCGTCGATGTGCTTGCCGTGGGCGTTTACGATCGACTCGGCGACGGGATGGTGCGAACGGCTCTCCGCCAGCGCGGCGATATCGATCAGGATATCTTCGTCGATCTCGTTCGGATGCACGGCGTCGACGGCAAATGCGCCGCGTGTGATCGTGCCGGTCTTGTCAAAGACGACGGTGTCGATCCGCGAGAGTTCTTCGAGAAAGTTACTGCCCTTGATGAGGATGCCGCGGCGGCTGGCTGCGCCGATCCCACCGAAGAACGAAAGCGGTACGGAGACGACGAGGGCGCAGGGGCAGGAGACGACGAGGAAGATGAGTCCTCTGTAGACGCTGCCTGCAATTCCGAGATCTGTAAAGATCGCGCAGATCAGGGCGATCAGGACCGCGAGGATAACGACGATCGGGGTATAGTAACGAGCGAAGCGGGTGATGAACTTCTCTGCATGCGCTTTCTTATCGGTACTGTTTTCCACCAGTTCGAGGATCCTGGAAACTGTGCTGTTTTCGTATTCGGTGGTCGTGGTGACCGTGATGGCCGAGCTTACGTTGATCGAGCCCGAGTAGACGGAATCTCCTGGGGCGACCTCGACCGGGAGGCTCTCGCCGGTCAGCGCCGCAGTGTTGAGACTCGAGTTTCCATCCTTCACGATGCCGTCGATCGGGACCTTCTCGCCGGGCTTGACGAGGACGACTTCGCCGACAGAGACCTCCGACGGGTCGACTTCTTCCTCGGCGCCGTCACGAAGGACGATCGCGGTATCCGGGCAGATGTCCATCATGGCGGCGATGGACTTCCTGCTTCTGCCGCCGGCGATGCTCTGGAAAAGCTCTCCTACCTGATAAAAGAGCATGACGGCAGTGGCCTCGGGATATTCTCCTACAGCCAGCGCGCCGACGGTGGCGATCATCATGAGAAATTCTTCATCGAGAAAATCACCGTGACCGATCTTTCTGATCGCGCCGAGCACGACGTCGTAACCGACGATGAGGTAGGGGATAAGATAAATAACAATAAGAGTGGCACGTCGAAGTACCGCGTTTCCTCCGTCACTCCCATAGAGGGAGTCGAGCAGGGAGGAGATGGGCAGCAGCTCGAGGAGGACGAGCGCTGCAGCCGCGGCCAGAATACGCAGGAGGGTTTTCTTTTGTTTCTTCGACATAATGCTTACCACTCAATAAAATGATTGAAATCTAAGGGTTTGTAACAGTATTACACTGTTGCGATAAGTGTTTTTGATTTACTTTCAGCACCCAAAAGCAGAGGGGCGCGGCGATGTTCTTACATGATGATCCGGCAGTCTGGCTCGACCTGCGCGATGGTCTTCGCGGCTTCCTTAAGGACAGACTCAAATACGGCGTCGTCTGCCTCGAGGATCATCTTCTGGGCCATGAAATTCACGGATACTTTTGTCACGCCGGGGAGCTTACCGATGGCTTCTTCCATCTTCGCGGCGCAGTTGGCGCAATCCAGGTCTTCGAGCTTGAAACTTCTTCTCATAGTATGTATCTCCTTCGGTTATCTTTTTCTCGGAAACACATGAATAACCATTCATATGTATCACAATTCATATGATACTACTTTTTCCGGGTTTGTCTATAGGTTTTTGAAAAAAACTTTTCATGGTATCATGAGAGGGTAATGGCGATGGATCATCATGGGACTCCATCCCTCCCGATATGTAACTAAAGGAAAGAAGGATTATATATATGAAACTGAAGAAACAGTATATCCCGCATGATACGGCGGACGAGAGCCTGCTGGTGCCGACGGCGGATGCGCCGTTCTCCGGAGTGGTCCGCGGAAATAAGACCCTGGGCGTCATCCTGTCGTACCTGAAGGAAGACACGACCGAAGAGGAGATCATCGCTGCGATGACAGCGCGTTTCGATGCGCCGGAAGAAGTGATCGCTCGCGATGTCAGAAAGGCCATCGAGGAACTGCGTAAGGTCGGCGCGCTCGAAGAGTGATCCGAAAAGGAAAACAGATCCATGATCCTCATGTATGTCGACTCGAAAGAAAGGGAAGAAGCGGTACGCCGTGTAGCCGGATCGATCGGTGAGCGCGTCTCGGTCATCGGGCCTGGAGAGCTTCCGCTGAAGCTTTCTGAGATCATTAAGAAGAATACTGTTTCAGGAGGTCTTACTCCGGAGCTTCTGAAACCTCTGCCGTTTCAGATCACGCCTCCGGCAGAAAGCAAAGTCCCTCCGATGTATCAGATGCCGGAGATATTGATCTTCGTTTCCATTGAAGAAGAAGGAATCCGCACGTTCCTAAGTGGTTTTCGCGCAGAGGGAGAGAAGCCCGTCGCGCTGAAGGCGGCGGTTACGCCCTTTAACATCAACTGGACCCTCTACTCGCTGATCGGCGAACTCCGGCGCGAGCGCGAGGCCCTGCACGGATGATGTCAAGATGTGCCGGAGAAAGCCCGGCACACGATAGGAGTTTCATCGCAACGGATATATAAGATGAGTAAGAAAGAAAGTACAAAAGAGAAGATACTTCTGCTATTTGAGCAGAATAAGGGGACATACTTTTCCGGGGCCGAGATCGCCGAGAAACTGGGCCTGTCCCGCACCGCTGTATGGAAGGCGGTCGAGTCCCTGCGCGAGGAGGGCTATGCGCTCGAGGCAGCTCCGGGACGCGGGTATGCTCTGTCGCCGGACACGGACATCGTCTCCTCACAGGGTGTCAGTAAATATCTCGGCGAGGATCTCGATCTCGATTTCGAGGTGTTTGATGAAGTGACCTCGACGAATACGCTTCTTAAGGAAAAAGCGGCGGCCGGTGCGCGTGAAGGGACTGTGATCATCGCCAATTCCCAGACAGGCGGGAAGGGCCGGATGGGGCGTTCGTTCTTTTCTCCACTAAATACAGGCCTTTATATCAGTGTGCTTTTGCGGCCGACGGATATACCGCCGGAGCGGGCACTGAAAATCACGACCATGGCGGCCGTCGCGGCATGCCATGCGATCGAGGCAGTCCTTCCGGACAGGAGAATCGTGCCCGGATCGAAAGTGCCGAAAGAAGAACTCGAAGCAATTATCAGGAAGAGCAAGGAACATAACCGCCCACAGATCAAGTGGGTCAACGACATTTTCCTTCGCGAGAGAAAAGTCGTCGGCATCCTGACCGAAGCGTCGATGAGTATGGAAAACGGAAATCTCGAGCATGCCGTGCTCGGGATCGGATTTAATGTATATGAACCGGAAGGGGGCTTCCCGGAGGAGCTTAAGGAGATCGCGGGATGTATTCTCGGGGTCCGTATGCCCGATGCGAAGAATCGGATCGCTGCGGAGTTTCTGAGATCCTTCTTTGCGATCTACCGCGCGCCGGATCATCTCGGCTACGAGGCGGACTATAAGGACCGAAGCCTCGTGCTCGGGAGAAACGTGGACGTCATTTCCACAGGTGGCGGAGCGACGCGTCAGGCGAAGGTCCTCGACATCACAGAGGATTGTAATCTCCTGGTGGAGTACGATGACGGCACCACCGCGGTCCTGACATCCGGCGAAGTCAGCATTCGCCCGAAGAAGTGAGGTTTTATTTTCTGGCTCTGTCACCTCTTAGGGTTGATCTTAGCGCCAGTCTGATATCTGTCAGATAAAGAGGGCAAATCAGACTGAAATCAGACTGAGTGCAGATGAAATCATCAATATCAACATTCAAGTGTGCCAGAGCCTTCCATAGTATACCCCGCCCAGGCTCGCGCGCGATGTTATCCTACGAATAACATCCTTAGAGTGCCCTTGACAGGGCACTCTAACACTTCCTGAGTGAATGATGGGGAGGTTCTATGGAAGCGGCTGGTTATTGCGTAAAATGTGGTTCACCCTACTATGTAAATGATCAATTCTGCGGTCATTGTGGCAATAAACTCGGTTCTCGGAAGTGTCCGCTCTGTGGTGGAATAATTAATTGTGAAGATCTGCCGGTTGATAAGAAAGTAACCTCCGAGAAGCATTTTGTGCCTTCTAAGGCATCACCGAATATCCCTGTTCCCCGGACTGATCCTGCCCCTTTGAACAATAAACCAATCTCTGATAATGCTGGAACAATTGAGAATACAGTTTCTTCTCAGCCGCAAGTGGACGATTTCAAGAAATCGATTGATGACGGATCTGCAGCGGTCGATCATGCCGGTCAGCCCAAGATTCTCCCGAACGAGATTCTTAAACCAGACGCGATTCTTAACCCCAACGAGGTGCTTAAACCATCCGTGAATAACTCTTGGGATAACCCGAAAATTACATTCCCTTCTGATTCCAAGGTTCCTGAAGAGCAGAGAGAAGCGTTGATTATGAAAGTCCGATTGAAACTGAATCCGAATTCGGTTCCGGATCTTCCGAATGAGCCGGTCATACCGCGAAATCTGGATAAGCCACTTCTTGTGCCTGAATATGCCGGCAAATCACCGGTGTTACCATACCTGAAAACCATGACGCTCGGTCAGCTTACCGCAAATGCGAATGCTGGTGATCCTCACGCGATGTTCCGACTCGGTCTCTTCTACGATTATCTCGACAACGAAGTGGAAATCGATGGGGTGCGTCCGGCGGCAACCGCAAAAGACTGGTACGAGAAAGCCGTTCTGGCCGGTCACGGACAGGCTCTCTTCAAAGTGTGCGGGCACAGACTTACCTTGGTTTTATTATATGAACTGACTGGTGCTTTTAGGCCATCTGATGAAGAAGTAATAGCGACGAAACGAGACGCATATGAGTGGTATTCCAGAGGACTCGAACTCTTTAGAAAGCGAGCGCCTGGTACAGAATTATTAAACTATTCCGAGTTCAAAAAAGATGCTGATCGTGTTAGTTATCTCCTTGCTGAATCGCTATATTTTTCTCAAAACGCAGATACAAACGAAGTGTTAAAACTCGTTTGCAATCAGGCAAGTATCCCTGCACAAATACTGACAGCTCTGGTGCTGGAAGATAAAAGAGAAGCGTGGATTGGATCAAGGGGACATGAGGATGAAGCTGGATTTGAGGAGCATAATAAAAGAATAAGGCACCTGATAGATCTTCTTTTGAATGAAGAATACTATGCTGCAAGCAAACCGTTTGGAGAGAGCGGACTATATGCGATGGCGGCAATAAGCGTAGCTGGTTGTTTTAGAACAAACGATGCAGCGATTCGTTTTCTGAGACGTACGCGAGAAGGCGTGACAGTGGAAGCCGTGAAAAAAATCATCGACGACAAAATAGAAGAATACTCGCGGTAGTGTTTGGGGGGAATGAAAATGAAACCAGACATCGAAAGGTTTTAGGCGACGGGTGATTCGGATATTCAAAAAAACAGAGCAGGAGATAATTCGTTCTCTAGGATCAAAACATTATGAATCCGGAGGACTGCTTGGAAGTAATAACAATGACGTAATAGATACATTTTTCTATGACGAAGGGAGGGGAGAGAGCAGAACAGATTATTATCCGTACGTAGAACTCTGGCAGGAAAAACTTGCGGAATGGGAAACATCGAAGATAATTTTTCGCGGAATCATACATAGTCACGTCAATGATGAAAAATTATCGGAACGAGATATTGAAATGGCGCGAGAGATCATAAGGATCAATTCACTTCAGAGCATCCTGATGCCGGTATTTCTTATAAACAGAGCAGAAATCGTATGGTATGACGTAGGAACAGATTTCGTGCGAAAGCGCGAAAGCAAAGTGGTAATCAAGTAAAATATCAAGGAGAAAAAACATGAAAAAAGACGAAAAGAAAACAATCAAACTTCCGGAGGATCTTTCCTTTGCTGCTGAATTTAATTGCAAAAACTGTTCGTGGGCGAATGGCTCAAAAGGTATGGAAATATGGTGTGAATACCACAAACAGTACTATTACCCAGATGCAGCAATGAACTGTGGACATTATTCTCCGTAATGCTGTGATCAGCGATTAAAGGATATTCTTTTGACGCGGGTGTCCTCCAAGTGTGATCAAAACACGAAGGGACACCCCCGTCAATATCAGATTGAATAATACGATGATAGGAACAAGGCGGAGTTGGAATAATGGCATTTTGCAGACAGTGTGGAAGTGAGTTGGTCGATGGTTGGCAGTTTTGCGGAAACTGCGGACACCCTGTTTCAGAGGTGGAAGTTGGTAAACCCTTTGCACCAGAGAGTAGAGAAACACAGACTGAGGTTACCGATACAGTTAAGGAAAGTGATCTGAAACGCAGTCAACCCACCTATGTTCCTGTTACCGATGTGAGTGCGAACCGATACACGACACCGACAGAGAAAGATCTGTCCGGCAGCACTGTTGATGGGAAATACATTCTTCTGTCGCGTATGTCCAGTGGTGGAGAGAGTGATATATACATTTGCTCGGACGCAGATGGACAGCAGCGCTGTATAAAAATCTATCATAATTGTCAGTATGTGAGACCTGAAGTCAGGGAGATGCTACAGAAAATAGAGCACGAGAATATTCTTCCGCTTCTTGATTGGGGAGAGTGGAACAATTTGTTCTATGAGGTGTCCCCTTTTATCAATGCCAGAAGCCTGAAAGATATTTGTGATGATGGTTCTGTCGAGAAATACAATCGTAAAGAGTTGATAAAGCAGATGACCGAGGCAGTTCATACGCTCCATAACTTTGGCATCATTCATCAAGATATTAAACCGGAAAACTTCGTGATCTCGGAGGACGGGATTGTAAAAGTAATTGATTTCGGAATCAGCGGTTTGATGGACACAGGTGGTGGAAGGACACATGTTACAAGATTAGGTCGAACCCCTAAATACTCGTCCCCTCAAGTTCGAGAAGGTCGAAATTTTATCGGACCATCTGATGACATCTTTTCACTGGGTGCAACGATTTACTATATGCTTTTCAAGAAGTCTCCCTATGTAAAAACCGGTCAGGATGAAGATACGATTGATTGGAGCATAGTAATAAATAATCGTATTCCGGATCTGGACAAGTTGACTAAAATGTTTTCTCCAGCTGAGGCTGCTCAGTATCAGGATCTTCTGTTTGGCCTGCTACAGTATGAACCGGAAAAAAGATGGAAATATGAAGCGGTTGCCGATTGGCTCAAAGGCGACTATACAAAGTGGATCATCCGAAAACCGAGGAGTGCAGATTCCACTGCCGTTTTTTCGATGGATGGCGAACGGTTTGTTATTCCCGATGAGATACCGAAACTTGTTACTACGCTGGCGTATAAGTGGAAAGTATCTCTGCTTGACCTTAACGGCAAATTTAAACTGCTTGCCGATACAGTAAACGCAATTAAAGTCGAAGATGAAGCTTATCAAGGAGAAAAGGAACGAATCTCTACGATATGTAATGCTACTTGGACCAACATGACCTATGAGGGCATGCGTTCCTATCCTTATAAAGGTTGCATATATCCCAATAACGATGGAATATACTTTATTAAGCTTTATCAACTATATCCGGAACTCAAGGAGTTCGCATGGAAACAGCATGTTTCTAAGAATATGGCGGAGCTCGGTCAGAATATGCTCCAAGTGCTGTGGAAAGAGGAAGTAAACGAAATAACCGGGAGTTATAATGTGTCCTCCGGGGGATCTTATTTTGCAAATAATAATGCAAACGGACAGAAAAAGGATGACTCTAGAACAGAACCACTTACTTTCGATCTGCTTCGGGATATCGTAGATTCTCATCTGATAAGTATTTACTACTTTTTACATGGACAGAATGAATTATTAGAGCAGATCTATAGTATGGAGAATTCTGTTTCAAATAATGGAACGATACAGGAAGGATACTACGAGCTCGCTTATTTCCTTTCGGGATCGGCTGTCCTTGATGTGCACGACGGAAAGCAGTATAACGGCCTTTCTGAGTTTGTAGTAGCGGTGAATGCCATCATCTCGGAGTGCTCCTTTCATAATACAAACGAGCCTTTCATATCTTTCATTAATCACCTTTATGCCGGAGGAACGATAAGGCCCGGCTTCAAAGTATGGGCTCGACGCCAGGGAATTGATGAGAAACATATCGATGCTCTTCAGAGCAAACTAAAAACGTGAAAGAAACGAATGGGGGGTTCCGATAATGAGTTCACCTGAATATGGCTATTATGATCTTGAGCAGGCGCGAAGGGAAGAACTGGAACGGAGAGAACGTGAAGCCAATGAACTGCGTAGCGCCATAGTTTCATGTATCATGCATGCGCGAGGTATAAAAACGAGTGTTGGAAAACAACTGGAAAAAACCAGGCAACAGAAAACACTGGTCCAATTTTCGTCTGTCTCGTCACAGGATAAAGAGAGGATCCTGGCGTTGATATCTGAGAAAGAACAACGATTGGACAAGATGATGGGGCTTTGTGGCGTAATCTGTGCGTCGGATTATTCAGGTGAACTGGAAACGTTGCGCATCGTTAAAGCCTCTGTCGATCAACAAGCACAGATGCTGGCCGGTATTGAAGCTGAAGATAGAAAAGCTGCTGCTCAATATAGGGATGCAATGAAGGAGATCGCTGATATAATCGGATCCCAGTACACTTCATCTCAACACACCCTTGAAGAAGCGCTTGCCGCACTTCCAAGTCGCGCGATGACTGTTTCTGCATCTCCGACAGATAAGGAACTGGATGAACTACGGGCACAAATACTTAAGCGGGCGGAAGAACTACTTGATCGTGATAACCTTTCGGAAAAAGACCGAAAATCTGTGGAAGACGCAATTGGCGACATCCAGAGAGCCGATAACGAAACAGCACTTCACCAGATTCAATCCAGAATCTTAAATGAGATCGCATATCAGACAAGCAAACTGGAAGAAAACTATCCACGCTATCGTCAATTGCTGGCGGAGAAGATATCACTGATGAGGCGGTTGAACGAAGAGTGTAAAGAGAGTGAACAGACCTTCTCACGTGCGTCGGCGCTTGATAGAGCCATCCGTAATCTTGAACGTGATGTTAAAGAGCTCGAGAAACGTGTGATGGAAATGGCTGTCCAACAGGAAATCGCACGATGCATCGATGAGACAATGGAAGAACTGGGTTACCATCTGATTGGCGAAAAGAACGGAGATGACGATGTGGTCACGAGTCTATATAGATTCGGGGATGAAACGGGGATCCGTATTCGAAAAGGCAAGGATGGAAAAGTTACCATGCGCGTAGTTGGTGTGCAAACATCGGGGAGAAAAATGAATTGGACAGATGCTGAAATAATCAAAACACAAGAATCCTTCTGTGGCGCGTCTCCGGAAATCGTAAAACGCTTAAGAGAGAAGGGAGTTGTGCCACGACGAGATGGTTCTGCCCACAAAGAACTTCCTTCTGTAAGATACTGGAAGATTTCCAGTAAGGAGGAGTACACCGGCCAGATACCCGGTGCAGATGAGCAGGTCGAGCAGACCCCGGAAGTCCAAACAAATGACAGAACGCGCAGGCACACGTCCGGTGGTCATGAGAAGAAACAAGTAAAACGACTGGATTAAGAGAGAGGGAACAGCATGATCAGATTCTATTATCCAGAGGATAAGAATATTGCCGTTGATGCAGATGAGAATGACGAATTGCAGCTTTGTCCGGTATGCACCCTGCCCAATCTTTCGAGTGTCAGCGAATGTATCGGATGCACACATTCGTTCGTCGGAGAGGATAATGACTGGCATCGTGCATCTGCAATTGTGCAGTGTCCTGATTGCTCTTGCTATTGCGCAGAGACGGCTGTGGAGTGTCCGAATTGCGGAAGAAGGATGCAGAAAACGGATTACCTGATTTGTCCCAAATGCAAGACGAAAAATCCCCAGTTCGCCGAGAAGTGTTCCAACCCTGACTGTGGCGCATCGCTTGAAGATGTCGATCCGATAAGTGATTCCGATGAGCTCTCAGATTGTGTAGAGGTTACTTTTATGGACGCTCGATCCAAGAAAACGGAGAGTCTGATAATCCAACCGGGAACATACACTCTCGTCGGAAGAGAAGAGAACCTTTCCGGTATTCTCCGGGATTATCCACGTGTCTCACGGCTCCATCTGCTGATTGGTATAGAGAATCAAAACGTATACATTGTGGATCTCAGTCAGAATGGTACATATATTGGTGCGCAACGCGCAGAAAGAGGCAGCAGAACACCTTTGCTTTCGGGAACAACGGTAACTCTTGGTGTCCCCCTTGGTGCCCCCGAAGTTGCAGAAGCGAAAGCAGCCATGTTAGTGATTAGTTATGGTAGTTGAACAGATCGTATACCCGATAGATTCTCTGGGACCGGGCCGTCGTATCGGAATATGGCTGGTAGGTTGTGACAGGCATTGCCCCGGATGCAGTAATCCCGAGTTGTGGTCCCGGGAAGGCTGGCCCAGTATGGATGTGGAAATGGTTGTTGAACTTGTTGAATCTGTTTTCCGAGAGAATCAGGTTGATGGTATCACGATTTCAGGCGGGGAACCGATGGAGCAGGCGGGAGAATTAGCCGCACTTACGAGATTACTTAGTAACCTCACCAGAGATATTCTCGTCTATTCCGGCTATACATACGAGGAGATATGTTCTGCTCCGGAGAAAGAAGAAGTGCTGGATTCTATTGCAGTCCTTGTTGATGGTCGATATATCAAAGAGAAAAATACGCATATGACGATGCGAGGTTCAGAAAACCAGCACATCTATCTTTTTCGCCCGGATTTTGAAACCGTATACAGAGAGTATCTGGCTAATAATGACCCGAAAAGAATAAATAATTTTCACCTGCCCGAAGGAACGATTTCCGTAGGAATCCATGGCGCAGATTTCTCGGAAAAACTGAGAGAAAAACTACAGAAAAAAGGAGTAGTAAAAAAGAATGGCTAATATGAAATGGCATGATGAACTGGACATTTTCAGGAAGATTAAACCGTGTATTATTCTGGAGGGGAATGTGCTTGATCGCTTCCACTATCCGGATGATGCTCCGGAGAGAAACCGTGATCTTGCTGATTTTGTATATATTTATTTGAAAAAGCATGGCTATGGGGCCATTGCATATTATGATCCGTCGTCTGGTTTTTACGCACCTGATAATAGCTCCGAAATTGAGAAGATGTGTGCAAATGTCTCTGGAGCATCTTTCAAAAACAACTACATGAAAAGCTTTTTTGTAGGAACTCGCTTAAAAGATAAAGATGGAAAGGAAATAGCGGTGCCCACAATCGGAGAAGTTCTGTCAGCGATTCTTAATCAGACTAAAGTTGCCTCTGCTGTTATTATAGATATGGCCTCGCGGCTTATTATTTCACCAGACAGTATGGATGAATGTGAAGTGAAGGCTTTCGCGAGCATTCAGCGTGCCTTCCGTAAATCGAAGAACATAATCCTTCCCAATAACGAAAGTGCGAAGAACCTTTTGATCCTTATCGTGAATAAAGTGAACGACCTTCCAGCATGGTTCTATCTTGATAATCCGGATGTGAAAACGATTCAGGTATTGACTCCGGATGCCGAGGCAAGACGTGAGTTTATATCCGGTTCAAGATTGGCAAATACAATGTGAAAAAGTAAAGAAATAATGAGCGCAGT
>JAFZLF010000024.1 GCA_017551625.1 Clostridiales bacterium | reverse complement strand
TTTCGATCTTGAAATAACAACCGGCCAGCAGGTGCTCACGGGCTTCCTCTTCCGTATCGTACTTACCTCTCTTCAACGTCTTGCAAAGGTAGATCGCCGACTCGCCGATATCCAGATCTTCTTCTTTCGGATCATAAGTGGACCATGTGTCACCCTTATCATTACGGGCTCCGTATGATTCCAGCAGATACTCCACACGCTTTTTGATCTGCGCATTCTCACTTCCCGGCCCATATGTGGAAACAACGTGATAAACGATAATGCCGATCACCACAACTGCGATGCAGATAAGCGCAATAATATAACTCTTCTTCATGATCCATTCTCCTCTATTTCTGACTCATGATACAAACATATTCAAAGGTTAAAACGCAGACACGACGACCTCAAACGCAGACGCTTCCGCTTCGTCGTAGTCCCGACCATCGACAGTCAGTTTCTTTAACGCATCTATCGTGTTCGAGAGCACCCATTCATCCTGATAATAGAAATACTCCAGGACCACATCACCCTCATGATTGCCGTAATAGATATGCACATTGACTTCCGCATCACGTCCGCTGATCTTCGTATCGGTAATTTCAAATCGAGCTCCGGAGAGGATCTTCTGTCCTACAGTCGTAAACAGAGCCTGCCCATCGACACCGTATTCTTCAAGCTGCGGGATCATTTTCTGTGCTTCGGACAGTGCAGACAGATCCACCTCATCCCCGCCATGGAGAAGTTCATCATCGGTCGGCGGCTCCACTTTGTCTTCAGGGCCAACCTCGAAACACCCGGTCGAAATCATCGTCCGAGTCACGCATTTACGGAGTTTCGCCTTCTTCGTGCGATAATCCTGTATCGTGCCACCGACGATCATCACCAGAACGAGAAAAAGCAATATCCCCGAATAGATCCAGTACGACTTTTTCATCACAAACCTCTCCCCAAGTTAAATCATTTTGATGATAACATACGAGGTTGCAATTTGTAAACAATTTGTGAACGCGGCCGCGAGATTAATTCTTGTCCAGATGGACATCCAGCTGCGGGAACGGGATGGAAATACCCTGCTCGTGAAGGATCTCGTCCACCTTCTGCAACGCCTTTCTTCTTACTGTGGCGCGATTGGACGGGGCCACCGAAAGACGGAGCCGATACAATACGGATGAGTCCTGATATGCCTGAAGGCCCAGATATTCTACCTTCTTCACTTCTTTCCATGAAGCGATCGCTTTCGCGATCATCTCAAAAGCCTCCCCGACTTTCTCGCTCTCCTCACCATAAGACAGCGGAATATCCAGTACCAGTACATCATTATACACGAAAACTTTATCTATATTCCGGTTACAGATCCGTAGCTCATAGCCTTCTTCGTTGTTGACGAGCTTAGTCGACTTCAGCGTAAGATTCGTGACCCGTCCCGAGTGCTCTCCGATCTTCACGATATCCCCTACATGGAAGAAATTCTCACTTATGATGTTAATGCCCATGATAATATCTTTGAGCGCGTCCTGAAGCGCCAGACCGACGATCACACTGGCGATCCCCAGTCCCGTGACAGCACTGGAAACATTGATCCCGTTCACCTGCAGGATCACCAGCACACACAAAATAGCAATGAAATACTTGATCACATTCAGAAGAATAGAGGCCGCTCCGGATTTCTTATCCGAATTACCGACGACTCTCCTTACGAACCTTCTCGTCGCGATCCATGCCACCAGAGAAACAATAACAACGGCAAGACATACATACGGTTTCGGTGACAATATCCAATTCAGAATTGCTTCCATTTCTTCACTCCATAATCGATTGTATAGGATGATTATACGGGAAACGGGGAAAAAACAAAAGCGTCTGTAGCCGAAATGACCACAGACGCATCGCATCTGGTCGGAGTGGCGAGACTCGAACTCGCGGCCTCTTGCTCCCGAAGCAAGCACTCTACCACCTGAGCCACACCCCGTCGCGAACCACTAAATCATACTTCTAAATGGAAGACGTGTCAACAACAAAGAAGAAAAAACGGAATACAAATTGTTATTTGTGCAATTTGCGGTTTGCTTTTATCAAGGAATCATTATATTATTTTCTTGCAGTTTATGCAGAAAAAGGAAAAAGACAAGGAGATCATTATGAAAAAGAGATTTATGGGAATTGCCGCTTTCACACTGTCTGTGGCACTTCTTTTCAGTGGATGCTCTTCGGACAAGAAGAAGGACGACGGTGATTCTTCTGATTTAAACGAAGAAATCGTTGAGGCCGTTGATGGGTATTTCAAACAGCTCACCAACATGTCTTTGAGCAAGATCACCAAGTATGCCGAGGAATCTTCCTTTGCCGACCTCGATCTGAAGTCTGACGAATTTGATGTTCTGAATGCTTATATCGAGAAGGTAGAGTACGAAGTCACCGCTGCGGAAGGCAAGGAGAAGAAAGGTACAGGCACGGCCACCGTTGAGATCACCTATGTGGATCTTGAGAAAATACTCGATTCGGTTGACGACAGCAGTGACGTAGACGAGCTTGTCGATGCCATTAACAACAAGAAAGCCAAAACGAAGAGTGAAGAAATCGAGCTGGATATGAGCTACGACGACAAGTGGATCATCGCGGATGACGCACCTGTCTACGATCTTCTCATGGATTCTTTCGGCGACGTATCCAAAGCACTGAAAAACGGCAGCAACGTAGAACCGGATGCTACTGTTACTACTGACGATACAGTCGGCACGACGACCGAAATGACTACATCAGATGAGCCTACGACCACTACGGTCAATGATACAGAGCCCGTCGAAACACACGAGACTCAGCCGGCTCCGGCCATCGTCGATCGTCATATCCTTCCTGCTGATGAGATCAAGTCCTACCTCACCGAAAAGGGCATGTATGTAGAAGAGGAAAACAACAACGGAATGACCGCTTATGAATTCACCAACGATGCAGATGATCTTTCCTTCATCTATGCAGAGTTTGACGATTCCTCCATGTGTCAGATGTACTTCGATCAGTTCTGCGAGAACGTGATCGCGCTGGACGGTATCATGGAGGATGAATGGCAGGGCAACACCCACCACTTCATCGTAAAGAACATCGCTTCTATGGGCAACATCACCCTGGACCTCTATCTGTACCGCGATGAGAATACTCTCCTGTTTGGCGGCATCAGCTCTGCGCAGGGTCAGGATGCGCCGATCGAATACCTCGAGATCGTTGAACATCTCGGTCTTTACGACATCCCGGTAGTCTGATCGCGATCAGCACCAGATCCATACGCCTGAAATACGCCCGGTCTCCCATACATCGGAGGCCGGGCTTTTCTATCACCGATTAGTCACCAATAAGAAAGAAGCCTTCAAAGTGCTCCGCAGTGCAAAAGTGCACGGGCAAGCACGAGAAGGCTTCTTTCATATTTTGTACAATTTACGGGAGAAGTGTCCGATCAGCACTTCACAGCTTTCTTACTTTCAATCTCCTCGAGGAGTTTGTCGCAGATCGCATCGATGCTCATGGAGCCGAGATCGCCCTCGAAACGGGAACGTACGGATACGGTCCCCTCTTCGACTTCCTTATCACCCACAGTAAACATGTAGATGACTTTATTGATGTTCGCTTCACGGATCTTCTTACCGAGTTTCTCGGAACGGTCATCGACCTCCGCACGGATACCCTTGGCGCGAAGCGCGTCACGGATCTCGAACGAACGATCCAGATGTGCATCCGCGATAGGCAGGATACGGACCTGTTCCGGAGCCATCCAGAGAGGCAGACATCCCGCATACTTCTCGATAAGGTACGCCAGGGTTCTCTCGAAGCAGCCGAGGCTGGTCCTGTGGATAATGTACGGAAGTTTCTTCTGTCCGTCCTTATCAATGTATTCCATACCGAACTTCTCAGCCAGGAGCATATCGATCTGGATGGTAACCAGTGTATCTTCCTTGCCGAATACATTCTTATACTGGATATCAAGTTTCGGTCCGTAGAAGGCTGCTTCATCGATACCGATGGTGTACTCCAGACCAAGATCGTCGAGGATCTTCTTCATGACAGCCTGGGCTTCTTCCCACTGTTCGGCAGTACCCTCATATTTATTCTTCGGATTTGCCGGATCCCACTGGGAGAAACGGAAAGTGCAGTCTTCGAGAAGTCCTACGGTGCCGAGGAAATACTTCGCCAGTTCGAGGCAGTTACTGAACTCCTGCTCCAGCTGATCCGGACGCAGGATGTAGTGACCCTCGGAAATAGTAAACTGACGGACACGGATCAGACCATGCATCTCACCGCTATCCTCGTTACGGAACAAGGTAGAGGTCTCTGTCAATCGCATCGGCAGATCACGGTAACTTCTCTGACGGTTCAGGAATACCTGATACTGGAACGGACAAGTCATCGGACGGAGAGCGAAGCACTCTTTTGTCTCGTCATCCGCATCGCCCATGATGAACATACCGTCACGATAGTGATCCCAGTGACCGGAGATCTTATAGAGATCTCTCTTGGCAAAGTAAGGTGTCTTGGTCAGAAGACAGCCCTTGGACTGCTCGACATCCTCGACCCAGCGCTGCAGAAGCTGTACGACACGTGCTCCCTTCGGAAGCAGGATCGGCAGTCCCTGACCGATGTAGTCAACAGTTGTGAAGTACTCGAGCTCACGGCCGAGCTTATTGTGATCACGCTTCAGTGCTTCTTCTCTAGCGGCAACAAAAGCCTTCAACTGCTCCTTATCCGGGAAAGAAGTACCGTAGATACGCTGGAGCATCTTGTTCTTTTCAGATCCCCTCCAATAAGCGCCTGCACAGGAAAGAAGTTTGAACGCCTTGATCTCACCGGTCGACTCCATATGCGGGCCGGCACACAGATCAGTAAACTCGCCCTGCTTGTAGAAGGAGATGATCGCATCTTCCGGAAGATCATCGATCAGTTCTACCTTATAAGGCTCACCGAGCTTCTCCATCAGTTCTCTCGCTTCTTTTCTCGGAAGCTCGAAACGCTCAATCGGAAGATTCTCCTTGACGATTTTCTTCATCTCTTCCTCGATCTTTTTGAGGTCCTCCGCCGAAAAAGCCTCATCACGGTCAAAATCGTAGTAGAAACCATCATCAATGGCAGGACCGATAGCAAGCTTTGTCTCCGGCCACAGTCTCTTGATCGCCTGTGCCATGATATGAGACGTACTGTGGCGATACCTGTTTCTCTCTTCATTAATCTCAAAATCAACCATTTTGCTTTCCTCCTTTGTTATGGTTTTTCGATTTTGCCGCGGAATACAAAAAACCACGCATCCCGCATATAGGGATGCATGGCTGCACGGTTCCACCCTAATTGCCCGGGACAATACCCGGACCACTCATTTTCCCCTTCTAACGCTTGTAGGCAGCGGCAACTCCATACTCGGACTTATTCTTTCCGGAGCGCGACTCCGAGGTGGTACTTCCCGTCTGATACCCGAAAAGAGTTTACAGCCTATGACTCTTTCTCTCTGTCTGATCAGAAGAACCGGGAAACATGTCCTCTTCTTCATCTTTGATTTTTCATTAGTGTAGTCCAATAATATACCAAATGCAAGTACTTCTTTACGAAAAGATACTTACGGTATAGACATATTTGTCAGAGAGAGACCCGTTCTCCGGTCCGCGACTTCAGCTGAGTCCCAGTTCCTTCTCAACCGCAGAAGCGAGGTTTCTAGCACTCAGGATAACTGAATCCTGTTCACTCTCTCCGAGTCCCTGTACGAACACATAGTGTCCGTCAACATAGATCAGTTCCAGGAAGCAGTACCCTTTTTCCGCATGTTCCTTATCTTGAAGCCCGTCGTAGCGCACGATATTACCGGCCCGGATAAGCTTATCTGCTTCCACATTAGTTGTCTCCTTGATCATGGTCGTGACCAGCTGATCAAAATCGATCTCGCCCACCTCTTTCAGCGTGACCACCAATTTCATCGATCCGTCGATCGCCATGAAATCATATGCCGCATCCGCATCTTCCACGATCGTCATACCCGCCTTCACGCAGGCTGCACGCAGACCGTAGATGCTTAATTTCCCGGAAGGAACTGCGCTTGTATCTCCCGCATCATCTGAAGCACCCGGCTGCGTCGTCTCCGCTTCTTCCGAAGTCTTGGTCTTTCGTGTCGTCTCATCCGAACCCTTCTTTCCGGCCATATATCCGACAACGCCTGCGATCACACCGATAAGGATCACCGCACAGGCGATCACGACCACATTCTTCCAGAAATTTCTATCTTTGTAGAAAGGAACTGTATCTTCGACTGTCTTCGGAAATCCCACGGAAGAATCGGTTCCGGATAACGTCTCCGGCGAAAGGATCGGACCGGGTATGACCTCGACCAGCGCATGACCGCCCGTCTCCGCTACCTCATCCGGAACTTGCTCCGATACCTCCTCCGAAGCCTCCTGTGCTACCTCGTTGGCAACGGCAACCTTATCCGAAGTCAATTCCGATACTGTTTCCGAAGCATTTTCCGGTGTTTTCTTTTCTTCATCATGCACATCGAAGAATTTCGGATCCATGTACTCACCTCATACCTTCACGGACATATTTCCTGCGCCACTCCTCATCATCATATCCGCTTTCCGGATCGATGAGGCACCCGAAACACAGATCATCCGCCATCTCCAGGATCGTCTCCTTGATTTCCAGATCTTCTTTCCACTTTTCCTCGATGGCATCGTATCCGACCATCGCCCCCACGATATTACCCGTGATCGCACCTGTTGAATCACTGTCTCCGCTGTGATTCACGGCCGCGATGATTGCCGATGAGAAATCTCCCTCGTGGCGGAGCGCCGCATATAGTGAGATCGCCAGTGCTTCATCACCGCACCAGCCTGCCCCGATCGCTGCGATATTCTCTTCATCAGACGCGTCATTACCGGCAAGTGCCACCGCTTTATCGATCAGACTGATAAAAACTTCGAGATGCTTTCTCTGCGCAAAAAGCACTTCTATCGTTTCTTTGGCTCTGTCGACCAGATCGTTCAACTTCACCTGTCCATTCCCGTTCACCGCATTCTTGATCACATGCGCCAGAAAAGCGGCCGGCATGAATCCGAGAGAATGGGAATGGGTAAGCGCCGCCACCTCCGCGCCTTCTGTCGCCACAGCCATATCATCCTGATCACGAAGGAAAAGACCGACAGGCGCCACGCGCATTACTCCGCCGCAGCCTTTGCTGTGATTGATCCGGTTCTCAGTAGATCCGCGTTCGCCGGAATAGAGCGCATCCAGGCATGTCGCGCCGGGAGCTCTGCAGTTCCAGAGATCTTTGATATCCGACAGCCAGCTGATGCCGCCGATACTGCCACCGTGTTCCGAACCGCGCTGCGTCTCCAGCCAATCAAGATACGCAAGATACACATAATAGCGGGGCGGTTCGGCATTTCCCTTAAGGACCGAGACCGTCTGGCCATAGAGAAGACCGTTCGCCGTAAAGAGACTCATCTGCGTATCGTCCGAGAAAAGAGCCTGTTTCGACACCGGGTCTTTCTCATACTCCGTGATCCCTGCCTCTCCATATCGGGAGTGGATCTTGTCGATCTGCATAAACTCGACCGGATAGCCAAGCGCATCGCCCATCGCTCCGCCCATGAGGCATCCGCGTATGCGCTCCTGCAGTTTCTCGCTTCTTTCTACACGGCTCCTCAGTTCCTGAGGCATTCTTTCCTTATCCATTGTTCTCCCTCCCTATAACTTGATGCAGTATCTCATTCCAGGAATAACGGACACGCTCGATCCTCATCATGAAGATCAGTTTGATCACATTAAATATCAGGAACCACACGACCGCACTGGCCAGAAATGTCGTCGCGAAGCTTAACACAGAACAGATCAGACACGCGAGCACCACCGGACCGAAGTACTTATCCTTCGTGAAGAAGAAAGTAATCGCCGCCAGAAGTCCGAGCTGGATAAAGGCCGCACCGAAACGGATCCACGTCGCGGACACCCCGTCTTTGACAACAAGTGGCGATATCAGGAAGAGAAAACAGATAATCGTTTCCGCGATACAGACCTTGGTCAACTGTCTGCGGATGCGGTCCATCTCTTTCTGCTCGGCGGCTCTCTTCTTTTCCTCCTGTTCCTTACGGATCCGCTCTTCGCGTTCGCGTTTCCATGCTTCTTCCGCATCACGCTGTGCCTGGATCCGGCCCATCTCCGCTTCATAACCCGCACCATACTCACCACTGTGCGAGATCAGCATCTGCTTGCCGCACACAGTACATGTCGCGACCTTCACAGCCGCATCCACCTGTACATTGGCACCACAACCGGTGCAAGTCATATCAACCAGTTTCATGTCATATCCTCATCACTTCGGGCAAGAACCGGAAATACCGCTTAATCAAACTTAATGATGAGCGGCTCACCGTAGATCTTATCCTGATAATTGTCCTCTTCCCGGATCATCATGGTCAACGCGATGGTCTTCACGTCCTTGATATTAAGTTCATCGAGTTTGCTCTTATAGAAGTAGACGGTCACGATCTTCTTACTGTGCGGCTGCACGAAAGAATAGATCAGCGTGCTGACATCAATGCCATTTACACGGAGATAGTCTCGGTCGAAGAGCATCGTCGTATCACGGTTATTCTCGATATACAGGAGAAGTTTCCCGTCGCCGTAAGAATCCGTACTATAGTCGATCGCCGAGACATACATCGTGCCGTCATCGAAGAGGGGCGCGCCGTAAGAGAAGTCATAGGTTGCCTCTTCATCTCCCAGAGAGGTCACGAAACTTCCGACATCCGTCTTAAAGGTGGCCTCTGTATCGGTATATTCCACGGAAAACTTCATATCCACAGTACGCGGATCCCAGTCTCCGATATCCGTCCCGAGCGTCATAAAGAATTCAAAGTCCACGTCCGTATTCGTCTGATCCTCCAGTTCCTCAATGAAAAAACCACTTATCTCGAAACCATTGATACGAAGCATCTCGTTCTGGATCAGGATCGGGTGTCCCGTCTGATTATCGACATTCATCTGGAAGGAACGGGCATTGCCGTTCTGGAGACTGTATCCTGTTACCTTGATCACCAGACCGTCTACATTGATGATCTCCTGTTCATCTACCGTTACCTGTCGGTATTCGTATCCCGGGATCTCATGCGGTCCGATCTGCACGATCGTCCCCTGCTCGTCCACCATACTCGAGACTTCAGAATCCTTTCCGAAAGAGGCATCTGAACTTTCGGGCGTATCTGTAGGAACGACATCGCTGGAACTATCCTTGCTCGGACTCTCGGAAGGTTCCGTATCGGTCTTATCCGGTTCGGAAGTCTCGACCGTCTCTTTTGACTTCTTCGCTTTCTTTTTCTTCGTTGTCTCCTCGCCTTTACTGCACGCAGCCAGCGCCATCGTCACAGACAGCAGCATCGACAACACAAGAAGTACTGAAACTCTCTTCTTCATACTCTCACCTTTTTCTTTTCTCTTTCACTGAAATTATAGCACATCCCGTGAATTCTTGTGTTATGATTGAGGTCATGGAATCTATAAGCCGAAAGCGGAGGGCCACATGCGCAGAAATCTGTCGATCGTTATCATTTTATCTATTCTATTGAGCCTGACCGGATGCTCGAAGTCTCCACGGCTGGACAAGGATAGTTTTAAGAAATATGCTCTTTCCGATCTGCATCTGGAAGAAAAAGACGGAGCCATACTGGACGATCCCGGATTTTACGATATGGATAGCAGGATCGACAACTTAGAAACCTCCGGATATCCGTTGGACCATTACTCTCAGGTATATTCCAAAACCACCCAAAAAGTAATAAATGAGATGTACATAGTCTACTCTGACTATCAGAAAGAAGAGGACGCGCGCAAATTTTACTCTGATCTTGTCGAGGCAGAAAAGGCCATGCTCACTACGAAAACAGACAAGCACTCCGTCGATGAGGGTAAGGATCATCTCATCGTTTTGACTCAGTCAGACACTATGAGCTGGAAGTTTGAATGTCTCTATATCGACGGAGACGTGGTCCTGTTTTCCATGATTATCCTGGCCGGAGGCATCTCGAGCCTGGATACCGAATGGCTATCATCCGTAAAGACGTTCTTTCAGGATCTTCGGATCCGTCAACCGCTCTCACTTGCTCCCGAGATCTCTGATCTCATTAAGTAGCCCGGCCGACACGCTCACCATATCGGAGACGCACTTCCGCATCCCTGCCCACATGCTCCGTGATATCCTCATCGAGTGTGAGTTTCCCATGATTCACGAGCACCACGATCGTCGATCCGCCCAGTCGGAAATAGCCCTTCTCCTGACCTTTGCGAAAAGAAACGAGTTTGTGATTCACGATACGTCCTACCATCAGAGCTCCCACTTCTATCATGATCATTTCCTCAAAGGCCTTCGTCTGAAGAATACTGACGACGCGGCTGTTTTCCTGATAGACACGATGCGCAGAAGAAATATCACAGACTGTATGGAGCCGTCCTTTTATATGCCTGTAGGATACGACCGTCCCATCGGCAGGAAAAGCATATCTGTGGTAATCATCGACAGAGAGCCGGAACACGAGGCACAGTCCGTCGTGATACCCGTCACAGACCTCTTTACTTCCGACAAGATCCGCGACAGAATACTCATTTCCTTTAATGAGAACACGGCTGTCGGAAGAGATCGGATAGACACTGAGTTTACTGTCGGCCGGCGCGACGAAGACATCTTCGCCTTCTGCTACCGGACGCCGCCCTTCTTTCACTTTTCTTGTGAAGAAATCATTGAGCGAGCGGAATTTCCGTTCCTCGTATTCCTCCATATTGATGTTGTTCTTCCGGATAAAACTGCCGATATGCATCCGCGACAGAAAGGTATCCGTGTAGATCCCGCCGATCTTCGATACGGGGGTGCTCAGCATCACAGGCATGATCAGTTTTCCGAATGCCGTTCCGTAGAGAGTCTTGAGGAATCCTCCGCCATACTGGACATCGGTATATGTTGTTCCCGCTTTGCGGTCATACACTTGCCGGCTGCTTTGCATCTTTCTTTTTTCCTTTGAAAAGAACTTTCTTAACGCCATACGTCAGATAGTATTCACCGATACCGAGCACAATAGTAAGCGCAAACGCTGTGATCGCGAAGACGAGAGGCTGGTTCTTCGGTGCGACCTTCGTAAACATGAGTTTTTTCTTATCCATATAGAAGCGCGTGATCTCGAGCGCCATCAGGTTCATGAGATATGTATCCAGTGAGAATTTCCCGAAGAATCTCGTCACGGGGTTACTGACGTGATACTTCATCATGAAGATGATGATCAAAAGGCCCAGAAGAGCCATCACCGGGAGCTGGCAGAAATAGGTATACATCTTATTCTTGATCCCGGGACCCATGCCCGCATACTCGGTCCAGTATCCGAAGTGGCTCTGACCATACTCGGAGAGCTGAAAGGCCAGGAAAGTCAACGCCAGAAGGATATGGAACTTCAGCGCGTAGAGCTTCTTGAACCACCCGGCGATATACTTCTCGTAATTGGCAAAGAGCATACCGACGAGGAAGGCCACTGCGGAATTGACCCACCATTCTCCGTTGAACCACAGGACCTTCTGTTCTCTCCACCAGATGGTGTTCGGGTGATTCCAGTCCATCCACCAGTTCTTCTCGCCGTGCCACCATGCAAAATGTCCGTTGTAGCAGAATCCGATGCCCATGCCGACGATCACCGCCGCCATAAGGAGAAAGCAGATCGGACGGTTCTTGATGAATCGGAAAAACAGGAAGAAAAAGAGATAGAGCAGCGCCAGCACGATTGGGAACCACGCATAGGCATTCATCATGGTAAGACCGCTGAGATTACAGATCCATTGGATCTTCCCCCACTTCACCTTCACGAGGAAATACTGATATAGCGCGTAGATCAGAACATTGACATAGAACGGCACCACGATGGCCTTCACGATCCTGTTCCTGATGAAGCCCTTGAGATAGTTCTGCTTCGTATCGAGACTCTTGAGAAGTCCGTAGCCGGAGCAGAAGAAAAAGATCGCCACGAAGAAAGCACCCGCATTCACAAAAGGGGTCAGCACTTTTCGTGTCTGGAAGATCTCTTCCTGGGAGATGTGATGCAGTATCACGCCGATCGCCGCAAATCCACGCAGCGATTTCATAGTATCGAGACTTGTGTAGTCATCGTGAAACTCTTTACGGCCCAGTTTACTGGAACTTCCCCAGAACAGCAGCATGAAGAAGAAATAATACACAGCCGTCCGCAGGATCGACCAGTAATTCAGATACTTGAGAAACTCTTTCATAATCTAAGACCTCATATCAAAGCATACCGTAGTATTATCACATAAATACGATTTGATGGAAATACGAAACACCAAAATCCTTGAATTCTTCCGTGCTTTTGCTGATGTTTATGATTTAAAACAGAAAATTCATAATTTCATAAAAAACCTACTGGATTTGTTTCCTAAAATAAAACTATAGACGATGAGTCTTCGATCGTATGGGAGGGCGCCACTTCAAAAAGCAATTTGTCTACATGTAGTTTCTATACTCTGGGGGGCTGTTATGAAGGGGATGCGGCCCCCCACATTTATGCCTGAAGCATGTTTTCTTCTTTTCTTGCGCAAGCGGATATACAAGTACGAGGATCAGCCAAGGTGGATCTTTGCTTCAGGATAGACACTCTTGACGTATTTCTTATCTTTCAGAATTAGACCCATAGCGAACGTGATCGGACCGATACGGCCGAGGAACATGACCGGGATGATGAAAAGATGTCCCCAGAAAGAAAACTGTGGTGTAGAAGCTGAACTGACACCTACCGTGCCGAAGGCCGAGGCCGACTCGAAAAGAAGATCCAGAAAGGTAAACTTACCCGCCGCAAGAAGCGACCTCTCTGTTACCGAGAGTACGCAGGCCAGTACCACGACGACGCAGATACCGAGTGTGAAGATCGTCAGTGCGCGCTGCACCGTCGTGCGGGATACCCGGTGATTCTTGATAATCACTTCCGGATTCCCGGCAAAATCAGACCGGATGGAATAAAGAAGGAGCGCAAAGACCTGCACTTTGATACCGCCACCGGTAGATCCGGCACCTGCACCGATAAACATCAGGACTGCGCAGAGGATCTTCGTACAGTCACGCATCGCGAGAAGATCGATGGAGTTCATGCCTGCTGTACGCATGGACATCGACTGGAACAGCGCCGCCTTGATTCTCTCCCATACCGGGAAGCTCCCGATAGAAAGAGGATCCTTATTCGTCCATTCCATGACAAGTATGAGCGCCGCGCCCACCAGGAGAAGCATGACCATCATGACGAACGCGAGTCTCGTATGGAGCTTCATATGTATATTCGTACGTTCTTTCTTATCGTGATGGACGAAAGACCGGAGTTTACGGGAGCAGTAGTCGATCAGATCCTTCCACACATGGAAGCCGAGACTTCCCGAGAAGATCAGGAAGACTGTCGTAAACATAACAAGTGTATTCCCGTTAAATGCAGTCAGACTCGAATACGGCCCCGCAGCAGTATCTCCCATCACGTCGAATCCCGCATTACAGAAAGCAGAAACAGACATAAACAACGATTTAAAGAGACCATCACCGTAACCATAAAGCGGCACGAACTGTGTCGCCAGAAGGACAAAGCCGGCCATCTCGAAGAACAGCGTCATCAGGATGATCGTCCGGAGCAATCCGGTCAGTTCGGAATAGGAGAAACTTCCCGTGCTCTCCTGTGCCAGGACACGGGTCTTGACGTTGACCTTCCGCTTGACGAGACTGACACCGAATGTATAGATCGTAACAAGTCCGAGACCTCCGACCTGAATCAGGATCAGGAGGATCACACGTCCGAGAGTATTAAATGTAGTCGCTGTATCTCTTACGATCAGTCCGGTCACGCAGGTCGCGGAAACCGTCGTAAAGAGAGAGTCAAAGAATCCGATACTCTCTCCTGAATTGGTTACGAACGGCATCATCAGTAGAAGCGTTCCCACCAGCATGATGAAAAGAAAACTGGAGATGATCACCCTGGCCGGGCGGTCCATCATCCATTCCAGTGCTTTGCGCGTTTTTGTCCGGCGGATCAGCATCTATCGCACCATCTCTTTCCATATCTGCTCGATATCCTTCTGCGCGCAGACCATCATGATCTGGCTTCCTGCATGCATGACCGTCGTGCCGACAGGAGTGACAGTCTCCCCGTCTTCAGATGCGAGAACGACGACTCGCGAGTCATGGACGAATTTATACTCGGCCATGGACTTCCCGCATGCATCGGACTTCTCAGAGAGGGTAAACTCGATCAGTACATGGTCGGAATTCTTGATGTGATGTACGATGCGGAGCCCTTCATAGTCGATCTCCTGCTCGATCAGATGCGCCAGGATCTGCGTCTCCGAAAAAGCGTAATCCACACCGAAATGCTCCATGATTTCTTTGTTCTTCGGGTTGTTGACACGGGCGATCGAGTAACGGACGCCCAGATGCTTCTCGGCGATCTGACACGCGATCATATTCGTCTCGTCCTGATCCGTCAGAGCCACGATGAGATCAGCATCCTCACAGGCTTCCTTAAGAACGGGATAAGAGGATCCGTCTCCGTTAATGACTTCTGAGACGGAGTTATCTGCGAATTTCAGAGCTGCCTGCGGATCCTTGTCGATGATCACGATATGATGATGTCCTTCCAGTTCACGGATCAGGTAGTGAGCAAGTTTCCCCGCTCCGACAATTACGATCTTCATATAAGAAACACCTGCCGGTATCAGACCTTCTTCTCGGCCAGCACCAGCTTATCCCCTTTCTCCAGTTTCATAGAAGGAAGCGCGGTCAGGAGGTTCTCATGCCTGACGATCCCGAAGATATGCCGTCCTTCCGTATCCTCAACATCGCGGAGTCTGGCGCCCGTGAACTGTTCTCCGAGTTCCAGAAGCGTGAAGACGATATTGTTACCGAAAAGATTCGCGACCACCTGTCCGACATAATCTTCATGCTCGACGTGCTCTTCGATCGCACGAAGGAAGGCATCCGCCGTGAGCACCGTCGAAGAGATCGATAGAAATCCCGTCTCATCGAACAAATGAAAGTCTTCCGCACCGAATACACGGGTAATGACATTCTTGACCTGGAAAATATCTCTGGCGATCTGGGAAGCCATGAGGTTCTGATTCTCACTGTCGCTCATCGCACACACGATATCCATCGACCCCATATCCGCTTCTTTCAGTATATCTGTGTCGATAATCACACCATCGACAGTCAGCACACCCAGATTCAGATTACGCTCAACTTCCTGTGCGCGCCGGTCGACAAGAACACACGTGTGGCCTTTCTCGATCAGACGCTTCATCAGCGCAATTCCCGGCCGGGAAGCACCAAGGATCATGATCTGCATACATCTTCCTCCTAAGAAATAAGAGGGTCTGCTAGTTTCTCGAGAGCAGATACCCCAGAATGGATGCAGCCGACGCGGCATTGAGGGATTCTGCCCGCCCCGGCATCTCTATCTTAACAAGTATATCACATTGCGAGGAGGTAAAGTCCGAAAGTCCATTGGCTTCATTGCCGATCCAGAGCGCGATCCGATCCGGGAAAGACATTCCGGAAAGCGGATCTCCCCGCAGATGGGCGCCGAGGGACTTTATGCCGTTACTCTTAAGATGGGAAAAGATTGTTTCTGCATCCGGAAACGGAAGTACGGGAATATGAAATACCGATCCCATCGAGGCGCGCAGCACTTTCTCATTATACGGATCAACCGAATCCTCGGTAATAAGCACCGCATCGTAGGCAAAAGCATCCGCCATTCTTATGATCGTACCCATGTTCCCGGGATCCTGAAGATGCTCAAGAACGATATATCTGCAGGCTCCCTCTTTACGGAATACGTCCTCACCCGATTCCGGGGCATCCACCACCATCGCGATCCCCTGAGGATTTACGGTCTTACTTAACTTCGCAAAGAGCGCTTCGCAGAGGACAACAACTTCTGCCTTAGCAATACCCGGATATTTTCCCATCCAGTCACTATAGATCGGAGTCTTATCCGACCGCAATATCAGGAAAGCCGGGACAAGACCGGAAATCAGAGCATCCTCGCACAAACGCAAACCCTCGATGAAGACCTTTCCCTGCACTCTTGCGACCTTACGGTCAAGCAGCGCAGAAACAGATCGGAATCGAGGGTTTTCTTTGCTTTTTATCTCTATAAAGCGGTCCACGCCGGAAAAATCAGAGCGCGTTCTTCGCCTGCTCACAGAGCTTCGCGAAACCATTCGGATCGGAGATCGCGATCTCAGAGAGGACCTTACGGTCGAGGGCGACATTCGCCTTCTTCAGTCCGTTCATGAAACGGCTGTAGGAAAGACCATTGATACGGCAAGCCGCATTGATTCTCTGGATCCAGAGCTTACGGAAATCTCTCTTCTTGGCCTTTCTGTCACGCTTTGCATAGGACAGGGACTTCATGACCTGCTGGTTGGCAACCTTAAACAGCTTGCTCTTGTGACCGAAGTAACCCTTCGCCTGCTTCAGGATCTTATGATGACGCGCTCTTGTACGCATACCTCTTTTTACTCTAGACATGGTATATTACCTCCCAAAAACTTTTCAAACTAAATCTTCAAGCAAATTATTTATACGGAACCATCGTCTTGATGATCTTCGCATTCGGAGCCGCGCAAACAGCCGTATGACGGAGATGTCTCATTCTCTTGCTCGGTCTCTTGCTCAAGATGTGGCGACGGAAAGCCTGGGAATACAGGACCTTACCGGTACCCGTTACCTTAAATCTTTTCTTGGATGAACTGTGTGTCTTCTGCTTAGGCATTTTCTTTATTTCCTCCTTTATTCACAATCAGTTTTTCTTCGGGGCGAGGAACATGACCATATTTCTGCCCTCGATCTTGGCCGGTTTATCGACCTGTCCGAACTCTGCACAGAGCTGTGCAAACTTCTCCATCACAGCGTAACCCTGATTCTGATAGGCCATCTCACGGCCGCGGAACTTCACGATTACCTTCACTCTGTTTCCATCCTTCAGGAAACGGCATGCATTCTTCGTCTTGACGTTCAGATCGTGATCTTCGGTCGTCAGCTTCATGCCGATCTCCTTCGTCTCAATCACTTTCTGATTCTTACGGGCTTCCTTCTCACGCTTGGCCTGCTCGAACAGATACTTACCATAGTCCATGATCTTGCAAACCGGGTTGTCAGGGTTATTCGCGATGAGTACCAGGTCCAGTCCTGCAAGCTCTGCCGCCTTTCTGGCCTGCTCGATCGGAACGATACCGACCATCGTACCATCTGCATCAATCAGTCGCACCTTCTCGAAACGAATCTCTTCGTTGATAGGCTGCCCATTCGTTTGTCTGGCGATAAGAACACACCTCCTTCTAAATCAAAAACGGAGTGAAACCTTCCGCTTCACTCCGTTAAACCATCCTGAAAGATAAGCCACATTCGTGAACCTCTTCACTTAAGCTTGAGGTGAGAAGCGGAAACTCCTACTTGCTGTAACTTCAACATAATAACCGTTCGATATATGGTTGTCAAGCACTATTTTCAATAATGACTGCCAAATCCCGTCGGCATCAGCGCGATGAGGATCGCCACGACATTTCCGATACCCGGGATCAGGAACACCAGCGTGTACCACTTCGACAGGCCGGCATCGTTCATTCTTCGGCAGAAGGCCGAGATCTGGACGAACGTGATGATCAGATAGAGCGACCCGTACACCAGATAGTACTCGATGCCCCTTGTTGATCCGGTCTTTAAGATCACATTACCCAGGAAAACGCCACCGACGATCGCGATCACGAATGTCGACAGCCAGGTGCATGCGAAATATTGCATACGGGTAAGTGTACCGTACTTGAGATTGAGTATCTCATTCCAGTACTCCTGCAGATCCTCCAGCGTGATCAGCTGACATAACAGAAGAATAATAAACAGGCCCATCTTTTTCCTCTCTCCTCTTGTTTCCCAAAAGATCTTTCCCGGGAGCCATCGTCTGAAGAAGCACTCACCGGACCAAGCATGTCTAATACTATCATATTTGTGCTATAATTCCAAAGAAGTGAAAAAACTAAAAAAGGATGTGAATGACATGATCTCCAAAGAAATAGAAAGCAAGCTTTCCGGTGGTTCCCTGATCCGCAAGATGTTTGACGAAGGAACGAGACTGAAGAAGATCTACGGCGAAGACAAGGTCTTCGATTTCTCTATCGGAAACCCTGACCTCGAACCTCCGAAGGAAGTTAAGGAAGCACTCATCGAGCTGGCTAATGCCGATATTCCCGGCATGCATGGCTATATGGCGAACGCCGGGTATCCGGAGACTCGTCAGGCGATCGCCGATCAGCTCTCCAGAAAGAGCGGTCTTTCGATCGGGATCGACTCCATCTGCATGACCTGTGGTGCAGCCTCAGGTATGAACAACATCCTTCGCGCCATCATGGAGCCGGGAGATGAGATCCTTCTTCTCGCGCCGTTCTTTCTCGAATATCTGAACTATATCAGCAATTTCAAGGCTGTTCCGGTCATCGTCAATACCGATCCGGATACTTTCCTTCCGATCATGTCCGAGATCGAGAAAGCGATTACGCCGAAGACGAAGGCGATCATCATCAATTCCCCGAACAACCCGAGCGGCGCCATCTATCCGAAGGAAGTTCTCGAGGAACTGAATTCTCTTCTTAAGAAGCAGGATCACGTCATTCACGTGATCTCCGACGAGCCGTATATTGATCTGGCCTATGACGGGATGACAGTTCCGTGCTCCCTCTCTTACTTCGATAATCTTATCGTTTGCTTCTCATGGAGCAAATCACTTTCCCTTCCGGGAGAGCGCATCGGCTATACCTGTGTCAGCCCGAAGCACGAAGATTTTGCGCTTCTCACACAGGCCCTCGTCCTCTGTAACCGTATTCTCGGAGATGTCAATGCACCGGCCCTTATGCAGCGCGTCGTTGCCAAAGCGCTCGATGCGAAGGTCGATGTTCCGAACTACGAGAGAAGAAGAAACGAGCTTTACGACATCATCACCGGGGCCGGATTCACCTGCACGAAGCCACAGGGCGCCCTCTATCTCTTCATGAAGACCCCGATCGAAGATACGAAGTTCTGTGAAGTCTGCGCGAAGTACAACGTCCTGGTCGTACCGGGTTCCGCCTTTAAGCGGGAAGGTTACGTAAGACTTGCCTTCTGCGTATCGGAGAAGACGATCCTCGGATCGAAGGATGCCTTCGAGGCAATCGCGAAGGAACTGGGATTGAAGTAAAACCCGATTTCCCCGAAATACAGGACTTAAGACTTAGGAGTGACAATCACGAGCATGGTTCCGTCTTCCATGACGAATCCATGCTCTTTTTCCGTCATGTCGAATTCATTACTGACCGTAAGAGAGGATCCGGGAATCAGATCTCTGTCGGAAAGACCATACTTCATCCCGAACGTGGATACACCTTTCGCGCCCTGTCCCAGCGGGATCAGCGAGCACGTATTCTCTGTTTTAAGAAGATGCCCGGGAACATCCCACCGGCATGCGCCGCAAATCGGAAATACCCATGTCGCTCCATCTGTTGCAGTGATGGATCTTCCCTCCTGTGCCAGTCGCATTAGCAGAAGCATATTCGTCATCACATGATCAATACGGCCGAGAATGGATGTGACAAAAAGGATCTCCTTATCTTCCGGGACCGATCGGAGACAGATCTCCGAATCTGTCATATCTTTTTCGACGGGAAAAACACTTGTCCGGATCTGATTTCTCTCGATCCACTCTCGTGTCTGCGGAAGGATCGAGTCCATATCGCCCCACACTTCATCCGGAAGGATACCGTAAGGCATAAGCGCATCGGCGCCGCTGTCGGCACAGATCACCGCTTCCGCAGCCTGTATGACCGGAAGCAGAGAAGTTAAGTCTTTATTCGGCCCGCCGGCAATTACGACGATACACATGCCAGAAGTTCCTTAATCGCTGCAGCGCGGTCTTTCTTTCCAAATACCGCAGAGCCTGCAACAAGATAATTCGCGCCGGCGCGGACGGCACGAGGAGCCGTTTCCTTGCAGATCCCGCCATCCACAGAGATGATCGTATCGGCACCGGCCTCATCGATCACCTTTCGTACCGCCGCGATCCTCTCGAGTGATTCCTCCATGAAATGCTGTCCGCCGAAACCGGGGCGCACAGTCATCACCAGGACCAGATCGACCTTGGCACAGTAAGGAAGTACTTTTTCAATCGGCGTATCGGGATGGATCGAGATGCCGACACGCTTCCCGAGTTTTCTAACGGCATCGATCGCGACATCCGGATCGTCCACTGTCTCCACATGGAAAGTAAGCATATCTGCGCCTGCTTTCGCGAACGGCTCGAAAAAATCCAAAGGATTGGTCACCATGAGATGTACGTCGAAGATCATGTTGGTATTTTTGCGGATCGACTGTACGACCGGCACACCGAAGGTAAGATTCGGAACATAGTGGCCATCCATCACATCGATATGAAGGAAAGCGGTCGCTTCCGACACTTCTTTAATCTCGTCATTGAGACGGCCGCAGTCCGCAGCCAGTATTGAGGGTGCCACCACCACATCACTCATGATCTATACCTTCCTTCTATTTCCCGTATCTTTTCGATGTCTCTATTATTATATCCAAAAACTCACGATAACGCGCAAGTCTTCCTTCCGAAATTCCGCTCTCTTCCACTTTGCAGCCGAGTTCGCCTCTGTGCCTGCAGTCCTGGAACCGGCACTTCCCTGCGATCGACAGAAGTTCCGGGTACCCGCCGATAACGTCCTCTTCTTCGATTCCGATCCGGTCCACCTCCAGAGAAGAGAAACCGGGCGTGTCGATCAGGAATCCGCCCTCATACGGGAAGAGCTCTACATGACGGGTCGTATGCTTGCCCCGCTTGAGTCTCTCGCTGATATCCCCGACCTCGATGTGATCCATTCCCGTCAGCCGGTGACACAGAGTAGACTTTCCGACGCCGGACTGGCCGGCGATACCCACGGTATGTCCCTTGAAAAGTTCTTCTACTGTATCAGAGGGAAGCATGTCTTCCTTCGAGGACATAAGCACCCGAAATCCCGCGCCCTCATATATGGACGCGAGTTTCTGCGCTTCATCCTGCGCAAGATCTGTCTTGGTAAGCAGGATCACGGGATCGATATGAAGTTTCGGGCAGAGTATCAGAAGTTTATCGAGCAGTTTCAGATCCGGCTGCGGGTCAGATATCGATACCGCGATGATAAGCACATCGATATTTGCCACACTCGGGCGGATCAGCAGATTCTTCCTGTCCTTTATGGATACGATCGTATAAGGGATATCCGGATCTCCGGACGGCTCGATCTCACAGTAATCGCCGACAGTCGGTATCACCTTTCTCTTTCGGAAGATTCCACGAGGTTTGGCCAGCACACACTCCCCATCCGGAAGATGGATCGTGTATTCTCCGCCCACGCCTTTCATGATCCTGCCGGACTTTGTCCGTTCTCTTCCCGTTTCCGTTTTGCTCTCCTTATCTTCCATAGCGTACGCCAACTCGAGAATCGCCTGTCATCAGGTGATCGGCAGTTCTCCGTTAGGATCCTCCGGATTTTCCGGCGATGTCGGATCCGACTCCGAAGACGACGGCGGTACCGGCGTCGACGTTTCCGTCGGTGTCGGGACCGGCGTTGGTGTCGGCGTCGGCGTTGGTGTTGGCGTCGGTGTTGCCGTAGGAATCGGAGAAGGAGTCGGTACCGGCTCGAATATCGCCCTCATCGTGATATCATACTCCGGCATGACAAATGTGTATGACGAAGAATAGCTGATGATCGTACCGTTCTCATCGACCCACGAGACGAACTGATATCCTATATTCGGCACTGCAGTGACCGTAACAGGATCATTGACCGGATAGACTCCACCACCGGTTACAGAGCCCTCACCCACATACTCGAGGCTCAGCGTATACCCGATGATCTCCGGTGTCGGGGTCGGTGTTCCGCCACGGGCGACATCTTCTGCATTACCCACATACAGACGTATCGCAGACTTTCTCTGCACCTTGGTACCCGGTGTCGGATCTGACAGAAGAACGTACAGATCCGTATCCGGAAGATTCTGTTCCTGCAGTTCCGGACTGATCTCGATGCCGCCAAGTACCAGATCGGCCTGATCGATCATCTCTTTAGCCGTCTTCAGGTCCGACTTATAGATATACGGGACTTCGATCTCCGAAGACTTCTGGCTGAAGACGATCGCCACTTTGGAATTCGGTTTGACAGGGGTACCCGCCGCCGGTTCCGTACGAAGAACGATCCCCTCATCGACAGAGTCGTTGATCTCCGGACGAGCCGAAACTTCGTATCCTTCTTTCTTAAGCGCCTCATAGGCTTCGGCATACTTCATACCCGAATAATCAGGGAGTTCAACTTCATCCGGTGCCTTACTGACCGTGAGGACGAGGACATTGACGGAACTGTTGTTCTTCATCTCCATGCCTTCCTGAATATTTTGCTTTACGACCACGCCCGGCGCATAGTCCGTACGGATCTCATATTCGACCTTATACGTCGTAAACTCATGTTCCTCGAAACTCTGCTGCACTTCAACGATCGTCTTGCCGACATAGTTCTGCACGACAAATACGCTCTGTGTCTCCTGTCGCACGGATTTCTTCAGTGTATCGGTCACCAGATAGGTAAGACCGATAAGAAGACCGATGATCACGATGACGACGACAATCACGATGAGATTATCCTTCCATCTCGAACGTCTTCTGACCTTGATCGACCTCTCGATATCTTTAAGCTTCCCGTAATTGGGTTCCTGACGGATGACCGGCGCCACACCGGAGACATCTGCATTATCACTCGGTGTCTCAGCCGAAGCGTCCACGATGCCGTACGAACCGTTCGGATCGACCATCAGGGCATCAAGTTCCGTGACCATCTCACGGATGGACTTATAGCGCATCTTCGGATCTTTCTGCATCGCCTTCTGGATGATCGCATCGAGGCCTTGCGGGATACCGGGGACAAAGGAAGATGCATACGGCACCGGATCCTGGAGATGCTTCACCGCGATCGCCACAGAATTCTCTCCGTCAAAGGGTACACGTCCGGTCAGCATCTCAAAGAGCGTCACGCCCAGCGAGTAAATATCGGAACTGGGGCTGACGATCCCGCCTCGGGCCTGTTCCGGTGAGAAATAGTGGACCGAACCGAGCGCACCGCCGGATGTCAGTGTGATCGTATGATTGGTAGAAGCATGTGCGATACCGAAGTCCGTCACCTTCGCCACACGGTCACGGGTGATCAGGATATTATGCGGCTTGATATCACGATGCACGATACCGTTCTGGTGAGCCGTATCGAGCGCCATGCCCACCTGGATCACGATCGGAACGGCGACCTTCCAGTCCAGATGTCCGTTCTGCAGGATCATATCCTTGACAGTGATTCCCTCGACATACTCCTGCACCATGTAGCGGATCGGTCCTTCCGTACCGACACCGAAAACATGAACGATATTCGCATGCGAGAGCGATGAGGCAGCCTTAGCCTCCGTATCGAATCTCTTGATGAATTCCAGATTGGTAGCAAATTCCTGCTTCAGGATCTTGATCGCCACATTCATACCGGAATCGAGGTCGGTCGCCAGATAGACATCGGCCATACCACCGCTTCCGATCAGTTTCACGATGCGGTATCTCCCGCCAAGAATCATACCCTCAGGGTTTATTGGTGCACTCATGTTTTCTCCTTGTTTTTCCGGACCTCGCACTCGGCCAGGATCATCGATATATTATCAGGGGCGCCGGCTGCTTCTGTCAGATCCATCAGGAGCTGGATACAGTAATGCAGGTCCTTGTGCTTTCTCAGCACCGCCCGGATCGTTTTGTCCTCGACACAGCCATAAAGGCCATCTGAACACAAAAGTATAACATCTCCGTTACTAATTGCAACCGAGAACGTATCCGGCATGACGTATTCATTCACACCTAGTGAACGGAGCAGTACGTGTCTCTTCGGATGTGTTCTCGCTTCCTCTTTTGTGATCACACCTTTTTCGACCATCCTTTGTACGAGAGTATGGTCGGTCGTCAATTGTTTCATACGCTGACCATGGAGATGGTAGAGCCTGCAGTCACCGATATGGGACACATACAGGACATTATTCCGAAGAACAGCCACTGTCAGCGTCGTACCCATACCGCGGAAACGGAAGCCGGACAGAGAGGCCAGATAAACTTTCACATTTGCTTTTTCCAGAGTGAAAGAAAGGAGTTTCTGCAGTTTCTGCGGATCATCCGCCTCGTAAAGATAATCATTTAGAGATTGACGGACATACTCGACCGCGGTCTTACTGGCCAGTTCCCCGGCCGCATGACCGCCCATGCCATCAGCAATCACGAAGCACTCGTCCTTACCGACGGAAAAGACTGCAAGACAATCCTCATTGTTCGCGCGCACCAGACCTGTGTCGGATACACTCACTACTTTCATGTCTCTTTCTTCTCCTGCAAACCTCTTCTCAATTGACCGCAGGCGGCCATGATATCCGAACCCATCTCGCGCCGCAGTGTTACGGTCATGCCGTTCTTCGTAAGGAGATCCTGGAACGCCCGTACGGACTGCGGCTTACTCCTATGGAAGTCACTCCCGTCAAACTCATTGGCAGCGATAAGATTGATATGGCAATGGATCCCCTTAAGTACCCGGCACAGTTCACGCGCACATTCCGGCGTATCGTTGATCCCGTCAAAGAGCGAATACTCGAAGGTGATACGCCGGTTCGTGTTCTGCTCATACGTCCGACAGGCATCCAGCAGTTCCTGCATGGAATACTTGTTGGCGATGGGCATGATACTCTTCCTGAGAGCATCATTAGGAGCATGCAGAGAAACGGACAGATTCACCTGCATATCAATCTCAGAAAATTGTAACATTTGAGGCACAAGACCGCAAGTTGAGACCGTGATATGACGGGCGCCGAGATTGAGTCCCTTCTCGTCATTAGCAAGTCTCAGGAAGCCCAGAAGCTCATCATAGTTATCGAAAGGTTCTCCGATCCCCATGACCACCACGCTGTGGATCCTCTCCCCGGCAGAAGCTCCGGCCAGGAGCACCTGCCCGAGCATCTCGCCACGGGTAAGCGACCTTCCGAATCCGGCATGCGCCGAGGCACAGAAACGGCATCCCATCTTACATCCGGCCTGTGAGGAGATACAGATCGAAAGTCCGGTCTTATACCGCATCAGCACCGTCTCGATACAGTGTCCGTCATAGAGGCGGAACACGAACTTCTGCGTACCGTCGAGCTTCGAGACCAGGTGCTTCTCGATACTCATGCTCTCGCAGATAAAATCTTCCAGAAGGCCCGTCTTGATCTCCTTACTGAGATTCGTCATCTTCTCGGGATCGATCACGCCTTTACCGAGCCACGAATAGATCTGGGCCGCACGAAATCTGGGATATCCCTTTTCTCGGACATATTCTTCCCACATCGGAAGATCCATATCCAGAATAAAACACCTTTCCATGATCAGTGCCTCCTTAGTTTCGCGATAAAGAATCCGTCCATCCCCTCTTCGTCCGGAAGGATCGTCATCTTCCCACGGCCGCTTTCTTCCTTCAGCCGCGGGTTGAGAAGCAGACTTTCCGGAAGAAGCGATGAGAAAGACACGCACTCGAATTCAGGATGAGAAGCGATAAAAGCATCGACCTGTTCTTCATTCTCATGCGGGTTTACCGTACATGTGCTATATACCAGATATCCGCCCGGTCTCACGCGGGCAGAAGCATTCTCGAGGATACTCTTCTGTATAGGGAGGAGTTGCTGCATCTTCTCATAGGTCATCGACAACCGGATATCCGGTTTTCTGTGGAGAAGTCCCAGACCACTGCACGGCACATCACAGAGAACAAGATCGTACTCTTGAAGCAGTCTTTCCTTCTCATCATTTAAGTATGTACAGTCATAAGGGAGAGTAAAGACCGAACGAAGACCCAGTCTCTCCGCAGACTCGGAGACCATCTTCAGCCGGATCTCATTGGCATCCAGCGCATCGATATGTCCCTGATCTCCCTGAAGTTCCGCCAGATGCATGGTCTTTCCTCCGGGCGCGCTGCAGGTGTCGAGGATATTCCAGTCCGGATCCGGATCGCATATGATCCCTACCAGCATCGCCGACAGGCTCTGTACGGAGAATCTCCCTTCGGCAAAAGCACTTGTCACCGAGACATCTCTGCTCTGTTCTGTCAGATCCAGCGCTTCCGGCAGGATCGGATCTTTCGATACATGAATGCCGTCCCTTTCCAGTTCGCCGATCAGTTCCTCCACAACCGGTACACGGATGCGGTTCGGACGAAGTGTGACCTTCGGTACAGAAAAGTACGCATCCATGATCCTTACGGCCTTCTCTCTTCCATACCACTTGATAAAGCACCCGGCAATCTCACTCTTAAGCGAATATAGTATGTCGGTCTTTTTCGCAGGAATGGCCTCAAGTCGTGTCTTTCCCTCTTCAGAGAGACGGCGCAGAACTGCATTTACCAGACCTTCTGCCCCCTTACCGCAGACTTCCCTGGCCAGATCGACCGTCGACGAAACGGCAGCATAGTCCTTCACCCCATACGCGAAGAGCACCTGCCAGGCCCCCATACGAAGACATGTACGGACAGGTGCATCCATATCGTAGAGATTCTTCTTGAGATACGGGGCAAGCAAGGCATCGATCGTATAGACACGTGTCACCGTTCCATATACCATCGCCGTCACGAAGGCTCTGTCCTTCTCTTCCAGAGGACAGGCGGACAGTTCCTGCTTCAGTACAAGATTGGAATAGCCCTGATTCTCCAGGACTTCGAAGAGGCAACGGTATGCCGTGATTCTCGCCTGATCCGGGTATGATCCCATTACGGCTCGTCCTCCATCTTCGCCCCCACTTCGAAGTTATGGGCGCAGTCGATCGCTTTCATTCTCTTACCTGAAGAAGGCTGCAGTTCCAGAAGCAGTAACGGTGCATCCGCACACATAACTGCCAGAGTACCCTTCTTCCCGAAGAGCACGGTTCCAGGTTCCGGTTCGCCGTGATCCCTTCGGTAGTTCTCCAATATGTCTGACTCTTCTGCCGTGCAGGCATCGTAGATCTTGAGTCTTCCGCCCTTCCACATGGTCGAGGCTCCCGGCCAGGCTGACAGGGCGCGTACCTGTGCCGAAATGGCTGCACAAGGACGGTTCCAAGAGATCTTTCCCTCATCCTTGCCGATTGGCGGCGACATCGTCGCGAGAGTGTGATCCTGCGGAACCGGACGAATCGTCCCGTCGATATATCCCGGGATCGTCCGGATCAGAAGATCCGCGCCGGCAACAGCCAGCTGCTCCATAAGCTGAGGAGTATGTACACGCGGAGTGATCGGGACTTCCGTCTGTGTCAGGATATCACCGGTATCCATCCCCGCATCCATTTTCATGATCGTCACACCTGTCTTATCCTTCATGTCCATGATCGCACGCTGTACAGGTGCCGCTCCACGATACTGAGGAAGAAGCGAGCCGTGCACATTCAGACATCCGTACTTAGGGATATCGAGCATCGCCTGCGGAAGGATCTTCCCGTAGGCCGCCGTCACGATCAGATCCGGCGCGATGGCGGCGATCTTCTCGATCGATTCCTCCGTGCGGAGTGTAGACGGCTGCCACACTTCAATCCCGTGTTTCTGCGCCGCTACCTTTGCCGGCGGCGCGGTAAGGATCATCTTCCGTCCGACAGGCTTATCCGGCTGGGTCACACACAGGACCACATCATATTTTTCTTCAACAAGACGGGCCAGAACCGTAGCCGCCAGCTCCGGCGTACCCATAAACACAATACGCATAATCAGGATTCTTCTCCGTCCTCTTCCTCTTCTTCCACTTCCACGACCTTATCTACGAAGAGTATACCGTCCAGATGGTCATACTCATGGCAGATGCAGATCGCCAGAAGTTCGGTCGCTTCCAGATCGAACCACTCGCCGTTTCTGTCCTGGGCACGGACACGGATCCGTGTCGGACGTTCCACATAGCCGTTCTTTCCGGGGCAGGAAAGACAGCCCTCCATAAAGAGAGTCGATCCTTCTCTTTCATATATCTCCGGATTGATAAACTCGAGCTTTCCGTGATCGTCACCTACGTCTACCACAAATATACGGCGCAAGATCCCAACCTGTACGGCCGCGATGCCGATACCGCGGTTATCGTAGTACATGGTCTCAGCCATATCATCGAGAAGCTGTGCCAGTTTCTCATCAAATTTCTCCACGGGACGGGACTTCTTCCTAAGGATCGGATCTCCCTCCACGACGATTTCACGCAAAGCCATATTGCCACTCTCCTTCAAGCGCCGGACCCCCGGCGCCGCGTCTATGATTAACTATTTTACCACATCGCGTCTATATCTACCGAGATCGAAAAACCATATCCCGCATAGGCTGTCTGGAGCTTGGTAAAGCCATCCGAGAGAAGCCCTTTATTCTTCGCGCGGACGACGATCTGGTAGCGATAACGGTTCATGATCTTCGGAATACCGGCCGGACAAGGCCCCAAGATAATCATATCGTCTCCGAGTCCTTCTGCCATCTGACGAAGCGTATCGGCGACCATACCGGCCTGCATGGCGCAGATCTCCTCACTTTCATGAGTAATCAGTATACCGCCGATGGCGCGGAAAGGCGGATAGGAAAGCTGCTCCCTGTACTTGATCTCGCTTTCGTAAAACCTCCCGTAGTCCTGTGTTGCCGCGAAAGAATAGATCTCGGATTCGGGGCATACCGTCTGGATAAAGACATGTCCGGGGATATCTCCCCTTCCTGCCCTTCCGCTGATCTGCGCCAGAAGCTGGAAGGCCCGTTCTCTGGCCCGGTAATCACTCTGCCACAGCACACTGTCCGATCCGAGGATACCGACGACAGACACCTTAGGAAAATCGTGGCCCTTCGCGATCATCTGCGTTCCCACGAGAATGTCGGCTTCATGATTTCGGAATTTCGTGAGGATCTCCTCGTGCGCGCCACGATATGAGGTCGTATCCTGATCCATACGGAGGATCACGGCCTCCGGAAAATCTTCCGTAGCCCAGTCTTCGAGTTTCTGGATCCCGTCCCCCCGGATCGCGAGATATTCACTTGCGCAATTCGGACAGCAGGACGGCATGGGAATGACCTTACCGCAGTAGTGACATATCAGGAGCCGGTGATGTCCCATCGTCTTCGTATGGAGCGTCATAGGCACATCGCAATCCGGACAGCGTATCATGTTTCTGCATGAGGTGCAGTAGACATTCTGCGAGAATCCGCGCCGGTTCAGTAGAAGCATGATCTGCTCTCCTCGGGAAAGGGCCGTCTTCATGGCCGAATAGAGTTTCCTGCTGAAGATCGAGGTATTCCCCGTATCCTTCTCTTTCTGCATATCGATGATGCTTACTTCCGGAAGCGCGGACCCACTTACAGCACGGTTATGCAGCGTCAGAAGTTTAGAATACCCGTTCACAGCCGCATAGTATGTCTCGACAGAAGGAGTAGCAGAACCCAGGAGAAGCTTGATCCCGGACTTTCTGGCGCGGAATCTCGCAACATCTCTCGCAGAATACCGCAGAAGCGTATCCGCCTTATATGACGAGTCATGCTCCTCATCCAGGATGATGAGTCTGAGATTCTGTACCGGCGCAAACACCGCCGACCTCGCGCCGACCACGATCCGAACCTCCCCCTTCTGGATCATCTTCCATGAATCATACCGTTCCTTCGCCGTCATCCGACTATGTAGAACAGCGACACCTTCCGGGAAGTGGGAACGTATCCGGGCGACCGTCTGCGGAGTCAGTGAGATCTCCGGCACCAGATACAGTACTCTTCCACCCTGTTCGAGGATCCTCTCCGTGATCCGAAGATATACTTCCGTCTTTCCACTTCCTGTGACACCGAAGAGAAGAAACTCCTTCTTCTCCTCCGACTCCAGTACTTCTTTCACGGCAGTTTCCTGTTCAGGATTAAGCGTCACTTCACATCTTTCGATCCGCGGAATATCCTCAAAAGGATTGCTGACCTTCGAAAGCTCCTCGGCCGAGAACTTCACGGAACGGATTTTCACCAGACCATTCTTCGCCAGTGTATCGATTGGAGAACGCGAGATAGATAATTCCTGCATGATATCCGCAAGTGTCATCTCCTCTACATCGAGGAGCCATTCGAGCGCGCGGATCTGCGAGATCGAGCCGACCGCTTCAGATTCGAGCGCCTCACGGGCTTTTTCCGGGGACTCTAGAGATACGACCAATTGAGACCGTCCGGTCCTCTTCGTCACGAGAGCCGGTACCATCTGATGCATCGCCGAGCCATATGTACACGAATAGCGCTTCACGACGAAGTGCAAGATCTGCAGTTGTTCCGAGTTTAGTACAGGCTCTTCTTCTACGATGGAGTCGATCGTCTTAAGTTTCACTTCAGAATCTGAACAATCCTTGAGCGAGAGCACGAGTGCCACCTCGGCACGGTTTCCTCTTCCGAAAGGCACACGCACATACTGTCCTACACAGATCTTCTCAGAAAGAGAATCCGGAACCAGATAATCATATTTCTTATTGGTCTGCCACACGCAATCCCGAAGCACGACTTCTGCGACCATACTTTTCACCTTCTTTCGGATCAGCCGGGATTCATCAGATCAAAAAGATCGATCTGTCTGGATCTCGGGAGTCCCTTCAGCAGGCCCTCTTTCTCGAGTTTCTCCATCGCCGACGGACCTAAGTGAGCTCTCTGCTGCAGGTCTTCCTGTGTACTGAACGGACGTTCATTTCTTGCTTTCACGATGCCCTCGCCCATCGAAGTGCTGATGGATTCGATGACATTAAACGGTGGCAGGATCTTACCCTTTTCGAGCTTGATAAACTTCACGGCATCCGATTTATACAGATCGTACGGGACGAACTCGATCCCGCGCAGATACATCTCCTCGACCAGCTCACACAGATAGTAAAGCGCTTTTTCATTTGGTTTTCTCTTGGAGAGACCATCACCGAGCGCCTCACGCTTCGCGGTGACAAACTGCGTGCCCTTACACAGCAGATCCCCGTCAAATTCATCCGCACGGATCGTGAAGAATGCACAGTAATATTCCTCCGGGAAGTTCACCTTATACCACGCGATACGCATAGCCGAGATCGCATACGCGGCGGCGTGTGCCTTCGGGAACATGTACTTGATCTTCTTACACGAATCGATATACCAGTCCGGTACATTATTCTCGCGCATGATCGCCTCGTGTTCAGGCGTAAGGCCCTTACCTTTACGGACCTTCTCCATGATCTGGAAGGCGTCGGCATTCGGCACGTGCCAGTAGATAAGCTGTGTCATGATACTGTCACGGCAACCGATAACAGTATTCAGTGTACAGATACCATCACGGATGAGATCCTGGGCATTACCGTTCCATACGTCGGTACCATGGGAAAGGCCCATGAGCTGTACGAGATCGTAGAACTGGGAAGGCTGCGTTTCTTTGATCATGTCTCGCGCCATTCTGGTTCCGAGCTCCGGAAGGCCGAGCGTCGCCGCGCCGGCCGGAGATGTGCCATCCGGGATGCCGAGCGCCTCAGTTGAGGTAAAGAGCGACATGACCTTCGGGTCCGGGATCGGAATATCGTGGCAGTTTACACCGGTCAGGTCCTCGAGCATGCGGATCATCGTCGGATCATCATGACCGAGAATATCGAGCTTGAGGATCGTATCGTGCAGAGCATTGAAGTCATAGTGTGTCGTGATGATACCGCAGTCGAGTTTATTCGCCGGATGCTGTACCGGAGTAAACTCATAGATGTCCATCTCTTTCGGTAGAACGACGATACCGCCCGGATGCTGGCCGGTCGTTCTCTTGACACCGACGAGGCCTGTCGCTCTTCTGTTGATCTCGGCATTCGTCAGCGTCTCGCCGCGGATCTCCGAGCAGTTCTTGATGAGCGCGATGGCATTCTTCTCGGCATAGCATCCGATCGTGCCGGCACGGAAAGTGTGATGACTTCCGAATAGTTCTTCTACATATTTATGAGCGCGCGGCTGGTATTCACCGGAGAAATTAAGATCGATATCCGGCTGTTTATCGCCCTTAAATCCGAGGAAGGTCTCGAAAGGGATATCCTGGCCGTCGGAGATCATCATAGTGCCGCACTTCGGACACGGCTCCAGAGGCAAGTCATAACCCGAACCATAAGTACCCGTAAGGTCGAAAGCCGAGTATTTGCACTTCGGGCATCTTCTGTGGGGCGCAAGAGGATTGACCTCCGAGATACCGGAGAAAGTCGCGACCAGAGACGAGCCGACCGATCCACGGGAACCGACGATATAGCCGTCCGAGTTGGACTTATTTACGAGTTTATAGGCGATGTAGTACATGATCGAGTATCCGTTACCGATGATACTGTTCAGTTCTTTTTCCACGCGGGCAGAAACGATCTCCGGTACCTGTCCCTCATGTTCGTACATCTCGTGCATGGTCTTATACACGATCGCACGAAGATCATCCGGAGCCGACTTGATGACCGGCGGATATGTGCCGTCCGGGAACGGTTTGATATCGGAGCGGATCGGCTCAGCGACGCGTCTCGGATTATAGATGACAACTTCCTCCGCGCGTTCCTGACCAAGATACGAGAACTCCTCGAGCATCTCATCCGTGGTACGGAAATACAGATCACTCTGCAGTTCCGCATCCTTAAAGCCCATATCCATGAGCATATACTTTCGGAACTCGCCATCCTTTTTCTCGAGGAAGTGGGCGTCTGTCGTCGCACAGCAGGGCTTGCCGTAAACCTGCGCCATCCTGTCGATGATGACGTTGAGATTGATCAGGTCCTCCTTCGTCGTAAGGCCCGACTCTTCGTCACGAAGATAGAATTCGTTATTGCAGATCGGCTGGATCTCGAAGTAATCGTAGAGGCGGATCATCCTCTTGAAGGCCTTATCTTCCGTAAGGGCGGCGACAGTCTTCTCTAAATCGTTACCGTTCTCAACATAGGCCTTATGTACCGTTCGGAAAATCTGACCACGCTCGCAGGCGCCTCCGACGATGATACCGGCATTGAGGTACATCACCTCGGACTTCGGTATACGCGGACGCATGCTGAAATACTCGGTATGACCTTCCGAGACGATACGGTAGAGGTTATATAGTCCCAGAGTGTCTTTCACGAGGAAAATAATATGGTACGAAGGAGTCTTTCGCTTCGTGACTTCTTCTTTTGAAAGAAGTCCGACACGATCGTTCATCTGCCGGCAGGTCGTAAATCCGAAGTCCGAGATACAGCGCAGGAGGATCTTCGCGCTGGCACGCGCATCATCCATCGCGCGGTGGTGATTCCCGATATTGATCCCGAGATACTCGCAAGCATCGACGAGACCATGTTTCTCCATCTCCGGATAGAGGTATGTCACTGCCGAGACTGTATCGATCTCTGATTGGTAAAACTTCACCCGGTACGGGTGATGCTTCTCCTCGTCGAGCTGCTCGATATCGATCATAAATCCGGCTTCACGGATAAAACCCATATCAAAGAAGATATTATGGCCGACCAGAACATCGTTTTCATTGAGAAAAGCCGCAAGTTTCGTAACCGCGTCAAAAGGAGCCGGCGCTCCGTCGATCATCTCCTCAGTGATCCCCGTCATTTCGCGGGCTTTCTCTGAGATCGGAACCCCCGGGGCGACCATCGTCGTGAAGACATCCGTCTCCTGATATTCGCCGTTTTCATCCTTTGTATAGCGGATCGCGGCGATCTCGAGGAGCCCCTCACGGGTGCAGTCGAGTCCGGTCGTTTCCACGTCGATCGCAACAAAAGAATCGAGCGGGATATCCTCTCCTTCGGGCACGTGATAGGCGATGCAGTTTCCGTCGTCGACCAGATACCCCTCCATGCCGAAGATCAGTTTGAATTCGGAGCCTCCTTCACTTTTCTTACAGTCTTTATAAGCACTGTAGGCGTCGTTAAATCCCTGAACGACACCGTGGTCCGTGATCGCGCAGGCGGGATGTCCCATCTTAAACGCCGTCTTGATAAGATCCTTCGGCTCGATCACTGCATCCTTCTCACTCATCTTCGTGTGGGCATGAAGCTCGATCCGCTTTACCTCTGCGAGGTCTTTTCTCTTCTTCGGCGGTTCCGCCGCGTAGAACCCGCGAGGCGAGGCGGTGATCTGGCGGTCAAAGCTGTTGACCTTGACCTGGGTATAGATACCGATATATCCGCCTTTTCCGTACATCTTATTCAGAACATCTGCATCCTTCGCCGACGGAAATGCCACACACTCGATACTATAAGAGGAATCGGTCAGGTAGAACTTGAACAGGACCTTGTTCTTGTTCGGGCCGACTAGTCGCTGGCCATCCAGGAGTTTGATCTCGCCTTCCAGACGCACAAACGCGTCATCGGTAAGAGATCCGTCCTCGACCTTATCTATCGCATCCCGGATCTTATACTTCTTGGCATCCATGGAGATCATGCCCCAGATCCGCTTCTCGTTATCTTCAGAGGTAACGGTGCGCCTTTTTTGCGCAGTACCTGCACTGCTTTTCTTTTCTTTCTTGATCGTATCTTTCTCGACAGCGGACTTATACTCCCACGAATTCTTATCCAGATCCGCATTATCCGTAGTCTCTTTCTTTCCGGACTTTTTCTTTTTCGTTCCTGACTCTTCCTTGTCAGAGGGCATAACGGTATCCAGAGAGTGTTTCGCCATCTTACGGGCCCGTTCTTTCATCTGATTTAGGAAATAATCCGGATCAGCAAGGACTTCTTCATGTTTTTCAAACGTAATGACCGGATCCCAATCGTTTTCGAGGTAAGTGTTCATAAAACCATTAAGAAAGAAGATGATGGAATCCTTCTCCTCACGCTTGGTCTCTTCTTTCATGATGATATGGATCTCTTTACTATCTCCGCGTATGCTCTCGACACTCCGGCCGAAACTGGTCTTCTGCCTCATGACCCAATAAACCCAGTTCAATGCCGCCGGAATAGAGCGAAGTCCATGATCGCTTCCCATGTTCACGATATAAATGCGGACATGCGAAAGCGAGAGCGCTCTCCTTATATTCATCTCCAGATTGATCATAGCCTGGTCATCGAGAATCGGCGCAGTAAGTGTCAGTGAAAGCTCTATTCCTGACGAATCCTCACTGACGCGCACCTCATTTACGTCACCGGGTACAGCCAGAGCCGCCTTCGCCAGATTTTCATCCGGAGAAGCCTGTCTGACAAACTCATACAAAGTCATCTTTATCGTATCCTTCCATTGACCTTTAGCGGTCAACCGTTCTTGGCACTGTTCATTTCTATGATCGTTCGGATCAGTTCATCTACGGCCCGGTCTTTCGGTACTTTGCCGATCGGCTCACCCTTCCTGAAAAGCAGGAATTCATCGACGCCTCCGGCGATACCGACATCCGCTTCTCTGGCCTCACCCGGTCCGTTTACCGCGCATCCCATCACGGCTACAGTCATATCATAAGGAAGATCCCGGATCCGGCTCTCGACCTCTTTCGCGACCTCGATAAGCGGCACCATCGTACGACCGCACGTCGGACACGAGACCAGCCGCATGCCGCCCTTGCGCAATCCCAGTGCGCGAAGGATCGAGATCGCAGCATAGACTTCCTCTTTCGGTTCATCCGTGAGACTGACACGGATGGTGTCACCGATGCCCTCCGAGAGCAGGGCACCGATCCCGACACTGCTCCTGATGATTCCTTCCCGAAGTGTTCCGGCCTCCGTCACACCTACATGGAAAGGATAGGGCACCTGATCACGGAGCCGCCGGTAGCTCTCTACCGTCAGAAGCGGATCCGAAGATTTCATACTGACCACGATATCCTCAAAACCGCACTGCTCCAGGATCTGTATGGAAGAGCCGGCACTTGCGGAAAGAGAGTCCGCGTTAACGCCTCCATACCTATCGAGCATATCCTTGCCGATCGATCCTGAATTGACACCTACACGGATCGGGATATGGCGTTCTTTGGCCAGTTCCGCGACCGCGCGGACTCGGTCCATCCCGCCGATATTGCCGGGATTGATCCGGATCTTCGCCGCGCCGTTTCTTATGGCTTCAAGCGCCAGACGGTAATCAAAATGAATATCCGCGACAACCGGGATCGGACTTCTCTTGACGATCTCCGAGATCGCCTCGGCCGCTTCCATATTGAGGACAGCTACACGCGTAATATCACATCCGCACGCTGCCAGTTCCTCGATCTGTCTTACCGTCGCTTCCACATCCCTCGTATCGGTATTATTCATCGACTGGATGGCCACAGGCGCATCCCCGCCGACAGCAACCTCACCGACATATACTTTTCTGGTCTTGAAACGCTCGATCATATGCTGTCACCTCGTAAGTCTCATAATATCCGATACCAGCGCAAATATCACCAGCGCGACGATCGCGACAAAACCGATCACGTTGATGACCTGTTCCGATTTTCTGGAGAGCTTCTTTCCCCTGACCATCTCGACTACTGTCAGTACGATGGCATTCCCGTCAAGTCCCGGTATCGGGAGCAGATTCGTAAATGCAAGTCCTGTCGAGATGCCGCCGGCCAGCAGAAGGAGCATCTCGGTCTTCTCCGAGCTTTCCACCTTCGGCGCATCGACCACTTCAGAAACGACCGAAGCGATGCCTACCGGACCGGAAACGACATCATAGGCAGGCACCTTGCCGGCAAAGACCTGAGCCAGTGAATCGATCGAGATCCGTATGAACGAGATCGGGAACACCAGCGCTTCACGGAAACACTCCATAAAGCCCTTCCCGTCCTGCAGATAGATACCGCGAAGGTTCGAACTCTTGACCATGATCGCCTTCATCTCCAGCGACTGCTCCTGACCATCACGGATCAGTCGGATAGACAGTGGCTGTCCGCCGGATTCCCTCACTACATTCGTGATCTCCGGATCGGAAACGGAGACACCGTCAACTGACAGGATCGAGTCCCCTTCTTTGATCATCGGCTGGCCGTCATTCTGCTCGGGATCCACATAGGTCACTTTCCAGCCGCCGTTTTCATCGAGTTCTGCGTAATGCGTGATGCCGAGCATATACTGATCCGTGATCTCCGGTACCAGCGTGACATCGTATTTCTCGCCGGTTCTGGCCGATCTCATCTGAAGTTCGATCGTATCCACATTACTGAGCTGGCTTAAGTAATACGAGAGATCCATCTGGCAGAATACCGTCTGTCCGTTCATCTTAAGTATCGTATCACCCATCTCGATCCTCGTAGCCGCCACCTGCGTCCCCGGAACGACAACGTCCTGATGCAGCGCCAGAAAACCGAAATTGGAGAAACAGATCATGAAGATAATGACACCGAGGATGATGTTCATGAATGGCCCGGCCAGCGAAACCAGGAGTCTCTTCCATCTGGCCTGATTGATGAGATTCTCCGGGTTATCGTCGAGCAGCTCCCCGGTCTCTTCGTCGATCTCCGAGAAACGCACATACGCGCCCAGAGGGATCATACGGATGTAGTACTCGATATCATTTCTCTTCCACGAGAAGAGTTTCGGACCGACGAAGATCGAGAGCTCATAGACCTTGATCTTGAGAAGCCTGGCCACGATGAAGTGCCCGAGTTCATGAACGGCAGCCAGGATACCGAGTCCCAATATACATATGACGATACTAAGAGGAGACATATACCGGTTCCCGACCTCACTTTCTCAGTTCAGCTGCCGCCGTTCTGGCCCATGCATCCACGGCGAAGATATCATCAAGCGAAGGCTCTGCGATCACACCTTCGGCCTCGTGCTTATTCATGACTGCCTCGACTGTTCTCTCTATATCGAGGAAGGAAGCGCGTCCGGAGAGAAACTCTGCAACTATGGCTTCGTTGGCGGCATTCATCGCGACAGGCAGTGTACCGCCGCATCTTCCGGCGTGATACGCGAGATCTACGAGCCGGAAGACCTTTCGGTCTACACTCTCGAATGTGAGATTACAGGCTTTCTCGTCAAAAGGCGAGAACGGCCTGACGATACACTCACTCCTTCTCGGATACATAAGCGCGACCTGGATCGGCATCATCATATTCGGAAATCCCATCTGCCCGAGGACCGAGCCGTCCGACAGTTCGATCATCGAGTGCACGATACTCTGAGGATGGACGACCACTTCGATCTTATCGACCGGAACATCAAAGAGCCACGAAGCCTCGATGATCTCGAGCCCCTTGTTCATCATGCTGGCCGAGTCGATCGTGATCTTGCCGCCCATCTTCCATGTCGGGTGCGAAAGTGCCGCATCGAGTGTGACTTCTTCGAGCTGCTCACGGCTATATCCACGGAAAGGTCCGCCTGAAGCCGTGAGAAGGATCCGTTTCAGAGAACCTTCCGGCTGACCCATGAGACACTGCCAGATCGCGGAGTGTTCCGAGTCGACAGGCAGGAGTGCGACATTCTTCTTTCGGATGAGCGGCATCACGACGGAACCGCCGGATACCAGCGTTTCTTTATTTGCAAGCGCGATATCCTTTCCCTCACGGATCGCCGCTACGACAGATGGAAGTCCACGCATGCCGACCATCGCCGCCACGACGCAGTCCACTTCGGGAAGAGTCGCACAGGCGATATTGCCCTCGTCTTCACATAGCACCTCGACGAATGTATCCGAAGGCAGAATTCCGAGGAGTTCTTCCCGCTTCTGCTGTGTAGATACACTGACAAAAGAAGGCGCGAATTCCCTAATCTGTTCAGCGAGAAGAGACACATTGTCACCACACGTCATCGCGATGACCCGGAATTCTTCCGGGAAATGCCGCACGACTTCGAGCGTCTGTGTGCCGATCGAACCGGTAGATCCTAATATACACAGGCTCCTCATGCGCCGCCTCCCCAGTGGATCACGAATGCGAGTCCCAGTGCGACGGGAAGCGTGAAAAATGCGCTGTCAAAACGGTCCATGATACCACCATGTCCGGGCATGAGATTACCGAAATCTTTGATCCCGACGAGGCGCTTGATACTCGAGGCCATCCAGTCACCCAGCTGGGATACGCAGGAAAGCACAAAACCGAAAACAAAGGCCAGTGTCACATAAAGCGGGAATGGCATTTTCACCTCGATGACATCCACCATGACAAAGGCGAAGAAAAGCGTCATCAGTATCGCAGTAAAGAGTGCACCGCCGATACAGCCCTCCCATGTCTTTTTCGGACTGATGTGCGGGACGATCTTCGTTTTCCCGAAGAAGGAACCGCTGAAATAGGCAAAGGTATCTGATACCCACGGAGCAAAGAGGCCGATCACCACGAAGAACCAGCCCTTAGGGATGAGGAACATCATGACATGGGTACATGCGATCGGGAAGGAAATATACATGACGATCAGCGAGGATGCAAAACCCGAACGGATCGCCTCCGGATGCTCTTTTACGAGCGGCGGGATCATCGTCGTGATAAAACAATAGATCAAGGTAACGAGTGCATAGAGCGTGAATCCCTGAGAGGGTGTTCCCTTATACGCCCATATCGCGAGAGGAAGATAACTTAAGAAACCTCCGATGATCGTTACCACAGCAGACATTTCCTTCTCGGACTCCTGCGCGGCCTTGATCATCTCATAGAGCGCAAAACAGGTAACGATCATCGTAAAGACCAGCAGGATCGCCGGAATATAATACGCAGGCAGAACCAGCGCCAGTACGGCAATCGTGAATATGGTGCCTGTAATGATCCTCTGTTTCATCTGTTACTCTTCGTCCTTCTTCTCTTTCGAAAGGCCGCCGAAGCGACGGTCTCTCTTGGTATATGCGATCAATGCATCGGTCAGTTCCTTCATGCCGAAATCCGGCCACAGCACATCCGAGAACCACAGCTCGGAGTAAGCTCCCTCCCAGACGAGGAAATTCGAGGTCCTCTCTTCCCCGCTCGGACGGATGATCAGATCCGGATCCGGAACATCCGGCAGATACAGATGCTGCGCGAAAAGGTCTTCCGTGATGTCTTCACTTCGTATCTCACCGGATGCGACCTTCTCAGCAAGTTTCTGCGCGGCCTGCACGATCTCTCTTCGGCCTCCGTAGTTAAAAGCCACGATCAGTGTCATTCTGTCTCTGTGTTTACTTCCCTCTTCCGCGCGCTTGCAGACTTCCCGGATATTCTGGGGAAGTGAAGCGATATCGCCGGTAAAACGGACACGGATCCCTTCTGCTTCGAGCTCCGGATCATACCGGTCGAAGTACTCCACGAAGAGCTCCATCAGAGTATGCACTTCGCTCTCGGGACGGGACCAGTTCTCGGTCGAGAAGGCATAGACGGTCACATACTTGATCCCATAGTGACCGCAATTCTTACATAGTGTCTTGAGGTTATCCGCTCCGGCACGGTGTCCGGCGGAACGCGGAAGCATACGCTTCTTCGCCCACCTTCCGTTGCCGTCCATGATGACCGCAAGATGAGTCGGGATCTTCAGTTCGGCCGGATCCGTATCCGCCGTTTTTCTTTTTGAAAAAATCGAAAACTTCGATTCTTCTGCTTTCATGTCCTTCTCCCAAAAAAGAAGGTGTCTCCTTTCTAGTTTGAGTCCGAGACACCCTCTGATATATACAGCCAGATCGTCGGATCAGATCTCCATAAGATCTTTTTCCTTAGATTCACAGCACTTATCGACTTCCTTGACATAGCGGTCGGTAAGTTTCTGCATCTGCTCCTCGAAATCTGCCAGATCGTCCTCTGTGATCTCTTTCTTCTTGTGAAGTCCGCGATACTTGTCGATGGCTTCACGACGGATGTTTCGGATGGCGACCTTGGCCTCTTCGCCGTACTTCATGACATTCTTGACGAGTTCTTTACGACGTTCCTCAGTCAGGATCGGGAACGCGAGACGGATCATCTTACCGTCATTACTCGGGTTGATGCCGAGGTCAGATGCCTGGATCGCTTTCTCGATCTCACGGAGCATGGACGGATCCCACGGAGTCAGGGTGATCATTCTCGGTTCAGGGACCTGGATGTTCGCGACCGCATTAAGCTGGGACTGTGTACCGTAATAATCGACCGTGATACGATCGAGAACATGCGGATTGGCACGACCGGCACGGATCGCATTGAAGTTCTCCTGAAGGTTCGTGATGGTCTTCTTCATACGCTCTTCATACTGGGCGTATACTTCTTTCGTGATTTCCTGCATTGGCATAGTTCATACCTCCTTCAATCTTGAAAATACGATCAGCAGACGATCGTTCCTATATCTTCGCCCAAGACGACTCGGACGATGTTTCCGGGTTCTTCCATGGAGAATACCATGATCTTCGTATTGTTATCTCTGCACAGTGCCGCGGCAGTCGCATCCATGACCTTCAGGTTCTTGCTGAGCACTTCGTCATGTGAGATGGTCTTATACTTCACGGCATCCGGATACTTATGCGGATCCTTGTCATAGACACCATCTACCATCGTGGCCTTACAGAAGATATCGGCCTCGATCTCCGTCGCACGGAGCGCCGCGCCTGTATCGGTGCTGAAGAACGGGTTACCTGTACCGCAGGCAAAGATAACGATTCTCTTTTTCTCGAGGTGACGTACCGCACGCTTTCTGATATACGGTTCTGCCATCTGACGGACATCCACTGCGGACATGACGCGTGTGACAGCTCCCTCCTGCTCGAGCGCATCCGAGATCGCAAGGGCATTCATGAGTGTGGCCAGCATACCCATGTGATCAGCCGTGACACGATCCATATTCTCACTGGATCTTCCTCTCCAGAAGTTCCCGCCTCCGACAACTACGGCGACCTCGACACCGAGATCTGCGACTTTCTTGATCTCAGAACAGATCTTCTTCACCGTTTCATCGTCGATACCGACCTTCTTTTCGCCGGCCAGTGCCTCGCCGCTGATCTTGAGAAGGATCCTCTTATAGACAGGCTCGCTCATTCCCATTTCCTCCACTTTTTCCTATTTAGAAATAATTGTATCGTTAATTCCAAAATCTGAAAAGATAAAACACCGATTTTTTCGAATTAATCTTTTCTTTCGTAGTCGTTCATATAGCACTCGCGGAAACGCCCGGAAAAGGACGGTTCCACTCCTGCATTTAGAAGATGTGCGCAATCGCCGAACGAGAGCATCCGGAATTGCGCGATCCCTTCTCTTCTTTCCTCCGTAACGACCGTCGTGATCGAGGTCGGCGCGGCCATCATGGCATGCCACATGATAAACGGCGACAGATTCAGAAGATAAGACAGAAGGACTGCCTCGAGCCCGAAATGACAGAACAGGACGATCGTATCGTTGTTTGGCTTTTCTGCGCGGAACCACTTTCCTTCCTTCCTGTATCCGTGTTTCCGGAGAAGTTTGTCAAACTCTTCATACACCCAGTCCCTCTCCTCTCTGACATGAGCCTCCCGGAGGGCCGGGTATTCCGTCCATCTGTCAAAGTCAAACGCATCGGGCATCTGCATCCAGTCTGAGGGCACCCAATCCCATGCGACACCAAGTTTCTCGGGGCGCTTCACCTTCGGCGCGAACTCCCTCAGCCACAAGAGTTCCTCTGCTTCCATGCCCATTTTCTTAAGGCAGGGCGCCGCCGTCTGCTTCGCCCGTCCCAGTGGAGAGCAGTAGCAGTAATCCGCCTTGATATCCTTCATTCTCTCCGATAGCAGTTCGACTTCTCTTTTCCCGGTTTCCGTCAGGCAATCCCCCTGATAATCGGGGTCTCCGTGCCGTACGATCAGAATCTTCATATATACGGTATCCTCGCTTCTTCCTTCTTTCTCCTCGGTAATATTCTATCAGATAACTCCGCGAGAAAAAGACTTGACTATAACCGATTCTTCAAAACATGTTCCTCACATCCTCAGGGCAGAAAAAGAGCCGTCTCATTTACGAAACGGCTCTTGTTGATTATTCTTTTGAACCCGATATCAGGGATTACTGGATCTGCTTCATAACTTCTTCAGCGAAGTTCTCTTCCTTCTTGGCAATACCTTCACCCATTTCGAAACGTGTGAATCGACGGATGGAAACGCTCTGACCGAAAGAAGAACACATTTCCTTCGTGTATGTCGCGATCGACTTGGAATCATCCTTAACGAATTCCTGCTCTACGAGGCAGTTCTCCTTATAGAACTTCTCGATGTTACCCGGCAGGATTCTCTCTCTGATGATCTTCTCCGGCTTACCTTCGTTGAGGTTCTTGTTGATGATGATCTCAGTCTCTTTCTCGATCTCCTCAGCCGGAACATCCTCACGTGTGAGCCACTTCGGGTTAGCTGCAGCGATCTGCATGGCGATATCCTTTGCAAAGCCGGCAAACTCAGGCTTTGCGATAACGGAGTCATCCTCAGTAGCAAAATCTACGAACACACCGATCTTACCTCCCATGTGGATATAAGAAGCAAGTGCGCCGTTGCCTTCTACCTCATATACTACGAATCTTCTGATAGACGTATTCTCTCCGATATCCGCAATCGCTTCTTTCTGGAAAAGCTCTACTGTCTTGGAGTCATCGTTGTAAAGTGTCTGAGCCATAAGGTCTTCTACAGAAGCCGGCTTCTTGGTAAGAATGTGTGTGGCGACTGTTTCCGTGAACGCCTTGAACTTATCCGTGTTGGCAGCAAAGTCTGTCTCGACATTGATCTCAACGAGAACACCGGACTTCTTATCGTCAGCGATCTTAGCAACTACTGCGCCTTCTGCAGCGATTCTCGCAGACTTCTTCTCCGCCTTAGCGATACCCTTCTCACGAAGCCATGCTACCGCCTTCTCAATATCTCCCTCAGATGCCTGAAGAGCTCTCTTGCAATCCATAATACCGGAACCTGTCATGTCGCGAAGTTCCTTGACCTGTGCAGCACTAATATCCGCCATAGTTATATCCTCCATTAGATGATTTAGTTAATAACTTGTTTGATCTTTCTCGATAGAGAGAATTAAGCCTCAGCCGGAGCCTCTTCTACCGGAGCTGCCTCTACTGCTTCTTCAGAAGCCTCAGCAACCTCAGCATCCTCAGTCGGAACATCGAGCTGCTCGCCCTGACGGCCTTCGAGAACCGCATCCGCCATATGACCTGCGATGAGCTTAACCGCACGGATCGCGTCATCGTTACCCGGGATAACGTAGTCTACTTCTTCCGGATCACAGTTGGTATCTACGATAGCTACTACCGGGATGCCCAGACGACGGGCTTCTGCTACAGCCAGATGCTCCTTCTTCGTATCTACAACAAAGAGGCAGGCCGGCAGTCTCTTCATGCCCTGGATACCACCGAGGTTCTTGTCGAGCTTTTCCATCTCGAGCTTGAGCTTCGCGACTTCCTTCTTCGTACGAAGATCGAAGGAACCGTCCTCGGACATCGTCTTCAGCTCAGCAAGACGGGCGAGACGCTTTTCAATTGTCTTAAAGTTTGTAAGTGTACCACCGAGCCAGCGGTTGTTGATGTAGAACATGTTGCAGCGAACCGCTTCTTCCGCGATGGAATCCTGAGCCTGCTTCTTCGTGCCGACGAAAAGGATGTTACCACCGTCAGCAGCGATAGAACGAACGAAGTCATAAGCCTCTTCGGTCTTCTTAACTGTCTTCTGCAGGTCGATGATGTGGATGTTGTTACGCTCCGTGAAGATATACTCCGCCATCTTCGGGTTCCAACGACGGGTCTGGTGACCAAAGTGCACACCTGCTTCGAGAAGCTGCTTCATAGAAATAGTTGACATAAAAAATCCTCCTGTTTTTTCTTCCACAGAGTTCACTCCGGTGTCTCCGGAGAACAAAAGCTATACCTCTGTGTGATTTTTAGCCTTTCAAATGATACAATGAAGAAGCCGCATTGGCAAGTGCTTTTCGAAAGAAAATCAGGCAAAATCGGCAATTTTTGAAGAAATTCGAGGAAAAACTCTCATGAATAAGTTATCTGCACAGGAAATCCGTGATTTCACGACCATCTTATACGACCTCGTCAACATACCCAGCGTGAAGGGCGAGCCCGAGCCGGACGCTCCTTACGGACCGTATCCGAAGGAAGCGCTGACGTATTTTCTGGATCGCGCAAAGACGGATGGATTCATCACGGAAAATGTCGGCAACAAAGCCGGGTATGTCCAGTGGGGCACCCGCGGCCCGCTTCTGGCCGTGCTCGGACATCTCGATGTCGTACCGAAAGGCAGTGGCTGGAAGACCTCTGCCTTCACACTCACCATCAACGACAGTTACTTCGTCGGGCGTGGTGTCGTCGACGATAAAGGACCGGTCGTCGCCGCATATATGGCGATGCTCCGCTTCAAGGCAAACCATCCTGACCCGAAATTCCGTGTACGTCTTATCGTCGGCACGGACGAAGAGCACGGCTCGTCCTGTATGGCCCGCTACTGTGAGACAGAGGAACTTCCGGATATCGGGTTTACTCCCGATGCGGAGTTCCCCTGCATCTTCGCCGAGAAAGGCATCTACCAGATGCACTTCGAAGAGACGCCCACCGGCAGGTTTACCATGCATGGCGGAAATGCCGCCAATATGGTTCCTCCTTACTGTGAGTGCATCGATCTTTCTGCCGGTCGCGGCATTTGCACCGAGGGACTTCAGGCTCATGCTTCCCATCCGGACCTCGGGATCAATGCGATCGACCTGATGCTCAGGAAGATGCCGCCTGAACTTAAGGCTTCTTCCAAACTGCTTCTTCTTATGGAGAAATACTTTAGTAAAGGTCAAGAAACACCGTTTTCTTCTTTCTTCATGCCGGATATCTCCGGTCCGATGACGACCAACGTCGGTATCGTCGATATCAGCACGGATCACAGTAAACTTCACGTAGATATCCGATTCCCTGTCACCCATACAGCAGAGGAAGTCCGGGCCGGATTAGAAAAGATCGCCTCTGAGTTCGGCGTTCGCGTAGTCGACGATTCGGTACAGGCTCCGCTATTTAAGGACAAAGAATCACGCCAGATCTCGATCCTGAATGATATCTACTCCACGTACAGGGAGCATTTTTCTTATCTGCCCGAGGAAAAAGAAGAACGTGACCGGTCTTTGCTTTCCCCTTCCACAGCCATCGCCATCGGCGGCGGCACATACGCACGCACCATGCCGAACATAGTGGCCTTTGGTCCACAGCTTCCATGGGCGAAAGACCAGTGCCATCAGGCCAACGAAAGTATACTGAAAGAAAACTTGTACCTCCTCGTACCGATGTACGAAGAGGCACTGGAAAAGCTTGGTAATACTCTGATCTGATCCCGGATCAGACGAAACGGCGGACCGTGACCATCGCGCTCATCGGATACCAATCCTCGACGATACCTCCGCGGCTGGTAGACGCATGGATCACGACACCATCACCACAGTAGAGACTGACATGATCCACACGGCCATCACCGTTATAGTCATGGCAGATGACATCACCCGGAAGGATCTCCTGCCCGGTCACATCCGTGCCGCACTCGGCAATCATCGCTGACTGATGCGGGAGCGAGTAGTGATAATAATGGGCATATACATAGGAGACGAAACCGGAGCAGTCAAGTCCGCTCAGATCCGCGCCGGACCACACATACGGAATACCGACAAAAGCACGCGCATATGTGAGCAGGTCACAGGAACTCGGATCCGGAATATCCGGATTGCTATTGATCTGAACTTTCTCCGGCTGATACTGTTCATCAGGATCAGATGTTGAAGTATTCTCGGAGGGCTCCGTATTCTCTGAAGTTGACTCCGCGGTGGTTTCCGTAGTCACAGAAGTCACCGTAGGTTCCTCTATATCGGCGATCGGAGAAGACTCCACAAGATCCGAACGCACATATCCGCCGTTATCGAGCTTATACCAACCATTACTGGTCAGAGCCACGACCGTGACACTGTCATTACGGACGAGTTGGTCTTTCACCTGATACTCCGTTCCCGGGCCGGTTCTGACATTGACGCCGCCGAGCGAATAATACGTACCACTCATCTCGGTCTCTTCTATCACCGGAGTTTCCGGCGTTGGCGTGGCAGTAGGCTCTTCTGTCGGAGTCGGTTCAGGAGTAGAGGTCGCTCTGGTCTCTTCCGCAGACTTCGCCGGAGTCGGTGTCGGTGTGCTGTTCTTCGGCTCCGGAGTCGGTGTCGGTGTTTCCGTCGGTGTCGGAGTGGGAGTTGCCACTGCATCCATCGTCAGGGCATCCGAGAAAACATAACCATAGAAAGTCTTATCCACTTCCTCCCCGTTTTCTTCTACCGGAACGATGAACTCGATACGGGACCATGCCGAGCCGATACCAGTTCGGACAGCTCTGCCTGCATACGGCAGATAGGTAACGATCTCGGAATTTGTATCCGGAAGCATATAGACAGTGGCACGTGAAGAAGAAATATATACGACCTCGGAACAATCCGTAAAGACCGAAGCATCCAGCATCTCGATGGCCCGTCCGTCACGGTCCGTATGTTCGGAGATGACGAAGGTATCGTCCTTAAGTGCTTCTTCGATCCGGTCAGCCGGATCGGCGCTCTTTGATGTACCGATATAGGACATCGGCACTCCGGTTGTCTCGACAGACGCGAGCGTCTGTTCAGACGGGACCTGCAGGCAGATATCTGATGCATGCCCAAGAGGAACGATCGGGAACAAAAGGATAATCAGAGACATCACCAGCGTGATCGACGTCATCTTAAGGATACGACGCAACCTGCGCTCCGAATTGAGTCTCCTGATCTCTTCGTTTCTATCGGATCTGACTATATTATTCTTCAAAATGTCCTCCCGTGCGTCCAGTTTTCCACCCACACGCTATTTCATTGTAATTATATCGCAACAAAAAACCGTTGGAAACAAATGTGACACAATTGTAATATCGGTAAACCATTTGAAACAATATATCAAATCCGTTTTAGGCTGATTTTCGAACCTTTTGATTCTCAAAGCTACTTCATCCATTTGAACTCAGAACAAAAAAGTGAAATTTTCCATCTCTTATGTTACGTTTCTGACACAGACAAAAAGAGAAGCCGTCGTATCGCACGAAACAGCCTCTCTCTTATTCGTTATTTGCTTTTCTCTTCGTTGGAATCGATCCCGGAGGATCCTATTCTCACTCAGTACGAAGTGCAGCGACCGGATCCTTCTTCGCCGCTTTTTTCGACGGGATAAAGCCACCGATCAGCGTAAGCACAATACTGAGAACGATGAGCACGATTGCTCCGGCCACAGGAAGCTGGGCGCTGACATCCGAGACATCGACCACCGCGTGGATGATCATGTTTCCCGGTATCAGCAGCAGCAGCGTGATACCGATGCCCAGAAGGCCGGACAGAAGACCGATGATAAAAGTCTCCGCATTGAACACCTGCGAGATGTTTCTCTTCGATGCGCCGATGGCGCGAAGGATACCGATCTCCTTTGTTCTCTCGAGCACAGAGATATAGGTGATGATGCCGATCATGATCGATGAGACGACCAGAGATACTGCAACAAAAGCGATCAGCACGTACGATATCACATTCACGATCGTGGTCACGGAGGACATGAGAAGTCCGATATAGTCTGTATAGAGGATCGCATCTTCTTCCGTCGCCGTCTCGTTGTACTTGTCGATGCAGTCCGTGATTCCTTCTTTATCTTCGAAACTGTCCGCATAGATATTGATCGAGCTCGGCGTTTCCCGATCGACGAAACCGAAGCTTGTCATGTTCTCCTCAAATGTTCCGACAGAGATATACTCATCATAGATCATGAGCAACTGCTGATCGGCATCTTCTTCCGATTCGAGAAGGAAACTGTCCAGAAGAGCAGCCATTTCGTTGTCCGTCATGTCCAGCATCTGGGACTGCTCGTCCGGACTTCCTGTCGAGTACATATCCATGAGACTTCTGAAAAAGTCCGCCTTCTCCTTGACAGACAGCTTCGACAGCCAGTTTCTCGCATCTTCGATTTTTCCTTCGTCATCTGATGGAGAGAACTTCGCGCCGTTGATGACGCTGTTGTCCGGAGAAGCAAACTGGTCAGATACTAGTTCGCTCTTCTGCGCATAGTTAATCAGATACTCGGTAAGTTCACGCGTATATCCGATCGCCTCACCGATCGGCTCAAAGTCCGCACCGTCTTTTAAACGGATCACGCCCGTGATCTTCAGTGGGATCGCCTTTTCAAGGATCGACACAAATTCCTTATCCCCTTCCGACACTTCTTTGTAGAAACCACTTTCCTGCTTTACATAGGAGTCACAGGCCGGGATGAGGTAATACGTGTGAGCAAGTATCTCCGAATAATCGATCTTTCTGCTCTCGAAAGAGATATCTTCCGATTTCTGAAGTTTCTTCAGGATATCCCGATATTCCTGTCTCGGCAGAATACCCATCTCATACAGTACCATGGCACTGACCTCGTTGTTCGGATCCATGACCAGTACGATCTCATCATAAGCGTCCGGCCATTCCCCATAGAGCAGCTCATAGTTGTCCTTGATCGTCGGACTGACCAGAGATCCGTCCGAGCCCGTCATCAGTTCACTCATATTCTCGATCGAAGGAGAATTCATCAGACCGGACATAAGACCGTCTCCTCCCGACCGGCGATTCTGCTCTTCCCGGAGATTACTGCCATCAAGGTTGATCAGTTCTCCATCCGGATCATAGGAATACACGGTAAACGGCACATAGTAAGAATAACTGATCCCGTTTTCTCCCACATACTTATGAATCTCACTTTGCGGATCGTCGAGGTATTTCTTAAATTCGGTGAGGTTATTACGCTTGACACTCATAGAAATGGTCGATGCCTGCTCAAACGATGAATTGTCCACGTACATGGCATCCAGATCATGGTCGAGATCCGATCGCCGTCCGCCGGTATCCATATCCATAGAAATAACAGACGCAAGATCCATCGCCCGCGCCTCGATCTGGATCGGATACGACGTCATGGTATCCTTCTGGATCTTCTCGATATAATTATTCACGCCGTTACTGAGTGACAGGATCAGCGCGATCCCGATGATGCCGATCGACCCGGCAAATGCGGTCAGTATGGTTCTTCCCTTTTTCGTACGAAGGTTATTGAAGCTTAAGGACAGCGCCGTCAGAAATGACATCGACGCTTTGCCCATATTCTTATGCTGTGGCGCCTCCAGTTTCTCTTCATCCACGTCCCAAGCATCCGAGTCCGATATGATCTTTCCGTCGCGGAGTTTGACGATTCGTGTCGCGTATGTCTCCGCCAGTTCCGGGTTATGCGTGACCATCACGACCAGCCTGTCCTTCGCCACTTCCTTCAGAAGTTCCATGACCTGAAGGCTCGTCTCGGTGTCAAGTGCGCCGGTCGGTTCATCGGCCAGAAGGATCTTCGGATCGTTGACGAGCGCACGAGCGATCGCGACACGCTGCATCTGTCCGCCGGACATCTGGTTCGGCCGCTTATGGAGCTGATCCCCGAGGCCGACTTTCGCAAGCGCTTCCTTCGCTCTTCTTTTCCTCTCGCTTCTGGATACGCCCGAGATCGTCAGCGCAAGTTCGACATTCGCGAGGATCGACTGGTGCGGGATCAGGTTATAGCTCTGAAACACGAAACCGATCGTATGATTCCTATAGGAATCCCAGTCTCTGTCCTTATACTTTTTTGTGGAGATGCCGTTGATGACCAGATCACCGCTGTCGTACCGGTCCAGTCCTCCGATGATATTAAGAAGTGTCGTCTTTCCCGATCCGCTCGGTCCCAGTATGGCGACAAACTCGTTATCCCTCAGATTCAGGCTGACCTTGTCAAGCGCGGTCTGATGGAGATCGCCGGTGATGTATTCCTTGGATATACTCTTGATCTGAAGCATCGTGATGTCCTCTCTAAAAACGTGTGATTCTTTTTTCCGAGAACCATAGTATTAGAGAGTGTATTTTCCCGTCAAGCGACAAACAGATTGTTTTACTCTTTCTTTATAAATCCGCCAGGACGCCCATCACGCGAATTGTTTTCTTGATTTTTCTCCTCTTTTCCATGATAGAATAATATCAGGCAGCTGAAACCGGATTTCACATCGGAGGAAAGAATATGGCCAGACTGATCGGATCCAAGCCTCGCACGAGCAGTGAACGCGCGATATATAAGTTTGTCATGGAGCAGCTTCCGGACTATATCTATGCCCTGTTCTCTACCACGATCGAGACGATCCAGGGACCGAGAGACTGCGACGCGATCCTCTTTATCCCCCACATGGGCGTGTATGTATTCGAGATCAAGGGAGCCAGGAAGATCTCCGTTTCGGATGACCAGATCCTGATTCACGATATGGAAGATCGTACGAAGCCGTACCGGCCCGAGAAACTGGACGCGCTGAAGTTCGCCGTCCTCCGCCATCTGAGATTGAAGTTCAATCTCCTTCCTAACATCTACGATATCCAGTGTTTCCCCCGGATCAACAGCGATCCGGAACTGAACCGGCAGCTTACCACACTCTATCCCGGAGAGACTTTTCTATTTTGTGATCATCTGAAGGATTCCTTCACTTTCCTTCAGAAGATGCACGAGTGCCGTATCCGCGAGAAGAGGCTCCTCGACAAAAACGAGCCTTCCACGATCGATCCGCGGCTGTTTTGCGACCTTACCGATCAGATGGCCTATAACATCTTCCGTTTCTGGGAGACAGGCATGAAGGAGCCGGATCGCCCGAGCCGTCCGCCGATGCTCTTCCTCAGTCACAGCAGCCTCAACGCGATCTATGCCAAAGAAATCACGCAGGACATCGAGAGCAAGGGCGTTTTCGTCTGGCACGCAACAGATGACATACCGATCGGAACATTCTACAAGGACAAAGAAACGAAGGCCATCGAGGATTCAGATGCATTTCTGATCCTTCTCTCCTCCGCCTCGCAGATCAGTTCGGAAGTTTTATACGAATTCGAAACAGCCAGAACACTTGGCAAACCGATCCTCCCTCTGTGGATCGAAGATTGCGAGATCAACGACTACTTTAAGGAAAACCTTCAAGAGTATCAGTACCGGATCATGCCGAAGCTCGACGCAAAGATCATGGACGAGATCGTCGAAACGATCAAGGCATTACCTCAGGACTGATTACCTCGACACATCAAACAAAGAAGCCCCGGTCACTCCGAGGCTTCTTCTTTTTCAAACTAGGATAGAATGCGGACCGGGATCAGAATTTCTCTTCTTTTCTACGGATATTTCTGACGGCCACAAATGCGGTCACCGCCAATCCTAAAACCAAAACACTTTTTCCCAGCCATTCAAACCCGCTTACGGAATCACCGGTCTTCGGCTTCGCATTTGCCGGTGTCGCAGTCGGAATCGGCGTTGGCGTTTCTTCTTGCTTCGGGCTCGGAGTATCTTTTGTATCGTTTACCGGAGCTTCTGCAGGCGCAGGTGTATTTATTTCCGTTTCCGGTTTCTCTTCCGGCTTCACTTCTTCCCACTCTGCCGTAAATGTATGGTCACCCTGCACGACATATTCCGCAGAAGCATCATACTGAGAGCCTTTCCAACAAAGGAACTTATATCCATCCCTTGTCGGCGCGGCCGGAAGCTTGATCGTGGAACCATAGTCGGCCTGGACTTCGATCTTTCCGGACTTACCGTCAAGTGCACCGCCGTTCAGATCAAATGACAGTGTAAAGGTCTTCGCAATCTCGACAAACTGCGCCGTATAGGTCACATCACCGGTTACCGGCTCAAATTCCGAATCCCAACCATCAAACTCGTAGGTGTATCCTTCTGTCTCTTTCTTAGTCGGTTCAGGACCTGTGTAGGTCGGAGTCTCACCGTACTTGAGTTCTTTTTCCTGAAGAACGTTCTCATCCCCATCCACAAACTGAACCTTACAGTTGATCTGATCAACATCTACCGACAGATACACACCACCGCCTCTCGGAACCACAAGATAAAAGTTTCCGTCTTCATCGACTGAAAGAGGAGTCTTCTCATCTATACCGTTATATGCGGCTACGATCTCATATCCTTCATCCAGATCCGGAGCGATCAGGATCGTATCTCCCTCATTGGCGACATCAAAGCCATGACTCGTATCAAGAATATTCCCATCTGCATCCACAGCGGAGAATGTACCATGTTCTTCCGGCTGTTCGTAACGGATGATGTAACCGATCGCCTTTTCAAAATCTTCGTCCTGATCCCAGTCTCCGGTTTCCGTGCCCCGACCGGCTATGATACCATCATCATTCTTTGGGACGATTCTCCATGCAGTAAGGCAGACATTACTCTCGACCGCAAGATCTTTCGGTTCGATCCGGACAGGACGTCCGGCTGTCAAGGTACCGGTAACCAGAATATCCGCAGCGGATTCTCCATCAATACTTTTCGCAACCAGGCCATAACTATCACCGGTAAGATCCCCCTCGACAAGGACCTTCACGCTTCCTCCATAACTTGATTTTGCAGAGATACCGGATTCATCACTGGTCACATCACCATTGACTCTGACGATTGTTGTACCATTATTTGCTGCCTCTGCATGAATCCCTGAGTCGTTACCTGCTACTGTGCCAATTACAGAAACATCCGTTTCGCCTGACACTCTTGACCACGCAAACACGCCACATTCCCCACCAGACACATCTCCAGCCACCGAAACAACATGAGAACTATTTTCATTTGCACCTATGTACAAAGCATCACACTCCGAAGTTACAGACCCATTTATCACGACCTTGCCGGAGCTTGTACCAAAAGTAGCCGCATTAACTGCCTCATCCACCGCAGAGATATTTCCGGTTACCGATACATCCGTAACAGATTTACCATACGAATCCAGCAACAAAGCTCCCCCGGACGCCACGATATTTCCGGTAATACCGGCCTTGATGTTTGCATCATAAACACCAACATAATTCCGCCCATTAAGATCCATTCCTTCTGCAAAAAATAAGGCATCGCAGGCTGTGATATTTCCCTTCACAGTAAGATCAACAGTTCCTCCGCTATTCGACATGAATATTCCTGTCTCATCGCCCGCATTGATACTTCCTACGGAAACTATAAAATTGTCGTCAGGTTCTGCGACTATTTCCAGACCTGTTTCACCACTATTTGAAGTATCAATATCACCAAACACAACAGGATTCCCGCCATACGTTGCCCGCTTTACGATATTTTGATCATCATCTTCTCCATCCGCCAGTATCGGTATCCATGTACCGGATACAAGTGACAACGCAACGGCCAAGCAAACAACTCTTCTTTTACCTCGAGAAACAAACATAAAAACACGTCCTTTCCACATACGTGGGACGCATCCCCATCCATCCCTGAACAACCCCGATCTGCAATAACTTGCAGGAAACAATTACATTATACGGGTTCGGCAAAACGCATGCAATTATCTATCGTAGCAAAACACAAATCTTCTTTACTCTACGAAACGGATGTTTCGTAATTCGGAAACCGGGATTTTCTCTCCATCCTGGAAAACAAGTATACCTGCGACCTCATCGATCCTTCTGACCACACCTGTTTTCTCGACATATTTCCCTCCGGCCTTCTTACCATCCGGGATGAAATAAGTGATCTTTACAGTCGGTCGTTCTGAGATCCTTTCCCGAAGTTTTCCAAGTGCGAGATCGAGTTCATCCGCTGCATCCCCGTGAAGTTCGACGCGGTCATCCGTAAGCCGAGCCGTTTCCAGAACGGCATCGTCATATCCGACTACGGCGGCAAAGGGAGAAAACTGTGCTGCTCTATCCTTTACCGGCATAGGTGGAAGATCCGGATACTGTGGACGAGTCAAACCTCTTATCGTCTCATACTTATCTCTCATGCCTTGTGTCCGCCGATCTGCTCGTTACGCTGGATCGCCGTTCCCCCCTCACTTAAGTTCTTCGCCTTGATAACTGCGTTTTTCCCGAACTTGTTCTTCAGTCCGACCATCGTCTCGGCCAGTGTCTTTTCCTTCTCAAGTTTCTCATTCTCCTCTGCTTCTTTCTCTTTGTCCGCAAGAAGTTCAAAGAGGCTCATCTGCTGATAAGTAGTTCGTCCGGACATTTCTTCCTTTCGTATCACATCGCAGGCCGCGATCCCGATCCTTCTTGAAAACAGCTTCGGATCGTAGATCCTGTCAAACAGTTCCATACATGCTTCCGTGATCTTCTTACCGGATGAAGTATGCGAATCCAGTCGGATCGAACCATGTGCATGCTTCGGGACCGCACGGCCATAATAATCTATCACTACTTCTCCCTGATACGATCCACCCGAGAGACTTTCCTTATCGTAGCCGATCGTCAGCACCAGCTGATTGGTAAGAAGGCCCTTCGCCACCAGATCCATCGCCAGTGTATCTGCCATCTCCCACACGATCAAACGCGTATGCTCGTAGTTCGTCGCGTGCTGGAGGACCTGTCCGGTACTGATGCTGTTGTTCGCCGGCTTATAGGCTTTCACGTCTGCCATCGTAGTCGGCTCGATCCCCCATGCATGATCGATCAGAAGCTCGGTATTCTTCCCGAAAAGCTTATACAGTATCCCGACACTTTTTCTATCCGCAGACATCAGAGCGATATCGCCCATCGTATAGACACCGAATTTCTCGAGTTTCCCGGCTGTTCCTCTTCCTACCCGCCAGAAATCAGTAAGCGGGCGATGATCCCACAGATCGCGCTTATACTCTTCTTCGTTAATCGATGCGATTCTTACTCCGTCTTCATCTGCCGGGATATGCTTGGCCACGATATCCATCGCGACTTTACATAGATACATATTCGTGCCGATTCCGGCTGTCGCCGTGATACCTGTCTCTTTCAGAACATCATTGATAAGCATCCTCGCAAACTGATGTGCATCGACCTTATAAAGCGACAGATACTGTGTCGCATCGATAAAAACTTCGTCGATCGAGTATGCGAAGATATCTTCCGGTGCGACATACTTAAGGTAGATGCCGAAGATCTTCGCGCTCACCTGCATATAGTGAGACATCTGTGGGGTAGCGATCACATAATCGAGTTCCAGAGAAGGATCCCTCTTCAATTCGGAATCCAGATAAGTCTTTCCCGAAAAAGCACATCCATTATTCTTCCACTTACGTTCCTGGTTGACCTCGTTGACACGTTCCACAACTTCGAATAATCTGGCACGACCGGGAATCCCATAACTCTTCAGGCTCGGAGAAACAGCAAGACAGATCGTCTTCTCCGTGCGGCTCTGATCCGCTACGACAAGATTGGTATCCAAAGGATCGAGTCCACGCTCCGCACACTCGACAGAGGCATAGAACGACTTCAGGTCGATCGCCAGATAGACTCTATCCTTAGTTTGCAGTGAATCAAACTCTACCGGGTTGCTGCTCATATCTTCTCTCCACAATATATCGAACATGTGTTCTTGTTTCATTATAGCACACATTTCGAAAACTTGTGCAAGTTTTACGAAGCAGTTTAAGAAAGGATGGCAGACAAAAAAAGAAGCCCCGGGACATCCCGAGGCTTCCTGACATACTTGATTAAGTCTCTGATTACTCAGCCGGCTTCTCCTCAGCTGCTTCCTCAGCAGGCGCAGCTTCTGCCGGAGCTTCCTCGACCGGAGCGTCGGCTACTGCTTCCTCAACAGGAGCGGCAACTTCCTCGACCGGTGCCTCAGCAACAGCATCTTCTACCTTCTCCTCTACAGGAGCAGCTTCTTCCTCAGCAGCCTCATCCTTCGGCTGCGGATCGATCGGATTGACCTGCTTGATGGAAATACTGATTCTTCTGGATGCAGCGTTGACCTCAAGTACTCGGGCCTCTACCTCCATACCTTCCTTCAGCACTTCCTGCGGCTTATTAAGACGCACGTTGGAGATCTCGGAGATGTGGCAGAGAGCATCAAGATTCGGCTCGAGCTCTACAAAAGCACCAAACTGGAACATACGGACGACCTTACCGCGAACGATCGAACCGGCCGGGATACGCTCTTCGATGTTATAGAACGGATCATCCTCCGCCTTCTTATAGCCAAGAGAGATTCTCTTCTTCTCCGGATCGAAGTCCTTCACATATACGTGAACCTCGTCACCAACCGACAGAACATCGGACGGATGCTTGATGCGGTTCCAGGACAGCTCGGATACGTGGATCAGACCGTCTACACCGCCGATGTCAACAAAAGCGCCGAAATCAGTAAGGCTTCTGACGACGCCATCATATTCCTTATCCTTCTCGATCGTGTTCCAGACTTCCTCAGCCTTCGCCTTACGCTCCGCATTAAGAAGAGATCTTCTCGAACCGGAAACTCTGAGTCTTCTCTTATCCGGATCGAACTGAGTGATCAGGATCTCGATCGTCTTGCCCTTATAGGCTTCCAGATCGTTCACCGTACCCAGCTCGAGCTGTGTTCTGTGAATGTAAATATCTACTCCGCCGTAGTTCGCGATCACACCATCCTTTACGACGCCCGTGATCTTTACTGTTACCGGAGTCTTGTTCTCGTAGGCTGCCTCGATCTCCGCCTTGTTCTTGGAGAAATCAACATGGGACTTACTGAGAATGATCTCCTTGCCCATATCCGTATTACGGATGCTCTTTACGTAAACTTCAATTTCCTGCTTCTCGCTTGCTGCCGCCTCGAAGTCAAAATCAGGTTCAAACTCACTTCTAGGGATCCGACCTTCCGACTTATCATGGACATCTACGTATACGAAATCGCCATCATAGGACGTAATAGCTCCCTTCACTGTGGCGTTCTTTCGAAGCTGTGGAATGCTTTCAACGTAATCGCCGAAATTGATGTCGCCGTTCGACTCTGGATTTGTGTTTACCCCGTTCTCTTCACTCATGGTTTGGATAACCTCCCTGATAATACTCACCGGCGTTGATGCTCCTGCCGTAACACCGATCCGTTTCACATCACGTTCCCTCCACATAGGAAGCAATGGTTCCACATCAGCGGCGCCACCGACAAGATAAGTCAGCGCACAACGATCTGAACATATGTCATAGAGCTTCTTCGTATTTGAACTGGTCTTCGATCCTATGACGATCATAACATCGGAAACGCCTGCCAGATCCGCAGTTTCTCTCTGCCTATTTTCAGTCGTATAACATATTGTACCAAATATTTGATTTTTTGCAATTTTTTTCTGCACAAATTCACATATTTTTTGGAATTCTTTGCTGGAGAAGGTCGTTTGGGACACGAAAACCGCATCTTTCTCGATCTCCGGGAGTGCTGTACACTCCTCAAACGACGAGATCACAGTCGCCTCACGACTGCATTCTCCGCATATCCCGACGACCTCCGGATGTCCCTTCGTTCCCGTGATATAGACGGGATGACCTTCTTCGTCAGCTCTCTTTACGATATCATGGATCTTCTTGACAAAAGGACAGGTGCAGTCGATGATCTCACAGTTCCGCTTCGAAAGCTCCGCAATGACCGCAGGCGTGACACCGTGGGCGCGGATCAGAACCAGACTTCCCTCTTCAGCCTCTTTCGGATCGTGTACGAGCAGCATCCCGGACGAAAGAAGATCGCCCACCACGACCTCGTTGTGAGTGATCTCCCCCAGCATGTATATCTTACGGTCCGGGTGTTCCTTAATGACAGAGTACGCCGTCTTTACCGCATTCTCCACACCGAAACAGAATCCCGAAGACTTCGCAAGTTCGATTTTCCAGCTGTCCAAATTCTTTTCCTGCCCGTTCTCTTCTTACTTAATATAGGAAAGGAGCAGATCCAGTGTCTCATCGATACCGATCTTCGTGGTATCGATCTCGATCGCATCCTCTACCTTAACCAGTGGAGAGGCCGCACGAGTCGTATCCTGCTGGTCTCTGTACTGGATATCACGAAGTACGTCTTCGTATGTCGTATCCGTTACGCCCTTCTGCTGAAGTTCGAGAAGTCTTCTTCTGGCGCGTTCTTCCGCCGCCGCGACGAGGAAAAACTTATACTTTGCACCCGGGAACACCTTCGATCCGATATCTCGGCCGTCGAGTACGACATTCTTTCCTTCGGAGATCTTTCGCTGCAGATCGACCATCGCCTCACGGACACACGGGATCGCCGACACATCGGAGGCTGCTACGGAAACCCCCGGCATACGGATTTCTTTCGAGACATCCTCGCCGTCGAGCCAGACATGCTGCTCGCCGTCTTCGTGTGTGATATCGATCTTGATATCCTTCATCATCTTCTCGACTTCTTCTGTATCCTTCGTATCGATACCGGTCTTGATGGCCTTCAGTCCGCAGGCACGGTACATCGCACCCGTGTCGAGATACAGGATCTGAAGCTTATTCGCCACGCCCTTCGCCAGTGTAGACTTACCAGAACCCGAAGGCCCGTCGATCGCAATCTGATAGTATTCCATATTCTTTCCTCCCGAGACGTTTCTCATCTGTTTTCTTTTCTTGCCCATGCTTATTCTTTTCGAAATGCACTGTTTCCTTATATCGCGCGGTGTCCGAGCCCGATGGCGATCTCATTCAAGTGCAGAAGGCCGATGCCGAAGAACACGCACACACTGATGTGATCGTTAAATCTCGCGATTCCGATCTTGCCGCCGACATTAAGTCCGATGGCCTTGGAAGTGATCTGGGAGATTGCTTCTCTGGCCGCGCCCGCGAGAGCGCCTTCTTCATTATGGCTCGTGCTGATGATCCCTTCACGCTGAGCCGCAACGACGCATCTTTCGATGATCTTACTGACCGACGAGATAAACTCTCCGCCGAAATCCGCGGCTGTCGCATGGATCTTCTCTTCCTTTAGCTGCTCCTTCAGTTCTGCCTCTTCTTCTCTCGTGTTCGTAAGCGCGATACGGATCGAAGCCGAAGCCGTAAGCTTGCTGCTGGCAATCACTTCTTTCATGCATTCTCCTCCTGATCCTCTTCCTCGGCAAGAGTTCTGTCCTTACCTGTATCATATACCTTATATTCTTTCCAGAGTTTCTCAAGCGCCTCGAAGGACTCCTCGATGTGGCTCTTCCTGTGCATGCCGAGCGCGACCAGAAGGGCGTTGATCAGGGACAGAGGCGCAGTCAGGGAATCGACGAACGACGCCATATCCGATCTCGCGAAGAGCGCGATATCCGCATTTTCCGTCATCGGCGTGTCGCCCTTATCGGTAATGACGATGACCGAAGCGCCTCTGGATCTCGCATACTGCATCGACTGGATCGTTCGCGTCGAATATCGTGGGAAGCTGATGCCGATCATGACATCGCCGGGACCGATCGGCAGGATCTGCTCGAAGACCTCGTTCGCACTGTTACTGTGGATATGACGGACCTCATCGAAAAGAGGCGTCATATAAAAGTGCATGAAGGAGGATAACGGTGATGAACTGCGTAATCCCATGATGTAGATCTTCTTAGCCGAAAGGATCATGTTGACCGCCTTGGCAAAAGCGACCTCATCTATGTTCTCATAAGTATGCTTGAGACTGTCCATATCCGCCTGAAGTATCGATTTCAGTACCGATGCGTCATCGGTATAGCGGCTGGCCGCATTCAGTCTCTGAACAGAAGTCAGCTTTACTTTCAATTCTTCCTGTAAGACTTTCTGGAAATGCGGATACCCCTCATATCCCAGCTCCATGGAGAAGCGCACCACGGTCGATTCACTTACGCCTGTCGCCTCACCGAGTTTAGCCGCCGTCATGTACGCAGCCGTCTCATAGTTATCCAGGATATAGTGAGCGATGGCCTTCTGGCCCTTACTCATCGAATCAAGCGAATCGGTGATTCGCTCTACTACGCCGGAAAGCGGTTCATTCTTCACATCCGGATTCATGTCGTCTCATCTCCTTTTTGATCTTCCATCCAGTTCTCGATGGTGATCTGTCGATTATCCTTATTTCCCGCCGCTTCTTCCAGAGAGTCCTGAAGATCGCGGATCGTCTTATACATCATGAGTTCCATCGCAGGCATCTCGGACACAGAAGAGATACCGAACTCGAGGAGGAACTGCTGCGTCGTGCGGAAGAGCGCCGGTCTTCCTGGAGCATCGAGCGTACCACACTCCTCCACAAGGCCTCTTTCGATCAGGCGGCTCACGATCGAGTCCGAACTGACACCTCGGACCGATTCGATCTGCGCACGCGTAACCGGCTGATTGTAGGCGATGACCGCCAGCGTCTCATAGGTCGCCTGCGACATCGGCGGACGTGTTCTCGGTGCATAGAGCTTCTCGAGGACGGGCTTCATAGATGGCTTCGTGCACATCACATAGGCATCATCCGCTTTGCGGATCAGAAGACCGCCCCACGGATTCGTCTCATAGTCCTTCATCATACGCAGCAGCGTCTCTTCCACCGCTTCTGCCGGCATATCCGTGATCTCACAGAGACGATCGACCGAGATCGGATCGCCATGTGCGAAGAGGATCGCCTCCAGTGCCGCAGGAAGTTCCTGAACCGTTATTTTATTATCACGCTCCACACCGTCAGTCATATACGGCCAGCTCCTTTGATTCGGACGAAGGATCCAGACCGAAACGCTCTTCATCGAGTTCCTTTTTCTTCGGCTCGATCAGGATCACGTCGAAGGGCTTTTCCTGCTCCGCTTTGATCTGATCTCCGCGAAGAAGCTCGAGAACCGCCAGGAATCCGACGATACGGTCCATCTTCTCCACCTGATGTACGGGAAACATCTCATGGAAGAATACCCTTCCCTTATTACGGATGCAATCCCAGACAAATCTTATTTTATCACGAATAGAGAATTTGTCTCTTTTGAGAATATGGGTGATACGGGAAGCAATATCCGCAAAGCGGATCTTATTCCGATTGCACACTTCCTCGATGCCTTTACTGAGCATATCGCTGTCGACAGGCGCCGGAGCTTCTCTGATCTCGATTCCCAGAGAAGCAGGCGTCATCGGGAGCCGATATGTACACTTCGAATAATCCCGGAAACGGTCCCGCAGATCCGAGGCCAGCATCTTACACCGTCGGTATTCCAGGAGCTTGACTACCAGTTCCTCACGAGGATCCTCTTCGTCAGTTGTCTCACCTCCACGGTGATCCGGCAGCAGCATCCTCGACTTGATGTGCACAAGAGTTGCCGCCATCAGGAGAAACTCCGAGGCGACCTCCATATCGAGGGAACTCATCTTCTCGAGGTAGTCCATATACTGATCGGTGATCTCGGCGATCGGGATATCGTAGATATCGATATCGTTTTTTTCGATCAAATGAAACAGAAGGTCCAGCGGACCTTCAAATTTCCGAAGTTTGACCTGTGGATTTTCCTTTACCGATACCACGTTCTTGCCTCACATACCTGATTCTTACTTAACGTCATCAAAACCGATCATGACCGCCTTACGCACCTCACGGATCGTCTCTTCCGCTTTCTTACCGGCCTTTTCTCTTCCCTGACGGAGAATATCGAGAAGCTTCGGTTCATCCTGAAGAAGCGCCGTTCTCTTTTCATAGATCGGAGTATGGAATTCGGCGATCTTCTCCTGGAGCATCCGCTTACAGGCCACGCATCCGATGCATCCGCCCTTGCACTGTTCCGTGATCTCCGGTACCTTTTCCTCGTTAAAGACCTTATGGAAAGCATAGACCGTGCAGATATCCGGATGACCCGGGTCATCCTTTCGGATACGGGCCGGGTCGGTGATCATGCTCATGACCTTCTTCTTCACATCGTCCGGCGTATCTGCAAGCGCGATGGTATTGCCGTAACTTTTACTCATCTTTCTGCCGTCCGTACCCGGGAGGACCTTCGCCTTCGTAAAGAGAGGCTGCGGTTCCGGAAGCACCTCGGACTTATAGAGGTAATTGAAACGGCGCGCCAGTTCACGCGTGATCTCGAGGTGTGCGGACTGATCTTCACCGACCGGTACATAATTGGCGCGGTACATCAGGATGTCGGCCGCCATGAGTACCGGGTATCCGAGGAATCCGTACGTCATAATATCTTTTTCAGAAGACATGTTTGCGATCATGTCCTTATAGGTCGGGCATCTCTCGAGCCACGAAAGAGGCGTATTCATGCCGAGAAGCAGATACAGTTCCGCATGTTGCTTGACATCGGACTGCAGAAAGATCGTCGCTTTCTCCGGATCCACGCCACTGGCGAGGATATCGGCCAGAAGACCGAGCGTGTTTTTGCGAAGCACGTCTGTATCCGCATAGCCCGTGGTCAGCGCGTGCCAGTCAGCGATGAAGAAATAGCACTCATACTGGTCCTGCAGTCTCACCCAGTTCTCGATCGCGCCGAAATAATTGCCCAGATGGATATTGCCCGTCGGGCGTGTTCCTGAAAGTACGATTTTGTTTTCCATGTTTACCTCTTTATCTTGTTTTGAAATTTATAGCACACTGTAAAGATAATCCACGAGCTTGTCCACCGGCCATCGGAACGGTGTCTCGATCAGATACACGAGCTTACTGAGGATATTGATATTACCGAATCTCCCCATGAGAAGCAGCGCGAAGAAAATGTAGTAGCTGTATTGCGAGAATTCCTCGAACTTGTTTCTCCACTTATACGGGATGAACGTCGAGAGAAAACGGTATCCGTCGAGCGGAGGGATCGGGATCAGGTTAAAAGCCATAAAAAGGAATCCGTACTCGGTCAGATAATAGAAGAACGTCAGAACCAGAGTCTGGACTAGTGCTGCTCTCGCACTCGTCGGTGGATTCTTATAGAAGGCATAACTGATGAGAACGATGAGGATCGATCCGACGATCGCCGTGATATAGTTCGCCGTAACACCGGCAAGCGCGATGAGGCGCTCACAGTTCCACCTTTTGAATCGCTTGAGGTTATTCGGATTATACTGCACCGGCTTTGCCCAGCCGAATCCGGCCAGGAACAGCATGACCGTGCCCAGCGGATCGATGTGCGCCAGAGGATTTAAAGTGATACGTCCTTGTCTTCTCGGCGTATCGTCGCCCATCTTCTCCGCGACCCACGCATGCGAAAACTCATGGATGGAGAACGTGAAGCTCAGCACCATGACGAGCATGGTTACTTCGATGATGATCTCTGGAATGGATGCCCCTGATCGGATGATCTCAAACAGCATTATCTTTCCCCTATCATTAGTTCTTCTTCAGCGAGATCTTGGCGCTCTCGCCATTGATATCCATCTCAACGGAATCGTCGCTGTCGCCTTCCGTAATACTCGTCGCCAGGACATCCGATGCGATTCTTTCACCATACTTGGCAAAAACAGCAGCCAGTTTCTCACTGCATGAATACTTCACAGTGATTCTGTCAGTGACCTCAAAACCGGACTTCTTTCTCTGGTTCTGGATCTTCGATACGATCTCACGTACGAAACCTTCTTCGATCAGCGCATCATTGAGTTTGGTATCAAGGGATACCGTGAAGCCCTTGTCTGCCTGCGTGGAGAGGCCTTCCGGCTGAACGTTTTCAACAAGCAGGTCTTCTGTCAGAAGCTCGAAAGTCTCGCCGTCAACCTCGATGTTGATCTTACCGTCTTTATCAAGAGCCGCCATGGTCTCCTTGCCCGGGAGAGCCGCGATGACTTCCTTAGCGGCATTGAGCTTTGCGCCAAGCTTTCTGCCCAATGTACGAAGCTGAGGCTTGAACTTATAATCCAGGAGCGAAGACGCGTCCTGCAAGAATACGACTTCATGAACGTTCAGTTCGTCTTTGATGATGTCCTGATATTCAGTCGGGAGTTCATCTTCACATACAGCGAAGAGTTTGCTCAATGGCTGACGGATCTTGAGGTTGGCTGACTGACGGCAGGACAGTGCCAGAGTAACGATCTTTTGGACATCGTCCATATTTCGCTCGAGTTCTTCATCGATCCAATTCTCGTTGGCGACCGGATAGTCACACATGTGGATCGACAGCGGAGCACTTTCATCCACAGAACGGACGAGGTTCTGATAGATCGCCTCTGTCATGAACGGGATAAACGGAGCCGCCAGACGTGTAAACTGTTCGAGCACAGTGTAGAGCGTCATGAAGGCATTGATCTTATCCTGTGTCATCTCTCCGCCCCAGTATCTCTCACGACCGCGACGCACATACCAGTTGGACAGATCATCGACAAATGTCTCCATCAGACGGGACGCACCCGTGATGTCGTAGCCCTGCATCTTGCTATCCACGATCTTCTCGAGAGAAGCAAGTCTCGACAGGATCCACTTATCCATGACGGAGAGCTTATCGTACTCGAGAGAGTACTTGGTCGGATCGAACTGATCGATCTCGGCATAGAGGATATAGAACGCATAGGTATTCCAGAGCGTACCCATGAACTTACCGAGGATCTTATCCACGTTACTGTGGTCGAAGCGGGACGGCAGCCACGGCGCGTTCGCGCTGTAGAAATACCATCTGGCTGCATCAGCGCCCTGTCGATTGAGGATATCCCACGGGTCAACGACGTTGCCCTTATGCTTACTCATCTTGATACCGTCCTTATCCTGAACGAGACCCATAACGATAACATTCTCGAACGGAGATCTTCCGAACAGCTGTGTGCTGATCGCCAGTAGCGAATAGAACCATCCACGGGTCTGGTCGAGTGCCTCGGAGATGAACTGGCACGGATAGTGCGACTCGAAGAACTCTTTGTTCTCGAAAGGATAGTGGAACTGGGCAAACGGCATCGCGCCGCTGTCGAACCAGCAGTCGATAACCTCGGAAACACGTGTCATCGGCTTGCCGCACTTCTCACAGGTAACGTGTACATTATCAACGTATGGCTTATGCAGCTCGATATCGTCCGGGCAGTCTGTGGACTTTGCCTTCAGTTCTTCGATGGAACCGATGCACTCACGGTGTCCGCATTCGCACTCCCAAACCGGAAGCGGTGTACCCCAGTAACGCTCACGGGAGATACCCCAGTCAACAACGTTCTCGAGGAAGTTACCCATACGGCCGTCACGGATCGTCTCCGGATACCAGTTCGCCATACGGTTGCTCTTGACGAGCTGATCCTTGACCTTTGTCATAGCGATGAACCAGGAAGATCTTGCGTAGTAGATCAGCGGAGTATCGCATCTCCAGCAGAACGGATAGTCATGCTCATAGGCCATCTTCTTAAGGAGCTTGCCTTCCATGTTGAGTTTCTTGATGATGAGCGGATCGGCGTCCTTCACAAAAAGACCCGCGAACTCTTCGCAATCCTCCGGAAGCGTACCGTCTTCTTTTACGAGCTGTACAAACGGAAGGTCATTGTCACGACCGACTCTTGCGTCGTCTTCACCGAATGCCGGCGCAATATGTACGATACCAGTACCGTCGCTCATGGTGACGTAGCTGTCCGCACATACCTTAAAGGCTTCTTTTTTGCTCTTGGCAACTGCATCCGCGGAATACGGGAACAGGGATTCGTACTTCTTGCCTACGAGCTCTGTGCCCTGATATCTCTCGATGATCTCATACTCATCGAAAAGCTGCGGAACCAAGCAGCCGGCCATGTAGTACATGACCTTCTTCTCAGATCCGTCGAGATCCTTCGGAACAGAGATCTTCACATATTCGTCTGTCGGGCTGACGCAGAGCGCAACATTTGACGGAAGTGTCCATGGAGTGGTCGTCCATGCGGCAAAGTAAGTATCGTCTTCCCCGACGACCTTAAAACGTACGAACACAGAGTTCTCTTTCACGGCCTTATAGCCCTGGGCAACCTCATGGCTCGAGAGCGCCGTACCGCAACGCGGGCAGTACGGAACGATCTTGTGGCCCTTATAGAGCATCCCCTTATCCCAGAGAGTCTTAAGAGCCCACCACTCGGACTCGATATATGTATTGTCGTATGTGACGTACGGGTGTTCCATGTCTGCCCAGAAACCTACACGGTCAGACATCTGCTCCCACTCTTCCTTGTATTTCCAGACGGATTCCTTACACTTCTTGATGAAAGGCTCCACACCATATTCCTCGATCTGAGGCTTGCCGTTGATCCCGAGCATCTTCTCTACTTCGAGCTCAACCGGAAGGCCGTGTGTATCCCAGCCGGCCTTAAACTGGACGTGCTCACCTTTCATAGAGTGATATCTCGGAACGACATCCTTAATGACACGGGTCTTAATATGTCCGATGTGCGGCTTGCCGTTTGCTGTCGGCGGACCGTCATACAGCGTAAAGTTAGGAGTTCCGTCCTTTTCCGGGCGGATGGACTTCTTCTGGATGTCATTTTCTTTCCAGAAGGCCAGAACTTCCTTCTCGCGATCGATAAACTTCATATCCGGCGATACTTTTTTATACATAGTAAAACCTCTACTTTTCCAAAAGCTCCCGTCATTATAACATACGTGACGCCTTGTGAGTATTATTTTTATATTATAGGGAGAATTTCGTCATTTCCGACAAAAGAAACGCTCCCGGCCGCATCGTCCGCAGCCGGGTGCGTACATGCTGATCTTCTAATTCAGGACGCTCACATCCCGTACTTCTCTTTCGCCTCGGCAAAAGGCCCCGCGATACTCACGACACCCCGATCCTTCCCGAAGTAATCGTAGTTGAAGACAATATCCGAACCGTCCGTATTCTCGAAGCGCTGGTCAGGCTGGAAGGCCTTGCCCAGCGTATCCGTATGGATGATCGCACACGGGAAATCCTTGATTTTCTTAAAGATATTGGTCACCAGGAAGAACTTCCCGTTTTCCTCAGCAACGTCTGCGAGTGCCTTGAAGCGCTTGACGACAAGATTCTTCTCCTCTTTCGCCCACGGCTTGGCCCCGTTCATATAGACATTGCCGTTGATCCATACCGGCAGGTGCTGGAAATGCTTCTCCATGATCTTCATCTCGTAGGACATCGGCTCTCCGAGGTGGAATGTCGCGATCCACTCCTCGTAAGTCGGGTACTCATCGAAGATGAAGGTACCGGCCTCCTGCTTGTCAAAAAATCTCGGATCCTCGTCCTTCGGGCACTCCTCGATCGGCCACTTCTGCACGAAGACATTATTATATATGCGGTCATCGCCATGAAGGATGCTCATAAAGCCCATGACCTCTGTCCTGTGCGGGAAGTGATACGGTGTGTATCTCGGCTGGTTCTTCCCTGCGATCACATCATCTGTGCCCTCACCTATAGCCTGGAAAGTCCCGCAGATCAGGTTATTGACCACGGCGACGCCCTCTGTCGCCAGTCGGAGTGACGCCTTACTGAGCATGACGTTATTATCGATAAGCGTCGGACCATGACCGACCTCGATAAAGATATCCTGGCTCATGATCGTGCCACGGATCCGCTTGGCAAATTCAGGCGTGTGGTTATCATGAAGGAAATTCTGACTGAGGATCGTCCCCTGCGCCTGCCAGTCGCACCAGATACCCATCGTGCAGTGGTGGATGTGATTTCTTCTCATGATAACATCGATCGCGGCATGCATCTTGATGCCCGCGATCTCGGCGCCGCCGATCTCCATCATATTGTTGATGTTATGGATATGGTTATCCTCGATAATGGAGAAGACTCCGCCCATCCTGCCGACGATGCCGGTCTGCTCACAGTGGTGGATATGACAGCGACGTACGATATGTGATCCTACATTTTCCTTGAGCCATCCATGATACTGCCCTCTGCACACAGCGTCACGCTCCATCTGCGTCGGGCTCTTGACACGGTACTTCGTAAAGTAATGATCGTTCTCCGGATCGAGATACTTGCCGAGAGAGATACCGCAGCAGCGGCTGTGGCTGACTTCACAGTCCTCGATGATCCATCCGCGGCTCCAGTGTGGCCCGATCATGCCATCCTGGAACGCCGCCGGAGGCGCCCATGTCGTCGCCGCCTTGCACACCGTAAATCCGGAAAGTGTGATATAACCGACACCGGTCTTACTCGGGAAGAAACAGTTTCTCCGGACATTGATCTCCACTTTTTCCTTATTCGGATCCTTGCCCTGGAAGTTGGCGTAGATCACAGTCTTTCCATCCTTCTGCTCGCAGTGCCACTTATAGATGGAGTTCTCCGGTTCCCAGGATGCGATATCCTTCTCGCCCTTGAGACATGAATCCAGATCTTCAGTCTCATAGAGAGCTACATCATTCAGATAGACACATCCCGTATGCGGATGACGATGCCAGAAGTACCAGTCGCCGCCGACTCTCGTATCGTAAGGGTTATACGAGCCGAAGATCCCGTTGTCGATCTCGACTCTCCATGTCTTCCCCTTATACTTCTCCCATCCCTTCACGATCTCGGCGCCAGTAATCACAGCCTTCAGCGGTTCGACGGAGCGGTATGTGATACGGGCCTCCTCGGTACCTGCAAACATCGGGTCAACATATTCGCGGTAGACACCCGGCATCACGAGGATCTCGTCACCCGGCCTGGCGACCTTCGCGGCAGCGGTAATAGTCAGGAATGGATGTTCCATCGTTCCGGAACCCTGGGATTTCGTGTTCTGGTCAACATAATAGATCATTGTCTTTCCTCCAAAATATATGCAGATTCGATATCAGATGTGAAGATTGCGACCACAGACGGAAAAATCTTCGCGGTCTCGGAAAATGGATCCGGATAGGTATTCTTGTCCGGTCCCATGTGAAGACGGATCATGGCATACTCTTCCGACTTAAGACGGATGAAATTCTGGATATAGCAGCAGGACTTCTCTCCATGTCCGACAGGGAAACTGTCCTTGATACCCCAGACCTCCTTCTCGACCCAGTTCGCCACTTCCTTACCGTACTGGTTGATCTTTGTCCCTTCCTTTACATTCTTGATCTCCTTGACGTAGAAGTTGACCTTACAGAGGTCGTGAAGCAGAGAAGTGATGATCACCGTATCCGGCTCGATTTTGATCAGTCCCTGCGCGACTTTCTCCGACAGGCGCTGATAAACATGCAGGCTATGCTGTGCAAGCCCGCCTTCACAGCAGAGGTGATACTTTGTCGAGGCAGGCGCACTAAAGAAATCTGTCTTTGTCGTGATCCATTCAACGAGACGCTCCATTCCGGGGCGCTTCGTCGACAACAAAAGTTCTGTGATTCTCTTCTTATTGGCCTCCCGCTGTTCTTTTGAGATAGAATAGCCATCTGCCATACTCCTCATCTCCTTTCATTTCTGATTATTCATGATTTCCAAATTGTTTCCACGGTTCTTCGGAGGAAAGCGGCAGTTCAAATACCAGTTTCTCCTTACTGACCGGATGCAGAAGCTCCAGATGGTACGACTCCAGAAGGATGTCTCCCGCGAATCGGTTCGGTCCTTTCCCGTACTTTCGGTCTCCCACGATCGGATGTCCGATGGATGCGAGCTGGGAACGGATCTGGTGAGATCTCCCAGTATGAAGGTCAATAACAAGAAGGGAAACCGGAACTCCGGAGATCCTTCCCTGTCCCAGAACTTCGTACTCCAGAAAACTCTCCTTTGCCGACTCCGGAGCTTCTTCTTTCGTCGCATACACCGTAACCAGATTTGTGTTACTGTCCTTATCAAGATACGACTTTATCTGTCCTTTTTTCTCCCCACAAATCCCATATACGATGGCTCTGTATTTCTTCTTCACCGTACGGTTCCGGATCTGTTCGCTGATCCTTGATGCGCATTTACTCGTCTTGGCAAAGGCCATCACGCCCTGTACGGGACGATCGAGCCTGTGAAGAAGTCCTAAGTACGCCTCACCGGGCTTTCTGTATTTGTCGACAAGATAGGCCTTCAGAAGCGTAAGCATATCCGGATCCCCCGTGCTGTCACTCTGCGAGAGCACGCCGGCCGGTTTCACGGCCACCAGAAGATGATTATCTTCGTAGAGGATCTTCGGAGTCTCCATCGGCATTATTCCTCCGGTGTCCATCTTCCGGTACTTCCGCACGGAAGCACCAGATCCATCTTCGTACACGGAAGACCTAGTTCCTCGGACACGACCTTACCGCCATGTCTGGTCTTGACGGAAAGCCGCAGGATATCCTCGATCACAAGAGACGAAAGTCCTGTCGTATAAGAGTTGATCAGGAAAAACAGAGGATCATCAGAGAGCAGTTTCTCGCACTTTTCGACAAGCGGGAACAGCGCATCCTCGAGCTTCCACATCTCGCCCGAAGGGCCACGTCCGTATGCCGGCGGATCCATGATGATCCCATCGTACGTACGACCTCTCCGAATCTCTCTTTCGACGAAACGGCCACAATCTTCGACGATGAAACGAATATAGCAATCCTCGAGACCCGAAGCGATCATATTCTCCTTCGCCCGCTGGACCATGCCTTTACTTGCATCAACATGGACGACCTCTCCGGCGCCGGCCGCAGCAAACGCCATGGTCGCACCGCCGGTATATGCAAAGAGATTCAGTATACGTGGTTTTCGTCCTTCCTTTACAGCTTTGGCGATCCTTTTCCCACAGAAATCCCAGTTCGCCGCCTGCTCCGGGAAGAGTCCGGTATGCTTGAAGCTCGTAGGCTCGATGATGAATGTCAGCGGACGTCCGACGGCGTCATAGTGGATCTGCCATTTCTGGGGCATGGGCTTTTCCTTGCTCCAGTGTCCTCCACCGCTCTCACTTCTGTGATAGATCGCGTGCGGTTTCGGCCAGGACTGTTCTTTCATGCCGGCATAGCCGGTCTTCGGCCAGATGGCCTGCGGATCCGGCCGCTGAAGAAGGATATCTCCCCAGCGCTCATACTTCTCGCCCTCTCCACAGTAAAGCAATTCAAAATCTGTCCATCTGTCCGCCAAAAACATAGTTCTTCCCGACTTTCCGCAAGATAGTAAAATTATACCACAATGACTTTATATGCATACCCGATTCCGAGTGATAAAATCATGTAGAAACGAGGTTAGACACATGTACACGGTATTACTTACAGATGGCGAATTTACAGGTATGATACGTGCTCTCCGCGATCACGGGAACATACGGATCGTAGGCTTCGTATTCTCGGAGTATGCCGCACACAGCACCATGCTGGATGCCTCTTACATCGCACCGGAGTGGGACGATCCCGGATACCGTGCTTTTCTGGAGGACGTAATTCGGAAAGAAAAAGTAGACCTCGTATTCCCGGTCGTAACAAAGAGTCTCGAATATATGGCCTCCATCGCCAATGAGATAAAAGAACGTACCGGCGCCACCATTGTTACCTCACCGGAAAAACTGATCCGCATCGCAAACAACAAGGGGATACTTCTCGACCACCTCCGTTCATGTAAAGATCTTGAAGACTATATCACTCCGCACTATATGGCTCGTAACATCGAAGAACTCCTCGAGGCGATCCGCCGTTTCGAGGACGATGGTATCTCCTGTGTGATCAAACCGGTCCTCGGTGAAAACCGGGACGGATTCCTGCGGATCGTGCCGGATGAAACCTATGCCGAAGCGCTGGCCGAAGGCCATACTTCCCTGCTTATAACAAAAACGATCCTACAGAATCTGCCCGACGGTCTTACGTTTTCTGATTCGTATCTCATCATGCCCTATCTTCCCGGCCAGGAATGGGATGTGGATCTCCTCGCCGATCACGGGAAGATCCTCTCCATCACGATCCGGAAAAACCTCGGCATGCTCGGCGGACTTTCCGCCTGCACAGAAACTGCTGAGAATCCGATCCTATTCGACATTTGCGGGAAGATCCTTACTGTTCTTCCTCTATCGGGGCTTTTATGTATAAGCTTCAAAGAAGATGAAGAGGGCCGGATCAAACTTCTGGAGATCAATCCACGCGCCATGGGAAGCATCTATGTTTCCTCAATGGCCGGAAACAGTCTGATCGATGCATTCTTCCATCACCTTGAACATCCGGATGATATCCCTTCAGAACCGAAGATCACCCCACCCGGAAAAGTTGTCTCCCTCTATTTCGATTCTCTGGAAGTATCCGGAAAGCCGAATTCGTCTATTTCCTCAGGAATCAGCTCAGGAAGCACTTCCGTCGCTTCAAAACACGACAGCATCATCGAATGGAGACATCTCACACCGGAATCAAAGGAAGAGTACATGCATTATTACGCGATGACAGACACGAAGATCACGGACCTGACCTTCCACTGCCGCTATGCCTGGGATGGTGTTTTCAACATCGAATATGCGATCATCGAGGACTGTCTGGTACAGATCTCCGATGGCGACGGATACACTTCGCCATTTATGCTGATGCCGCTCGGCAAGCTCGATCCGGAGAAACTAAAGCGGATCATCGAGAAGGTGCGCCCTGTTTTCGTCGAAAGAAACTGGCCGTTCCGCATCTGTACGATCGACGAAAAGTATAAGGATCTGTTCCTCTCACTTTCCTTCTCCATCGAGAAATGCACGTACGACAGGGATTCTTCCGACTATCTCTACGACGCCGATTCGCTCAGAAATTTCACCGGGAAAAGATACGCGAAAAAGAGAAACCACCTGAAGCATTTTCTCGCGGCCTATCCGGATCACGAATACCTCCCGCTGGAGTCTTCACTTTTTCCGGATTGTCTGGCGCTCGTAAAGAGCTGGGCCGAAAGAAAAGGTATCGATCTTTATGACACCACAGAGAGCGACTATCTCATGATCGAGCGGATCTTCCGGGACTGGGAGAAACTCGACTTAAGAGGCGGCGCGATCCGTTTAGACGGAAAGATCGTTGCTTTCTCTATAGGCAGTATCGGGCAGCCGGACACCGCGCACATTCACTTCGAGAAGGCCGATACCGACTATGACGGACTGTATGTTGCTCTCTGCAAATACGTCGCTGCCAGTGCTTTTCCTGAAGTACGGTTTATCAACCGCGAGGAAGATATGGGACTTCCGGGCCTTCGTCAGTCGAAGGAATCCTACTTTCCAGTCGCGATGGTACATAAATACAAGATCCTCGGCTTGTGAACAAACACGACATTCTCTGACTTGTGAACGAGTTTTTGCAATTTGTTCACATTCGTTTGCTCAAAATTCGTTTTTTCGATTATAATAGATGTGTATTGCTAATTGATAAGTAAGAGGTATCGAGAATGGCTAATGCTCCTCATATTCTAATCTGCGACGACGACCCGGTAGTACACGAGTCTCTGGGACTGTATTTTGAGAACGAACACTTCACCTACTCCAGTGCTTATGATGGACGTGACGCACTCGCACATGTTGCTTCCGATAAGCCGGACCTGATCATCCTGGATGTCATGATGCCGGAGAAGACCGGTATCGAAGTATGCCGCGAGATCAGGAAGACACTGTCGACCCCGATCATCATCCTGACCGCAAAGGGTGAGGAGATCGACCGAGTGCTCGGCCTGGAGCTGGGCGCCGACGACTACATCGTCAAGCCCTTCTCTCCGCGTGAGGTCATCGCCCGTATCAAGGCGGTCCTCCGTCGTATCAGCGAGCCGCAGGAGAACACTTCTCTTCTCCGCTTCGAAGGTCTCGAGATCAACCTTGATAACTATCAGGTCAAGGTCAAGGGTGAACTTGTCCCCTGCACACCGAAGGAAGTCGAGATCCTGCATCTTCTGGCTTCGCACGTCGGTCAGGTCATGGACCGTGAGCAGATCCTCTCTCTGATCTGGGGATATGATTACTTCGGTGATACCCGTACCGTCGATACGCACATCAAGCGTATCCGTCAGAAGATCTACTACGATGGCGCGCCGTGGTCCCTGATCACCGTGTATGGTGTCGGCTATAAGTTTGAGGTCAACCAATAATGTTCCGAAGCGTTTTCTTACGCAAGATGATCTTTCTCGTGCTGGTCGCGCTCTGCGCATCAGCACTTATTTCTGCTACGCTCTTTAACTATGCGGAGACAGAGATCGAAAGGAATTCCGCTGAGGAGCATTCGATCGAACAGGCCAAAGCCCTCTCGTCGTTTCTTTCGAGTTATCTATCCTCCAACAGCGCCTCTGGCAAGGATCAGGCCACCCTCCTCCGGCAGGCCTCAGCAGGTTATTCAGATCCATTGGTACTCGATGCGTATTTTGTTCTTTATGACGCTTCCGGAAGGCTGATTTCTTCCACGGCATCCGCTACGCCGGAGCAGCAGACGCACATCGAAGGGATCGATCGTTACGCACAGACATACATGCTGACAAACAGCAGCAATAAGAACCTTCTGGGAAGACTCGTCGAAGGAAAAGACACCTCTCTACTCGTTCAGGTCCCCGTCTATGCAGGAGAAACGCTGACAGGCTATCTGGTGATCGGAGACGAGTTACCGGCGAAGTCTTCGATCGGTTCAAGTTTCAATCAGGTGCTCCTTCTGTCGACTCTTCTGGTGTCTCTTTTTATGGTCATTCCAGTCTTCTTTGCAAGTAAGCGTCTGATCCGACCTCTCAATCGTGTTACTGAAGTTGCGACGGCACTGGGTCAGGGTGATTTCTCCGTCCGCGCCAATGACCGAACCAAGGGTGAACTTGGCGAGTTGGCGGCCTCCGTCAACGAGCTCGCCGAGCGCCTGTCAAAATCGATCGCCGGCGTCACCACCGAGCGTAACCGGCTCAAGGAGATCTTTGACATCATCTCCGAGGGTATCGTATCCGTAAACAAAGACCTGCAGCCCGACTATTCAAACAACGCCATCGCGACGCTCTTTGAGAAGGTCCCCCGCAAGAACCTCTTTACTGAGAAGCTCCAGCTCATCCCCTTCGAAGAAGTATGGGAAGATTTTGAGAAATGCCTGAAGACAGGCGAGACCTTCGAGCGCACGATCGAAGCAAAAGACTGCGCATATTCATCCACGATCGTGCCGATCCTCGACAACGAAAAAGCGATCATCGGCGCGACCGGGTTCTTCCGTGATATCTCCGAGCAGGAACGTCTCGAACAGACAAGAAGAGACTACGTGGCCAACGTTTCGCACGAACTCCGTACTCCTCTTACGGCCATGCGGGGTCTCGTCGAACCGCTCGCAGACGGCATGGTCAAGAAGGAAGAAGACAGACAGAGATACTACGGCATCATCCTCCACGAAACGATGCGCCTGTCCCGTCTGATCGACGACATGCTTGAACTGTCCAGATTGCAGGCGCGTACTCTCGCCTTCCGAACGTTCCCCTTCGACCTCAATAAACTCCTATCCGAATTTGAAACAAAGTTTAAGCCGGTCATGGAAGATGCCGAACTGGAATTTCATGTCGAGTTTAAGACCGGTACGCTCCCGACCGTTATGGGTAATCCGGACCGTGTCGAACAGATCATCGTCATTCTTCTCGATAACGCAAAGAAATACACACCGGCAGGCGGCTCGATCATCATCTCGACCGAATACAACGACGAGATGGATCGTGTACTCGTTTCCGTAAGCGATACCGGACAAGGTATCCATGAATATGATATTGACCACATCTTCGACCGTTTCTACAAGGCCGACCGCGCCAGAGGCAAGAAAGGCACGGGCCTGGGTCTGGCCATTGCCAAGGAGCTTCTGAGCTACATGGGCGAAACGATCACGGTTCAGAGTGAATATGGTGAAGGCACCACGTTCACTTTCACACTGAAGCGTGTGACCGGCACAGTCTGGTACTGATACGTCGGGAGCGCGGTCATGAGTGATAGGATCCCGTCTTCGGACAGCACCCGCGAAGATGCCGTACGCATCAACAGATACATCAGTTCTTCAGGCTACTGTTCCCGAAGAAGAGCCGATGAATACGTTATGGCCGGAGTCGTCACCATCGACGGCGAGGTCGCGGTCTCCGGGTCACAGGTATTCCCCGGACAGATCGTACGCATAAATGGTCAGGCTGTTCTTTCCAAAGAAAAAGATGAACACATCTATCTGGCTTTCCATAAGCCTCTGGGCATAACCTGCACTACTGACCGGCGTGACAAGAGTAATGTCATCGATTATATCAAGTATCCTACGAGGCTCTTCCCGATCGGCCGTCTGGACAAAAACTCCACGGGACTTCTCCTTCTCACGAACGACGGCGGGATCGTAAACAGGCTACTGCGAGCCGAGGGAAAGCATGATAAAGAATATGTCGTCACAGTAGATAAGCCCATCGACGATGCATTCCGAAAGAAGATGGAAGGCGGACTTCCTATCCTTGATACCGTCACATTGCCATGTAAGGTAAAGCTCACTGGAAAGTGCACTTTCCACATCATTTTAAACCAGGGCCTGAACCGGCAGATACGACGGATGTGCGAGTATCTCGGCTACCGCGTCATCAAGCTCAAGCGCATCCGGATACTCAACATCCATCTCGGATCGCTGCCCGTCGGAAAATACAGGGAGCTTACTTCGCACGAGAGAAAAGTGCTCATGGATCTGATCCACTACGAGAAGTAGTCTCTCTTTACGACACAAATGAAAAGAGCCCCCGGTCGTCACCGGAAGCCCCCATCATATAGTGAAATTAGTACTTTGGAGCAAATTCGATCGTCTCTTCGTAGCGCGCGTTTCTCTGTAGTCCGCGCCGTGCGAGAACATCCGGGCCTCGTTCGACCCCTTTCATATAGAAATCCAGATACAGGTGCGTCCGTCCATCTGTCGGCATCAGTTCCTGATGCGCATAATCGTCAAGATCTTCCGGCATATATGGCATGCACGAGAAAGAGAACGGTTCCAGTTTATTCTTATGTATCGACAGGCCCTTCACATCATCGAGCTGCAGCAGAAGATACCTCGTATCCGCATGAGCGCCGTTCTCGGACGGTCTGGCATACTCGTGATAAAGTGAGCTTTCCAGCGTCGTAAACCATCCGATCCTCTGCGATTCTTTTCTGTCAGAATATGATTCTCCTGAACCTCTGCCATACCATCCCAGATGAGCCATCGGATCGATTGGCACTCGGAAGCCATAGCGGACCAGATCAAACTTCGGGACAAACTCCAGTGTGGCCAGCAGCCTCCCATCCGGCTTGACCCGGTAGTGGACGAGGATCGGACCCTTCATGCCGTTAGAACTATATTTACAAATCAGATGGAAGTCTTCCCCATCCATCTCATAGAAACTGCCGACAAAGCGCATCTCGCTCTGGATCGTTCTCCAATCTGTCTCGTGCGAGAATACCGTCTGGGAAAGAACGTAGGACTTATCGGCCCGGTCGATATTCGATGCGGCGCGATAGAAACTCGGTTCCATCAGCCCGTCGAAGTATTCTTTGCCATCGATACGGATCGAGCACAGCCCGCCTTCTCTACGGCTGAATCCGTACTGGACATTCCTGATCTGCGCAAACAGAAGCGCCGGAGCTGTTAATACCTTGATGCGGGGCTTGGTCTCATCTAAGATGAGCGCATCAGTCAGTGATGATGCATCGATGATCTGTATCTCCTCACCTTCGCCATCTGCAGTTGCTTCCCATACAGATGTTTCCGAGGAAGGATCACTGACTTCATCAACAAGGATCTGCTGATAGAAGGCCACCTCATAGCCGGCCTTGGCATAACTGGCATCATCAGCCAGTGTTAATCGGATATCCAGGATCAGCTCTTTGCACACTGCTTTATTATACGTTTCCTGCGCTTTCGGATATTTCTCTCCCCATAAGGACGTTACAAAATCACTGACCTCGATCGGGAACTGCATCTCCCGGTTTCCAAGAGCTGCGATCGGCGGAACGACGCCGGAACCTCCTGTCAATCGGATTCCTCCGAGCATCAGCTGCCACTTCAGTTCGATCGCGGGAGTCGCGCCAAACGGAGAGACATTATGTACCGTAAGGATCGATGGGTTCTCCGCTGATGCGAATATCTTGATGCCTTCGCACTGCTTCTTCACTTCATAGAAGATCGGGTGCGGCACCCGGTTCGCATCGACGATGCCCTGTGCGATAGATACACCGATCTGTTCGGAATATTCGACGAGGTCACCCTGATGGATATACTTCAGATCCATCGTATCTTCTTCTCTTCTCGGACGGGCCATGATCGACTCAAAGAGCACTTTATCCTCTTTCAGTCTGCTCCTTAAAAGAGCACGGTTGACACACAGATCACACCACTGCCCGAAGAGCATACCGGCTTTATTCGGGAACGGAGGCATATCAGAGACTCTTCCCGTACTGTCGATCTCACAGTAGAGCGGCCGCTTCGCATCAAAAGCATTGATACGTGCTTTGACGTCCATGTACGCCCCTTCTTCAAATCTTCTTCCCGTCATCGACCACATGATGATACAAGGATGATTGATCAGCGAGTACACCGTCTGCGGAAGTACCGCCGCGGCAGATTGCAGGATCACGTACATGCCATACCGGTCACACAGATCGAAGAATCTGGAGTCGGTCGGATGATGTACGACATAGATCGTGTTAATATTCCCGGCTTTCATCAGGAGGATATCCTGACGGAATCGCTCGAGTGGAACGGAGATACCGTTCTCTGGATCAAATTCATAATACTTCACTCCGTGGATCGGCACCGCCAGATCGTTGACGTGGATGATGCTCTCCGAGTAGGAAATGGAGCGGAAACCGAAGCGTTGCTTCTTCACACAGATGATCTGATCCTTATTGTCTCGTACTTCGATCAGCAGATCATAAAGATTCGGTGTCTGATCCGTCCATGGGAGAACCAACTTCGCATAGAATTCCGTACCGAGGATCTTCACTCCATCCTTCGGGATCGTATCGGACAGTGCTTTTCTCTGATTAAGCCGGTGTTCGGGAAGATTATACAGGTCATACTCATCCCGCGCTTCCATCAGACGGCAGTTCACCGTCACCTGCATATCATACGGAAGATGGTTCATGAGTTCCACCTCGACGCTCATACCCGCATCCCTGCGGATCTGTGCATCCGGGAGGATCTCTTTCTCACGGTCCGTCAGTTGCTCATCATTATCCGATCGGTATAGACTGTTGACCAGAGCTGTCTTCGGCACAACATCACGCGCGAGTGTATCAGTCAGCCAACTCGTAAACAGGCGAACGGATGAGATCTCGACACTAGACTCGGCGACAAGATAAGGCAGACGGAAAAGGCCCGAAAAACCAAAGGCTCCCTGTGCCCTTACATTCTTCTTTAGCTTACCTTTTTCCATGCGCATATCGAAACGTCGGACAGCGACCGTAATGAGATTGGCTCCTTCGTGTAGTGCTTCGTTTAGGAGGCATTTCGTCGTCGAGAAAGTACTTCTCGATGTCGATACGAGCTTGCCGTTCACGCTTATGGTATAGTGGCCGACGATGCCGTCGGTAACAAAGTACACAAAACGGTTGATAAACTGCGCCGGAAGATTGACCCATACCCGATAAAGGCCATAATCATTCGTATTCTCCATCGCGGCATCGTCCGCGAGGCGCTGTTGCAATTTCGAAGTTTTCTTGGAAAGAAGGGCGTTCTTTTCATAGACAAGCTCACTCGGATAGCCGTATCCCTGCATCTGCCAGACGCTCGGGACATCGATCAGATCCCACTTGCTGTCATCAAACTCCGGAGAAATCCAGTTCTCGGGGACGTCCTCACTATACTTCGCATGGAAGAAGCGCCACTTCGGAAGCTCGAGTTTCCACAGCGACGGCAAGCGCCCGAACTCCGGCGGATGTTTCTCCGTATAGAGTTCGTCCATCGTATCATATGGATAGAAATACCCTTGCGACGGTAGCTGCGTCATGCTTCTCTCCCATTTTTTGCTATTTTGCATAGCATCTTAAGGATATTGTAGCACGGCAACCCCTGCGTCATGTATCAGAGATGTTTCATTTTGGAGAAACACAGGAAATAAACCCGTAACTCCCGTAATATCAGAGGAAAGAGAGCGTCTTCTTTCTCTTTCTTGCCTTCCGCAGGCGCCAGATCCCCTTGAAAAAGTGACCATTCATTAACAAAAGGAGTCCTTCCATCTGCTCGAGTGTCGTTATGCCGAGGCTAAAGGTCGCCACTGTCCGCAGCGGCATCTCCATCGTCATGACTTCGTTCATCTTCTTAAGATGTTCCTGGGTCTCCTGTTTATTCCTCTTCTTTATACTCAAACGGATGCTGTTATAGAAGATCTTACCGAAGATGTTCCCGTGGCGGACATCCTCCACACTGGAATTGAGTGTATATTCCCCCTTCTTCGGATCGGATTCTTCCTTGATCGTCGCGCCGTAGACCTCCTCGAACTGCTTCTTATCGAAGATCTTCGTCTGGGAATCGAGATGATAGTACTGCGGAGCTTTCTCCTGATAATCCGGCGCGACGATCTCCGGCATCTTTGATGTTACATTGATTTCTCTCTCGCATCGGATATCTCTTGAAGAAGCACCGATCAGGATCTTATACGTCCCGCTCTCGACATGCCAGTCCTTGATCTGAGAATTGTAATACGCGAAGGCTCTCCTGTCGAGGACAAATTCGACCGTCCTGGTCGCGCCACGCTGTATGAACACTTTCTTAAACCCGCGCAGTTCTTTTACCGGCTTATAGATCCGGGACTTTGGCGGCGCGATATAAAGCTGGACGACTTCTTTTCCGTCCATCTCGCTGATATTTGTCACATCGACAGTCACGGTCACTGTATCGTTTTCACCGATATCCGAAGACGACAGCGAAATATCGCCATACGAATACGACGAATACGACAGCCCGTGTCCGAACGGGAAAAGCACTTGCACATTGGCCGCATCATAGTAACGGTACCCGACGAAAACACTCTCGGCATAGAGTGTCTGCCGCTTCTCGCCGAACAGAAGATACGTGGGCGTATCGGAGAGCTTGAGCGGGAATGTCTCCGCGAGTTTTCCCGACGGATTGACCTTGCCATAAAGGATATCGGCTATGGCGCCGGCACCCTCCTGCCCCGGAAGATATGCCATAAGGACAGACTTCACCTGCGAGATCCACGGCATCTCCACCGGTGAACCGCAATAGAGAACGACACAGACATTACTGTTTCTCTTGACCACCTCATTAATCAGCCTCTCATGTGATTTCGGAAGCTGCATATGCGAACGGTCAAAAGACTCGGACTCGAAACTATCCGGAAGTCCCGCGAATACGATGACGATATCCTTTCCTGCTGCCGCCTCGAGCGCATCCTTCAGAAGTTTCTCATCGACCTCGTCTGTTTCCATCGAGTATCCCGGCTCATATATGAAATTCTCGCTTGCCGTAGAGAATCCATGGAATGCATCCGCTACATGCGTCGGATGAATATGGGAGCTGCCGCCGCCCTGGAAACGTGTCTGCTTACACATCGCGCCAAGCACCGCCACACTCTTATCGGCCGTGATCGGAAGGAGTTTATCGTTTTTCAGAAGAACGGCCGATTCTTCGAAAGCCTGTCTCGCCAGCTGCTGGTGATTCAGATACGGAGAAGAAGTCGGCTTCGGCTTATTCATACCCTTCTCGATCAGTGTCAGCATGCGCTCGGCAGCACGGTCCAGAAGCGCTACAGGAAGTTTGCCGGAATCAACAGCTTCCTGGATCTGACGGTCTCGTTCTCCGATCGAGGTCGGCATCTCGAGTTCCAGACCTGCCGCAAGTCCGTCCAGTCGGTGATTCACAGCGCCCCAGTCACTCATGACCACGCCGTCAAATCCCCACTCATCCCGGAGAATATCCGTGAGGAGTTTACGGTTCTCACAGCAATACGTCCCATTTAACCGGTTATAGGCCGCCATCACCGTCCACGGCCGGCTCTCCTTCACGACGATCTCGAAAGCGCGCAGATAGATCTCACGGAGCGTTCTCTCATCGACTATGGAGTCATTGATGAGACGATACCGCTCCTGACTATTGGCCGCGAAATGCTTCACCGAAGTGCCGATCCCCTGACTCTGTACGCCACGGACCCAAGCCGCGCCGATCTTACCCGCCAGATACGGGTCTTCCGATACATATTCGAAATTTCTTCCGCAGAGAGGTGATCTCTTGATATTGATCGCCGGACCCAGAACGATCGATACATCCTGATCGATTGCTTCCTCTCCGATCGCCTTACCGATCGCCTCCATCAATTTCTCGTCGAAAGAACAGGCCGTGGTCACTGCCGGAGGAAAGCATGTCGCTTCGCGGCTGTCTCCGCCTCCTCTTCTTCCCTCTTCCGAGTCCTGCTTGCGAAGTCCGTGCGGCCCATCGGTCATCATGATCGATGGGATATTATTGATCGGGAATCTCTGGGTCCTCCAGAAATCCCATCCGGAACAAAGTGAAGCCTTCTGCTTCACCGAGAGCTTTTTCATCATGGAAGAAACAAATTCGGAAGCCATACTGTGTCTCCTATCTGTAAGACTCGTCAGCGTCTTTCCCGTCCGAAAAGCACGCATACATGTTTATTATATACCTGTAGTGTAATTCGAGAAATACTCTTGAAAGAAGAAGAATCATCATGTATACTTCATCTCACCACAAAATGAGAGTTGTGATATGTGGGGGCGCACTGGTTTCGACGGGGTCGTGGAGACTTGGAAAGCGGGTAGAGGATTCTCGTTGGCCTCTTTAAAAAACGGGAACTGCAAGTAATTGCAAACAACACACAGCTCGTAGCTGCATAATCTAGCTACCATCTCCCCGGTCTATCTGTCGGCCGGAACGGAGATGTCAGATGACAGACCTTACCTGCCGGCAGGTTAAACAGGACAACGTTTCCGGCTAAGCTTTGATCCGGAGATGTATCTATGAAGCTACCGGACGTGGCTGCCTGTTCGTGGGCTCGTCACAAAGGGGAATACTCTAAACACGGACTGCACCCGGAGATGTCCTTGTTGACGTGGTTTCGGACAGGAGTTCGATTCTCCTCGCCTCCACCAACTAACAAAGAAAAAGAAAACTCCTTGCTTTTCTTCTGGAAATAGCAAGGAGTTTTTTTAGACAATTACAGCTGTGTAAATCAGCAGATTATAAGCATCAGCTATCATATCCTTCATACTCTTCTTCAAATTGCTGACCGGCGATATGATCACCTTCTTCATGTTCTTCTTCGAACTGCTGGCCCGCGCGCTCGTCGCCCTCTTCGTGTTCTTCTTCGAACTGCTGGCCCGCGCGCTCGTCGCCCTCTTCATGTTCTTCTTCGAACTGCTGGCCCGCGCGCTCGTCGCCTTCTTCTTCGATCTCAGAATCATCCTCAGCCGTGGTAGACTTCTTCTTTTTCGTCTCGTTTTCTACCTGCTCAGTCTTAGTCTTCGCCTCAGCATCATCATCCGACTTGTCGTCATCATCGCCGCAGGACGCCAAAGAAAGTGCCATAACCGCAGACAGCAGAATAGCCAGCCGGCGCGTCTTCCATAGATCCTTCTTCATTCTTCGTTTCCTCCTTTTTTCCTTTTGGTCGATCAGACCGAAATATTATCCTTTCTTTCGTAGAACAGCATCATCTTATCAGTCATCTGACTTCCGACCTTAGAGGCCGCCTGCATATTCAGCTGCATATCTCCGACATATTCTCTGGCCGCACGGCCGATAGCGCCAAATATCTCCGGTGTTTCTTCGAGTGTGTCCACGATGACAAGATGGGAACGTCTGTCGTTGTCCTTCGGGAAAACCATCATCGCATACCACGCACGGAGGATCTTCGGTTCCGTCGTCATATACGCTCTCAGCGAATCGAAGAGTTCCTGCGGAATATGATCCTCCTTTGGAACTGCGAGCATCATCGGCTGCTTGGTATCAATCTTCTGTTCTTTGATGTGATTATCGACCTTACGCTTATGGTTCTGCAAGCTCTGAATGAGAGGCTTCGTCATAACAAAGCCCGCCGTCTTCGGATTGATCAGAAGTCCGTCGATCGGTCCTTCAAGGACGATCTTACAGATCTTTTCAAAGTCCAGAGGCTGGATCAACTTCTCAGGAAGACCTTCCATGATCTCCAGTTCATGGATATCCGTAAACGCCGAAAGATAATTCTTCCCGTCCTTACCGCGAAGGACCGCCACACCGACGTGTTCTGGCTTTGATTCCTTATTCGGGTCATGCATCGCAGGCGTAAGAAAGATCGCCTCCGTCGCGATATACTCCACGAAACGCCCCATAAAATCGCGGTCGTCTCTCTTGCCGTTCCCCTCGCGGAGGAGACCTGTCAGGAACGGATTTACAGGAGAATCCGGCGTATCCGTATCTGAAGAGAGGCAGTTCACAGAGGACAGAACATCATACTTTTCGACATCTCCGCTTCTGAGTCCCTCTAAAACGACAGAAACATTCGTCCCCTCTTCCGCTTTCTCCATGCGGCTCATGAGCGTATCCTCGATTCGAACGGCAGAAGTCCGGACGGACTTCCCTTTTCTCCCGAGCAGATAGAGCTCATCGCCCTCGTGTAGCGTCGCTCCGCGGACATTTCCGATTATGGAAACCTCCGTCGATGTCATGGACAGAACTTCTTCCACCAGTATCGTCAGGAAAGGAAATGTGACTTCCTTTTTCTTAGGCGCCTCGTTCACCTCTTTATTCTCTTCATTCTTGTTCTTTCTATCGAATAATCCCATGTTCTTCTTTCTTTTTCCTTTCTTTTCGGCCTAACTTCTTCTTCCAGCCGCGATTTGCCGTTCCTTTCCACGACCGGCACAGCGCAGCTGATCCGATCAGCCGTAATCGATCTCCTTCTTGACCACAGTATCCCACAGCACACTGACATCGTCATTCAGACAATTGGCAAGCAGCGGGATCGAGACCGCCTTAAAGTCCGTAGGCTTAAATCCGGCCGCGTCTATGGTAGAGCCGGAGACGTAAAAAGAGGACGACACTCTCCCGTAAGGCGGAATATAGATCGCCTGCGTACCTACATCAAAGATAGTCTTATCCAGGATGATCTGGCCATTGTCCAGACAGAGCTGGATATACTTCGTCGTTTTATTGA
>JAFZLF010000023.1 GCA_017551625.1 Clostridiales bacterium | reverse complement strand
TCTCGGTCACATGGTGTAAGATGATGGTAGTTGCTCATACGGTGCTCCTTTGATGTTTTTTGTTTAGCAACACCATTATATCAAGGGCCCTATGGGCAATTTTATTTACTGCGGTTGCACTTGGCTTGAAAATTCACGGCGGAAAACCATGAAAAATCCGTAATTCAAACCCCATAGTTTCCACCAATTAAAGAGACCCTGTTTCCGAAAACCGGATACAGGGTCTCTTTCGTTTTATTTCTTTGTGTGACAGGAATCCTTAAGAGCGCAACACCCGCAATCACATCCGCAGGAGGATCTACCCTTCTTTTTATCCCTCACCATCTTGAAGATGATCCCGGCGACGATCGCGACAAGGATGAGCGATATCACGATCGTTCCGATATTGTCTGAAAGCCAGGTGATCATTTGGACATCGCCTTGTCTTTCAAATCATGCGTAGTCAGTTTATCTGCTTCCCTGAACTTCTTGAAGAAGAGCATGTAGACCATACCTGCCAGAACGGCGATGGCGAAGATCAGACCGATCACGTTCACATCACCTGTGAACAGAAGCCCGAACTGGTTGATCATCAGGGCGATCGCGTAGGCGAATCCGCACTGATATCCGATCGCGAACCATGTCCACTTCGCATTATTCATCTCACGCTTGATCGCGCCGATTGCAGCGAAGCACGGAGCGCAGAGGAGATTGAATACGAGGAAGGAGAATCCGGCAACGGCTGTAAACGTTTCTGAAAGAGCCTGCCATGTGGAGAGTTCTCCGCCACCGTAAAGAATACCCATCGTACCGACGATGTTCTCTTTCGCGACAAGTCCTGTGAAGGAAGCAACGGTTGCCTGCCAGTTGCCCCAGCCGAGAGGAGCAAAGATCCAGGCGATCGCGGAACCGATCTTCGCGAGGATGGAGAACTCAAGTTCTTCCTCACAGAGCATCTGGAAAGATCCGTCCACAAATCCGAAACGGCTGGTGAACCATACGAATATCGTGGAAAGAAGAATGATGGTTCCGGCCTTCTTGATGAAGGACCATCCACGCTCCCACATGGAACGGAGAACATTTCCGATCGTCGGCCAGTGATATGCCGGGAGCTCCATAACAAACGGAGCCGGATTTCCGGAGAAGATCTTTGTTTTCTTCAGCATGATACCGGAGATGATGATCGCAGCCATACCGATGAAGTAGGCGCCTGTGGATACCCACGCGGAACCTTCGAAGAGCGCGCCTGCGACCATCGCAATAAAAGGCAGTTTTGCGCTACATGGAATAAAGGTTGTGGTCATGACCGTCATTCTGCGGTCACGTTCATTCTCGATCGTACGGCTGGCCATAATGCCCGGAACACCGCATCCGACACCGACGAGCATCGGGATGAAGGACTTACCGGAAAGACCGAACTTTCTGAAGATACGGTCAAGAACAAACGCGATTCTCGCCATATAACCGCAAGCCTCAAGGAACGCCAGGAGAAGGAAGAGTACGAGCATCTGCGGAACGAATCCGAGGACGGCGCCGACACCGGCAACAATGCCATCGAGCACCAGACTCTTCAGCCATTCTGCAGCACCGGCCTTATCAAGGCCTTTTTCAACCAGCGCAGGAATACTCGGAATAAAGGTACCATAATCCGCCGGATCGGGTTCTTCTCCGATCTCTTCGAGTGTCGCTACGGCCTCATTGTAATCCTCGATCGTAGCCGTTTCTTCGGAGATCTCAAGCGTTTCTTCATCTTCTACTTCGTAGGTATACTCACCCTCCGGAGCTACACCGTTTTCTTCTACGTATGCGTCGTATCCATCTACGATCGCGGACGCGTCAGCGTATCTTTCGGCAAGTTCTTCATATCCGCCGTCCATACCGAACAGGTGGAATCCGTCGCCGAAGATCTTATCGTTTGTAAAATCGGTCGCGTATGCGCCGACACCGACCATAGCGATCCAATATACGATGAACATGATCAGCGCGAAGATCGGAAGACCGAGCCATCGGTTGGTAACGATCTTATCGATCTTATCCGAAGTGGTAAGGGCTCCGACCTTTTTCTTTTTGTAGCAGGATTTGATCACTTCAGCGATATACACATAACGCTCATTAGTGATGATACTCTCAGAGTCGTCATCGAGTTCTTTTTCTGCGGCCTGAATATCCTTTTCGATATGAGACATCGTTTCGGAAGGAATGTTCATCTTCTCGAGAACTTTGTCATCACGTTCGAACACCTTAATGGCATACCATCTCTGCTGTTCTTCCGGCATGTTGTGAACCACAGCCTCTTCGATGTGCGCGATCGCGTGCTCGACCGGACCGGAGAAGGTATGAAGCGGAACGGTCTTTCCGTTTTGTGCCGCTTTAATGGCTTCTTGCGCAGCTTCCATGGTTCCGTCGCCCTTGAGCGCGGAAATATCGACGACTTTACATCCCAACTGGCGGGAAAGTTCTTCGATATTGATCTGATCGCCGTTCTTCTTGACGATATCCATCATGTTCACGGCAACAACTACCGGAATACCGAGCTCAGTGAGCTGTGTTGTCAGGTAGAGGTTTCTTTCCAGGTTCGTGCCATCGATGATGTTCAATATCACGTCCGGACGTTCACCGATCAGGTAGTTTCTGGCAACAACTTCTTCAAGTGTGTATGGAGAAAGGGAGTAGATACCCGGAAGGTCTGTGATGACCACATCACTATGTTTCTTGAGCTTACCCTCTTTCTTCTCGACCGTAACACCCGGCCAGTTGCCGACAAACTGGTTAGAGCCGGTCAGCGCGTTAAAAAGCGTGGTCTTTCCGCTGTTCGGATTACCCGCAAGTGCAATTCGTATACTCATTTGTTATGCCTCCTCGACTTCGATCATCTCCGCATCCGCTTTGCGAAGTGACAATTCATAATTTCTGACGGTAACCTCGATTGGATCGCCGAGCGGCGCGACTTTACGCACATATACGGAAGTGCGTCTGGTAATGCCCATGTCCATGATTCTTCTTTTGACCGCGCCTTCGCCATGTAATTTGACGACTGTAACTGTCTGACCGACTTTCACATCTCTTAGTGTCTTCACTGTTTTCTCCCCCCTTAGACCATTATCTTTCGTGCAAGTTCATCACTTACTGCTACTCTGCTTTCCTTGACCTTGACGATCAGGTTCCCGGCCAGTGAACTGACGATGCTCACTTCTCCGCCGACATTGAAGCCAAGATCCGCCAAATGCTTCTTCACTTCAGGGCTCCCTCCGATCTTTCTGATGATCTGCGGCTGCCCGATCTCTGCAAAATTCAAAGGCATCATGTACTCCTCCCGTTATCGCGCTCACAGTTAGCAATAACTAACCCTTTTTCCATAAAAAAGCGGTTGTTTCCTCACAACCTAGAATTAGTATAATTAGCATGTGCTAACTAGTCAAGGTTTTTTCTTGGGCAGATTGCATGAAGAATCCGATGAAATGCATTTGTACAACGATGCACATTGTGGTAATCTATTGCTAATCAACCGAGTATGGAGGTATCCCATGGCGCTTCAAGAATCCGGAGAGATGTATCTCGAGACGATCTATATTCTTTCACAGAAATCCAAGTCGATCCGCGGGATCGATATCGGTGATTACATGGGATTTTCCAAGCCGTCCGTCAGCCGCGCGCTTGGTCTCCTTAAGGACGAAGGCCTTATCCGAAAGGATGCCGACGGTTTTATCACCCTCACCAAGGCCGGAGAGATCCTCGCCAAGCGCATCTACGAGCGCCACACCGTACTTACCAAACTGTTCATGAATCTCGGAGTCGACCAGGAAACGGCTACCGATGACGCCTGCCGTATCGAGCACTATATCAGCGATACGACTTTTGAAGCCATCCGGGATCACATGAAAAAATACGGATCAGATCTTTCTTCCTGATACCGATCGACCACCGGTATCCATCTTTCTTAGAAGAGTTTTGACTACAATTTCAGCCTCGCAACGTGATCACCATCATCAGCGCAAAGAAGACGGCGAAGGAGATCGTTCCTTTATCCGCATTCTTCCCTGTATTCATCGACGGGATCGTCTCCTCGATGATGAGGAACGTCATAGCTCCTCCCGTCAACGGCATGATAAGCGGAAGTGCTCCCGGGACCGCATTGACCAGGATGATCGTCGCGATCCCGAGGATCGGCTCCACCACGCCGGAGATGACCCCCATTAGGAAGGACTTTCCTTTCTCTTCTCCGCCGCTGCAAATGGGCGACGAGACGAAAGCCCCCTCCGGAATATTCTGCACCGCGATGCCGATCGCAAATGCAAGCGCGACCGCGAGCGTGACCTCTCCTGTGCCGCTTAGAAATCCCGCATAGATAGCGCCGACCGCCATCCCCTCCGGGATGTGGTGGATAATCTCCGACAGTACTACTCTGCCGGAGAAACCGAGTTTACTCGACGGTCCTTCTTCCAGATGGGTATGGACGTGTGTATGCGGGATCACTTTATCCAGCGCAAATTGGAAAGCCACGCCGATGATGAATCCGATCGCGGCCATATAGATCTTCCCTTTCCCGATCACCGGATACAGGAGGGCCCACATGGAGCACGCCAACATGATTCCGCCCGACATACCGGTCAGGACGAGCTTGATGTCATCGCGGATCTTATCGCTGATAAGGAAGACGAACGCAGAACCGATGACCGTACCGGCAAAAGGAATCAGAAGTCCGAAGAGGACATCACTGTCGTTCATGAACTCGATGACACCGAAGTGCTCGAGGAGAATTTTAAGACCGATGAAGATCAGGACAAAACCTCCGGCCGCCTCCGCGCCGGACTTATATCTGGCTCCGAAGACATTCCCGATCCGGACGCCGACGAAAGAGAAAACAAACGTCGTGGCCGTGATGATCGCACAGGCAACGGCCGTATTCACCAGGACCGGCGCATCAAGGATCGTGACCGGAACCGCCACGAACGTGATACCGACCGCAAGCGCGTCGATCGACGTGGCGACTGCCATCATAAACATGGTCTTGACGCTGAATCCGGGCTTGCTCTCTTCTTCCTCCTTGGAAAAAGCTTCGCGCAGCATATTCGTGCCGATGATCGCCAGCAGGATAAAAGCGAGCCACGGCGCAATCCTATTGATGATCGATTCAAATCCCGTGCCGAGAAGAAACCCGATAAACGGCATCAGACCCTGAAAGCCTCCGAACCAGATACCGCAGATCAGCCCTTCCTTTAATGTGATCTTCTTAGTCTCGAGCCCCTTACAGATGGATACGGCAAAAGCATCCATCGACAGCCCGATCGCAAGCAAAATAAGTTCCAGTATTCCCATAAGAGATCAAAACTTCCGATACAGTGTTTTTCGTGTATATGATATCAGATTCCATGAAGAAAACAACTTCCGCTTTGCATTGTCGGACGCATACAGAAAGGCTCTGTCACCTTTGAGCGTTGATTCTGGCGGTCGTTTTCGGTTAAACTCCCGAGCCACATGCGTTGAACCTACCAAACATGAAAAACCGGCTGTTAGTATGTCATTTTAGTACTTTTTTTGAGGCACTGACACACCAGGAAGGCAAAATCATGGCTCCAGTATGTAAATCCATGCCCGAAAAGCACTGAAATCAATAGATTTTGCACACTAACGGCGGGACTTTCGTCGCGTAGTGTGTTGATTGTCTTTCGAACCGGAAGCAAGCAACATACGAGCAAGCAGTTTTGGACAGTTTAGTATGTCAGACGGTTTCAGGCCTCCAACACATTGTTTCTCTCGAATCGACAATATAATGAGTTGAGTCTTCTCGGTTTCTGAGGCGCCAACACATTGAAGTGCCCCGGATGAGCGTTTCAATGTGTCGAAACCATAGGCGGAAGTGCTTTTCACAAGGGAAATAACACATTAATCGACGGATTTTCGAAATTTAATAGGTTGAACCCCTTGAAAATAGGGTGTTTTAACACATTAAATGATCCCCAAAGTGCATTTCAATAGGTCGGCCCGGCTCGATCATCCAATCCTGACACATTGAATGCGGAAAATCGCGAGTTTAATGGGTCACCGGCATGATTCCTGACATAGGCGCAAGAATGGAATGGCGGAATCAACGCTCAAAGGTGACAGAGCATACAGAAAAAGACAAAAAGAAACCAGACCTGCGTGACTGATCCGCGGATCTGGTCTCGGATAAGTATATTAGTGAAACCCCAATCAGGTGTTGCCGTTTCCTCCGGCGATCGGAAGCTCATCCGTTTCACCTGTCTGACTCGTTACGATAACATCTTTCGCTGCAAAACTGATACGTTCTACTTCCAAAACTTCATATAGCTCTTTAGCCATTGCTGTTTCCTCAATCCGGGGCATATGCCTTCGCTTCCATACAGTATAAGTATATCGATTTCACGACATTTTGCAAGTTTTCTTTATAATTTCCTCGGAGAATATTGTCGCAATAGTTCAGAACACTGTATCTGACCATGCCCAGCTTGCCTTCCTGTCCCGAAAGACCGATTCCCAACTCGAAGTAATCTCCGATTTCCGATGCCAAGATACCACGGATCCTGGCGACCTTGTAACCGTTTACCGTCGTGGTTTCCACTGTCTTACCGCTACATGAGAAGGTCAGATCCTCATCGCTGCTGAAGTACAAAGACAGCGTCATCTCTGACTTCAGGGACAATGTCGCCCCCTCGAAAGTTACGCCCGGAAGCTGGGTAAGCACGATCTGCGGATCGGAGCACGTGATCGAAGTCACCTCTGCCAGCGCATCGTAGTCGATACAGGACTCGTCGAGTTTATCTGGATTCGTACCAAAATACTTCTGTGCACATGTGCAGTACGACAACAGTGCTTTTGTCAGAGGAGCCGCATCAGCATAAGCCTCAACTTCCGGATGCGCCAGTACATACTCCGCATACTGTTTCACAGAGAAAGCATACTCTGTGCCGCTTCTCTGCCCGTCGATCAGCTGCGCCGAGATCGTTGACGCGGCATCCTTCGCTGAGACGGAACATCTGAAGAGATAATAGGTCTTGCCGTTGACTTCTTTCGTATCGTTACCGGCCACGACATCCCGTACATATACCTTTACCGGATCGACCGCATCTCCGTTCGGGATGCCGAACAGCATATATGCATTGTTACTGAGTTGATCGACATCAATATCCATATAGAAGCTCACACCGATATTGCCGCCGAGGCTCAGCGAGTACCCGTACAGACGCTCGCCGGGAATGTGGTTATCAAGGTCACCGACGTAGGTGACGTTTACAACTGAGAGCGTCGCACTCGAAGTAAAATTGTCAAGTTGGTTTGCGTAAACATGGCATCTGGTCTGCTTCGCTCCTCCTGTCGACATATCGTTAATAAAGTCATTTCCGGAGAAACCATCTTTCCATTCCAGTTTCTCCGGATCGGCATAGCAGTACACGTCTTTGATGCCATCACAGCCGTTAAATGCAGATTTACCGACATATGTTACGGTGCTCGGAATCGTGAGGCCATTCAATTTCTCGCAGCAGGCAAAGGCCTTCGAATCGATATACTCCAGACCTTCTTCGAGAGTCAGGCTGGTAAGGCCATAACAATTTGCAAATGCCTCTTTGAGGACATACTGCACACTTCCAGGAATCGTCACCGCCTCAAGCGACTCGCAGGAACAGAAGGCTCCAGCTCCAATAATGGTCAATCCATTTCCAAGAGAGAGACTCTTAAGCTTTGTAAGCCCCTCGAAAGCTCTATAACCAATACCGGTCACCCCATCTCCAAGTATCACGCTCTCCAGATTGTTGCAGTAACTAAATGCACATGGTCCGATCGTACCGCTTTCTATCGTAACGGTCTTCAGCATTTCACAATACTCAAACGCATAATCACCAACTCTTTCCAGCTTCGTCGAAGGAATCGAAACATTCTCCAGTGATGCGCAATGACTGATTGCACGTTCACCAATACTCTGAAGTCCCGTACCAAAAGATAGCTCTGTTATAGCTCCACAGCCATAGAACGCTTCGTCTCCGATAGTCGAAAGACCAGCCGGCAGTGAAATATCAGAAAGGTTATAACAATAGTAAAATGCCTCTTCACCAATACTCGTAACTGCACTCGGAATTACCACTTTCTGGAGACAATAACAGTCAAAGAATGTATATGACTCGATACTCGTGACACCTTCCGGAATTACCACCGACGATAGGTTTTCGCAGCGACAAAATGCCGAATCTCCGATATATACTACGCTATCCGGAATTTCAATGTCCTCAAGAGAAGTGCAATATTCGAATGTTGATGCTTCTATTCTCTTTACACCATCGGGAATGTGAACACTCGAAAGATCACAGCAATAGTAAAATGCTTTTTCTCCAATACTCTCAACACTATCCGGGATCGTGATACTGATCAGATTATAACAGTTATCGAAGGTGTAATCTTCAATCGCAGTTACGCCGTTCGGGATTGCGATTTCCGTAAATGCCCGACAGGACTCGAATGCCCCTTCACCTATACTTGTTACTTTAGCAGGAATTACCAGATTGGGAAGCTCATTGCAAGAACAGAAAGCTTCGTACCCGATACTTGTTACCGTAGAAGGGATGGAAAAGCTCTTAAGCCTATAGCAGCAGTGGAATGCTTCATCGGCAATCTTGGTTATTACTGCGTTGGGGGATATAGTAACACTTGTTAACTTATCACAGTGATAAAACATATGATCCGCGATTTCGGTAAGCCCTGCACCAATCGTTGCAGTTGTCATCCCGGAACAACTGGAAAACACATTTTTTCCGACTGATACTACACTATCCGGAATCGTGACAGATTCAAGAGACGAACACCCATCGAAGGAAAAAGAGCCGATATAGGTAATATTGCTTCCGATGACGAGATTCTTTATGTCTTTTCTGAAGAACGACCAAGGTGCTTCTGCATCTGTATCTGAACTGTTCTGGGCAAAATCATACATCGCACCCGAACCGGTGATTGTCAGCGTAGAAGTATCCAGATCATATACCCATTGCGAATTGTCGCCGCATTGTCCGCTTGTAGTCGGAGTACACTTTTTAACGCAAACACCAGCCACCACATTACCACTAAAACCGGCTTCAATTGCCAACTTGTACGTTTCCTCCGCATTTAATTTGCATAAGATCGATGATGTCGATCCGTTCGCATATTTAAGCTGATTCGAAGACCCGTCATATAGATACTTTTCCGCATATACGTTCCCGGTATCAATGGAGAACTCATAGTAACTCGTTTCTAACGGCGTGAAGTAACAATCGACATACTTCAGGCTGGTCTGAAGATTCACTTCTGTTTCTTTATCAAGTTCAAGTTCATAATCTTTATCGTCCGTGACGGAAACATTGATGACCATCTGTTCACTCTGTGAAGAACTCGAATAATCTGTACACAGCAAAGTATATGTTTTCCCGGCAGTCAATTTATAGATCATCTGAAAATTATATCCTGCTCCGCTATCATCATCGGATGTCAGCACTTCGTTTGTTGATGGATCTTTCAAGCTCGCATATGGGTCTAGTGATGATTCGTTGGGGGTCGTAGAATAAAACTGATAGTATGCAGTCACTGCCGGGGTAAATGCACATGTAACACCATTTCTTCCCATCGAAATGGTATTGTCCCCCAGTTCAAGCACATAGTCTGCATCGATCTCCGGTTCCTCTTCCGGCAAGGCAAATACACGAGTCTTAGAAAACGATCCGAAGAACTCAAATGCTACAGGAACCGCAATAGCGCATACAACAACAGGCAACACAAACGCCGCCAGGCGTGACAACTTTCTTCTCATGACGAACCTCCCACACTATCTAGTGCATCCCCATGGGCATTATATCATAAATATTTGAGTTCGGCACAGTAGAAGAGATTACTCTACGTACGCCTTCGCCGCCTGATAGTAGAGATACATCGCTTTTGCCACGTTTTTCAGATTTGGATCGTAATCACCCGAAACCACGTTACGGCAATAGTCCATCGCGCCATATGTGATCGAGCCCGTAATCGCGAAAGACTGATCTTCTTCGGATTTGGGATAGTAAGTCAGAGTCAAACCCGTACCGAGCTCGGTTGCCTTGATGCCTCTGATCCTGGCTACCTTATACTCTCCGACTATACATCTCTCGACTTCTTTACCCGAGCAGGAGAATACAAGTTCCTCATCACTCTTAAAGTAGAGAGACAAGGTCGTTTCCGATTTCAGAGATAGCGTCGCACCCTCGAAAGTTACCCCATCTATCTGCCCGCCCAGCTGGAAATGCGTATCTGTTTGAGGGATAGACGTTACGGCATCCAGCGCATCTTTATCGATGCAGGACTCGTCGAGTTTATCTGGATTCGTACCGAAGTACTTCTGCGCGCAGGTACAGTACGACAACAGTGCTTTTGCCAGAGGAGCCGCCTTCTTATACTGATCCTCTTCACCGTGACCAATGATGTACTGCGCATACGATTTCACCGAGTATGTGTAGGTCTCGCTCTTCTCTTCGCCCGCAAACAACTGCGCCTTGATGATCGAGGATGCATCCTTCGCAGACACCTTACACTTAAAGGCGTAGTAAGTTTTCTCTCCGAGAGTAATTACTTCAGCCTGATTCAGCGTAACTGTCTGTGTCTCCGTCCCCGAACCATTCGGGACCGTGAACACCATATAAGGATCCAAACTCAGATCGACACCGGTAAGATCCATATAGAACTTCACACCGATATCTCCCTCGAGGCTAAGTGAATAGCCATAAAGCGTGCCACCCAGCCCGAGATCGATGTCGTGAGAAAGATCGCCGACAAATTCCACATTTACCTCATCGCCGAACTTATCTTTATAAGCCTGCTCATACTCAGGGAATACATGGCATTTCGTTGATCTGCTTCTTCTTCCACCTGAAAAATCATCGAAACAACCATCGCTCCAGCTCAACTTTTCAGGATCTGCGTAGCAATAAACATGAGCTATATTTTTACATTCCCAAAAAGCATCTTGTCCTATCGAAGTCACGCTTACGGGAATGACTACTTCTGTCAGGCCTTTACAGCCACTGAAAGCAGATTCCCCGATGCTTGTGACACCACTTCCGATTGTCAGACTTGAGATATTCTCGCACCCATAAAATGCCGAATTACCTATACTCGTAACGTTATTAGGAATGACTACTTCTTCCAGTCCTTTGCAGCCTCTGAAAGCAGATTCCCCGATGCTTGTGACACCACTTCCGATTGTCAGACTTGAGATATTCTCGCACCCAGAAAATGCCGAATTACCTATGCTCGTAACGTTATTAGGAATGACTACTTCTGTCAGGCCGTTGCATCCCCAGAAAGCAGTTTCACCGATGCTTGTGACACCGTCTCCGATTGTCAGACTTGAGATATTCTCGCACCCATAAAATGCCGATTTACCTATGCTCGTTACGTTATTAGGAATGACTACTTCTGTCAGGCCTTTACAGCCACTGAAAGCAGATTTCCCGATGCTTGTGACACCACTTCCGATTGTCAGACTTGAGATATTCTCGCACCCAGAAAATGCCGAATTATCTATGCTCGTAACGCTATTAGGAATGACTACTTCTGTCAGGCCTTTACAGCCACTGAAAGCAAATTCCCCGATGCTTGTGACACCACTTCCGATTGTCAGACTTGAGATATTCTTGCACCCAGAAAATGCCGAATTATCTACGCTCGTAACGCTATTAGGAATGACTACTTCTTCCAGGCCTTTACAGCCACTGAAAGCAGATTCCCCGATGCTTGTGACACCACTTCCGATTGTCAGACTTGAGATATTC
>JAFZLF010000022.1 GCA_017551625.1 Clostridiales bacterium | reverse complement strand
ATTCCTATGAAGATGGCTTTATTGTACCAGCAATTTCCTCATCTTTGAATCCCTGACAGACAAAAAAGTGACGTTTGTAACAGTAAACGCCACTTTTTGTCAGCCTGCTTCTGAAGTGGAACTTAACTTTTCACTTCAGCGTCGGATAAAAACATATAGAAAAAGCCGCCATCCGCGATGCATGTTGAGAGGGTCAGCATCGCGAAACGGCGACTATGATACGGCAGATCCTGATGTGGAATTGCCGTAATAGGTGTATCCGGGAAGAATGCCGTGAGTCTGTCAGGCGTTCTTCTTATAGACCTCCATGAGGCCCTTGAGGATCAGGTCCGGATCGCATTGGATCATTCTTCTGCAGAGCGGTACGACAGCGGAAGCATAGCGTCCGGTCGCGACGATTGCGCACTTTTTGCCATACTCCTCCTCGATTCTTTCGATCATGCCGTCGATTGCCGAAGCGGTCTGATACATCAGCCCGCTCTTCATGCTGTCGATGGTATTGGTGCCGATGACTTTCTTCGGCGTTTCAAAGGCAACGCTCGGAAGCTGCGATGTCTTCTCACAGAGAGCCTCTGCGGCTACCCCCATGCCGGCGCCTATAGAAGTGCCGACAAACGTCTTCGTCTCATCGATGAGAGAGAATGCAGTAGCCGTTCCCATGTAGATACTGATCTGAGGGACCTGGTATTCCTTGATTCCGGCCACAGCGGCCATCACGAGGTCGGTGCCGACCTGGGCCGGATTATCGGTACGTATCTTCAGTCCGGTCTTTATGCCCGGTCCCACGATCATCGGCGTGGCAGAGGTGAACCGCTCAATAGCGCGGACGATGCTCCCGGTGACCGACGGGACCACGGACGCCACGATCGCGCCGTCCACGGATCCGAAGTCGAGAAGATTGACACGGAGCGCCGTCTCGATGAGAGAGGCGTACTCCAGATCTGTCGAGTTCTTATTCGTCGTCAGAAGTTCGGTGAACAGGATCTCCCTGTCATCGAAACCTCCGAGAAGAATATGGGTGTTTCCGATATCCACTGCAAGAATCATAGCTGTTCCTCCGTGTGAGAACCGTTCCGAGAATCAGTCTGCCTTACTCGCTTCTTCGATTCTCTCGATCTTTTCCTCGATGTCCGCGACGGCCTCATCGTTCGGAACCTGCTTGGTTTTCTCGATGGCGAGCGCATCAATCAGTCTGGCCCGATAAAGCGCTGAGGAGATCGCTCCGATGATAACAAAAGCGGCAATGGCCTCTACGATGGCGTTGGTGCCGACAAATGCAGCGAAGAACTTGCCTATCGCAGAAGTATCAAAGCCCCACTCCTGCATCTTCTCGATGAACGTCGTGCTTTTCCAGAAGAAGAGAAGGAGCGATCCCATGAAGAACAGCGTATTAAAAAGCGCGCCGCAAAGACCGGTTACGGAATAGCCGGCGAAGCGGAGTGCGAGGGCTGTTCCGGGTCTGTGGTTCCCGTGAAGAGTATCCGCTGACTTTTTAAATGCGGCAGCGATGAGACCGGCACAGAAACCGGCCAGTACACGGGCGCCGACGCACATGATGAAAGTCGCGAAGGGGTTGATGTCCATCAGGAATGTGCCGAAGACATCCATGCCGAAGCACTGGACGAAGGATGTGATGCCGAAGACACCGCCAAGAGCCGCACCGGCCCAGGGACCGAGTGCGATCGCACCGATTACGACGGGGATCATAAGAAATGAGATGGAGATGGCTCCGACCTTGAGATATCCGATGGGCGTGAACGCCATGAGAATAAGTAGCGCGGTTAAGATGCCCATCAATGCGATAGATTTTGTTTTCTGAGTTTGTTTCTTCATAGTACAAACCCTCCTTTGTTATTATTCCCGTAAGGGATACAATTACTTGGCCTTTGCGCGACTGCTTCCTGCCCCCGTCAGATCCGCCTAAGCGGTACCTGCAAAAAGGGACATTCGGACAGAGGTCCTCCAGCCGATGCAATTATATAATAGAATTTCAGAATTGTCACTTTTCTTTCTCAGTTCTGTTATACAATGCAATAAACCAAATTAGTTTTGTATCCTAGGGAGAGGAGAACCCGGATTTGAAAAGAGCAGGAGCACTAAAACTGAAGATGACTTCCGTTTTACTGGCAGTAGCACTACTGCCGGGCTGTGCTTACCGCGTGAAGACCGAAACCGGCACGGATGATTCCCCTGTTCCGATGAAAGCAGAGGACGTAGTCACAAGTGGCGGAACGGTCGAAGAACCGGCTTTCTATGAGGCCGAGGTGATCCCGCTGGAGGTCCCGCAGACTTATTCCGGAACGGGGTACAAGCTTTTCTATACCGAAACGCAAACACCGGTCTTCCTCGATAAATGGATCATTGTTCCCATCTGCCGCTACTATACGGACTCGACAGATGAACAGGCTTCCATCTGGGGCCCGACTCTCCAGATGCTGGAACAGTCCTATATTGTCTATGATCTTGCCGGAAACTATATTTCTACACTGGCTCAGCAGAGCCAGATGATGGAAAAGCCTTTCTTCATAGAGGACGATTCCGGAAATATCATCGCGTTATTCAGTTATCTCAACTCCGAGTATTATGACGACGATAATGTCTACTCAGAGTACGGCATCTGCTCCATGCGCTTCTCTCCTTCAGATGGAAGTATGCTTGAGGGGCCGATCTCGATCTGTGAATCTGTTTCTTCTCCGCTTACCGGTGTTATCAACACTAACAATTCCCGCATCGCGTTCTCTACAGAACACGAGATCGTGGAAGCGGGCCTTAACGGCGAAGTGTACGGATACTTTGAATTGGAGCCGCAGAATTATTGCGCCGGACTCTGGAAAGAAGACGGGCAGGGTTACGCAGAGTTTATCGATACATCTTCCGAGGAAGAAACAGGGGTGCTTTTCTCCTTCAATTACGAACAGGGCGGAAATTTCTCGCTCGATATGAATGGAAAGGTCACGGATAATCTTGCAGGCATGAAGATCTTCCAGAATCGCGACGGGCTTTATGCTGCGACATCGAACGCCCTCGGCAAACTCGATCTTAAGACCGGTCAGTTCAGCCGGCTTCTCGATTGGAATCAGACAGATGTAGACCGGAGCATGCTGGTGAAAGGGAATGTGCGCGTCCTTCAGGAGGGCGAACTCTCCCAGACCACGACAGTTCTTCCTCGTGTGGATGGTGGCGCGGGACAGCCGGAACAGGATCCGGTATCCGAAAGTTATAGTGAACCGGTCACAGCACAGGTGAGCGAATCGGGAACCCACGGTGAGGATACGACCGGCGCCGGGAGCGAACCTGTAGAGACACGGCTTTTGATCGCGACGACGATGCCCGGTGAGTCCGGAAGTGTGCCTTGCCTTGTGAAACTGGTACCGGCAGATTCCAATCCGCACGAAGGACAGAATGTCGTCTGGGTCGGTGGTGTCGGCATCTCGACAAGCCCGATCATGAGCTGCATCGCGAAGTTTAACCAGAGTGGGATCTATAATACGTGGGTCAAGGTCTATGACTATGCAGATTTTTCCTCCTATAAGGAGGAGATGGAAGAAGCAAGGGCCTACGAGGCCGCGCTTGAGAATATGGCGGCACAGGTCCGCTCCGGCGTGGGCCCGGACATCATCCTCGGTGCCGGCGAGAGCGGACTCTTCGACAACGGCGCGTGCCTTACGGACCTGAACGGTTATGTAGACAGTCTCCGCGGCATCGAGCGCAGCCGGTATTTCGATACAGTATTCCGTGCATTTGAGACAAACGGAAAACTGTACCAGATCCCGCTGGCCTTCACAGTATATGCCATTATGGGGAACCGTAACTTCACCGATGGAAAAGATGCGATGAATTATAGTGACTACACGAAGGAAAGATTCGCCATCCCTGACATGGTATCGCTGATGTCATACTACCCGACAGATATCCTCCTGGCACTGTTTACGAAAGCAGAGACGGGTACGTGGATCGATTATGAGAACGGTACGGCCAATGTTGACAGGGAGTCGCTCATTGAATTGCTGGAGATGATGCAGGCTAACACGATTGAGCCCGGTGTCTTCTCGTACGATGGCATCAGTAACCTTTACCAGCCGGACATACTTGAGAGTATCGACTGGATGTACAGTGGTTACAGTGCTTTTGCGCCGGGAAAGATCGATACGCTCTCGGACTATTCGCTGTTCCGTATCCTCGGTGATCAGCTGTCCTGGTACGCATTACCGGGATCGGAAGGGTGTACTTCTGTTGTCCAGGCGGATCTGGCCTGTGGCATCGCATCCGGCTCCACGCAGAAAGAACAGGCGTGGGAAGTGATCCGTTATCTTCTTTCGGAAGATGTCCAGAAGGAGATCGGCAGCATGACAGCCTTCTCCGGCCTTTACCGCTCGACGATCGAGTCGCGCATACCGGTCCATATCGGGGCGTTTGAGGACCTAAGTTCCGAGCATGCTACAGCAGACGGAAGATTGTCGACACTGATACCCGATTATTACGGTGAGGGAGACTATGTGAAAGTCGATCTCGGATCGGTGGAAGCGATGAAGATAGAATTCGAAATTATGATGACTATGCCGCAACGCCGTTATATCAACGATATCCGGGTGATAGAGATGGTCCGGGATATAACGGAGCTTTATGTCAACGGAGAGCTGACTGTTGAAGAAGCAGCGGACACGATCAGGCATAACTTATCCGTGATCGCGGCCGGATGATCCGGACAACAATTGGAATGGTTTCAGGAAGCGGGCGTCTTTTCGGCCCGCTTTTTCCATCTGGCTTCGGCCTTCGGGAAGAAGTAGCAGGTGGCGCAGCCTATGATCCCGCCCAGCAGGAATCCTGCGAGAACATCTGTCGGGAAATGCACATAGAGGTACATGCGCGAATAGGCCAGGAGCAGTGAAGCCGGGATCAGACCGTATGCGAGTTTCGGGTGGTTATAGATCAGAATGATCGAGAAAACCGTTACCGTCATGGTGTGTCCGGACGGGAAGGAATAGTCTGTCGGATTTTTGATCAGAAGCTGGACTTCGGGGCGGAGCCAGCAGGGACGGGAACGCTGCACCAGATGTTTGATGATGCCGTTCCCGATGAGGAGACTGGTCAGCATGCCGCAGGACACCATGATCCCGTCCCGGCGGGTCTTCCTGATGACCAGAAGAAGCGCTGCGTAGCAGATGAACATCACGGGATCGCCGAGAGAGGTGTAGAAAGCGAAGAACTTGTCCGAGAAGGAGGATCTCGCCATGGTCTGGAGGAAGTCCAGGATATAGAATTCTGCACTTTGTATCGACAGTAGCATCTGTGTTTCTCCTTAGATGTCGTCCGGAAGATCCGAATGCGGGTGCTTCCCGGTGTTTCTTCCTCGAGTGTAGCATATCTTCGAAATATCGCAACCTTCGTTCAATCATGGTAGAATAGTATAGATTGCAGAGAGCCCAGGAGGAAATCATGGCTGATTCGATTAAATGTCCGAATTGTAGCGGGAATCTGATCTTTGATGCAGACCGCCAGCTGATGGTGTGCGAATACTGCATGAGCAGTTTCAACGCCGAGCAGCTAAAGAATACCATCGTGCCGGAAGCTCCGGCCGACAGTGATGCCGGAGAGCGTATCCATCGGGAAGGAGCAAAGGAGAATATCAGGAAAAGACTCGGCGACGAAGGGCAGCAGTTCATCTGCAATGCCTGTGGCGCCACGGTCGTCACAGATAAGAATACCAGTGCGACGTTCTGTGCTTTCTGCGGATCGCCGGCCATCATCTCGCAGAGAATGAGCGACGAATTCTCGCCGGACTATATCCTCCCTTTCAAATACGGAAAAGACGAAGCCATCAAGACGTTCTTCAAGTGGTGTAAGGGCGGACGCTGGACACCGTTTGACTTCGTCAGCGAGAAGAATATCGAGAAACTCACCGGGCTTTACGTACCGTTCTGGCTCTACGATGTCAAGAGCGATGTCGATGTGATCGGCGAGGGTACGCACGAACAGTCCGTCTCGTCCGGAGATACGACGACGGTGACGACCTCCTACTATCAGGTCCGCCGGCACATGAATCTGGCGTGGAGGAAGATCCCGCTCGATGGCGCGGAGAGGATCGACGACAAACTGATGGAGGCGATCGAGCCTTTCAACATCAAGGACATCAAGCCTTTCGACCCGGCCTATATGCAGGGCTTCTTCGCCGAGAGATACGACCAGACCGGTGATGACCTTAAGGGGCGTCTGATCACGCGTCTGAAAGAGTACATCACCGAGGAACTGAAGCCGACCTTCAAGCAGTACAACAAAGGTGTGAAGATCAAACAGGATAATACCCTCATCTTCGAGCCGGAGATGCACTATGCGATGATGCCGGTGTGGTTCCTGCACTATAAGTATAACGGCAAGGATTACAACTTCTGCATGAACGGCCAGACCGGAGAGGTCGCCGGTGTTCCGCCGGTCAGCCGTCTGAAGAGGATCGTGCTGTTCTTCAGCATTCTGGCGATCACGGTATGCATCACGCGTCTGATCACCGGTCTGATTATGGGAGGGTTTGTCGGATGAGTAATGTATCGGAAAACCGGAATTCCCATGCAGGCGCAAAAGAACCAAAGACCGGAAATGCGCAGGCGCAGGTCAATATCAAGGAAGAACTCCGTAACGTCAAGAAGAGTGTCTGGGGAGAGATGAATGCGGTCTCCGGGATCTGGCTGGCCGTCATCATCGCGGTCGTCATCGGCTCGGTCGCGCTCTTTATCTACATGAACATGCATCCGCCGAAGCATGTGGTGATCAAGGATGAGGCGCATATCTTTACGAAGTCCGAGATCAAGGAACTCGAAGAACTGGCAAAGGATCTGAAAACGGCACACGATATCAATATCGTTATCGCGACCACGAGAGAGAATCCGTACGGTCTTACGGATGATGACTGTAAAGACCATGCGGCGGATATCTATGAGGAAAACTGCATCAAGACGAGCATGCAGGACAATTCCGGTTTCTGTCTCTATATCGACCTGACACAGGATAAGCCCGGTTACCGGTTCTTCTGGCTGTACTCTTACGGCACAGCGTACTTTTCCGTGTCGGACGAGGAATGCCAGAGACTATTTGGCCGGTACCGTACTGAACTGCAGAACGAGGATTACTTTGAAGCGATCTATAACATCATGGTCGACCTCGATGAGTATAACTTCCATTCGACCGGTCTCGTCATCGTCTATGCGGCCTGTATCATCATCCCGCTCCTTCTGGCCGGAATCATTACGCTCTTTTGCACGGTCGGTAAGAGTCTCGACAAGGCGCCAAAGTCCGAACAGTACATCGACCGTTCATCCTGCAATACGATCGAGAGAACAGATAATTTCATCCGCAAAACCACTCGCGTCTATCACACCAGTTCCAGTTCCGGAGGTGGCGGCTTCCACGGCGGCGGCGGAGGTGGCGGCGGCTTCTCCGGAGGTGGAGGTGGCGGCCACAGCGGCGGCGGCGGAGGTCGTTTCTGAAATCAGAAAGCTTCCTATTATATTTGCGCGCGTAATTATTCTACATTATATATTGGCAGCCGGAGATCCGCTTCCTTTTTGCCTTGAAATAGAGTGAAAATGAACCGTAACCAAAACCCTGAAAAAAAGGTCCGAAAAAATCAAATTTTTGCTTGACACGGTGGGGGCGAGGTGATAATATAATCAAGCGCTTCGCGGAAGCGGGGTGTCACGGACCTTGAAAATTGAATAGAAGAGCAGAAAGTAATTACTACTTAAAATACGAGCCAAAAGTTCAATTCATAGAGTTGAAAAAACAAGTAAACAAAGAGCCAAAAGGCTCTCAAGAT
>JAFZLF010000006.1 GCA_017551625.1 Clostridiales bacterium | reverse complement strand
TGTCCAACGTACCTTCACTGATACCGTCCGGCATTCCCGAGGAGGCCCGGTTGATCCTTGAGATCTCACGTTCAGGTTTAAAGATTGAGAGACGGTCATCCGCCTCAAACATGGCTTCCCGAAGTGATGTAAGAAGACCGTCCGGAGTTTCTTCCATACAGCTGCTGATCGATATGGAATTCACAGTTCCCATCGCTCGAAATATCGTCTCGAATCTTCTCATGGCTCGCACATCCTTTCTGTGTTTGAGCCCATGATAAAACAGAATCCTTAAAGAAAGATTAAAACGATCAGCCGGGTATATTAGCCGTGAAAGATCACAGTTCGGATCTTGTCTGGAACCATTGCTTTTATAGAACCTCCAAGCATCAGCATTCGTTTCATCATACATTGACAGAAACGATGCTTGTGTATACTATTATCCCATTAACATAGTAGGTAAATGACAACTGTGAAAGGATGGATAGTATGAGAATCATTGAAACGAAACAAGCACCTGTGGCAATCGGTCCGTATTCCCAGGCCATCGTTAACGGAGGATTGGTCTATACTTCGGGGCAGATCCCGATCGATCCGGCTTCTGGAAGTATTACGGAGACAACGATCGAAGGACAGACGGAACAGGTCATCCGTAATCTTCAGGCGGTTCTTGAAGAGGCGGGAAGCGGTCTGGATAAAGTCGTGAAGACGACCTGTTTTCTGTCGGATATCGGAAACTTCGCAACTTTTAATTCGATCTACGCAAAAGCATTTACGGGAAATCCGGCACGAAGCTGTGTTGAAGTGTCGGCTCTTCCGAAAGGAGCCCTCGTGGAGATCGAGGTCATTGCTGTGATAAGTGAAGATTATCTCGAACGATAAGACGCAGGTATTTTTCAAGAATATGCCCGGATGCTAGCATAAAAGCAACAAATCCAATGGAGGAAAAAAACATGTCCGGAGTATATGAATCAATCACAGAACTGGTAGGAAGAACCCCGCTTCTTAAACTGAACGGGTACATCAAAGATAATGGTCTGGAAGCAGAAGTCATCGGTAAGCTTGAGTACTTCAATCCGAACCAGAGCGTCAAGGACAGAATCGCACTTGCGATGATCGAAGATGCGGAAAAGTCTGGGAAACTGAAGCCCGGATACACGGTAGTGGAGACGACGAGCGGAAATACAGGCATTGGTCTTGCTGCGATCGCAGCGGCGAAAGGATATCCTTTCCGCGTATATATCCAGGATCAGGTTTCGGAGGAACGATTCAAGGTCATCAAGGCCTTTGGCGGGAAGACGATCAAGCTTTCGGAGGAGCCGACTATTGCCAAAACACTAAAGGAGACCAACGGTGACTTTGTTGCGGCGATCAAATCACTGAAAGACGAAGTGATCTCGAAAGAGGAGAACGTTGCATTTGTCGACCAGTGCTCGAATCCGGCCAATCCGAACATTCACAGATTGACGACCGGCCCCGAGATCTGGGAAGACACGGAAGGAAAAGTAGATATCCTTGTGGCCTGTGTCGGAACAGGCGGAACGATCTCGGGTGCGGGCGGATACCTGAAGTCTAAGAACCCGAACATCAAGGTAGTGGGCGTACAGCCGGGCCCGAATTCTCTACCGAGTGATGAGAAGCCGGAACCGGATGAAGAGATTACCGGTGTGCATCCGTTCTTCGGTGTTCCGGATAACATCGTGCCGGCGACACTGGATAGAAATATCTACGATGAAGTGATCGCCGTGGAAGCGCTGGATGCATTTAAGGCGGCAAGAAATGTGGCAAGAAAAGACGGTATCCTGATCGGAACGTCTTCCGGCGCGGCGCTCTTTGCAGCGACCGAACTTGCGAAGAGACCGGAGAATAAAGGCAAGAAGATCGTGGCCGTTTTCCCGGATACGGGTCTTCGTTATCTGTCTACGAACTTGTTCGCGGAGGAGTAATGACAGTTAGAAAAGCGACAATACAAGATGCAGATAAGATAAGCAAGCTGGAGGCAAGTGCTTTTCCCGAGGAAGAGGCGGCCTCCTTAGCTGCTTTTCAAGACCGGCTGCGAGTCTATCCGGATCATTTCCTGCTCATGGAAGAGGAGGGGGAGATCCTGTGCTGTGTCAACGGTATGGTCACGGATGAGAAGGATCTTTCTGATGATATGTATGCCTCCGCGAATCTTCACGATGAAAACGGGAGGTGGCAGATGATCTTCGGGGTGGCGACCCATCCCGATTATCGTCGAAAAGGACTTGCTTCCGATGCGGTCAGGCGTTTTGTCGAACAGGCAAGGCAGGAAGGAAGGCTCGGAGTCGTTCTGACCTGTAAAGATTACCTGGTGCACTTTTATGAACGGCTCGGATTCGTAAATGAAGGCGTTTCGGATTCGACACATGGTGGTGTCACATGGTATCAGATGCGACTGGCTTTTCCGAGCGAGAAGAACTGACACGATTGAGAAGTGATGACACAGATGAAGAAGAATATCGAATACCGGATAATCGATACGATCGACGGGATCGACTTTGAAGAAGTTGCAGAGATCCTTTCTTTCTACGGATTGAGCAGTCTGGATGCAAAAACGCAGAAGACAGTATTTGAAAACAGTTATGTCACGATTTTCATCAAAGCGGATGAGAAAGTCATCGGAGTAGGACGGGCAATCTCCGACGGTATCACACATGCATCGATCTTTAACATTGCCGTGAGAGATGAGTACAGGGGTCACGGAATAGGCAAGGTGATCGTCGACGAGATCCTGAAAAGAGTGGAAGGTTGTAACGTTACCCTGTATACACACCCGAAGCACATAGGTCTCTATGAGCATTGGGGATTTAAGAGGCTGAAGACGGCTTATGTCATATTCCATGACGAGGCCCATTATAAAGAAGCGGGATTTATCGACTGAATAAATAAATGAAATAGAAGGGAAAACAGAGATGGCAATACGTGAGGATATAATCAAGTTTATCCAGTCAGGAGAGACGTCCGGGCAACAGCTCGGACTGGAAATCGAGCATTTCGTCGTGAATGAAAAAGGTCTCATGATGGGCTTTGATGAAATTACCGGTCTTATTTCGAAAGTGGCAGAAGATCTTCAGGCAAAGAAAATCTTTATGGATGGCTATACTGTCGGTTATGTCGTTCCCGGGTATTCTGTAACGCTGGAACCGGCCTGCCAGTTTGAGGTCAGCATCGATCCGAGATCAGATATCGGGGAGATTGGCTCGATTTATCGGGAGTTCATCAACTTGTGGGCACCGATCTTTGCGGAAAGAGGCTATTCGATTATTAACAAAGGGAATCTGCCGCTTGTAGAATCGGGCGAAATAGACCCTGGTGATATTCCGCTGTCTCCAAAGAAAAGATATAAATACATGGATGCTTATTTCCGTGAAAGCGGGAAATACGGCAAATACATGATGCGCGCTTCCTCGTCCGTACAGGTATCTGTGGACTATCGTTCGGAAGAGGATCTTATCAGAAAACTCCGTATTCTTGAGAAGATCTCGCCGATCCTGATGATCGCGATGGAGAGTAAGAGTGACGCGGATTCTGTTCTTGAGAAAGAGTCCGATAAGAAGCATCTCTTCCGGATCCAGGAATGGGAAGATCTCGATCCCGACAGAACGGGATTCTATCCGGGATCCTTTGATCCGAACTTCGGTTACGGGAAGATCGCAGATGTGATACTACATACTCCTTTGATCCTTCTGACGGATGAGGGAGAGACGACCGATGTCGGACACAGCAGTGCCGCTGATCTTCTAAAGCAGGGAATCGTAAAAGAAGAGGACCTCGAGAAGACGCGAGAAGAAAGGCTGATCGAACACTTTATCTCGATGGGGTTCTTCCATTTCCGTGTGAAAAAATACATAGAGATCCGAGTTGCAGATAGTGTTCCTATTGAAAAAGCACTGGGGTATGTGGCACTTATCAAGGGACTGGTCTATTCCGATATAAACCTTGCGTTACTTGAAGAGAAACTATCCCATATTACTTCTTCCGAAATGATCCAGAATGCGGTAGAAGAAATTAAGATCCACGGGTTTGACGCGGTGATTTATGGTGACCGTACGGCGAAAGAATGGTATAAATATATATCGGAACTTGCTTCCGCCGAACTTCCCGAAAAAGAGCAGGAGTACCTACTGCAGGTGTGAATTACTGGCTGTTTCTTCCGAAAAGAAACTGGATGTCAAGAAACAACTGAAAACATTCTTTTCTCATGCTGACCAGAACCCGGATGGATGGGGACTTGCCACCTGGGATGATGATGGTGAGGTCCTTCTGGTAAAGGAAGCAGTAAACGCATCAAGAAGTGAGATCGTTTCGGATATCCTGGAATCCAAGTGTGTCTGCAGCGGTCTCTTCGCACACATAAGAAAGGCCACGATCGGCCACGTGGAATATCTCAACACCCATCCATTTGAGAAGAAAGATGCAAATGGGACGAACTGGGTCCTGGCGCATAACGGTACGATCTTCGAGTCTTCAGAACTGGATCCGTATTTCAAGCGGCAACAGGGAACGACGGACAGTGAACGCATCCTTCTTTATCTTCTGGATCAGGTGGAGGGTATCAAGGACGAGAAGAAGAGATTCGATCTGATCGATGAGATCATCGTACGGCTGTCGGACAAAAACAAACTGAATCTTCTTCTCTTCGACGGAAAGAACGTCTATGTTCACAAGAATGAAGAGAATACCATGTATCAGAAATCTGAGGACGGATATACGATCTTCTCGACGAAACCTCTGGATGACGGGAATTGGACTTCCGTGCCGATGAATCAGCTCCAGATCTATCGAGATGGTCAAAAGATATATGAAGGAACCATTCACGACCATACGTATGTATTTGATGAAGAGCATATGAGAATGCTCTATCTTGCATACTCTGAGCTCTGATCGCCGAGAAACAGAATCAAAAAACAGAGGTAATGACTATGTCAAAAGTATTAGTAGCATTTTTCAGTGCAAGCGGAGTAACGGCCAAGGTAGCAGATAACCTTGCCAAAGCAATCGGCGCAGATCTTTATGAGATCGCTCCGGAGGTTCCATACACAGATGCGGATCTGAACTGGCAGGATAAGAAATCCAGAAGCTCTGTCGAGATGGCGGACAGATCCAGCAGGCCTGCTATCGGAACAAAGATCGAGGATATGTCGCAGTATGATACTGTTTTTGTCGGCTTCCCGGTATGGTGGTACAGAGAACCGTCGATTATTGATACATTCATGGAAAGTTACGACTTCAGCGGGAAGACGGTTATCCCGTTTGCTACATCCGGAGGATCAGGTCTTGGCGACTCCTACAAGAACATGCAGGCATTAGCTCCTGCCGCTATCGTGAAGGACGGCAAGAAGTTTGCACCTTCCGCTTCGGAAGAAAGTCTGAAGGAGTGGTCGGAACAGTATATCTGAGTGATGGATTTTCAAAGAGGCATGCGGATGATTCAAAAGTGGGAACCTTGGTTCTTTTGGGTGGATCTGTTTCGGGGCTTGGAATTACGCTTCTAATTAGGCAACGAAAAGAAAAGTCATCATTGGATTGAGGTTGGAATACCCATAACAATTTCGGCATCAGCTTTGAGGATGTAGATATGAATCTGTTGTAACCAGGACCATACCACCTATCA
>JAFZLF010000021.1 GCA_017551625.1 Clostridiales bacterium | reverse complement strand
TTGGGAAAGTCCGTCTGTTACCAGTATCCCGGTATAGTTCCTGTAGAACTCAAGCGGCAATTCGTGCGATCGGCCTTTCTGGTATTCGAACAAGACTATCTGTTTGTCTTTGTAGAACTCTCCGGAACGATGCACCCACATATAGCTCTTGCTTCCCGGACTTCGTCCGTCCTTTATTACCTGTACCGGTGTCTCATCGCACTGGTTCACATGCAAGGTAAGCAATTCTTCCTTCATTCTGTCGTATAACGGGACGAGATATCTTTCTGCTGCATCTATCGTCCAGTTGGAGATGGTCTGCTTGGAAATATTGACTCCGTTTCGCTTCAGTTCCTGTTCGATGCGGTGGATTGGCATCCCGTTTACATATTTCCCGTTAATAAAGCCGCTGACCAAAGATGATGTATGTTTCATAATTGTTTATGATTGTGATGCTTTTGCTGCAGAGTCGTGTTATTATGCAAGAGAAAGAGTATTTAGTAGGTAAGTGGTCATAGAAAGAGGTGGAATGATGAAAAGAACATATACAGAAAAAGATATAGAAAGATTGCAGGATTTCTTGGTGGCCATTCGCGCCGCTGGAGGCTGGTCTTCGGAATCGTTCGGGAATATGATCGGCGTCTCCAAGTCGACTATCAGCAACATGGAAACCAACCGAGTGGCCATGAGTAAGGCACGATATGAAACTATAATGGCTGTTCTTGACAAAGAGATTAAGAAGAGCAAGGATGGATATCTCTCTACTGTAGTAGGTCTTCTGGCCGATAAGAACCTGTCGGATGAAAAACTGGACGTGGTCAAAGTATTCCTGATAGGTGCTAAAATGGCAAAGCTTCCCAAGAATACTATCCTGTCTTCGATCAAATCGATAACAGAAAAGTGAAATGAGAGATTTGGACTTGTCTCCTAGTGGTAATCCAGAGTTCCTTCTTGTGATGGTGGGCGTGAATACACTTCTTTCAAAACTTTAAAGTTCGGTTAAGGTTGGGGAGGCAGAATAAAGCCATAGAAGCAATAATCTTCATACCCCCTTCAAAAAAGATACCCCCTTTAGAAATGCCCGGAAGATCCGGGTTTTCCTTTTTGAAAAGCGTACTTGAATAGAGAACAGACGAATTGTACTTAAGGCGCTTCCCTCATGTATAATACTCAGTATATTATGAAAGAGGTAAAGAAACTCATCAGCAGAATTGTGTAACAACTGGAGGAATCATTGATGAAGACCAAGAAAGTCACAGACATTCAATCCCAATTAAGCGAAACAGAATTATCAATTATCGAAAGCAAACCAGACAAAGACGTCATCAAAGAGTTTGTTTTTGCGTTAGATGATTTTTCTGAAAAGGCTGATATTAAGAATCCTAATGCGCACAGATCTTATGTTTATGCATTGTGTGAAAAGACAGAAGAAGGGTTGGTACCTTTTTACATCGGCGAAGGCAAAGGAACACGGGTATGGTCACATGAATTTGAAACTGCTGATCAGATAAAACTCCTGGAAGAAGAACTTACTGAAGAAAACAGATTAGATGAATTAGAAGAAAGAAAGCAGAGACTCAAAGAAAAAATCAAAAGAATCGATGAGATAAAGAATCGCAACGGAAAAATAGTAAAGTACATCATAAAGTGGGGGATGACCAGCAAAGAGGCATTTATGGCTGAATCGGCGCTGATTAATCTTTTGCAGATTGGCGGATTGAACTTTGATTCAAACAGTAATGCCATTCTCACCAACATAGTCAAAGGACATCAGAGTGAAGCTGAGAAACAGACCGGTACTACTGCAGCAAGAACTGTTGAAGATTTCTGTGAGGAATTTGCCAAGGAACCATTGTTTTTTGAGGAGTTGCAAAAGGAAAACGTCAAAGCCCTACTTATCAATATAAACAGTGGTTATCCTGAGTGTCTGAAATTTGATAAGGGAAAGGGTCGGGAGAAAGCGATAAGAGATACGGTTTGTGGTAATTGGTCTTTGGCTGACCCCAATTATCTTGATAAACTGGGGATAGAATATGTTTTTGCTACTGTTCGAGCACGTATTGTAGGAATATACAGGATCAAGGAAGTTGGTGGGAAGAAATTCCATAATATGTATGAGTGTGTTGGCGATAATTCAGAATACCCTCGTGGAGAGGATACGGTTCCCTTTAGGAACGGTGATTATGAAGACGCAAAAATAGTGGTTGAGGTAGCGAATAGAAAAGGGAAAAAGCCTTCTCAGCTGGTATTGAGTGATATGCCATCAGCTTTTAGAGAGAGATTCATAAAAGAAAAAGACCCTGCAGCAGCGTTCCAGAAATGCCTGAATCGCAAGTATATGATTCTTGAAGATGTACCTGCTAGTGATCCAAACAAGTCTTTGTTTAATGACTATATGTACAGAAGAATTATCCACACTCAAGAGTGGGTGAAGAAAAGAAAGTTGGAGAAACAGAAAGAGAGAGATAAAGCTATAGCAGATGGGAAAACGAAGAATTTGCCGGATCCGGAGAAGACGACAGATAATATTTTTGGATCAGGGAATCCGATAAGATATATTGAAAGGTAAAACTCGGAAGAATCGATATTATCGGATATTGCGGTATAATAGAAATAGGTTTTCATCCAGCAGTGTGGAGGGATGTTGTATGAGTGATTCGATCAAAGAATTAACCGATCTTGTGGTGGCATTTCGAGATGCTAGAGATTGGAAACAGTTCCATAATCCTAAAGATCTGGCAATATCCATTTCGCTGGAAGCAGCAGAACTACTGGAGGCATTCCAATGGAGTGGAACGGATGTCGAAACCGATACTGAGAAGAAGGTATCGACGGTTAGAGAAGAACTTGCGGATGTAATAATCTATGCTCTCCTGATGGCACATGATCAGGGACTTGATGTATCCGAAATCGTTATATCTAAGATGGAAGAGAATGGCAAGAAGTATCCTGCTGATAAAGCGTATGGAAGAGCCGACAAATATACGGCATATAAGGACGGGGATCAGGCAACATGATCGTATATGAAGGGACAAAAACCGAGTTCCAGAGAAGTGTTGATCTCGATAGCATAGCAGACGAGATTTCGGCAAACATACTCCGAAAACTGGGACGACATACTGCTGACAGTGAGTTTCGCTCCTGGATCAACTCGCTTCATTACATGTATAAAGTGCTAAACGATAAAGAGATTCCGGACGATTCCGGAATTGCTGTTGAGTATAACATTCCACAGACTGCTAAAAGAGTAGACTTTATGATCTCCGGGTACGATGAAGAAGGCCGACCGGGTATGGTCATTATCGAATTGAAGCAGTGGAGTGGACTAAAGAAAGTTGCATCCACGGAAGCGCTTGTAGAAACCTTCACGGGAGGCGCAAATCGTAAGGTGGTTCACCCATCTTATCAGGCGTGGTCATATGCTCGTTTGATTTCAGATTACAATGCGTCTGTTCAGGATGCTTGCGTTATGCTCATGCCTTGTGCGTATCTGCACAACTATATGAGACGTGATCATGATCCGTTAGATGACGAACAGTATTCTGATTATACCTCGGAAGCGCCGGCTTTTACGATGGGACAGGTTCTGGAACTTCGTGAGTATATCAAGAAGTTCGTCAAAAAGGGTGATAACAAAGAGGTTCTCTATCTTGTCGATCATGGTAAGATTCGTCCTTCGAAGAGCCTGCAGGACAGTATCGAGTCAATGATCAAGGGCAACCGGGAATTCATCATGATCGATGAACAGCGTGTGGCTTATGAAGAAATCATCAAGATATCGACGAAATGTCAGAAGGATCACAAGAAGCGTACTGTGATCTGTAAAGGCGGGCCGGGAACGGGTAAAAGCGTCATCGCCGTTCAGCTTCTCGCTGAGTTGACCAAACGTGGGCAGTTTGTCCAGTATGTTTCGAAGAACAGTGCTCCGAGACAAGTGTATCTTGAAAAACTGAAGGGTGCGATCCGAAAAAGCAGTGTCGATAACATGTTCAAGGGATCCGGTACATATGTGGATGTCGGCAATAATGTTATTCATACTCTTCTGGTGGATGAGGCGCACCGCCTTAATGAGAAATCTGGAATATTCCACAATAAAGGTGAGAATCAGATCAAGGAGATCATCCACGCTTCGACCTGCTCTGTGTTTTTCATTGATGAGAGTCAGCGCGTTACGATGGACGATATCGGATCGATCGACGAGATAAAGAAATGGGCGGAGCTGGAAGGCTCTGAAGTAATCGAATATGAACTTCTTTCGCAGTTCCGTTGTAACGGATCAAATGGCTATCTGGCCTGGCTGGACGATCTTCTTCAGATTCGCGAAACAGCGAATTATGACCTTGATGGTGTGGATTATGAAATCAAGCTCTGCGACTCTCCGGAAGACGTAAAGCGCATCATATTCGAGAAGAATAAGGAAGCTAATCGTGCCAGGATCCTTGCCGGTTATTGCTGGAACTGGCCGAAAGAGACACGAAGTGATACGAATTATCATGATATTACGATCGGTGATTTCAGCATCAGTTGGAATCTGGATGACGGTCAGGCATTTGCCACGGCGGAGCATTCTGTTTTTGAAGCCGGTTGTATTCATACTACTCAGGGCCTTGAGTTTGATTATGTCGGTGTGATCATCGGCGATGACCTGCGTTATGAAGATGGTGAAGTGAAGACCGATTATACGAAGCGTGCTTCTACTGATCAGTCGGTAAAAGGCCTTAAGTCTTTGTTCCGTACTGATCCCGAAAAGGCGAAAGAACGAGAAGAAGAAATTATCAAGAATACATACCGGACCTTGATGACCAGGGGAATGAAGGGGTGTTACATTTATTGTACGGATCCGGGAATGAGGGAATATATCCGGAAGAGATTGTTGGCAGCAAAACATTAAGAGAAATGACATAATGAGGGATGAGTATGGATATCGAGATTAAACCTGATCTGGTTCTTGACGTTGGCACGCAGTACTATAGTCGTCTTGATATTGATGGCTTTGCGGATATGATGAAAGATCCTTCATATTGCTATAAGTTTTACTGGCTGGAAGCAATCGTCAATCTTATATGTGATGGAATCGAAGTGGCGACATTTGACGATGTGATCGATGAGATGATTGCCAACGCGTGGTACACAGTAACCGAGTTTCATATTCATTTGAGTTCAGTGATAAAAGGCAATATTTGTGATGGATTGGAACGCGCAGTCCGAAAACTTGAGACACTGGCCAAAGACGAACTGAATTCTCAATCTTCTGAACTCGAGATTAAGAATGCAATCAAGAAATATAATGCCGGAATACGAAGTGAGAAAACGCAACTTACGGGTATGGTTCCATATCGGGCACTTGCCGGATTCTTCAATAATGTAGATGGCAATACACCCCTCAAATGGGATAGTGCACCGTGGATGACAGAATACATCAGGCATTTCAATACAGCGTACAACAAGCTTCCATATACCCTTAGTGACAAGAGCAGATTACAGAAAGAAGTTTTTTTCGATAAAGACTGGGCACAGATGATACGGGATAATGCGCCTACGATTCTGGGATGGATCCAGTATGAGAAAATCAAATGGCTTCAGACGATCAATCCGGATGTGCCGAATCTGGTATATAAACTGGTGCCCGGAGATAAGGTGAGAAAACTGGACCATGTGAGAAAACTATGGAACGGAATAATCGAAATCAGCAAGGATCCGATTCTGGATGTTTTCAATCACAAGCCTATGGTAAAAGGTGCATACGACATCGATCACTTCATTCCTTGGACGTTCGTCATGAATGATGAACTGTGGAATCTTATGCCAATGGATTCTTCTCTCAATTCGAAGAAGAATAATAATCTTCCCAACTGGAATTTGTTCTTCGGAGGATTCGCGGATAACCAATTCCTGATGTATGAGATGACCCGTAAACATGATCAGATTCGAAAACTTTTCGACGATTGCTATAAAGACAACCTTCATTCGACATGGGCAATCAACGAGCTTTACAATGTAGAACACACGAAGTCGGAATTTGCGGATATCCTTGAGAAGAATATGCATCCGATATATGAATCAGCGAAGCGACAGGGGTACCGTGAATGGAAATACGGGGCATAGTGTGGAATTAGATGATTTAAGGATTAGAAATGAAATAGCATAGCGCGAAAACGTTAGACTGAAGATTAACGATAAAGCGGTGGAGGAAATCTTCTTTAATACGCGGAGGTCTGAGAGATGATTCACTTATCAAAATCAAGATACTGTAGTGGTGTCCAGTGTCCGAAGATGCTTTGGATGAAACAGAATATGCCGGAAGAGTTTGATGATTCCGTGATGAACCAGGCCATCCTTGATAACGGTAATGAGGTCGGCGATCTTGCGATGGGGCTTTTCGGAGAGTATACGGAAGTTCCTTTTGATGAGGATCTCGGAAAGATGATCGACGAGACGCAAAGACTTCTGGATGAAGGTGTTAAGAATATCTGCGAAGCTTCTTTTTCATACAATGGTTGCTTTTGCAGTGTGGATATCCTAAAGAATCATGGAAATATGCATGTGGAAATCTACGAGGTAAAGAGTTCTACAGATGTCCATAATCCATATCAGCATGATGTTGCATATCAGAACTACGTCCTGAAGAAACTCGGGTATAAGGTGGATGGTGTGTATCTGGTGCATATTGATAACACGTATGTCCGCCATGGTGAAATCGAATTGAATAAACTTTTTCACGTTGAAGATATGACAGAGACGGCCGATTCTCTTTACGATAATGTCGAGGCTACCATCAGCACGATAGCGGAAATCATGGAGGAGAAAGACGAGCCGGGTAAAGAACTTGGTGATCATTGCTTCGTTCCGTATGAGTGTGGATTCTTCGCTCATTGCTCCGCTTATCTCCCGAAACCGAATGTTTTTGATTTGTGCGGAGTTCAGAGAAGAACCAAATTCAAATGCCTGCATGCGGGGAAGGCTTCGTTTGAAGAACTCTTGGAAGACGGAAAGCTGGTAAATGACAAGGCAATGCAACAGATGAGGCACGAACTACAGGACTTGCCGGCATCCGTTGATATCTCAGCCATTAAGGAATTCCTGGGAACACTGTCATACCCCCTGTATTTCCTTGATTTTGAAAGCTTTAGTCCGGCTGTTCCCAAGTACGATGACTCTCACCCTTATGAACAGATATGTTTTCAGTATTCTCTTCACTATATTATGGAAGCAGGAGGAGAATTGAAACATACAGAGTTTCTTGCATATCCTGGAGAGGATCCTAGAAGAAAACTTTGTGAACAGCTTTGTTCGGATATTCCGATTGATGTTTGTACTCTTGCGTACAATATGACATTTGAAAAAACAAGGATAAAGGAGATGGCGGCTCTCTATCAGGACCTTCATGAACATCTCATGAATATCTTTGACAATATGAAAGACCTGATGGTGCCTTTCCGTGAAAGAAAGTATTATTGCCGTGCCATGGAGGGATCCTACTCTATCAAGTATGTTCTTCCGGCTCTTTTCCCGGATGATCCGGAACTGGATTACCATAATCTTGAAGGCGTACATAACGGATCGGAGGCATCGGCTACATTCCAGCGTATGGAAAAGATGTCTCAAGCTGAACTTGAGGAGTATAGACGACACTTGCTGAAGTATTGCGGACTCGATACTTATGCAATGGTCAAGGTGTGGGAGAAACTTCAAGAAGTTTCGGAACCTATATAAATATGCACTGTGACAGCGGTATATGTGGGAATGTGTTTATTTCATATTGGCCAAGGAGATACGAGTTCTATCACTGAATGGATAGAAGAATAACGGCGCGCTGCAGGGAGGTGATCCTATGTCGTTGGATGAGAAGATTCGTGAGAAGAAAGTTGGGGAGATCAAGAGCCGCTGGAACGATAAGACGAAAGCGTATCTCCAGGATGTGGTGAAGGTCTCGTATTCTTTTGGCGGGGTACAGCGCGGTTTTGATACGATATCTGTACTCCGAAGCGATGAAGGGGCGAAGATGGAAGTCATCCCGAATCCATACTCAGATGAATATGTTTCTCCTCGCAGTATCTCGCATGAACAGTGGGAGCAGTTCCTTATCGACCTCTTTACGAAGATCCGTATCCTCGACTGGAAATCAAACTATGTCGATTCAAAGGTGTACGGCGGGACACAGTGGGAAGTGCTGATCGGAATTTCCGACGAGCTCTGGTACCGGCATGTGGGGAGCAATGCATTTCCTAAGAACTATGACGAGTTCAAAAACCTGATCTTCGGCTTATGGAGATCCGGAAAGTAAGTGGTGCGAGGTAAAGGCATGACGGATGAGGAGAGGCTTCGCAAAGAAAAGATCGAGGAAATCCGACATCGGTGGAACGATTGGGTGATGGGAACTTACCGCGACGATGTCGTGGAAGTCGAGTTCACACTCGGCGGATTCTCCTTCGGAATCCGAAGTGTCATGGTCACAAAAGATAATGACGGCGCAGTTGTGAAGTATGAGCCTTTTCAGAATTCGGGTGAAGAGCCCTCGGAAAAGAGAATCAGCCTTTCGGAATGGCGTGGTTTTATCGATGCTTTATTCGTGAAGATACGCGTACATGAGTGGAAGGACAGATATTTTGCGTCCGGGATATTTGACGGGACACAGTGGGGACTTCGGATCACGATGGGAAGTGGCATGGCGCTGCGGTATCAGGGAAGCAATGCATTTCCGGAGAACTGGGACGAATTCAGGTGCGTGATGGATGGACTCGTGAAATAGGCGTGAGGAGTCTTTATCAAATCTTTACTTTCGGTTGACTTTGATTTTACCTTCGGTCGATAGAATGAAACCATGAAGCACGGGATGCGTGTTTCGGTGGAAAGGAGACCGAGTGATGGAATCGAAACTGAGAGATCTGATCCGGCGGACAGATGACCTTCTTGAGAATAACAAGAAAGCAAGATACGCAGCGTATGCGATCGTGATACTTGCTCTGGCTACCGCAGTCTTTGGGCTCGGTGAAAGACTTGGCGCATTCGCCTTCCTAATCACGCACTGACATCAAAGGAAGAAGACAATTGAAGTGGACAGATGAAGAGAACGCCGGGCAGAGATGTCCGGCGTTCCCTTTATTGCGAGACAAGAGGTCAGTGCTTTTATAGGCCCACTCTTATTTCGATTGCGAAAATGTCGCCCGGAAGGAGACCTCTGCACCTTTCTGACACCATATGATATTGATAGAGTCCGATATAGAAATCTACAGCCGTTCGTGTGATAATAAGCCTAGATGGGATATGCAGACAAGCGGCATCGCGAAAGGAAGGTTCGGATATGGCAAAGAAGAGAACGATCCGGGTGACGGGTAAAGGTGAACTCAGCATGAAACCGGACACAACGCGGCTGACGATCACGCTCGAGGGCATGAATAAAGACTATGGCGTGTCGTTGCAGCAGTCGGCCATGGACACGGAGAGCCTCAAGGACCTGATGATGGCTTTCGGTTTCGAGCGGACTGACCTCAAGACCCTGAATTTCAATGTGAATACGGAGTACGAGTCATATAAGTACAAGGGCGAGTATAAGCAGCGTTTCGCCGGGTATAAGTATTATCACGTGATGAAACTCGAGTTCCCGTCGGACAACGAGCGGCTCGGAAAGATCGTCTACGCGCTGGCGCATTCGGATCTTCATCCGGAGTTCCGGCTCAGCTATACCGTGAAGGATCCGGATGACCTCAAAAATACCGCTCTCGGACTGGCTGTGATTGATGCGACCAAGAAGGCCCAGGTGCTGGCTGCGGCGGCGCGCGTGACGCTCGGGGAGCTCCAGACCATCGATTATTCGTGGGGGGAGATGAATCTCGAGGTGCGGCCGATGGAACGTATGCTCATGAACGACAATATCTGCATGGCGAAGGGCATGGATGCCTATGAGATCGACATCGAGCCGGACGATATCAATGTCTCCGATACGGTAACGGTGGTGTGGGAAATTACTTGATGCGTGAAAGACACTGTTCCCGGAAGGGTGATCGTTCAGGCAGGGCGTGATGGGAAGTTGAATCGATGGCAGGAGGTAAGCGATGAAACTGAGAAAACTGAAGCAGTATCTGGAAGATTTTCAGGAAGAAGAGTATGAGATTCTGGTCTTCATTACCAAAGGATGGAGCGGGGCATCGAGGCTCGAAGGATATCGCGAAGTTACCTCGTACTCGGCCGCGATGGTGGACCTTCGCAGCGGGGAGTTCCGCGCGGTGGACGGCCGGATCGAGAGCGTGATCCCGGACAAGGAATATGAGCAGAATCAGTATCGCCGCTTCGAGGATAACAAGATCTACCGGATCCGGGTGCGTAAATGTAAATGGAAGGATCTGGGTCCGGAGTATATGGCGTCTATGAATGAGAGATATCTTCTGAAGGAAGTCATAGGAGAAGAAGACGACCCGGGACTCAATGCATTTCGCGAGGAATACCTAAAACCCGTCATCATCAAAGTAGCGGGAACGGATTTCGTACTCGACCGAGGCCTGGGCTGGTATGAGGGCACTGTGGAGATCCTCGGGGAGTCGTGCACGGTCTACCTCGAACTGGATTCAGACTCGAAGACGAAGGCCAATGGCGCGGCGGAAAAGTTTGCCGAGATGCTCCCGAGAATCACTGAACTGCACGAGAAGTGTTTGGAGCAAAGTGTCGAGGCGATGCTCGACAGCGCGAACGAATGGAAAGAGAACGAGGACGATCCGGACATCACGGCGGAAGTCTTCAAGGAGAATGTGGGTGCGCCGCACGAACTGGTCATGCACGATGACGGATCCGCCGAGTTTATGTATGGCGACGGAGATATGTTCGGCGGGCACGGGATCCAGGTGAGTGTGGACGCCGACGGGGAGATCGAGGACTGCGAGCTGGTGGGATAGTATAATGTCTTTTGAATAATTAAGGAGAAGTGATGGAACAGGCGATAATTGAACGGGCGAAAAACTATATTCGGATGCTCTTCCGTGACCATGCCGACGGGCATGATGTCGAGCATACGATGCGTGTATATAGAAGTGCTCTGAACATAGCGGGGCACTATCCGGACTGCGATACGGCACTGGTGTCGTTGGCAGCGCTTCTCCATGATGTCGACGATACCAAGCTTTTCCGTACGAAGGACAACGCAAATGCACGTGAATTCCTGCGCGCTCAGAATGTCGAAGAGAAAAGGATCGATAGTATCTGTGCGGTTATCAACGCCGTGTCATTCAGCAAGAATAAAGGAACGGCGCCGGAGACGATCGAGGGGAAGATCGTCCAGGATGCGGACAGGCTCGATGCCATGGGCGCCATCGGCATTGCGCGCACCTTCGCCTATGGAGGAAAGACAGGGCGGTCCCTCGACTCGTCCATAGAGCATTTCCATGACAAACTCCTGAAACTCAAGGACATGATGAACACGCCCGAAGCACGGGAGATGGCCGAAGAACGCCACGCTTTCCTCGAGCAGTTTCTGGAAGAGTACAAAAACGAGGCAAATGGCGTCTGAACCCCGGTCACATCAGAAGAATCCGTCAAGCGTATCAGAAAAAGTCACACTGTATGTCCCAGTCGTCCGCATCTTTGCAGTAGAAGAAGTAGAAGCTTCCGGCATCGACGATATTCAGTCCGACCTTATCATCTGAGGAGATCTGAAGGACAAACTCAAAGCTTTTGTCCCAGTCACCTGATTGGATATAAGCGGGATAGCCTCCTACTTTGTGCATGGAATAGTCTTTCGTATGGAGATCCTCGTAGTACTCGATCCCGTCACTGTTTTCCAGTTCGATTACTGCATCCTCGAGGTCGGGATCCATGCCGCCATCCCATTGCGGCATATCGTCTTCGACGAGTTCCGGCTTCAGAGGATAGCTTTTTAATCCTTCGCAAGTCCAGTCACAGGGGACCAGCTCTTCGACGGAATTGTATGTCCGGATGGAAAAGTACCCGTTCAGATCCAGAAGGTTGCGCTGGTAATTCTTCGATACGAATACGTTGATCAACTTGATGCCGGAGATCTCTTCCGGAACATAATCCAGATATCCGGTAAAGATGGACGCAAGCGGCAGCATCTCCTCGCCGTCTTCATCTGTGGGCAACTCTTCACCGGAGAGCTTCCATTTTACGGCACCGATCCAGCTCTCGCCGAGTTCATTTGTGGGCCGAAATCCACCTGTTTGGAATATCACTGCTTTCTTCATCAGTTTTTTCTTGAGCTCTTCCAGTGTCATAGTGTTCACCTCGCTATCCGGATTTCGTGTTTCTGGATTCATTATACAATCGTTTCGCGTGTTTCCGCACTCTTCGATCGCTCGCGCGAAAATCTGCTTCCGATAGAGAAAATCGGAGGTGATGTTTATGTACGAAAACTTTCTGTTCTTGCTGTCGCAATTTGGGTTTGATGAGAGGTTTGTGGGATTTCTTCGTGATATGGAGATTCTGGATTTGAAACCTTGGGAAGAAGAGGAACATGAGATCTCGTCGCAGGAGATGGAGTGGCTCTTGAAAGTGAGGGACTATCTGGTCCGCGAGACGAAGTTGTCTGAGATGGATGCGATCGGTTTCATGGTCTATATGTTTTTCCCGCGCAAACTGAAGAACAATCCCGGGTACAGATTTATGGAACCGGAACAGATCATGGATCTCGTGTTTCACGAAGCAAAGCCTAAGGTAAATGTTGTGGATAGTGAGTAGACGGGCGGGATTAGCGGAAACAGGGATTCCACCCGTCAGACCTGTCCTTTTCGGGCGGACGGAAGTGTTGAAAACGAAAGATCCACCCGTCGATCCCGAGCATTTCGGGCAGGCGGAAATAGCAACAACGAGGATAACGCCCGTCGGATCGGTGTTTTCGTGGCGGGCGGAAATGACCCGAACGAGGATACCGCCCGTCGGGCCAGACCATTTCAAGCGGGCGGGAGTGGTGAAATCGAGAATTCCACCCGTCGGGCCAGTGGTTTTCGAGCGAGCGAAAACGGTGGAAATGAGAATCCGCCCGTCGGACCTGTCCTTTTCGGGCGGGCAGAAATGGTGAAAACTAAAAAGTATACATCGCGCGAAAACACTCAATTTCTTACGGTGTTTTGCTAGTGTTTCTCCATACCTGGTGTGAGAACAAGTAGTATAGAATGATTCGAGTGGGATGTCTGGCGTCATGGCGATGTGTGGAATCTTCCGGGATCGTTCGTGCTGCGGATGTCCCCGCAAAACGGGTAAATGGACAAGGTAGGTATTTGGTATGAAGAAGAAATTGGCACTGGGGATGGCTCTGGTCGTGAGCCTCTCCATGATGGGCGGATGTAAGAAGGATGAGAGCACGGCGAGCTCCGGCGCGGGAACGAGCGCCTCGGGCGCCGAGTCCTTAGAAGAATCCTCGGAGGAGACGACGGAAGCGACAACGACTGAGGCGAAGAAACCAGTCGAGTGCGTGGATGAGATCCCGGCGGGGTATAAGGATGCGTACGAGGGTGAGTGCGGTACGGTCGAGAAGATCACGTACATCGCGAAGGACTATATCGGATCCGGCACGGGCTGCGAGAAGAATGCGTACGTCTATCTGCCAGCGGGGTATTCTGCCGACAAGCAGTACAACGTCATCTACCTCATGCACGGTATCGGCGGCAGCGAGAACGAGTGGGGCCTGAATAATCCGAACTCGACGCTGAAGAATATCCTCGATAACCTCATCGGTAGAGGTGATGTCGAGCCGTTCATTCTGATCACTCCGAATGGAAAAGCACTGGGATGCAAGCATGATCAGGATTTCGATTCTTTCTATAACTTCGGACTGGAGCTGCGGCGCGATCTGATCCCGTATATCGAGTCGCACTATTCGACGTATGCGAACTACAGTGATCACGGATATGACCTGTCGGCGGCGCGCGAGCACCGCGCGATGGCGGGCCTTTCGATGGGCGGCATGCAGACGATCAATATCGGGATCGGAGAGTGCCTCGACATCTTCTCGTGGTTCGGTGCATTTTCCGCGGCCCCGACGTCGAATCCGGCGGAGACTACGGCGGAAACGATCAAGAACTCTTCGTATTCGATCGACTATTTCTATAACCTCTGCGGTACCGAGGACGATGTGGCCGGTTGGAGTGCGACGGCTGCGGCGAAAGAGCTCGCGAGTGTCTGCGATCTCATGGTCCCGGGTGTGAACTTCACGTGGCAGGAGCGGTCCGGCGGGCATGATTGGGATATCTGGTACCTGGGGATCTATAACTTCGCGAAGATCGCGTTTGCGAAGTAAGCGGCGCATATGGATAAACTATGGTTTGATAATGCGTATTTTGTGATCGGGACGGCGTATGCCGGTAAGTCCACGATGGTAAAAGCACTGGCAAAGGCGCATGGCGGCATCGCCTGTGAAGAGAACTACCACGATGCGAAGCTTCCCGAGCTCGATGCGAAGGAGTTTCCGTGTCTGTGCTATACGAGGGATCTTCAGGACTGGCATGACTTTATCCGAAGGTCGCCGGAGGAGTATAAGGCCTGGATCGACGGAGTAAAGAAGGAGTGCCAGATCGTCGAGCTTCAGATGCTGCCGGAGATCTGCAGCAGGGGAAAGAAGGTCTTCGTCGATACGAATATCTGTATCGAGACGCTAAAGAAGATCGCGCCGATTGAGCATACAGTTGTTTTGCTGGCGGATCCGGAGATCTCGGTAAGAAGATTCTTCGAGCGTCCGGATGCGGAGAAGCAGTTCCTTTACCGGCTGATCATGGAAGAACCGGATCCGGAGGCGGCACTGGCCAATTACCGAAGAGGACTCGAGCTCATCAACTCCAGAGAAGCGTACGAGGAACTCCGCGACTCCGGCTTTACGGTATTCTACCGCGACGAAAAGCGCACGATCGAAGAGACACGTGCGCTGATAGAGAAGGCTTTTGGGTTATAGTGCTTTTTCCCGGCGGAAAAGGGCGAAGTAATGAGAGAGCTTTACTGCAGATCGATGCCCAGGACCTTCAGTGCATCTTTTACTTCGTTGCCTTCGCCACGGATAGTACTTGCCAGGATAATCATATCTTCGGCATAAGTACATACTGTGTAGGAGTCTTCGCTGGAGTGAATGATTACGTTGCTTCCAATCAGGTATTCATCATCGTCTGGCGACATGGCCTGTCTTGTTTGAGCGATTAGGTCGTCGAAGTACTCCTTGGCGTCTGGGCCAGAAGCGAAGAGAGAATAGATTAAAGCTACAGTCGTATCTGAACTGTATGCCAAAAGTGATGTTATACAGTTATCTTCGTCTGAAGCAATCTCCGTTACCGTAAACCCCCTGTTTTCGAGCCTGGATGTGAATTCGTCAGGAGAGATCCTGTTGACCTCTACTTCAATATCAGCAGGACCGGACGTGGTGTCTGTATCGTCGGTGGAGGCAGAGGTGTCGGTAGCAGGCTTTGAAGAATCGAGAAGTGCCCGCATATCCTCGAGACCGGCGGCGACCATGAAATCGTGGCAGTCTTCGATAAAATCCTTGCCCGGCTCGTCGGAGTATACGACCAATGTGATCAGCGCCCCCTCGCGGATGAAGTAGTATACGAACGGCTGGACGCTGTGATCGGCCTGCACGATTAGAACAAATCTGGTATCGTCCGGATAATCGTAGTAGTATTTGTAGTTCAATTTTTGAGATTCCTGTTCCAAGGTGGACTTGTCATAAATGCCGTATAATCCCATCATTTCTGAGAAGAACTCCTCTGCCGCTCTTTCATCGGCGGCTTCGATAACGGCTGCTCTGAAAGCCGCTTGTAAGGATACATACTTGGAAAGAACCGTGAGATTTTTAACGTTGTACTTATTCAGAGGCACTCGGTTGAAGTTACTGTCGAGTATGTCGAGATCCTCAGCAGTAATCGTATAGTAAGCGCCTCTTTCGTAGAGTTCGGTTGAAGCGTTGAATCTCGTGAGAATGTCCTGTTTCTGTCCATCATCGGCCTCCTGAAGACCGAGAACGCTTTTTCCGGCCTCGATGACACGGTTGGAAAGTTCCTGGAAACGGGCGTCGTTATCGGAGGTGTCCGAGGATTCCGAGGTTAAAGAATCGGAGGTGTCCGAGGAGCCTGTGTCGGAGGTGTCAGAGGATTCCGAATCAGAGGATTCCGAGGTTAAAGAATCGGAGGTGTCTGTGTCCGGTGAATTGTGCTCGACAACTTCGGACGTCTCTTTGTTTCTTCTTGCGTTCTTCGTCTCTTCGGACTTGTCGGAGCAGGCGGTAAGGCATGCCGTGGAAAGGGATAACGCGAGCAGGATGGCGGTCAGTTTTCTATGCATACTCATGTCGGAAAGATCCTTTCATAGGAATTATTTGATCTCGAAGCCCAGAGCCTGGAAACATTCTTTCAGGCTCTCGATGTCGTAGTCAGACATCGCCGCGATGATCATATCCTCGGTGTAAAGGACGACGAAAGTCCCTATGTCCTCGATGGCGACAATGAAACTGTCGGTCGACTTCATGGCCTCGATTTCGCCGTCTGCATATGCCAGATCTGCGTTATCCTTGATTCCGTTGTAAAGATCCTTCGCTGTTTTTGTCGAGCTTGCGAGCTTATAGGTCAGCATGATGGACAGATCTTGGTTATATGCCGACAGATCAGAAACGTAGTCGGGATCGGTCGGGTTGTTGTCGATGACGGTGAATCCGGCGGCCTCGAGCTTCGAAGTGAATTCGTCTGCGGTGATCCTATGGAAGGAGATGTCGATGCTGTCCAAATCGGACGGAGAAACTGAGGAATTAGTGCCTTTCGAGGTGGCGGAAGGATCGGAGGAACCCTGCCCTGCGGCGAGAAACGCCTCCATATCCGGAAGCTCCGCTTCACGCATGAAATCGTAAAAATCTGTAAGAAGCGGGGTGTCCGATGTGCCGTTATATGCGATGAGTGTGAGTACTGTGCCGTCGATCTGGCAGTAATAGGCCATGGAAATGTCTTCCTCTTCGGAATAAAGCGCAAACATGTAGCGGTCATTCTCTTCGGAGATGTTGAATACGACGTCCGAGGCGCCGTTGCTGAATCTCTTCGCATCGATATCGTCTGCGATAACCAACATGTCTTCGAACATATCCGCGGCGGCATCCGGGTCGGTGGCCTCGATCGCGATTACGACGATGGCGGTGTTTTCGGGCTCGCTTTTCACAAATGCCGTGAAATTCTGAATGTCTTCGGGATCGAGGGTTTCGTAGCCTAAGTTGAACTTGAGATCGTGGATCTCACCGGGCGAAAGCCGTGTATATGCGCCGTTGTCGAATGTTCCGTCTGTCGGTTTGAAGTCCGTGATGATGTTGCCCTTTTGTTTGGAATCGGCTTCCTTCGCGTCGCAGACACTCTTGGCGGCCTCGATGATGCGATCCGAAAGTGTGTCGAAATCTACGCTGCCGGAGTTGCCGCCGGAAGGGACGACCGCGTTGGAACTGCTTGTGGCCGAGGTGGACTCGGTCGTCGACTCTGTCGTGGATTCTGATGTGGATTCCGAAGTCATCGGCTCGGTATCTTCGGTCGGCTCGACGCTCTCGGTCGTTTCTTTCTTGGACTTCTTCGTCTTTTTCTTCTTGGTCGTTTCTTCCTTGTCCGAGCAGGCGGCCAGGAAAGATGTAGCTATGGAAAGTGCGAGCAGGATCGCGGCGAATCTGGTTTTCTTCATTTTCGGATACCTCGTTTCGTGTATCAGTGCTTTTCGAGCACGTTCTTAGATGGAATAATTATATAGTAGGAGGGCAATGTTTATCAACCGAATTTGACAGGAATGGGGTATAATGCTATAGAAAACGCGGCGAAGGGAAGTGCCGGATCGGTAGTACGCTGCGGGGAGGATGAGATATGGGATTTTTTGACTGGCTGAGCTCCGGCGAGGATACGTCCTACGGATATAAGACTTTTAAGAATAAGCCGGGCTGGGATAATGCGAAGATGCTCGAGCTGCTGCGGGAGGTCGAGACGGATTATGGCACACCGAAGATGGGCTGGATCCGGGCTTTCGGCAAGGAGAGAGAGGTCATCGTCTATAACCGGGCGGCGACGGTGAACTACGTCTATGTGGACGCGCAGCCGAAGAAGATCATCGTGAGCATGGCGCCGAAGCCGGGACAGGTCGGCGGGTCGAAGGAGCACTACGACCGCGACGATTCGGAGATCGAAGACCCGAACATCATCAAGAGCACGCGGGATGCGATGGAGCCGGTCGACGAGATCATCAAGGTGGTAAAAGCACTGTTGGATAAGGCATAAGTAGCCGATGAGAAAAAAGTGTATCGCCAAAAGAGACATAAGGCAGAGACGGAATAATATATAATTTATTACAAGGAAAAGAGGTTGACAAAAATGGGACAGAAGAAAGAGAATTCTCCGAAGGAAGCAAAGGCAACGAAGGAAGAGCATAAGCTGACGGAGGCGGAACTTAGGAGAGCGGAGAATTTCAAGGTCAAGGAAGCGGCTCTTCGAGAGAAGGGCTATAAGAGAAAGGACCTGACGATCTCCATCGCAACGGCTAACTTCGTGGGAATACTGCTGACGCTGCCATTTATCGTGGCGATCGCGGTCGGATACTATTTCTATAATAGCGGATTTGGGATACAGGAACTCATGGATGAGAATATCGTCCTGTACTTCATCTATCTGGCGATCATCATGATCTCTTTCGTGCCGCTGGCGGTCGTCCATGAGTGGATCCACGGGACGTGCTGGAGCGGCGGCGCGGAGAACGGCCGGAAGGATATCGAGTACGGTTTTATCAAGGAGAAGCTGACGCCATACTGCACGTGTCTGTCGCCTCTTAGTAAGCCGAGATATATCTTCGGGTCGCTGATGCCGATGACGATCCTCGGGATCGTGCTGGGTGTGGTGTCGATCTTCGTCGGGAATATCGCGCTTCTGGCTATTTCAGCGATGCAGACGATGGGCGGGGCCGGCGATATCCTGATCACGTGTATGCTTCTGCGATATAAGACGAAGGGCAAGGACGTCATCCTGATGGACCACCCGACTGCCGTGGGGCTGGTGGCTTTTGAGAAGTGAGAAAGCCCGGCGGCGTCGCGACGGACAGCAAAGGCGTCGCGACGGGGCCTTTTGAATCTGTGAAAGAAGGATTGTTGTGAAAGTTTTAGTTATACCTGATATACATCTGAAACCGTGGATATTCGACCGCGCCGAGGACATCATGAAGGCAGGGAAGGCGGAGCGCGCCGTGTGCCTGATGGATATTCCGGATGACTTTGGTATGGAGCGGAATCTTCTAATCTACGAGCAGACCTTCGACCGGGCGATCGCGTGGGCGAAGGCGCATCCCGATACGCTGTGGTGCTACGGTAATCACGATGTCAGCTATCCGTGGAGGATGGATGAAACCGGATATTCGAAGATCGCGGAGGGTCTGGTGGTCATGAAACTTCGTGAGCTGGAGAAATCTCTGGCGGACGAGAGCCGGATCGCGATGATCCACCGGATCGGTAAGGTTCTCTTCATGCACGGCGGTCTGTCGAATCTTTTCGTGCGCTGGCAGGATGAGAAGTATCTGAAGGCGGAGATCGATGAAGTCATCGAGATGGTGAATCACGCGCCGCCAAAAGAGCTGTGGAGCAATTATTCACCGCTGTGGTTCCGACCGCAATACGACAAGACGAAGATGTTCCGGACCAAGGAATTTAAGCAGGTGGTCGGGCATACGCCGGTGGAGAAGATCTATGAGGAGAACGGCGTGATCTCGACGGATGTTTTCTCGACGTACCCGGATGGCAGGCAGATCGGGGAGTCCGCCATGATCGTCATCGACACTGAAACAGGCGAGTACGAGAAGGTGGCCGTCGAAGGAAAACCGGAGTAACGGGGACAGCCATGCATTTTGTCGAGGCCAAGGGAATACTGACGAGCGAGGGCGGCGCAGGGATGAATATCTACCGCGGGTGTTCGCACGGGTGTATCTACTGCGACAGCCGGAGCACGTGGTACCAGTTTACCCATGATTTTGAGGATATCGAGGTCAAGCAGAATGCGCCGCAGCTTCTGGAGATGGCGCTTCGGAGCAAGCGGAAGAAGAGCATGATCGGCACGGGCTCGATGTCCGATCCGTATATGCACTGCGAGGAGAAGCTCGGGCTGATGAGACAGTGCCTCGAAGTCATCCTGAAATATGGTTTCGGCGCGGCCGTGCAGACCAAGTCGGATCGGATCCTGCGGGATATCGATCTGCTCGATGCGATCAATCAGTCGGCGAAGTGTGTCGTGCAGATGACGCTCACGACCGATGACGACGATCTCTGCGCGATCCTCGAGCCGCATGTCTGTAATACGAAGCGGCGGATCGAGGTGCTCGAGAAGATGCAGGAGCGGGGAATCCCGACGGTTGTGTGGCTCTCGCCGATCCTGCCTTTTATCAATGACACGGAAGAGAATATCCGGGCGATCGTGGAGGAGTGCGTCCGTGTGGGCGTCAAGGGGATCCTGTGTTTCGGGATCGGGATGACGCTGCGGGACGGGGATCGAGAATATTACTACGCGGCGTTGGATAAGCATTTCCCGGGCTTGAAGGAGAAATACATCAGGACGTACGGGAACAGCTATGAACTCAGTAGTCCCAGGGCAGCGGAACTCATGCGGATCGTGACTTCGACGTGTAAGGAACACGGCATCATGTGTAAGCCGGACGACTGCTTCCGGTATATGCGCGAGCTCCCGGAGAAGTATACGCAGATGAGTCTGTGGGATCTGTGAGCGATCTTGCGATCTGTGACCTTCGAACCAGGTTTAGAAGGGAGATTGCGCATTTGCGATTACGGCAAAAACAGATGAAATAACGTGATTTGCCGTAGTTTTTCTGAGCGATTGGAAACGGATTACGGATGATTCATAAAACTTATACGAATATGCCGTAATTCGAAGAATGAAAAGATACGGGATTACGGCATTTTCAGAGAATAATGCTGAATCTGCCGTAATGATGTAATGCTACGACCTGGAGTATTACGGCAGTTTGAGAAGAATCTGAAAAATCTGCCGTAATGGGAGCTGTCCTAGTCTGATACTTTACGGCATTTTTACAGCAAAATGCTGAAGCTGCCGTAATCCTGCGCAAAGTAAGTTGTAAATTTACGGACGAAATCTATGAAGATGCGATATTTGCCGTAAAGCCGATATTTGCCAGTTAATCCGTATCCTTACGTATGAAAACCATCCGACATGCTATTCCGGATTTTAAATGCGAAGAGAAATCGTGATCTCATAACATGGGGAAATCAGCGGTAAGCGCGGATCGCGGAGGCGAAGGCGAGACGGTCGTATTCTTCGGGTGTGACGAGCTTGCCGAGGGCTTCGGCACGAGCGGCGATAGAGATCTCGACAGATGTGTCCTTCTTGTCTGCCTTGACGGATGTGATATTCTTTCTCTTCTTGTCTGCCTTGGCAGAACTTGCGGGGAGATGGACCTCGTAGCCGAGCATGTTCCAGCGAAGGTGCGAAAAGACGTGGCGCGAGGCGCCTAAGGGGCGGATGTCAGAAGCCCCTTTCTTTATTCCCAGATTCGTGATCAGCCAGGATTCGACTTCGTGAATCTCGAGGATGCCGGGCAGATCGATCAGCTCGAAAAGCCCGGCGAGCAGGCCCTTGTCGGGACGCTTTCTTACGAGGATCTTCTCTCCGATATAGATCTTCAAGATGGTGTGGTCCTCGACGGGCGTTTCTTTCTTCGGCTTCTTAAGCGGGAAGTCCTCCTGCTTGCCGAGAAGATTGGCGCTGCAGGTGGTGGCGAAAGGACAGTTGCTGCAATGAGGAGATTTCGGCGTGCAGATCAGAGAACCGAGGTCCATGAGGGCTTCGTTGAAATCTCCGGGATTTTCCTTCGGGATGTCCCTGGAAACACGGGCGTAGATCTCATCGTATGTGGACTTCTCGGAAGGGAGGAGCGGCAGGGCGTGGAGCCGGCAGTAGATGCGGATGCAGTTGCCGTCTACGGCAGGGACGGCTCTGTCAAAAGCGAGTGAGCTGATGGCGCCGGCCATGTAAGGACCGATGCCGGGGATCTGAAGAAGGAACTCCGGTTCGGAAGGGAGCTCCCCGTCGAAATGCTCACAGATGTAGGCGGCGCCGCGCATGAGATTTCTGGCGCGGGAGTAATAGCCGAGCCCCTCCCAGAGCTTGAAGACCTCGTCTTCCGTGGCCGCGGCCAGTGCCTGTGGCGAGGGGAAACGTTCGAGGAAACGGGGATAGTAGTCGAGTACAGTCGTGACGCGGGTCTGCTGGAGCATTGCCTCGGAGATCCAGGTCGAGTAGGGCGTGCGGTCTTTCCGCCAGGGAAGATCTCTGTGGTTGTCCCAGAACCAGGAAAGAAGAACCGACATGTCCGTAGTATGTGCGGGCGCAGAAGTGGAATGAGTAGAATCACGTTTTGATTTTCCGGGCTTACCCATAGTAGAGAAAAACGCGCGCGACGATCACTTCCAGGGAAGGAAAGCGATGGTCATGGCGAAGAGATAGGCCAGAGTGTGCGGGAGCACGCGCGCGAATGCACGGGAATAGCGGGGAAGAGATGTAGCGGAGATGCGATTGCGCAGAGCCACGAAGACTTCCTTGGTCGCGCAGTACTTATCGGCCAGCGACACCAGAAGGCTCTCGCGGTAACGCGGGGGAACCGGTGTCAGAGGGAACATGTGACGCTTGATGATGTTCTCTTCAAGAGGTGTGATATCGGCAAAATCTCTCTTGGCATTCTCAAGAGCCGTGGAAGGATGCGAAAAACCGTGCAGTTTCTCGGGACGGTCGACATGCCAGTCATAGAGGAAATAGTCGTGAAGCAGAGCCCCGCGCACGAGCTGGGAGTGCTTGAAGCGGAAGGGGAGGAACATCGCCATGTAGAGCGCGGCCTTGGCCACGGAAACACTGTGGTCATAGCAGGTGCTGGAACCATGCTGCTTGAACGCTTTGAGCTGTTCGAGAAGTCCGGTGTCAAGAACGGATGCAGAAAGCTCCTGATATAAGTTGTCGCGCTTGATACGAAGTTTCAACTGATGTCTCCCGTGTTGGTGATCTGCGGCGGTCCGCGATGCTGTGGCAGCGTGGACGCGATGTGCGATCTGGGGTAGTATACCCGGCCCGAAAATTCCTATATAAAGATACCATATTTCTCCCTTTTGGCAACGTCGAGTTTATGAATAAAAAGTAAATGTTGAAGAGGGGGAGGGAGAGGGGAAAATCGCGGGCCATTCTGCTGTGAGAATTCTCAAGATCAGGGCGGGTTTTTATTGACACTTTCGCTTCAAGAATATAAACTTATAAGGCAAGTGAGCTCGTGCTCCCATTTTTTTGCCCCGCTTTCGAAAGCGATTTCGAAAGGGATCCATTCTCCTCATAAAAAGAGTGGGGTCACGAGTCGCTTACCTTGTCAATACAGCGCTTGGGGATGCGAAGCACCTAAGGGCCGGGCAGGATCGGGAGATTTTTCCGGGAAAGCACGCCGATGGGGATGCGGGCAGATAAGGAGCGCGTATCATATATATCATCTAAGAAGGAGTGTATGGAACGTATGAGTACACAAATCGAACAAAATGCAATCTCCGCCATCCGTGTTCTTTCCGCGGATATGATTCAGAAGGCCAACTCCGGTCACCCGGGTCTCCCGCTCGGTGCCGCATCTGTGGCGTACACGCTGTGGGGCAAGGAAATGGCCTTTGACCCGAAGGACCCGAAGTGGATCAACAGAGACCGTTTCGTACTTTCCGGCGGTCACGGTTCCGCACTCTACTACTCGCTTCTGCACCTCTTCGGTGTAGGCGGTCTCTCGATCGAGGATCTGAAGCAGTTCCGTCAGATGGACTCTAAGACACCGGGTCACCCGGAATACGGCCACACCGCCGGTATCGATGCGACCACAGGTCCTCTGGGCGCCGGCCTTTCGATGGCAGTCGGTATGGCGATCGCCGAGGCGCACCTCGCCGAGACATTTAACAAGCCGAACTTCCCGGTCATCGACCACTATACATTTGTCGAGTGCGGCGACGGCTGCCTCATGGAGGGTATCTCCGAGGAAGCGCTCTCTCTGGCCGGAACACTGGGCCTCGAGAAGCTCATCGTTCTCTACGACAGTAACAATATCAGTATCGAAGGTTCGACCGACATCGCATTTACCGAGGACGTAAGAGCCCGTATGGCGGCATATGGTTTCCAGACGATCCTTGTCAAGGACGGCAATAACCTCGACGAGATCCAGAAGGCGATCGAGCTGGCAAAGGCCGAGAAGACCAGACCTTCCTTCATCGAGATCAAGACGATCATCGGCTACGGCTGCGAAGCGAAGCAGGGCACACCGGCTGCGCACGGCGAGCCGCTGGGTGAAGAAAATGTCGCGAAGCTGCGCGAGACCCTCGAGTGGCCGTGCGCAGAGTCTTTCGTCGTACCGCAGGATGTCTATGACTACTATGCCGAGCTCGGCAGCAAGGGCACAAAGGCGCACGAAGAGTGGGAAGCCCTCTTCGCCGAGTATGCCAAGTCCTATCCGGATCTCAAGGCCCTGTGGGACAAGTTCTTCAGCAACGATTATTCCGCTCTGCTCGATGACGAAGACCTCTGGACAGTAGACGACAAGCCGCAGGCATCCCGTGCTCTCGGCGGTAAGGTCCTCAATAAGCTTTCCGACCGTATCCCGAACCTCATCGGCGGTTCCGCGGACCTCGCTCCGTCGAACAAGTCCTACATGAACGGCAAGGGTGATTTCAGCAAGGCTGACAGATCCGGCAGAAACATGCACTTCGGTGTCCGTGAGCTCGCGATGGCCGGTATCTCCAACGGTATGCTGCTCCACGGCGGTCTGCGCTCCTACTGCGCGACCTTCTTCGTATTCTCTGATTACACGAAGCCGATGGCTCGTCTGTCCGCTCTCATGAATATCCCGCAGATCTTCATGTTCACACACGACAGTATCGGCGTCGGTGAAGACGGCCCGACACATGAGCCGGTCGAGCAGCTGACGATGCTCCGCTCCATGCCGAACTTCAACGTATGGCGTCCGTGCGATGCGACCGAGACGGTTGCTGCATGGGTAGCGGCGATCTCCTCTGAGAAGACCCCGTCCGCGCTCGTTCTCTCCAGACAGAACCTCATGCCTCTGACGACTTCCTCGAAGGAAGCGCTGAAGGGTGCTTACATCGTAGCGAAGGAATCGAAGGAAACTCCGGATGTGATCATCATGGCTTCCGGTTCCGAAGTCGAGCTCGGCATCAAGGCGAAGGACGTGCTCGCAGGCGAGGGCATCGACGCCCGTGTCGTCAGTGTTCCGTGCCTCGACGTTTTCCTCAAGCAGGATAAGTCCTATCGTGACGAGATCCTCCTGCCGAGCGTTACCGCGCGTGTCGCGATCGAAGCTGGTTCTTCTTACTCATGGGGCAAGCTCGCCGGTATCGACGGCGGTTACGTCACGATGGATACATTCGGCGCGAGCGGCAAGCCGTCCATGCTGATGGAGAAGTTCGGTTTCACGGTAGACAACGTAGTGGCTACCTGTAAGGCTGTTCTCAATAAGTAATTTCTGTTCCGCCGGGTTCCGATCAAACGGTTCCCGGCGGAATTCTATGTAAAATCGATCCGTAACGGGACTCTAAGTAGGATCGTTCCGTAACGGGATTCTCAGTAGGATCGATGTGTGCGGCCGGAGCGTGCGATGGCCGCGATTCTCGGAAAGGACCAGATAGTAGCGATGGCGACGATCTATGATATTGCGAAGGCCTGCGGGCTTTCTCCTGCCACGGTTTCAAAAGCACTGTCCAACGCGAGTGATGTGTCGGCGGCGACGCGTGAGCGTGTCCGCCGTATCGCGCAGGAACTGGACTATGTGCCGAATGCCGGCGCGCGTGCGCTCTCGCAGAGTCGCACCTGGTCGATCGGGGTCCTCTGTCAGGATGCCTCGCAGATGGGCCTGTGGCATTATCTTTTCGCGCAGGTCATCGAGAGCTTCAAGGACTATGTGGAGCAGCACGGTTACGATATCGTCTTCGTCTCGAACAAGGTCGGGAATATGGGCCTGTCGTATCTCGGGCACTGCCGCTACCGCCGTGTGGACGGCGTTTTCATCGTGAATACGGACCACTCCCAGAAAGATGCGAGGGAGCTCATGGAGAGCAATCTCCCGAAGATCGCGATCGACTTCGAAAATGAGCATATCGGCTGCGTCAAGACCGATCCGGCCGAGAGCATGAGGATGCTTTTTACGCATCTTTATGATCTGGGACACAGAAATATCGTGTATCTGCACGGCGAGAGAGGAAAGTACATCACGGAGGAGAGGATCTCCGCGCTCGAAAAGGCGGCGGCCGCCTCTTCCGATAAGACCGTGAACCTCAGACTCTTCCCGTCGAAGTATTACTCGATCGAAGGTGGTTTTGACTCCATGAAGAAGCTCCTGCTGGCGACGAAGGATGACCGGCCGACGGCGGTGATCGCGAGTGATGACTATTCGGCGATCGGCGTGATCGAGGCGATCCGTGAGGCTGGGCTTTCTGTGCCGGAAGACATCTCGGTCGTGGGATTTGACGGGATCGAGATCACGCAGAGGACGAATCCGAGCCTGACGACGATCCGCCAGGATACGAAGGCGATCGGAGAAGCGGCGGCGAAAAATCTCCTTTCGCAGATCGCGGGCGAGGCGGACGTGCCGAAGACCGTGTCGCTCATGCCGCAACTGGTGATCGGCGAGAGCTGTAAGGATATCAGATAACATGGCGCCGCGCGGCGCTTCGAAAAGTGGTGTGGCGCCGCGAAGAGATATGCGGAGCGCGGCGCTTCGAAAAGTGGTGTGGCGCCGCGTGGGCGCCCGAAGAATGAAAATGTAAAGCGAGGTGACGACAGTATGGAGAAGTATCTTGATCCGGATCTTTCCTTCCAGGAGAGGGCAGAAGACCTGGCAGATCAGATGACATTTGAAGAGCAGGTGCCTCAGCTGAGTTACGGCGCGCCGGCGATCGACCGGCTCGGCGTCCCGGCGTATAACTGGTGGAACGAGGGCCTCCACGGCGTGGCGCGCTCGGGGACGGCGACGATGTTCCCGCAGGCGATCGGCCTCGCGGCGATGTTCGACGATAAGCTCCTCGGGAAAGTCGCGAAAATTATCGCGACGGAAGCCCGTGCGAAGTATAACGCTTCCAGCAAAAAGGGCGACCGCGACATCTATAAGGGGCTGACCCTCTGGAGCCCGAATATCAATATCTTCCGCGATCCCCGCTGGGGAAGAGGACACGAGACCTACGGCGAAGATCCGTATCTTACCACGAAACTGGGTGTTTCCTTTGTAAAAGGACTGCAGGGCGACGGCAAGTATATGCTGGCGGCCGGGTGCGCGAAGCACTTCGCGGCGCATAGCGGACCTGAGGCCCTTAGACATGAGTTTAACACCATCGCCTCGAAGAAAGATCTCGCGGAGACGTATCTGCCTGCATTTGAAGCACTCGTCAAAGAGGCAAAGGTCGAGGGCGTCATGGGCGCATATACCCGGTTAAACGGCGAACCCACGTGCGCAAGTGCTTTTCTCATGGGAAAACTAAAAGAATGGGGATTTGACGGATACTTCGTCTCGGACTGCTGGGCGATCCGCGACTTCCACGAATCCCATCACGTCACGAAAACCCCGACCGAGTCGGCGGCGAAGGCGATCAACGCGGGCTGCGACCTCAACTGCGGCAACACCTACATCCACATGATGGCGGCCGAGCAGGAGGGTCTCGTCTCGCGCGAGACGATCCGGAAAGCCGTCGTGAACCTCATGAGAACGCGTATGAGACTCGGACTTTTCGACAAGACCGAGTTTGACGAGATCCCGTACGACGTGGTCGCGTGCGACGAGCACAGGAAAGTGTCGCTCGAGTGCGCCGAGAAGTCGATGGTGCTTCTTAAGAACGAGGGGCTCCTGCCGCTGAAGAAAGAATCGATTAAGACGATCGCGGTGATCGGGCCGAACAGTGACAGCATCGATGCGCTGCGCGGGAACTACTACGGCACGTCGGTCGCGCCGAAGACGTTCCTCGAGGGCATCCGCGAGGAGGCTTCGGAGGCGGGCATCCGCGTGTACTACGCCGAGGGCGCGTCGCTGAGTCAAGACCGCATCCAGCCGCTGGCGATGGCGGAGGACGGTATCGCGGAGGCGCTGATCCTGGGCGAGATGGCCGATGTGATCGTGCTCTGCGTGGGCCTCGATGCGACGCTCGAAGGCGAACAGGGCGACACGGGAAATGCATTTGATTCCGGAGATAAGAGAGATCTTCTGCTGCCGGAGGGACAGAGGGTCCTGATCGAGAAGGTCCTCGCGCTCGGGAAGCCGACGGTGGTCGTGCTTTCTGCCGGATCGTCGATCAATCCTCTCTGCGACGGGGCAGACGCGCTGGTCCAGGCATGGTACCCGGGCGAGCTCGGTGGCACGGCGCTGGCGAATATCCTCTTCGGTAAGGTGTCTCCGTCTGGTAAACTCCCGGTGACGTTCTACGAGAGTATCGAGGGGATCCCGGACTTCGCGGACTATTCCATGAAGAACCGTACTTACCGCTATATGCGTGACAATATCCTCTATCCGTTCGGATTCGGCCTGACGTACGGAAAGGTCGTCGTGACCGACGCTGTCTATGACGCGGCGTCCGGATCGCTGACGGTTTCCGTGGAGAATCAGGGCGACGTTGCGACAGAAGATGTCGTCGAGGTATATATCCGCAGCAATACCTCTTCGGATGCGACTCCGTTCCCGAAACTCTGCGGTTTCGCGCGTGTCGCGATCCCGGCGGGCGGGGAAGAAAACATCACGATCCCCCTCGAGGACAGTGCTTTTGAAGTAGTAAATGACGAGGGCGAAGTCGTATCAGGCGGTTCGGCGTTTACGATCTATGCCGGCACGTCCCAGCCGGATGAACTGTCGAAGGAGCTCGGCGCGGGTCCGGTCGTGAAGGTGGACGTGATCAGGTGATGCGGCCACATCGGGCGCTCGCAGGAGCGTGATGAGGCATCGGGTGATGAGCGTGTGAAACGCGGAAGTGATGCGGATCGGACGCATCGAAAGAAAAAGTGAAAAAGGGCGGAAAGCCCCGGAAAATAAACAACATAAGGAGATTTGAACTATGAAATATCTTATCGGTATCGACATCGGAACTTCCGGCACGAAGACCGCGCTGTTTTCCCAGGACGGGAAACTTGTCGCGGCGCATACAGTGGAGTATCCGCTCTACCAGCCGCAGAACGGCTACGCGGAGCAGGAGCCGGACGATTGGTGGAATGCAGCTCTGACAGGTCTTAAGAAGGTCGTCGCGGATAGCGGCGTCAACAAGGACGACATCGCGGGTATCGGTCTTTCCGGCCAGATGCACGGTCTCGTTATGCTCGACAAGGACGGCAAGGTTCTGCGTAAGTCCATCATCTGGTGCGACCAGAGAACCGCAAAAGAGTGCGAAGAGATCACCGAGAAAGTCGGCCTCGATAAGCTCATGGCGATCACGGCTTCTCCGGCGCTCACAGGTTTCACCGCTTCGAAGATCCTCTGGGTCAGAAACAATGAGCCTGAGATTTATGCGCAGTGCGCGCACATCCTCCTGCCGAAGGACTATGTACGCTACAGACTGACCGGCGAGTTCGCAACTGACGTTTCCGACGCTTCCGGTATGCAGCTCCTCGATATCAAGAACCGTAACTGGTCCGACGAAGTGCTCGAGCTCCTCGACATCAAGAAGGAATGGCTCGCGAAGGTGTACGAGTCTGTTGAGGTTTCCGGCCGCGTGACTGAAGAGATCGCCGCCGAGACAGGACTTCCGGCTGGTATTCCGGTGGCAGCAGGCGCGGGCGATAACGCGGCGGCAGCGATCGGTTGCGGCGTTGTGAAGGAAGGTACCGCTTTCGCAACTCTCGGAACATCCGGTGTTGTATTTGCTCATACAGATGACATGCAGGTCGACCCGAAGGGCCGCGTACATACATTCTGCTCCGCGGTTCCGGGCTGCTGGCACGTCATGGGCGTACACCAGGCAGCATGCCTGTCCCTTAAGTGGTTCAAGAATACCTGCTGTGACGCAGAGGTGATCGAGGCCGATAAGCGCGGCATCGATGTGTACCAGCTCCTCGACGAGATCGCGGCGAATGTCCCGATCGGCGCGAACCGTCTGCTGTATCTGCCGTACCTCATGGGTGAGAGAACACCGCACCTCGATCCGAATGCCCGTGGCGTATTCTTCGGTCTGTCTGCGATGCACGAGAGAAAGGATATGCTCCGTGCCGTTATGGAGGGCGTCGTCTATGCTCTGCGTGATTCCATCGATATCTTCAATAACCTCGGCGTAAAGATCGATTCCATGTACGCTTGCGGCGGCGGTTCCAAGAGTAAGTTCTGGAGACAGATGCTCGCGGATGTTTTCGATTGCACAGTCAATACCTGCGCTTCCGATCAGGGCGGCGCGCTTGGCGCGGCTCTCCTCGCATCCGTTGCGGCGGGCGTATATCCGACGATCCAGGAAGCTTGCGGCGCGACGATCTTCTCCGCTTCTTCCATGGACGCGAGAGCAGACGTGCACGCTCAGTACGAGCCGTTCTATCAGCTGTATAAGGATCTGTACGCTCCGATGGCCGGAAACTTCAAGAGACTGGCGGAGCTTTAATTTCGAATCTCTTCGGGGAACTTGAAGCGTCTGCCTCATGACGCTGCGGTTTCCCGGAAGCGAATCCCCCCTTTAGGAAACAGGGAAGACCAGGAAGGACTGCCGGAAGGCAGTCCTTCTTGCGTGGGGAAGATGAGAAAAGCTGTTTGCTCGGAATTGTCAAAATTCGTTGTGCTCTCGGGTTCGGAATGATAAAATATTCCCATAGATAATCCTATTTAGGGAGGGTATATATTATGCAATATGAAATCAAAGGCGATCAGTTACCGGTAGTCGTTTGCACACTTAATCCGGGCGAGTCGATGATCACAGAGCGTGGCGCGATGAGCTGGATGACATCCAACATGAAAATGGAGACCCAGGCGGGCGGTGTAGGTAAGGCAATCGGCCGTATGTTCTCCGGTGAGTCCATGTTCCAGAACAAGTACACAGCAGAAGGCTCTCAGGGCCTTATCGCATTCGCATCCTCTTTCCCGGGTGAGATTCGCGCGCTGCAGATCGCACCCGGTCAGAGCATCGTCGCCCAGAAAAGCGCTTTTCTCGCGGCAGAGCCGGGCGTAGAGCTCAGCATCCACTTCAAGAAAAAGCTCGGCGCGGGCTTCTTCGGCGGTGAAGGCTTCATCATGCAGAAGCTTTCCGGTTCCGGTACGGCGTTCGTCGAGATCGACGGTTCCGTGGTCGAGTATCAGCTCGCGGCCGGCCAGACGATGCTCCTCGACACCGGCTACCTCGCCATGATGGACGAGACGGTGCAGATGGACATCGAGATGGTCAAGGGCGTCAAGAACATCTTCCTCGGTGGTGAAGGCCTCTTCAACACGAAGGTTACGGGCCCCGGCCGTGTATGGATCCAGACCATGCCGATCAGTGCGGTTGCCAGCCTCATCGCTGCACGTATTCCTACCAGCAGATAATCTTCCGGGAAGATTTTCAAACGAAAGATCAAGAGGGCTGTCCTTCAAGGGGCGGCCCTTTACTTATTTTCAAGAGGTGTGTTATGAAACTGGAAAACCTCTTGCGTTTGCGAAAGGGAAAAAGCAAGAGGTCAATCGGAGAATAGCGAAACCTCTTGCGTTTAGGAAGGAAAAAAGCAAGAGACTAACTATTAAAAGTCAATAGAAAAAAGTAGCGTCAGCGCTAGTAGCACCGAACCTTGATAACTGCATGACAAAGCAAGCACTATGAGGTGCTTTGGAAAACAGGTGGTATGAATCAGATGTGGTTTATGCTTGTGTGACGAACTCCTTGTTGGTTTTAACAAGATGGAACATAACTCTTGTTAACTTCTTGGCAGCGTGAGATACCGCAACATTGTATGGCTTGCCTTCGGCTCG
>JAFZLF010000020.1 GCA_017551625.1 Clostridiales bacterium | reverse complement strand
GTGTTTACTTATGAATCTTTCACCACTTCAGAAGGCAAGATATGAGTATCAGCCGAAGCTTCCGGGCATGCTCAGAAACGGTATCTCTGAGATCTGCGTTAAGGAAGGCGCAGCGACAGCAAGTGTTGCCGATCAGGACAAGATCCAGGCTCTCTTCCCGAACACATACGGAAAGCCGGAGATCACTTTCGAGAAGGGCCAGAACACCTCTGCTGCGAAGAAGCAGGTCGTCGGCGTTATCCTCTCCGGCGGACAGGCTCCGGGCGGACATAATGTCATTTCCGGTCTCTACGATGCGCTGAAAGCGACCAACAGCGAGAACGTACTTCTCGGTTTCAAGGGCGGTCCGGACGGACTTCTCAAGAACGACTATGTCGAGTTTGACGATGCTTTTATCGATTCTTATAGAAATACGGGCGGTTTCGACATCATCGGTTCCGGCAGAACGAAGCTCGAGACAGAAGAACAGTTCAACATCGTAGCAGAGAACGCGAAGAAGAACGGTCTTACCGCGATCGTCATCATCGGTGGTGACGACTCGAATACAAATGCGGCTACCCTGGCTGAGTATATGGCGGCGAAGAACACAGGTATCCAGGTCATCGGCTGCCCGAAGACCATCGACGGTGACCTGAAGAACGAGGATATCGAGGCTTCTTTCGGTTTCGATACAGCTACAAAGACATACTCCGAGCTCATCGGTAACATCGAGCGCGACGCCAACTCCGCTAAGAAATACTGGCACTTCATCAAGGTCATGGGCCGTTCCGCTTCTCACGTCGCTCTCGAGTGCGCTCTGGAGACCCAGCCGAACATCTGCCTCATCGGTGAGGAAGTCGCTGCAAAGAAGATGTCTCTGGCTCAGATTACGAACTATATTGCAGATGCAGTTGAGACACGCGGTAACAACGGCGAAAACTTCGGTGTTGCCATCATTCCGGAAGGTATCGTAGAATTCGTTCCCGAGTTCTCTGCCCTCATCGCTGAGATCAACGAGCTCCTCGCCGGCGAGAAGACAGCTGCTTTCAACGCTCTCCCGGATTGGAACGCAAAATACGATTTCATCAAGGCTGGTCTTTCCGCTGATGCTTTCAAGGTATTCGATATCCTGCCGCAGGGCATCCAGCAGCAGCTCTTCCTCGAGCGTGACCCGCACGGTAACGTTCAGGTTTCCCTCATCGAGTCCGAGAAGCTCTTCTCCGAGATGGTTAAGGCTGAACTTGCTAAGAGAAAAGAAGCAGGCACATATAAGGGTAAGTTCGGTGCTCAGCATCACTTCTTCGGTTACGAAGGCCGTTGTGCTTTCCCGTCTAACTTCGACGCCGACTACTGCTACTCTCTCGGTTTCAACGCTTTCATGCTGATCCAGTACGGTTTCACTGGTTACCTCTCTAAGGTTTCCAACATCAGTAAGCCGGCAGAAGAGTGGATCGCCGGTGGTATGCCGATCACGAAGATGATGAACATGGAAAGAAGAAACGGCCAGGACAAGCCGGTTATCCGTAAGGCTCTCGTAGAGCTCGACGGCAAGCCGTTCAAGTTCTTCGAAGCAAACCGTGAGAAGTGGGCTGTCGAGACATGCTTCACCTATCCGGGTGCGATCCAGTACTACGGACCTGCTGAGGTCTGCGATCTGACCACCAGAACACTGGCTCTGGAGCATTCCTGATCTAAGAGAAAAATGCGCGCTCAGGCGCGACAGCAAGAAGCGCTGACTCGGAATCCGGGCCAGCGCTTCTTACATAGTTAACAATTTGAAATTACCGAAATGATTATCTGTGCTTATAGAGGACCAGTTCCGGATCCGCCCCATTGGGTTCATATGTGCTGATCAGGATGAAGTCCATCCCGGCAAGCACACCGAAGAGTCTTCCCTCCCCGAATTCCGACGGCAGCTGGGTGCCCAGGTAGGTCTTGTCATCGTCGACAAATCTCACGATGCTTCCGTTCGGAAGACGGTACGGAAGATTGACGTCTTTTCCGACCAGAGGAATCAGTTTCTCGATTTTGGGAAGACCTTCTACTGAAAGGGAATTGATCTCGTCGATCAGTTTCCTCTTATAGGCCTCGAACTGCCCGTCATCACTTAGCACCTCATATCGTTTCCAGTAATCCAGTCCCGGCAGCATCCCCTTCATATACTCACGGGCCTGTTCTTCAGTGAACCCTTCCTTTGCCATATGAACGACACAGACATCGATCAGATCATCCATGCTGCTGTAGGTATACGTTCCATCTGCATAACACCACTTACAGTAGTCCTCATTGAGCGTGCCATCCTTATTCTTTCCGATGAGGGTATCATCGAGAGGCATTCCGCAGCACTGACAGATCAGCTTGCGTGGCTCACCAAGAAGGGTATTGATCGAAACTCCGAAGTAATTCGAGAGCATCTTCAGCGTCTCAGTGTTCGGCACGGTATCCCCTGTTTCCCAGCGGGAGACTGCCTGTCGGGTCACGAATAGCTTCTCGGCCAGTTCATCCTGAGAAATGCCTTTTTGAGTACGAAGTTCATAGATCACATCTTTTGTAGTCATATTAATCCTCCTGTGTTTTCGCGTCATCTCTTTCTTGATCTAATTCTAGAACATTCACACTCAGAAATCACGCAACACGCTGTTGCTATGAGAGTATTGACATGTACCCGTAAGGCCGTAGGTCAGAAGGCCGCACGCCTAAAGATCTACCGAAGCGTCATCCGAGGATCTGCGATTCAACAGAAGAAATTTCTCCGAGGAGTTCTCTCTTCCGGTCTTCGAGACCTTCTCGTTTCACTTTCTGCTTCGTCGCAACCAGCATATAGAAAGACGCATTTGCGCGCGATTTCCCGTCATTGCCGGAAACCCCGGCCAACTTAGATACAACTTCGGAATCAGCAGGATCTGCTTTCGTGTATTTCCACGCATCACTTTCCTGTACCCATTCCGAACCATTGAAGTCGACGAAAACATCATAAGGCGAATCTGCCATTTCCTCGGCCATTGCAAAAGCACGTTCAGCGATTGTTTGACCATTCTGTGCTTCTCTGGCTTTTTTCAGGCTTTCCGTCCTTTCCATATTATGCACATCTTCCTCATCCATACGGGCAAACGCCGAGACTCGCTCTCTGCTTTGTCCGCTGGCACGCTGAAGGACCATCTTTGCATTCCCGGACAGCACGATCTCGATCGCACAGTATTCGATCACAAACGCGACATACTTACGCTGTTCTCTCGGAAGCGACGACACAAGTTCTCCCCAGTCGGATCTTTCCGCGATTTTGCATAGTGCCGGAACATTCTTCGAAAACATATTCAGAAGCTCAGCCGTCGAACCTGCATGATATCCGCAGAGCATCATCAGAATATACGTCTGAGGGAAAAAGAATCTCTTCTTCCGAAGTTCAGACAGATCCTCCATGGCTTTCTCAAAACCACGGCTCCGGAGCGACTCTTTCGCCCGTGCCAGCCGTTCTTCCTTCGTAATGATTGGTTGAGTCGGCACGATTGGTTCAGCAGGTACGTCCTTCTCTTCAGACGCTTTCAGTTCATTAATCGGCTCCGATTCAACATCAGGTGGTATTACAGGATCAATTATCGGCTTAGAAACAGGTGTAGAAATAGACTCAGAAACGAACTCTGCGACAGACTCCCTGCTCTCCGAAATGCTGTTACCACATACCGGGCAGACCCATGCACGGGTAAAATCATCAAAACTCATCTCATGCCCACAAAGAGAACACATCTTTTCTGACATTTCAGTTCCTCCAATACATGTAACGAAAGATACCCTTCTACTAACTGACACTACGAGTATACCATAGACAAAAAAGTGTGCATCGTTAGTATTAATCGGGATTTGACGGAGCATATTGACGATGGTACAATGGCATTAGAAAAGCACAGTCTGCAAGGACGGTTGCTTAAGATGAGTTTTTAAACCTACCTTAAGGTCGCGATCCTATGGGTAGGTTTTTTTACTAACACTCATGTTAAATGGCAATTCGCGATAAGAAATCTCAAGGAGCGATTCCGCAGACGCGAAGCATCGAGGACCAGCGACGGAGATTTCTTTCGCGAATGCAAACTATTAATATGATGTACAGAATATCTCTCACCCGACAAAAAAGAGCGCCCCGAAGGACGCTCTTTCGAAGTTTTGATTTTGCTTATACGACTTACTCTTCGAGAACAGAATCCGGATAGATCTCTCTCTTTACATAAGTTGTATGCAGGAGTTCGTGAGCCAGGTGACCGTTCGGAGCACCGAGGAACTCTTTGTAGAGCTTGTCGACCTGAGAGTTCTTATGGCTCTTACGCTCAGGCATGATCAGGTCTTCCTCGTAGAGGGCCTTTGCACGCTCTGCACGGATATCGATATCCATGAGCTTCTGAGCCGGAACCTGAGGCTGACCACCACCGCAGACGCATCCGCCGGAACAACCCATGATCTCGATGAAGGTGTACTCAGGAGCAGAACCGTCACGGATCGAATCAAGAAGCTTTCTGGCTGCAGCTGTACTGTGGGCAACAGCTACGCGGATGTTCTTTCCGCCGAGGGTGAGCTCTGCTTCCTTGATATCGGCCTCTACGCCACGAACTGCCTTGTACTCGAACTCAGGCAGATCTTTTTCCTCGAGAATGTCGGCAACTGTACGAACAGCCGCTTCCATAACACCACCTGTCGCACCGAAGATAACCGCAGCACCGGTGTACTCGCCGAGGAGATCCTGATCCGGACCTTCATCCGGAAGAGAATTGAAATCCAGACCTGCTTCACGGATCATGCGGGCCAGTTCACGAGTGGTAATAACGATATCAACATCTCGGAGACCGTCTGCATTGACCATCTGCTCACGAGCTGCCTCAGTCTTCTTGGAAGTACAAGGCATAACGGATACAACAACGATATCCTTCGGATCGATGTTATTCTGCTTCGCATAGTAAGACTTGATGATGGCGCCTTCCATCTCGTGCGGAGACTTACATGTAGAAAGGTTCGGGATGAACTCAGGATAGTAGAATTCGCAGAAGCGGATCCATCCCGGAGAACAGGAAGTGATCATCGGGAGCACACCGCCGTTCTGAATACGATTCAGAAGCTCTGTACCCTCTTCCATGATCGTAAGGTCAGCACCCCAGTTGGTGTCGAAGACCTTATCTGCACCGAGGCGCTTCATAGCTGCGAACATCTTACCTGTAGCACGTGTTCCGATCGGCAGACCGAATTCTTCACCGATAGCTGCACGGACAGCCGGAGCAACCTGCATGACGACATGCTTGCTCGGATCATTGATGGCATCCCATACCTTCTCGGTCTCTTCCTTCTCATGAAGAGCGCCGACCGGGCAGGCGATGATGCACTGACCGCAGTAGATACACGGAGCATCTGCCATGGAGATATCGTAAGCCGGGCCAACAGATGTGCTGAAGCCACGGTTGAGGAAGGAAAGAACGCCGATGCCCTGCTTCTTACAAGCAGATACGCAACGTCCGCACTTGATACACTTGCTGCCATCACGAACAATGGAGAAAGACTTGTCATCGAAGTTAGACGGGCTCTTCTCACCTTCGAAAGTGACCTTACGGATTCCATACTCTTCAGCCAGAGTCTGGAGTTCGCAGTTCTGGTTACGGATACAGGAGAGGCAGTCACGGTTATGATCACTGAGGATCATCTCGAGTGTTGCTCTTCTGGTATCACGAACCTTCTTACTGTTTGTATGAACGACCATACCTTCGCTTACCGGCATAACGCAGGCAGCTGCAAGTGCACGGGCCTTCTCAACTTCAACGAGGCAGACGCGGCATGCGCCAACTTCGTTTACATCTTTTAAATAACACAGGGTCGGGATCTTAATGCCGGCTTTTTTAGCTGCTTCAAGAACGGTGTAGTTCGAAGGAACCTGTACCGAAACCCCATCAATGGTTACATTGACCATATCCATATTGTTTCACACTCCTTTATCGAATTGAATCGTCACTTGAATTATCTCTTCTGAACAGCCTTGAACTTACAGTTCTCGATGCAGGCGCCGCACTTGATGCACTTCGTCGTATCGATCGAGTAAGCTACCTTACCGACCTCACCGGAGATCGCGTTGACCGGGCACTTCTTCGCGCACAGAGAACACTTCTTACAGATCTCAGGATCGATGTAGTATTCGGTGAGACCCTTACAAACATGGCAGCGGCACTTCTTATCCACTACGTGCTCGACATACTCCTCACGGAAATGCTTGAGTGTAGACAGGATCGGGTTCGCAGCTGTCTGGCCGAGGGCACAGAGAGAACCATTCTTCAGGGACAGAGCGATCTCTTCGAGGGAGTCGATGTCTTCGAGTGTACCGGTACCGTCTGTGATCTTCGTGAGAAGTTCAAACATTCTCTTAGTACCGATACGGCACGGAGAACACTTACCACAGGACTCATCTACGGTAAACTCGAGGAAGAACTTCGCGATATCTACCATACAGGTATCTTCGTCCATGACGATCATACCGCCGGAGCCCATCATGGAGCCGGCTGCTACGAGGTTATCGTAGTCGATCGGTGTGTCAAGGAGAGAAGCCGGGATACATCCGCCGGACGGACCACCGGTCTGAACAGCCTTGAAGGCCTTACCATTCGGGATACCGCCACCGATATCGAAAACGATCTCACGAACTGTAGTACCCATCGGGATCTCGACGAGACCTACGTTATTGACCTTACCGCCGAGAGCGAACACCTTCGTACCCTTGGACTTCTCAGTACCGATAGATGCGAACCAGTCTGCACCCTTATTGAGGATAACCGGGATATTGGCATATGTCTCAACGTTGTTGAGGATCGTCGGCTTACCGAAAAGACCCTTGATAGCCGGGAACGGCGGACGCGGTGTCGGGTTACCACGCTTACCTTCGATAGAACGCATGAGAGCTGTTTCCTCACCGCAAACGAATGCGCCTGCGCCGAGACGGATATCGAGGTCGAAGGAGAATCCGGAATCGAAGATGTTCTCACCGAGGAGACCATATTCTCTAGCCTGATTGATAGCGATCTGCAGTCTCTTAACCGCGATCGGGTACTCAGCACGGATATAAACATAACCCTGGTGAGCGTCGATGCAGTAAGCAGCGATCGCCATAGCCTCGATGACACTATGCGGGTCACCCTCGAGGATGGAACGGTCCATAAATGCACCCGGGTCACCTTCGTCAGCGTTACAGCATACATACTTGGTGATGCCCTGGCCTCTGTTACCGGAAGCGAACTTCCACTTCATACCAGTCGGGAATCCGCCGCCGCCACGGCCACGAAGACCGGACTTAATGATCTCTTCGATGATCTCATCCGGATCTCTCTTCTCAGTAAGGATCTTACCAAGAGCCTGATAACCGTCATGAGCGATATACTCATCGATATTTTCCGGATTGATGTTGCCGCAGTTACGGAGAGCGATACGCATCTGCTTCTTGAAGAAGTTGCTGTCTTCAGCAGCTGTTTTTTCTTCAACAGCACTATCATGCTTCGGAGCCATGAGGCGCTCAACATAACGACCCTTGAGCAGGTGCTCGCTTACGATCTCAGTAACATCCTCAGGAGTTACGCGATAGTACATAACGCCTTCCGGATAGATAACTACGATAGGACCCTGGGCGCAAAGGCCGAAGCATCCTGTCTGAACTACTTTTACTTCTTTTTCAAGTCCCTGAGCCGGAATCTGCTGCTCGAACTGCTCTAAGATCTTAGCAGAGTTCGAAGATGTGCATCCTGTACCACAGCAAACAAGGACGTGCGCACGAAATAAATCCATGATTAAGCCTCCTTATACTTTGCGATAATACCGGGAATCTCATCCGGTGTCAGACGACCATAAACATCGTCACCGACCATGATAACCGGTGCCAGACCACAGGCACCTACACAACGGCACGCAGAGATCGAGAACTTACCATCCTTGGTAACGTCACCGTTCTTGATGCCCAGTTCATCCTCGATCTTATCGAGCAGGGCCTGCGAACCTTTAACATAGCAGGCTGTACCCAGGCATACGCTGATGGCGTTTTCTCCCTTTGGCTTCAGAGAGAAGAAAGAGTAGAACGAAATTACGCCGTACACCTCAGCAACAGATACCTCAAGCGCATCCGCTACTTTTCTCTGGACAGGAAGCGGCAGATACCCGTAAATTTCCTGCGCCTGCTGCAACGTGGCCATCAAAGCCTTCTGGCCCTGGCCCTTGTATTTCGAAAGAACTTCATCGAGCTTTGCGCTCATTTCTTCCGGAGTCATTTTTTGTTTTCCCACAGTTGACTCACCTCCCACATGGTAGGATAACATATCCTCAATTTCTACTCAATGGAAAAGAAGAAATTTCTTGTCAAGTTCTACTGAAAAATAACAGAATAGACACAAATTTTGTTCAAAATGAAAATCATTTGGAGAATTCCGCTCCAAAAGCACTGTTCGCCACAGAACGTCTCTCATCTTACCGCCCTTCCCATTTTCCGCAAATGCAGTTAAAATGTGTAGCAGTTTAATGGAGGTCCCGCATGCAGCTTACGTTCCGTATCCTTCCCGAAGATTCCGGCAAGAAGATCTACGACATCCTTCGTACCCGCTACCAGATGTCGAACCTTCTCTGCAAGCGTATCCGCCTGTATGGAGAGCTCTATCTGAACGGCTTCCCAGCCCGCATGATCGCCGAGCCCGAGGAGGGCGATCAGGTCCTCATCATCTACGACGATGCCGAGGGGATCATCCACACGAAGCAGGATACCGATATCCATATCTACTACGAAGATGACTGGATCGTTGTCTGCGAAAAGCCCGGGAATCTCGTGACTCACCCTTCCTGGCAGCACATGGACGATTCGCTTCTGCAGCGTCTCTGTGACCAGCGTCTCCACCCAATCATGCGCCTCGACCGGGAAACATCCGGTCTCATCGTCATCGCCAAGAACGGCTACGCGCATAATACCGTCTCGAAGAACAAGATGGAAAAAGAATATGTCGGCATCGTCTACGGTGCTTTTGAACCGGAAGCGGGTACGATTGACCGCCCCATCGGCCGCGACGAGAACTCCATCATGATCCGCATCGTGAGGGAAGACGGCCATCCTTCCATCACACACTACAGGACGCTTCAGGTCCTTACCGACAGGAATCTCTCGATCGTCTCCTATAAGCTCGAGACAGGACGCTGTCATCAGATCCGTGTCCACTCTCTCTACATGGGACATCCGCTCGTCGGCGACGGGCTCTACGGTCCCCGATCGAACGACTTCCCGAACCCCGACATGCCGCACATCGAGAACGAAGACCGGATAGATCGGCAAGCACTTCACGCGTGCAAACTCGGATTCTATCACCCGATCACGAACGAATGGATGGAATTCACATCGGAAATGCCGGCAGATATGAAGAATCTGATCATTTGAGCAAAAGAAAAGCTTTCTCAGCTGGTCCTCGGGCTTTGCCCTGCGGAGGCTTTCGAAAGCATTATCTTTTGCTCTATTTCTGATTTCTTATCTTCTCTCTTCGATGAGGTTTTTAGCCAGGCGCTGCGATTGTTCATCAGCCGAGTTGCCGGAGAGAAGTCTGGCGACTTCTGCGATGCGTCCATCATCATCCAGTTCGGAGATGTTCGTCTTCGTTCTCTCGCCGCTCTGGTCTTTGCTGATAAAGAAGTGCTGGTCGGCCGCCGCGGCAATCTGTCCCATGTGCGTGACACAGAAAACCTGATGATACTTCGAGAGTTTCTTCATGGACTGGGATACGGCCTTGGCCGCCTCGCCGGAGATGCCGGAGTCCACTTCATCGAAGATCAGGACAGGCGTCGCATCGGCGCGTGCCAGGATCGTCTTGATCGCGAGCATGATCCTCGCCGCCTCACCGCCTGATGCCGTCTTGGAAAGAGGCTTTAGTTCTTCGCCTTTATTCGCAGAGAACAGGAACTCGACTTCATCGTAGCCGGTCTTACTGAAGAAACGCTCTTTCGGACGTTTCGTAAAGGCCACCTCAAATGTCGCATTTGGAAGGCCCAGGAATTCTACCTCGGCGACGATGTCCTCTGACAAGCGTCTTCCTGCCTCGACTCGGATATCATGGATCGTATCCGCCAGTGCGACCAGCTCCCGCTCCACGCGGATACGCTCGGCATTCAGCTGTTTGAGTTTCGTATCTCCTTCAGATAGGAGCTCGAGTCTCTCCCGGGCTTCTTTTACAAATGCATGCATCGCCGGCACCGAGCCGCCGTACTTCATCGTACAGGCACGAAGTTTCTCGAGCCGTGCTTCGACTTCATCGTAAGATTCCTGCGCCAGGGCATCGTCCACGCCGATCGTATCTCTCACGCCTTCGAGATCCATGACAGACGAACGGAGCTGCTGTGCGCTCTCGGCGAAAGTCGGATCCATCGCTGCAAGGGCATCCAGATGCTCGGCGGCCGTCTGAAGCGAAGAAAGCGGAGAATCTGAATCCTCGGAAGATAGGGCGCCCTGCACGAAAGACAGATGGAAACGCCTCTTCTCTTCCTGCTTGAGGACCTTTAGTTTCTCGACGAGCTGTTCTTCTTCTTCCTCGCCAAAAGCACCGTCCTCGATTTCCTTGATCTGGTATCTCAGCAGTTCCTGCATCTGACGGCTCTTCTCGGGATCAGTCTCATACTGTTTTCTGCTCTGGAGAATCGCTCTGTACTCCTCGAGTTTTTCAGAGAAAGCGGCGATATGCGGCTTGATCGTGACGCCGAGATAATCGTCGAGAATCCCCAGGTGCTTACTGCTATCAAAGATCGTCTGTTGGTCATGCTGGCCGTGGATATCAAGAAGATACGCTCCGATCGCCCGAAGCACCGAGACAGGCATCGTGCGGCCATTGACGCGCACGATACTTCTTCCATCTTTCGTGATTTCGCGAAGAAGGATCAGCGTGTCCTCTTCTGCCTCGATCCCGAATTCCAGAAGAAGCTCAGCCGGGATGACGGATCCGATCTCATCGAAAACCGCTTCAATGACAGCCTTATCACAACCCTTACGAACATAGTCACGCCCGATACGGTGCCCCAGAAGCGCGCCGATCGCATCGATGATCAGTGATTTTCCCGCGCCCGTCTCACCGGTCAGGATATTCAGTCCCCGGCCCGGCGTGAAGGAGGCATACTCCACTATGGCAAAATCTTGTATCGTAAGCTGAACTAACACCTGTGCCTCACTGATAATCGATGGAATTCCTGTTATTCATGTCTTTGATGGTGGCATTGATGGCCAGCGCATCTTCATAGCTCGGCGTCGCGACGAAGATCGTATCATCGCCGGCGATGGAACCGACCACGCCAGAAAGATGGATGGAGTCGAGCGCAGAAGCCGCAGCGTTCGCCATGCCCGGGAGAGTCTTGATGACTACGAGGTTCATGGCTACATCGCTCGAGAGCACCGAGTGCGCAAATACGGACAGGAGCCTGCCCGGCGCCACATCTCCCGTGCGGTCGAGCACACTGTACTTCGTGCCGCCCGAGGGAAGCGTGACCTTGATGATGCCGAGGTCCTTGATATCTCGTGAGACCGTGGCCTGAGTAACCTGCCAGCCGGCCGCTTCGAGCTCACGGGCCAATTCTTCCTGTGTGCTGATCTCCTTGGCGCGTACCAGACGCAGCATCGCTTCCTGACGTTCATTTTTTGCCATCTTCATAGAAACTACCTCTTGCACGGATCTTCTGTCTTACTGTCTGATAGAAGTTCTTGTAGCCGAGTTTGGCGACAACGACGCCCACCTCGGACTTTCTTACCACAATACGGTCATGGAGCGCAAGCTCTATATTCTGCCTTCCGTCGAGGGAGAGGATCGGCGGCTCGGAGAATCTCTCGATGATCAGCTCGACCGAACTGTCACCGGAAACGATATAAGTGCGGTTATGAAGTGTATGCGGGCAGATCGGCGTGACCATGCAGATGTCCAGATCCGGCTTGACGATCGGGCCGCCGGCCGCGAGGCAATAAGCCGTACATCCGGTCGCGGTCGATAGGATGACGCCATCTCCGGAGAGACGTTCGACGTGGTCATGGTCGATCAGCAGATCCAGCGTAACGACATGAAGGTTCGCGCCACGTGCGACTACCGCGTCATTTAGACAGACCCCGTGTTCCCTGACCGTACCGTCCTCCGACATCAGAGTGACATCGAGCTGGGTCCGCGTCTCGAGCGAATATTTTCCGTCGATCAGACGATCGACCGCATCTTCGAAATCTTCCTTGCTGATCTCGGTCATGAAGCCGATACTTCCGAGATTGACTCCGATGAGCGGGACCTTGGAATCGAGGTGTTTGTGTGCCGTACGGAGGAATGTTCCATCGCCGCCCATCGAGATGAGAATGTCGCAGTTCTTATAATCATCGAGGATCACGCCCGGGACATCGGCAAGTTCTGTTTCCGCATACGTCGGGTCGAGCACGACCTCACATCCGCGCGCCTTCATCACTTCCGTCGCATACTTGGAAAAAGCATAACCCGGGTCTTTGTCTTTGTTCACCACAATTCCGAATCGCATCGCACACCCTCCTTCCTGATTGAGTGCTGCCTAACTCCAGAAAGACCTCCTTCCGGATCAGGCTCTCCCAAACAGTGATGCATAATTATGCCGCTTTTGCATAATTATACTCCATTTCAAGAATTTATACAGACAATTATACAAGGAAATTTCTTCTCATGCATGATGATATATCCAAATAATTATTCTACTTAGGTATATCCTGCAGAAACATATGCAGAAGGTGTATAGAATGATCACTAAATCTATATGGAAGTGATCACACGCTCCACCGCCGCCGCAACAGAAGTCGCATCCATACCCTCAATTTCCAGAAGCTGCTCGCGCTTACCCGCCACGAGCGGCTGGTCCGAGACACCCAGGACTTCGGCATGTGCCACACACGGGAAACCTCCAGCTTTCCGAAGCTCGGAGAGAAGATAATTGCCGAAGCCGGCATGAGCCACTCCGTCCTCGATCGTCACGATAGAGGAAACTCCGTCCAGTACCTGTCTCCATGCAGTAATATCCAGAGGTTTACAGCAGCGAGCATCGATCACGCGGCAGGAAATGCCTTTTTCCGCCAGTTTCTCCGCCGACTGAATGGCCTGCTCGCACATGACACCCAGCGCCACGATCGCCACGCTTCCGTGATGTTCAGAACCGGACGCATCAGGCGAACCATCCCGGATGATTCGTGGCCCGATTCCCGCTTTCGCCGGGATCGACCCGAGCACTTCACTCTGTCCTCCGCGCGGATAGCGCACGGCGACAAGACCCGTCCCCTCTTCGACGGCCCACTCGAGCATCCTGTCGAGCTCGGCGAAATCACAGGGAGACAGAAGTGTAACGTTCGGCATCGAGAGCATCATGGAGATGTCGTAGATCCCCTGATGTGTCATACCATCCGCGCCGACGATACCGGCACGGTCGAGCGCGAGAACCACATGCAGGTTCTGTAGGCAGACGTCATGGAGCATCTGATCGTAAGCACGCTGGGCAAACGTGGAATACAGCGCCACCACGGGTACAAATCCATTTGTCGCCATACCGGCCGCCATCGTGACGGCATGCTCCTCGGCAATACCTACATCAAAGAAACGCAGTTTCAAATTCTGGCGGAAAGCCTTAAGTCCCGTGCTGGTCATCATGGCTGCACAGATCGCGACCACCTTTTCATTCGCCTTACCGACTCGCACGATAGAATCCGAAAAGGTAGATGTAAAGGTCGGCGCCGTCGATGGCTGGACGCCCTTTTCTCGATCGAAAGGCGAGACTCCGTGATAGATCGAAGGATTCTCCTCGGCAAATGGATACCCCTTACCTTTCTGCGTCACGATATGGATAAGGACCGGGCCGTTGATCGTCTTGGAGATCTCGAGTTTTTTCTTAAGAAGCGCGATGTTATGCCCGTCAAAAGGCCCGAAATACTGGAAACCCAGATCCTCGAAGATCACCGGCGGAGTATTTCTCCGGATCAGCAGTCGGAACCACGTCTTCACCATCCGCAGGAATCGCGCGATGGGGCGCCCGATCAGCGGAATCGCCAGAAGGAAACGCTCGACCTTGCTCTTGGCCTTGATATACCCTTGTGTAGAACGGAGATTGGCCAGCGCTCTCGAAAGCCCGCCGACGTTCTTATCGATCGACATCTGGTTATCATTTAAGATTACCGTCAGATTTTCCTTGAAATGCCCTGTATCATTAAGTCCCTCGAAGGCCATACCGCCGGTCATGGCGCCGTCACCGATCACGGCGATAACATGTCCGTCATCCCCCTGGAGTTTCTTCGCTCGAAGAAGACCCAGTGCCGCAGACACAGAAGTACTGCTATGTCCGACGCCAAAAACATCGTAAACACTTTCACTTTGTTTCGGGAAACCCGCGACACCGCCATACTGCCGAAGCGTGTCAAATCTGTCTTTTCGTCCGGTCAGAAGCTTATAGGCATACGCCTGATGGCCGACATCCCAGACGATCTGGTCATGTGGAGGCGCAAACTTGGACAATAGCGCGATCGTCAGATCCACCACACCGAGACTCGATGCCAGATGTCCTCCGTTTTTACTGACGCGCTCGACGATGACGTCACGCAGTTCATCCGCGAGGAGCCTGCACTCATCGTGACTCAGCTGCGCCACATCTTCCGGACGCGAGATCCCATCAAGTATCGGAGTCGGCTTCATGGTCTACTGCACCCGATTCAGAAGAAGTTCGCTGAACTCGCGGAGTTCACTAACATCCCAGCCACGCTCGGCGAGCTCATCGAGCGACTCGAACACATCGCTGTATGTATCATCGAGCATCTGCTGCGCACTCTTTTCACCGAAGACCGTCACAAACGTCGACTTCTGGTCACGCTCATCTTTTCCCGTTGACTTACCGAGGACGCTCGCATCCGCCTGTACATCCAGCAGATCGTCATTGATCTGGAAGCCCAGTCCCGTTCCCGCCGAGAAACGGTGGATCAGGTCATAAAGCTCCTTATCCTCGCCCTTTTCGGCCGCGTAGATATAATATGGGATCAGACATGACGCATTGATCAGCGCACCCGTCTTCTTCTCATGAAGTTCACATAAACGTCCGGTATCGATCTTCTTTCCTTCTGAGGCCAGATCGATACTCTGGCCGCCGATCATGCCGCATATCCCGGTATTCTCGGAAAAACACACCGCCGCACGGGCTGTATGCGGATTATTATTCACTGCCAGAAGCACCCTCTCAAAGGCGCGGTTCAGAAGCGCGTCGCCGGCAAGAAGGGCAAATGCTTCACCGTGCGCCACATGGCAGGTCGGCTTTCCTCTACGGAGCGTATCATTATCCATGCACGGCAGATCGTCATGGATCAGAGAATAAGTATGGACCATCTCCATGGCGGCCGCGAAATCATCCACGACAGAAAGCTCGACGCAGAGCATCTCCGCCACCATATACATCAGCACCGGGCGGATCCGCTTCCCGCCAGCCAGCAGACTGTACATCGAGGCTTTTACCGTAGGATCTTCGGACAGCTCCGGAGGGAAAACCGTAAGGAGCAGCGATTCGATACGATCCTGGTATTTCTTCATAAAAAATGAGATTTTCTCACTCATAGGTCTTCCCCTCACTCGCCCAGAGGACTCTCGCTCTTGCCGTCTTCGCCGAGAGCACTGATCTGCTTGACGATGGAGTCGAGTTTCTCTTTACAGAACTTCGACAGTTCCATCCCTCTGGAATACAGGGAGATCGAATCATCCAGAGAGGCCTCGCCCGACTCCAGTTTCCGGATGATTCCTTCCAGTTCGGCTACCGCCTGCTCGTACGTAAGGTCAATCTTTTCTTCCATCGGATCCCCTCTCCTTCCTCTCGACCGCCACTACCTGCGAACGGATGACCCCGTCCGCGACCGCGATCGAAACCTCATCTTCTATATTAACACAATTTACGGAGTCTACCGTTCGCCCCGCCTTATCCGTCGTTCTGGCATACCCGCGAAGCAGGACACGCATCGGATCGAGCGCCTGAAGTTTAGCAAGTTCTGTAGCAAAAGCACTTTTCCTCTTTTCGTATTCTGCTTGAAATCTCTCATCGAGCTTTGCCTCTAGGATATCATGCCGCTGCATCTCTTTTTCGAGTCTTACCTGAGGCGTCAGAAGCGCGCGGTGCTTCGTGAGGGTTTCCCACTTATGGTTCTTCATGCGGATAAAGTGCTGCATCGCCGAGTCGAGATTTCTGCGCGACATATCCAATCGCGCCAGGACTTCTTCTTTATTCGGCATCACGAGTTCTGCCGCAGCAGACGGAGTCGGCGCACGAAGATCCGAACAGAAATCACAGATCGTATAGTCCGTCTCATGACCGACAGCCGAGATGACCGGTTTTCTCGCCTCATAGATGGCCCGGCCGAGAGCTTCATCGTTAAAACACCACAGGTCCTCCATCGAGCCTCCGCCACGCGCGATGATGATCACATCGATATCCTCACGCGCATCGAGAAGTTTCAGGCCGCGGATCAGTTCCTCCGCCGCCCCCTTCCCCTGTACAGCCGACGGCGCCAGAAGAAGATCAAAGTTCGGGAATCTGCGTGAAAGGACATTCAGGATATCCTGGATGACGGCACCTTTCGGAGAAGTCACGACACCGATACGCTTCGGAAGATACGGGATCGGTTTCTTATGAGATTCGTCAAAGAGGCCTTCCTCGGCCATCTTCTGTTTTCTTTTCTCGAATTCCTTAAAGAGGTCGCCGAGGCCCTCTTCCTGCATGATCGACACGATCACCTGGAACTTCCCGTCTACGGAATACAGTGACGCACGGCCATAGATGCGGACCTGCATGCCGTTTTCCGGAACAAAAGAGATGCGTCCGAAACTTCCGTTAAAAAGGACGCACTGAACAGAACTTTTCTTATCTTTTAGCTGGAAATAGGCATGTCCGGAAGGATAGCGCTTATACCCGGAGATCTCGCCGCTGACACAAAGCTGGCTCAGTACACTATCGGCGCTTAGGAGCTGCCCGACATATTCATTCAGCTCAGTTACGGTCAGGACAGATCTTTCCATCATTTTTCGAGTGCGCGGCCCACCTTGCCGAGAACCGCATTGATATACGCGCGGGAATCCTCTGTGCTGTAGCGCTTGGTGAGAATGACGGCCTCGCTGATCGAGACATTCGTCGGAACATCCTCGATATGCAGCATCTCATAGACTGCGATACGCAAAAGGATCACATCGACCTTCGGAAGGCGGGAGAGTTTCCAGTCCTTGAGATAAGGAGCATATATTTCATCGAGTTTCTCACGTTCCTCGAAGACTCCGTCCGTAATGAGAGTAAAATACGGAATATCCTCTTCTTCCAGAGGATGCTGTTCCAGATACTGCGCTCTCTGTTCGGCGACCGGTTCATCCCGAAATTCCAGCTGGTATAAAAATGTGAAGGCCGCTTCACGCGCTTCTCTTCTGCTCATCGAAACCTCCCGGGCGGAAGGATCTTGTCCATCCAGTCCTTGACTTTATCCTTATCCGAGAACAGGAGTGCGCCGACGACGTATCCTACCACGGTCAGGATGATTATGAATAATGTCTTGAAAAAACCGAAGATCACCAGAAAAAGTGCGAAGACAAAAGCGATACCGGCACCGATCTTGCCGGAGCTCTTATCCTTCAGCATATCAAAGAATTTGATGATCAGGGCTCTCATGTCTTACCGCTCCACTCCTGCTGTCTTACCGGAATTACCGCTCGACTTTCGCCACGACAGGCTCGACGCGGCTTACCTTCACGGTGACGCTCTCGACCGTGATCCCTGTATAGCGCTCGATATCCTTCTTGACGCGTTCCTGTACCTTGCCCATCGTCGACGGCACCTCGACGTTCGAGTAAAGAACAGCACTCATATACACGCGGATCGCGTTATTCTTCGCCGACGATACACGCGCACGGGCAGCCTTGATGCCGGCCTGCGCGCTCTTAGCGGAGTTCAGGGCGATACTCTCGATCGCATCGACACCGATCTCGACAAAGCCGATCTCCGTCTGGCGGATACGGGTCTTACTCAGACGGCCATTCAGCAGGCAGTATGTCACCGTGACCACGCACGAGACCAGGATCACCAGAAGAACGGCCAGATAGATATATTTCTTATACGGGTCAGTAACGATATTGGCCAGAGGCGAAAGAAGATCGGCGAAGATGCCGTCGTCCGCCAGCGCATACAGCAGAAGAAGCGAAAGGATCGCCAGGAGTGTCGAATAAACAATCAGCACAAAACGAATGATCCGATTCATGAGTTCTTTTCCTCCCTTAATACCACGCCGCAGACATGGACATTGACCGATTCCACGACCAGTCCCGTAAACTTCTCGACGTCTTCCTTGACGCGCTCCTGGATCGCCCAGGCCACCTCTGGAATAATCATACCATAATACACGATGGGATAGACAGTCACAGAGACGAAGCCCTCTTCTGTCTCGGAGAACTCGACACGGACGCCCTTGCCCTCATGGACGAATCCGAGGGACTCCTTAAGGACCACCGGCACGGAAGCCGTAAGACGAGCAACGCCCTCTGCACGCAGGGCGGCTTCTGCTGCATACTGAGCAACAAAGCCCTGCGACATCGAGCGTTCGCCTTTGATCGATTCCGATACGAGATTCTCTCCCATTTTCGGCAATTCCCTTCTCGACGAAGATCAGAACGTGAGATTACGCACGCTCCAGATATTCACCGGTACGTGTATCGACACGGATAATCTCGTTCTGGTTCACGAAGAGCGGAACCTTAACGGTAGCGCCTGTCTCCAGCGTTGCGATCTTGGTCGCGTTGTTTGTCGTATCACCACGAACACCGGGCTCGCACTCAGTGATCTCGAGCTCAACAACGATCGGAAGTTCTACACCGAAGATCTCACCCTTATAAGAAAGGACCTTACAAATCATCTCTTCCTTGAGGAAGCGGATGTTTTCACCGATGCTCTCCTTGGCGATCGGACGGTCCTCATATGTCTCCATATCCATGAAGTGATACAGGTCACCATCGTTGTAGGTGTACTGCATGTCATTTCTCTCCAGCTGAGCCTGCTCGAACTTCTCGTTCGGGTTGAAGCTGCGCTCCACAACGGAACCGGTCTTTACGTTCTTGTACTTCGTACGTACGAAAGCCGCACCCTTACCCGGCTTAACGTGCTGGAATTCCACTACCTGGAAAACCTGGCCGTCCATCTCGAAGCACATACCGTTTCTAAAATCACCAGCGCTAATCATAAATAATCCTCCGAAATATACATATATTTGATAACAAATTTATTCACGATACTATAGTTTACTTGAAGGAAAGTGAATCTGCAAGTGAAAAGGCGAGAAAAACGCGATTTTATCTATTTTTCACAAAAAGCACAGTATGAGGAACGCTCCTGCTTCTGTTGCGCAGTGTCTTTCCGGCGAGATGCATCCTCAGAACCGGCACACTTTCCTTATGATCCACTCGGGGAAGCGTTTGAGGACGACATAGAAGACTTCCTTCTTCGCATAGCGCTCGACGAGGATGGTATAAAGCCCCGCGCGATTCCCGGCAGCGATGTCCGTGAAGAGCTGGTCACCGATCATCATGGTATTCTCTTTAGCCGCGCCGATCAGTGCCATGGCCTTCAGCACGCCGGAAGTTCCAGGTTTATTGGCGTAGGACACACAGGGGATCTTCAGCATATCGGCGATCTTCTTCGATCGCTCGGACTTGGCATTTGAAACCAGGCACAGCGAGAATCCGGCCTCCTGCATCCTTTTGACCATCTCATAAGAGTACGGGATCGGCTCCGTATAGTGGTCCGGAGCAAGGGTGTTGTCGAAATCAAGAAGTGCGTAGCGGAAACCCTTGGCATAAAGGTCAGAAAAATCAAGATCGCTGACTTTCTTCGCACACAGACTCGGACGGAAAATATTGCCCATTCGATCGCTCCTCACAGTTTCCTTCTCTTCGGAATACGGAAGAATCGTCCACTTCATTAGAAGCCGGAAGATCGCCCGAAAACCAGTAGTAGGATACCAATCCTCAAGAAAAACCGCAAGTATACCGCCATTCACTTGCACGAAAGCCTACTATAACTATATAATAGCGTGTGAAAATGAAAAGGAGGCTCAGGAATTCTCCTGACAGACATATGAAAGTAACCAAGTTCGGTGGTTCATCCTGTGCAGACGCCACCCAGATTAAGAAGGTCTGCGAAATATTGCTCAGCGATCCGGAGAGACGTGTCATCGTCGTCTCTGCACCCGGTAAGCGCTTCCCGTCCGACATCAAGGTGACGGACCTTCTGATCGCCCTCGCAAACGCGAAGATTTCCGGGCAGTCCGGTGAGAAGGAACTGCAGGCCGTTCTCGACCGCTTCTCTTCTATTTGCGAAGAACTCGAGATCCCCGAGTGTATGGATTCCATCAAGGAGAACATCGAAGATTCGATCAATTCCCCGATCAAAGATGCCGGCAGATATATGGACGCGACCAAGGCTCTTGGCGAAGACAGCTGTGCGCGCCTCGTCGCAACCTACCTCAAGAAGATCGGTCACAAGGCCACTTACTGCAACCCGAGAGTGGCCGGACTCTTCCTCGAGACCGAGGTCGGTGGCCACGTTAAGATCCTTCCGGAGTCCTATGACAACTTGGCAGATATCAGTAAACTCCGTGAGATCTGTGTATTCCCGGGCTTCTACGGATTCTCCAAGGAAGGCGAGATCATCACCTTCTCACGCGGCGGTTCCGATATTACCGGTGCGATCCTTGCCGCGGCTGTTCATGCTTCCGTATACGAGAACTGGACAGACGTCGACAATGTTTATGCCGTAAACCCGAATCTCGTAAAGGATCCGTTCCCGGTCACCGAGATCACCTATGATGAGATGAGAGAGCTTGCTTACGCCGGTTTCTCTGTGCTTCACGAAGAGGCGCTGTACCCGGCATTTGTCCGCGGTATCCCGGTCAACATCAGAAATACCAACAACCCGGACAGCAAGGGCACCATGATCGTCAACAAGCGTACCCACTACGATTCCCTCGTAACCGGCATCGCTGGCGAGAAAGGCTTCTGCGCCCTGAACATGAGCAAGTATCTGATGAACCGTGAGGTCGGCTTCCTCGTAAAGGTCCTCTCCATTATCGCGGATGAGGGCATCTCCATCGAGCACATGCCTTCCGGTATCGATTCCGTCTCCATCATCCTGCGTGCCTCTGACTTCACACCTGAAAAAGAGCGCCGCATCATCCAGCGCATCAGCCTAGAACTGAATGTGGATAACATCTCTGTGCACCGTGATCTCGCCATTGTTATGATCGTTGGTCAGGCGATGGCCAATACCGTAGGTACCACGGCCCGTGCCGCTACCGCCCTTTCCAAAGCCGGTATCAACCTCGAGCTTATCAACCAGGGCGCTTCCGAGATCTCCGTCATGTTCGGCGTACGCGAAGAATACTGCTCCTATGCGGTAAGGACGCTCTACAAGGAGTTCTTCGGTTAATTGATTCGCTAATCGGCAAAAAGAAATCTCTCCCTCGGCTCAAACAGTTTGCGAAACCGCAAAACTCGCCGCTGGAGAGATTTCTTTTTGTCTTTCTTTTAGAAAGCAAGCGAATACGCCTTGTATCCGCTTACCCGATTATGCAGGAAAAATCAGCCCTGCTTTTCTACCGGAGTGGCACCTTCAAGCGGTGTGTAGATCACAGCATCGAGGTAACCGCCGGCATAGGCATCCATGCGCTCGTAAAGCTCCGGATGATCAGAACTGCCTTTGATGAGATCCTTAATGAAATCATCACCGTAATCACCGTCGATGATCTCATAGATCATCACATCTTCTTCATACTTATCGCCATCAGATGTTTCTCTATCCTCATGACCCAGAACGATAACATATTCAGCAACGAGTTTTCCGCCGTCATTAGACAGATGACAGATCGCCGGATAACCGGAAACCATGCATTGTCTCCAATCATCATTTTCCAGACGGGCATTATAGTATGTTCCGTTATATCCGCCACGGGCCAGCACATCAATGTGTTCACCTTCGGCATTTTCAAAATCCACTTTCCAGTACGGATAGGCACTTTCCCCCTCATAGATGTAGATATAAGGAGTCATTTCTTTGCCATCGACCGTCATACTTTTTCCGAACTTGATATAATCCTGTGTGCATACAAAATTCCCATCTGCATCCGTAAACTCATCAGAGCCGATAGAATGGAATTCGACAGAACGTCCGACATTTTCAGCCAGTTCTCTCATAGCATCTTCCGGATATTTTCCTTCTGAATTACTGAGTGTGATTTTTGCAAGATATTGACCGTTGTAGCATTCTCCGCCCCAAATAGAAAGATACTGCAGACTTTCACTATGCGGATTGTACATGATCGGATGGTTTCCGCCGTCGATCGTTTCAGAGTTTTTGGTTTTATATGCCCAGAAATCATCGTCATAGTTTACGGCAATGACATCGAACTTATAAGAGATGCGATACCCCTCATCACTCTTATCCGCCATCTCATAGGTATAGTATGTGTCATCATACTTCTGCTCAAGAAGTCCGCCGGAAAGAACATTCATAGTAACTTCTACACCAAACTGAGTGTCAGTAAAAGAGATCTGCTCATATCCATCCGGAATAGCCGGCGTGGTCTCGGCGGTGGTTGTTTCCTCTGTTGTCGCCTCGGTAGCTTCTGTTGTCGTAGCATCCGGCTGGGACTCGGTATCATCCGTGTCTCCTGACGCCTCAGTCTTCTTCGTCTTGTCGTCTTTTTCTTCCTTTTCTGTTTCCTTGCTTCCACAAGCAGCCAAACCGGCAGTCATGGAAAGAGCAAGCAGTACAGATAAGAATTTCGTTGTGTTTTTCATACTACTTACCTCACTCATTTCTTTTTGAGCCAAAAAGAAAGAATGGGTCACATCCGAAAACGATAGCCACTCTGCCTTTCTAAACTCTAAACGAAATTTTACACTTTCATCGCCGTTTTGTCAAAATCAGTGTAGTAATCAGAGGTTTTCCCAATCGATCCGCGAAGGCTTGAGCTGATTAATTTCCCAGAGCTTATCCATGTATACTATTCTGTGATTCATGAATCCAAAGCAAAAGAAATCTCTCCGGCGGCCTAATATTTTTCGCCTTTTCCGAGAAACTTGCATATGCGCAAAAAGAAAAGCTTTCAAGTGCCTCCAAAGGTCAGCACAAGAAAGCTTTTCTTTTTCGCAATAATCAATTAATCGGAAATCAGATCAGATCCGCGATATCCGGATTCACACCTGTGAGTCCCACATAAGCGCCACTCTTCGCCTCAGAGGATTCTTCATGAGCGAGGAGCCACTTATTGCATGCAGTCATCCACTTATCTTCTTCGTTATAAGCGGTCAGCGCCGGAACCGGGCCATTGGTGCCCTTTGGCAGAACGATAACGACCTTGAAGCCTTCGCCCTTCTTGGCAGAGCACGGAGCATAGTGGAGAGACGTCTCATAAACTTCGACGACCTGTCCTTTTTCCGCCTTAAAAGCCATGACCTTGGATGTGTCGAGCTTGCCGTCTACGATATCGTCAGCCTTCGCCAGGAGCAGGATGAAATCGGTGGAACCGATGTTCAGCTCGCTGTCACGGTGATACTCGAGGCAGTTGAGCTTCGTGTTATGGCCATTGCAGTAGCCGAGCTGGATCGGCATGCCGCCGTATGCGTTATTCTGCAGTACGCCAAAAGCATCGGTGTACTCGAGATCTGCACAGCTCATCACATACTCGACGCCATCCGGAAGCGGTGTCTTCTCATCGAGAGCCTTGATCAGACCGGATACATCGTAACCTGTGAGTACCTTGCCGTAAGGTGCGAATTCTTTATCGAGAACGCTGTAAATCTTCATGTCTTGATCCTCCTTAAGGAAATAATTTACGCTCCCTCTATTGTACATAAAAGGAGCGCAAAATGAAATGCTTTTTCGAAATCGATTTCGTTATTTCAATCAGACGTTCGCGAGGGCCTGCTCGATATCGGCAATGATGTCTTCCTTGCTCTCGATACCCGTAGAGAAACGGATGAGATCAGGACTTACGCCAGCCGCCTTCAATTCTTCATCATTCATCTGACGGTGTGTATGGGAAGCCGGGTGCAGTACGCAGGTTCTGCAGTCCGCAACGTGTGTGCAGATCGCAGCAAGCTTCAGGGAATCCATGAACTTGATGCAGGCTTCTCTGCCGCCCTTTACACCGAAGGATAGAACGCCACAGGTGCCGTTCGGGCAGTACTTCTTCGCCTTCTCGTATTCCTTATCACCAGGCAGGCCCGGGAAAGATACCCATGCGATCTTCGGATGATTCTGCAGATACTCGGCAACAGCCTGCGCATTCTCGCAGTGACGCGGCATACGCAGATGCAGTGTCTCGAGGCCCAGGTTCAGAAGGAATGCATTCATCGGACCCGGGATGGAGCCGAGGTCACGCATCAGCTGAGCGACCGCCTTCATGATGAAAGCGGACTTTCCGAAACGGCCTGTGTAGGATACGCCGTGATAAGTCTCATCCGGCTCGACGAGTCCTGCGAACTTATCCGGATACTTTGTCCAGTCGAAGGTACCTGCGTCAACGATACAGCCACCAACGGATGTCGCGTGACCGTCCATGTACTTGGTCGTGGAGTGGATAACGATATCGGCGCCCCACTCGATCGGACGGCAGTTGATCGGTGTCGCGAATGTGTTATCGATCATGAACGGAAGACCGTTCTTATGTGCTGTCTTGGCAAATGTCTCGATGTCGAGAACATTGAGTGCCGGGTTTGCGATCGTCTCACCGAAAACCAGCTTCGTGTTCGGCTGGATCGCTGCCTCGATCTCTGCTTCTGTCGCATCCGGAGATACGAATGTCGCATCGATACCCATCTTCTTGATGGTGTGTGCGAAAAGGTTGTATGTACCGCCATAAAGAGCGGAAGAGCATACGATGTGGTCTCCTGCAGAGCAGAGATTGAAGATCGAATAGAAGTTTGCAGCCTGACCGGAAGAAGTCAGCATGGCCGCAACACCGCCTTCGAGCATGCAGATCTTTGCCGCTACGAGGTCACTGGTCGGGTTCGCAAGACGCGTATAGAAATATCCGCTCTCCTCGAGGTCGAAAAGACGGCCCATCTGCTCGGTTGTAGAGTACTTCCATGTCGTACTCTGCACGATCGGCATGACTCTAGATTCACCGTTCTTCGGCTGATATGCGCCCTGAACACAATTCGTTTCAATTCTGAAATTATTATCCATGTTTACTTCCTCCTGAGACATCGGCTTTATTGCCACAACAAAAGATTATATCACACTATTTATCAAATCATTTACTTCTTCAAATTTCGGTGGAAAAAGCGGCAGCGGGAATCTCGAGATCGCAATACCCGAGCACGCGCTCGCAAATCTTACCGTCTCGTCGTCACTCATGCCGTGAAGGACCGCATAGACACATCCGGCCTTATAGGTATCGCCGGCACCGAGGGTGCTTCTTACCTCTACGTCAAAAGCACTCATCCTCTTTGTCTCCTGTCCTTTCCGTCCATACAGCATCTCCCCTCCGCCCTGCGTCAGGATAGTAAGACCTGCGGACGTACTCTTTAAGCACTCCATGATCTCATCCGGTGCTTTTCCCGCATAGTCCTTCGCGGTGCACTCTTTCGAGACCACGTTAATGGCGGCATGCTGGTGCAGATATGATTCATGGGGACTATCTATCGTCACATACGGGATATGATTCTTCACGCAGATCTCCGCGACCTTCTGTGTCTCTTCTCCGAAGAACGGATCGATGGCTGCAACCTTGCAACCGGCGATATCCTCTTCCTTCGGGACACTCCAGAAACGCTTCCCGCTCGAAAACAGCGTCGCGAATCGGCCCATCGGGGAACGGACGAGTCCGGCGATCACGACATAATCCATGACGCCCTTATCGTCCTCGATGAAGTCGATACACGACAGATCGACATTCTTATTCTCATAGAATTTACGGAGCATCGGGGCGACTTCCGTACCGACATGCGTGCCTGTCATTCTTACCGAGACACCCAGTGAATCGAGAACCGTAGCAGCCGTTCCTGTTTCCCCTCCCGGCAGGAAATACTGCGCCTCGATCTCTGAGTACTCATCAGGCTTCAGAAAACCGTCTCTAAGAAGAAACGAGTGCGTGCCCAGGATCTGGCCGAAAAGATATACTTCAGGCTGAATCATAATCGTACACCCCCCTAATCGGATTCTCTTTTTTGATTATACTCTCATTTCCGAAATCACGGCACATTCTTCTACTGATCGTGATACGTGGGTTTATCTGTTTCGAACTTTAGGGATGTTTTTCTTCTGGAAAAAGAAAAGATCCGAACCGTTACCGATTCGGATCTTCTGGTGCACCTTCAGGGACTCGAACCCTGGGCCCACTGATTAAGAGTCAGTTGCTCTACCAACTGAGCTAAAGGTACATCTGTTCTTGCGAACGTTGATTATTATAGCGATAGAGAATCACGATGTCAACATATTTTTTCGAATCCTCCAAGGAATTTTCTACCACAGGTTTCACTATGGATGCCTTACCCCTGCTGCACGTCGATGATCTCCTGTTTTTTCTTCTCAAGAAGCGCATCGAGTTTTTCCTGTTTCAACTCCCCGTTACTGACCATGACGTTGCCACACTTCTCGATCAGCATATATTCGAAAATCAAATCGATATAGGTAAGGCTTACCATGTAGTACTCCTTCGCACAGAGATAAACGACATCAGGGAAACCGGTGCAGATCCAGTTTTCGCCGCCATTGTTGTGGACGGAGAAGTAGTCGGTACGCATGATTTTCTCGGTATATTCACCGCGTGTTATCCGTCCCAATGCCTCCATAAGTATCTCTTCTTTCATCTTCGTATACGCCTCATCGGAAGCGGCCTGAACTGAGGGATCCGTCGGATCATCCCCTTCCGTCAGAGCCAGAAGCCACGGCCGGCATACCTCATTCATGAACGTTTCATCCGCGAGGATCTCCTCTACGCAGCCGCGTATATCCGGGATCTTACAGGTCACATCTACCGTATAATCCACATAATCGCTGGTGACCACAGCGCTGTAGTAGTAATCCAGATTCTGAAAGATCGTCGCAAAGACCAGTTCATCGCAATCGTATGTTTTCGGCAGGATTTCCGAATAGCGGACACCGAAGGATTCACATACCAGATTCGGATCACCCAGACAAAGTGTCGACATATACCCATCTACATAGCCGTACAGCCGGTCTTCCCTGCTGTCTAGTTCCACCGTTTCACCAGAATCAGAAGAAGACTGCGAAACGCTCCCCTCCGAGGACGAAACAGAAGAATCGGAAATCGAGTCTAAAGCGGAAGTTCGCGACGGAAGACTACCGAGAGAGCAGGACGTAAGAGACAGAAGCATCGCCATCATGACGGATAGCGATGCTTTTTTTCTTCTGATTTGCGATACACGCCTGTTCATGTTTCTGTTCTTTTCCGAATCGGCATTCAAATACTGACCTGTCTCCTTCACCCGTAGATGAATTCTTCACCGTTAGCGCGGATGACGACCTGATTCTCGGAGCCCTCCGGCAGAGCCTCGACGCGGCCGACAATACGGCCCTCGATGTTATACTTGCCGGCGATATCGATGATGCCCTGGGCGACACTCTCGTCGCAGTAGAACTCGATACGGTGACCGCAGTTAAATACCTGGTACATCTCCTTCATCGGGATCTCACCGGACTCGTAGATCGCCTGGAAAAGCGGCGGGAACGGGAACAGATTGTCCTTCACGATGCGAAGGTTCTTACCGAAGTCACGGCACTTGGCCTGTCCGCCGCCGGTGCAGTGGATGATACCGGAGATCGAAGCACGGTAAGCATCAAGCACATCACGGATGACCGGAAGATAGGTACGTGTCGGAGAAAGGATCGCCTCACCTACGGTCTGCTCACTTCCCGGGAGCTTATCCGAGAGGCGGAACTTACCGCAATATACTTTATCTTCGGGAATCGTCTCGGAGACGGACTCCGGATATTCCTTAAGATAATCCTTGCAAAGCAGCATATGACGGGCCGCGGTAAGGCCGTTACTGGACATGCCGGAGTTATAGGAATCCTCGTAGGTCGCCTGACCGAAGAATGCAAGACCTACGATCACATGACCGGGCTTGATATTCGCCGCATTGATGACATTCTTTCTGGCCACACGGGTCACGAGCGTGGAGTCTACGATGAGGGTACGGACGAGGTCACCGACATCTGCAGTCTCACCGCCGCACATGTTGATGTCAAACCCCATATTCTGAAGTTTACCGACGATGTCGTTGTAGCCTTCGATGACAGCCGCGATACACTTGCCGTCGACACGGTGGGCGTTACGGCCGATGGTATTCGAGAGGGAAAGTTTCTCGATGGCGCCGACACAGGCGAGGTCATCGGTATTCATGACCAGAGAATCCTGGGCGATGCCGCGGAACCACTTGAGGTCACCCGTCTCACGATATGCGATATATGCGACCGAGGACTTCGTACCCGCGCCGTCCGCATGGATCGCCGAGCAGTAATCCGGATCGCCCGCGAGGTCATCGATCAGCTTGCAAAAAGCACCGGGAAAAGCACCCTTATCCTGATTGGCGACGGCCTTCTTTACATCGTCCTTCGTAGGGGAAACTCCGCGACTTAAATATGATTCTGCCATGAAACATGTCCTCTCTTTCTATCGTCCTCGATGCGAGGTTTTTATCTCTATTCTGCCCGTCATGAATACATGGCTCGAGCGAGAAAAAGTCTTCTAAGTTGAACCTGTAAGCCGGGTTCTGTAGAAGATGATCATCTATCTAGACCGGAAATTTCGTTCCGGCTCAAGCCGCCTCCTCAAGACCTGCGGACCACAGTAATGTCTTTCCATGGCGTTGCTCCGGGTGGGGTTTACAAGGCCGGTACGTTACCGTACCGCCGGTGAGCTCTTACCTCGCCTTTTCATCCTTACCGAATCCCGAAGGAAACGGCGGTCTTCTTTTCTGTTGCACTTTCCTTAAAGTTACCTTCACCGGGAACTGCCCGGCACCCTTGTCCTATGGAGCCCGGACTTTCCTCACGCACGGCCTTTCGGCACCTGTGCCCGCGATCATCCGGTCCAGCTCAGAAAACATGTATATTATAATCGAACCTTGCCGGGACTTCTAGCGATTTTCACACCAATTATGTCCCAGATAGATCGTAGTCGGCAAATTCGGCAATTTGTTCAAAAGTTCTTCCTCCAAACTTCCGAGCACTATGCGTTCTGTGGCCTCATGTCCTGCTACGATGACGGCGATGCCCGCGTCTTCGAGTTCGAGCATGTGATGGTGTTTCATCTCTCCCGTCACGACGACATCGACACGGTAGAGCTTAAGGACCGGGATCGATTCCTCGTCAAAAGCGCCGCCCTGCACGAAGACTCTCGACACTTCCCTGTCCTTGTCCGTATTCAGGATCAGACCGCTCGCCCCGAGTCTGTTCTTAACCAGATCGGCAAATCCGAAGAGAGTCATCGACTCCTGACCGACGCTGCCGCATAGTCCGATCTCCACATCGACCAGATTGATCTGCATCACGAGCCCGAGCACGGTCGCCAGAGCATAATTGACGCCTTTGGGCGCCTTATCCAGATTCGTATGCGCAGAGAAGACATGGATATCGTTCCTGATGAGTTTTCGGATATTCGCGCCGCGTGGTGTCGTATAGTCCACTTGATGAAGCGGCTCGAAGAGAAGCGGATGGTGCGTGATAATCAGATTCGCGCCGACCTCCATCGCCCTGTCGATCGCCGCGGCACTGGCATCAAGTGCGAGAAGCACTCCCTCCACTTTCGCGCCGGGGTCCCCGATCATCAGGCCCACCCGGTCCCATTCACACGCCAGTTCCGTCGGGGCGATCTTCTCCATCGCCGCGATGACATCCTGTACATAGTATTCTTCGTTCATAACCATTTCTCCCACGTATTCAGTATTTCTTTACAGCGAGGATCGCCTAGAGCGCGACTTTCCATCACTGCTTTCTGATGCTTCATATATTCCTCATAGTATTCCGGTTTCTTCGATAGTATCACAGGTCCTAAGAAACGCTCTGCCTCCGAAAGCCCGTAAGAGGCCCCCGTATACTCCACTAGGATCACCGTGTAGAAGTATTTCTTCTCCTTCGCGATCCGCTCCTGCCGAATTATGAATCCATTCTCACACAGAAAGGAGCGCACTTCATGAAACGACCGTTGTGGCTGGAGGACCATCTTCATCCCCTCGGGAATCCCGTCCAACCTGCTTTTTGCCTCCGAAAGGATCTTACAGATCTCGAGGCCTCCCATCCCCGCGATCACGACCGTCATCTCTTTGTTTAGATCGACTCCGGAAAGGCCATCCGTCACGAGCACCCGGCTTCTGTCGCTCATATCGTTCTCTTCTAGAAGTGCTTCCGTTCTTTTCGCGGGAAGTTCGTGGATATCCGTCGCGATCACATTCTTACATATCTCCGACCGCAGGCACCATACACCGAGTTTTCCGTGATCCGAGCCCACATCGACGACCGTTTCGCAAGAAGGGATCAGATCCGCGACAGTCTGAAGCCTGGGAGACAGTTCCACCGTCTTCGAAAAAGAGGATCCGGGTAACGGATCTTTTGCAGAAGAATCATACATACTCAGAGCTTCCCTATCTTTCCTTTCAAGTACTTGAGATAATCGCTCGTCTTCTTTAGGGCTTCCTGTGTCGCCACACGGTCGGGACCTTCCGGCATCACATCGAGCTGTTTCGCCAGCGTCTTCTTCTGTCTCGTGTACACATCCGTGCGGACACGGTAGAGATAATCGATCGTGTGAAGCATCAGAGAATCGAGCCCCTCACCGTACTGGACGGAAACGAGCGCTTCAGACAGTGTCGACTCGGCCGGCTTCTGGTTAAGGATCAGATTCTCGCCTGCCTCCACGAGCCGGCGTCCGTTCAGTTTGCCCGCCTTCAGGTCCGGCAGGACCTCCTTGACGATCGTACGCATCGATCCCATCGTAAAGTCTGTAACGAGCGGTTCTTCCTTGTACTTACTTACAAACGCCGAATAGTTTTGTCCCAGTGACGCAAGAAGACAAATAAGCACCAGTTCGTCACGGGTCGCAGACTCACCCGGATTCTTCTGTGGAGCGAGTTCCGCCTGTTTATCTACTACTTTCTTTGTACGGATCACATCTTCTTCATGGGTCTTATCCGAGCTTTTCTTCGCTTCCGCCATGACCGCCGCAGTAGAGACCCCTAAGATCTGCGCTGCCTGATAGGCACCTCTTTCCCGCAGGATCTCGTTGGGTTCCCACGACAGATAGGTGGACACCAGCTGCTGGAACTTTACCGGGTCAAATCTCCCGTCCTCCTGACTCTGCCGGTGCGCCGAATCAACGAGGTAGTCGAGGACCGGCATCGCATGCTCGACGATCTTGGCAAACTCATCCTTTCCATATTCACGGATAAACTCGTCCGGGTCTTTCCCGTTCGGTACCTTCGCCACGCGCACCTGCGTCGACATGGCCGAGTGCTTCTTCTTTCTGTCCATCAGCATCCGAAGGCCTCTGATCGCCGCAGTCTGACCGGCACGGTCCGAATCGTAGAAAAGCACGACCTCTTCACAGTATCTCTCGAGAAGATCCAGCTGACGCTCGGTAAGAGCTGTGCCGAGAGAGGCGACCGCATTTGTCACACCGGCCTGGTGCATGGAGATGACGTCCATATACCCTTCTACCACGATGATCTGCTTCGGCTTACTCTGCTTGGCGAAATTCAGTCCATACAGATTTCTCTGCTTCGAGTAGACGATCGATTCCGGAGAATTGACATACTTAGGCTGTCCGTCTCCGAGGATACGTCCGCCAAATGCGATGATCTTCCCCATCGAGTCGAAGATCGGGAACATCAGCCTGCCGCGGAAAAGATCGTACGGGCGGCCATTCTTCGCCGTTCCGAAAAGCCCGGACGCCATGATTTCTTCTTTGGTAAAGTTTTTCAAACTGAGAAAATTATATAGTCCGTTCCACTCATCCGGAGCATATCCAAGCCCGAAGTTCACTGCAGTAGCCTTGGTGATCGCTCGTTTGCTGAGATATTCCCTGGCGACCAAGCCCTTGTCGGACATATAACTCTTGTAGAAATAGATCGCCGCCGCCTTAAGTACCTCATAGACTCTTTTCCTGAGGTATTCTTCTTTCTGGTATCGGGGATCATTGGTCTCCGGGATCTTCACGCCGGCCCGCTCAGCGAGAAACCGCAGGGCCTCCACATAACTCAAGTGCTCGATCTCCTGGATGAACTTGACGACATCGCCGCCCTTATGACAGCCGAAACAATAGAATATCTGTTTGTCAGCAGAAGACGACACCGAAAAGGACGGCGTATCTTCCGAGTGAAAAGGACAGAGCCCGAACAGATTCCGTCCGGAGCTCTTCGTAAACTGCACATATTGACCCACGACCGAGACGATGTCGTTCTTGGCGATAATCTCTTCCACTACTTCTTGGGGGATTCTGCCGTGGCCGCCGCTGCTCATTTTTCCCGTCCTATCTTACTCCTTGATTTTGCCCAGATCCGTTGCTTCCTTTTCCGAAGTCTCTTCCGATTCTTCCGAAGTATCCTTTTCCTTCTTCTTCAGAACCAGTTTGTCTTTCTTCTCTTCCTTAGAGGCCGTATCTTCCGGCTTCGCGTCACGCGAGATAATCGTGTTTACTGCCGATTTCTTAAAGGTGACCAGAGTATTGGCCGCAGACGTCATGATCGTCACCTCGTCATCGCGGATATTCGCGACCTTACCGACCAGACCGCCGATCGTGACGACCTGATCACCGACACGCATCTTGCTGATCTTCTCCTGAAGTTCCTTTTCTTTCTTCCTCTGCGGACGAAGCGCGATCACGTACCATAGAATAAAGAAGACCGCAAAAATCGCCACCATGATCAGCATACTGCCGCCATCACCACCGGAAGCCCCTGCATCTAACAAAAATCGAAACATCTATACTTTCCTCCCGTTTCTTGTGTTTCCTTTATCAATCGTCCCCGATCATATCCTGCATGTCGTACATGCCGGGGCCCTTATCGATCATATACCTGGCCGCAGCCACCGCGCCCCGGCCGAAGACGGATCTCGTCTGGGCACTGTGGGAGATAGTCAATATCTCCTCGCCGCCGATAAACATCACCTTGTGCTCGCCGACGATATTGCCGCCGCGGATCGCGTGGATACCGAGTTCCTTCTTCTCGCGCATCTGGCGTCTGGACTGGCGCTCATAGACATACTCCAGCTGATTATCGAGCGTCTCATTCATCGCATCCGCGATCATAAGAGCTGTTCCCGATGGCGCATCGAGCTTCTTATTGTGGTGTTCTTCGATCAGCTCGATGTCGAAATCCGGATACAGCTTCGCCGCGGCTTTCTTGACGAGGTTGATGAGCACATTGATCCCGAGGGACATGTTCCCCGAGTAGAAAACACCGACCTTCTGCGAAAGTTCGACAAGCGAAGTCTTCTGTTCTTCCGAAAGACCGGTCGTACACATGACGATCGGCTTATTTCTCGTCTGCGCGAGTCTGGTTATATTGGCAAAAGCACTTACGTGCGAAAAATCGATGATGACATCAAACTCTTCTTCGCAGGTATTCGGATCTTCGTAGATCGGGAATGCGGAATTCGGATTACTGACTACGTCAGATCCGGCAACGATGGTCACATCGTCATAGCCTTCACACATCTCCGTGATGACGCGACCCATACGGCCCATACAGCCGCTCAGGAATATTCTTACTTCAGACATACATTACTCTCTTTCTTACAAGAACTCCCGAAACACCGGAAATTCCGATATTTCGGGAATCATCACTTTCTTACTTGATCAATACTTCGGGTGAAAGGAAAGATCGTACTTCTTCAGTACCGCAGAAAGATTCGCCTTACCTTCGTCACTCATGTCGCACAGCGGCATACGGCAGGAACCGATATCCCAGCCGAGGATGTTGAGCGCTTCCTTCACGGGGATCGGATTGACATCCGAGAACAGCGCCTTAACTAGAGGGACAATATCCGCCTGCATCTTCGCCGCACCTGCGACATCGCCGTTTAGAAAAGCCATGACCATATCGTGCATCGTCTCCGGGATGAGATGGGATGCTACGGAGATGACACCCTTACCGCCCATAGAAAGCAGCGGAACAACCAGTCCGTCCTCGCCGGAATACAGAACCAGATCGTCCCCGACGAGATTCACCGTCTCCGGAACCTGATTCATATTACATTCCTTGACGCCCACGATATTCTCGATCTCAGCCAGACGCCGGTACGTCGACGGGTTGATATTGAGATTCGTTCTCGAAGGAACGTTATACACGATGATCGGAAGATCCGTAACCTCGGCCGTTGCCTTAAAGTGACGGTAGATCCCTTCCTGGGACGCCTTGTTGTAGTAAGGCGTAACGACCAGAAGCGCATCCGCGCCGATCGCCGTAGCTTCACGAGCGAGCTTCATGCCGTGGACTGTATCATTACTTCCGGTACCGGCAATGACCGGGACTCTCTTATCGACATACTCGACTACGGTACGGATCGTCGCGAGGTGCTCCTCATCCGGCATCGTTGCCGCTTCACCTGTGGTCGCCGCGACCACGATGGCATCCGTCTTATGTGCTAAATGGAAGTCGATCAAAGCCTTAAGTTTTTTCGTATCCACACCTCCTTCGTTAAAGGGTGTGATCAGGGCGACAGCCGAACCGACAAAAACGGGCTTCTTCATAACTCATGCCTCCATTTCTTCAATATTTTCAATAGTTTTCCGTTTCCATGAAAAAGCATAACTGCTTGCGCAAGAAGCCTTATGAAAACTTATAAAATGATACCACCTACTATACAGAACCGTCAATTGCATTTATAATAACAGGCTATGAAAACATCTGATTTTTACTACGAATTACCGGAAGAACTCATCGCTCAGCACCCGCTTGCCAACCGGTCCGGCTCACGCCTGATGACACTGGACGGAAAGACCGGTGAAGTATCCCATAAGCATTTTTCCGACCTGCCTTCTCTCCTTAAGGAAGGAGATGTACTGGTCATCAATAATACGAAGGTCATCCCCGCCCGTCTTCTCGGCGTACGAAGCGACACCGGCTCAGCAGTAGAGCTTCTCCTGCTTCGCCGGATCGATGAGAATCACTGGGAGACGCTCGCCCGCCCCGGCAAGAAGATCCGTCCGGGAAAACGCATGACATTTCTTCCCGGCCGCCTTGAGGCCGAGTGCGAAGAGGTAAAAGAAGACGGCAACCGCATCATCCGTTTTGATTTCGAAGGGATCTGGGAAGAGATCCTTGACGAGGCCGGTACGATGCCGCTCCCGCCCTATATTCATGAGCAGCTTGAAGACCAGAGCCGGTACCAGACCGTCTATGCGAAGGAGACCGGTTCGGCCGCCGCTCCCACAGCCGGACTTCACTTTACGCCCGAGCTTCTCTTATCTCTCCGCGAAATGGGCGTCGAGATATGTGAAGTCACGCTCCATGTGGGGCTCGGGACCTTCCGTCCCGTGAAGGTGGAAGACATCTCCGACCATCACATGCACAGTGAGTGGTATGAACTGTCCGAAGAAGCCTCCTCCATATTGCGTCGCGCCCGTCGCGAGGGACGCCGTGTCATCGCAGTCGGCACGACTTCCTGCAGGACTCTCGAGACCGTTGCCGCCAAAGACCCGCGTATGCTCCCCTGCTCCGGCTGGACGGATATATTCATCTACCCCGGCGTGGATTTCCGCTGCATCGACGGACTGATCACGAATTTTCATCTGCCCGAGTCCACACTGATCATGCTCGTATCGGCTTTTGCAGGAAAAGAGCATGTCCTAAAAGCATATGAGACGGCCGTCGCCGAGAGATACCGTTTCTTTAGTTTCGGTGACGCGATGTTCATCACACCTGAGAAGCCACGAATCAAGAGTCCTCTGGAGGAAGAAGAATGAGTAAGTTCCCAGTATATTACGAGCACATCCATACCTGTAAGCAGTCCGGAGCCCGTCTCGGCCGTGTACATACGCCACACGGGACCTTTGACACACCGGCCTTTATGCCGGTCGGTACGCAGGCCACCATCAAGGGCATGGCCCCGGAAGAAGTCGAGAGTATGGGCGCCCGTATGATCCTGTCGAACACGTATCACCTCTGGATGCGGCCGGGAAATGAAATCGTAAGAAAGGCCGGAGGCCTTCACAAATTCATGAACTGGAAGCACAGTATCCTCACGGACAGTGGCGGATTCCAGGTATTCTCCCTGGCCCGTCCGAAGGATATCAAGGAAGAAGGTGTTCACTTCAAGTCCCATATCGATGGTTCGAAGCACCTTCTCACACCGGAGCTGTCGATGCAGATCCAGAACGACCTCGGCGCGGACATCATCATGGCCTTTGATGAGTGCTGTGCCTGGCCGAGTGAACACAAATATGCGAAGCAGTCGTTAGAGCGCACGACCAGATGGCTCGAGCGCTGTGTCGAAGCACATAAAAGGACGGAAGATCAGGCTCTCTTCGGTATCATCCAGGGATCCTGCTATGCCGATCTTCGCAGGCAGAGTGCAAAAGAGATCACTTCTTTCGATCTGCCGGGCTATGCGATCGGCGGTCTTTCCGTGGGAGAGCCGGCTGAGCTGATGTACGAGATGCTCGAGGAGACTGTACCACTCATGCCGGAAGACAAACCGCGTTATCTCATGGGTGTCGGTACACCGGACTATCTCATCGAGGGAGCGATCCGCGGCATCGATATGTTTGACTGTGTCCTGCCGACACGTATCGGAAGAAACGGCACCGTACTCACCAGAGACGGCCGTCTCATCGTCCGTGACAAAAACAGCGCCGAAGACTTCCGTCCGATTGAAGAGGACTGTGACTGCTATGCATGCAAGAACTACAGCCGCGCATATATCCGTCACCTTCTCAAGGCGGGTGAAATGTTCGGATTACGTCTGTGCTCCTGGCACAACATCCATTTCCTTCTGCATGTGATGGAAGATGTAAGAACTGCGATCGCTGAGGACCGTCTTCTGGATTTCCGTGATGAATTCTTCGCGAGATACTACCATAAGTAGGCAGTAGATACCGGCTATCTTAAGAGCAGGATCAGTCTGTCAGTGTTCTCACGACCATAGTAAAGTCGAGCGTGACTCTTTCAAGCACCGCATCATCATCACAAGTAGCGATGACCGCATAGTACGTCCCGTTCATGTTGATGACGCAGACTGTACACTCCACGATGACATCCTCATCATAGATCTTTGTCAGTGTATAATTCCGGATTCGCATCTCATAGCTTTTACGGACTGTAGGCGTGACAGAAGTATACCCACCGAACTTATAATTCGCTCCGAGGACCTGCTCGGCTGCGGTACATGCATTGGTGATCGAGTCCTGCTCACCGAGATTGACGACCTGGACCTTACATTCTTTATCTTCCAGATTGACAAGATGCAGATCCAGACAATCCAGATTATTCCCGATCGTCACTTCCTCGACTTCGCTTACAAAATTACTGTTATAGAGGAAGTCCGGCATGTTGTCACCGTAATAATAGGAGTACGAAGACGGGACATCCGAATTCTCGACAAAAGTCATGAGCACGTTCTTAATATCTTCCCAGTCATCTCCGGAATACATACGGTAATCATCGATCGGCATGATACCGCAGAGGAGGAAAACTCCTGTATCGGCTTTTCTCTCGACAGCCAGGAAAGTCACATTCACCTTTCCTGTATCCGAAGACGCAGAAACATCAAATTCCAGCGTAGTCGAACCGACACCGAGCGTAGTTATGTAGAGATAGTCATCGTTGACCTCTACCTCAGACAATCCGAGTGTGTTCAGCAGATACGTTTTGATGACATCTTCGCTCTGCGCGATCATATCATTTAACGTTTCTACACGGTAATCACCGACACTCTTGACCGCATTGATGTAGATCGACGTCGCCTGATCGTCCCGGACCAGCGTGAAAAGGCCATCCTTATTTGTAAAGGAATACTTCGCCGGAGCAGAAAGGGAGAACGTACGGACCGTGTCGTTATAGGTGATACTATCTCCATTTTCCTCTATCTGTGGATCCGGGATCGTTTCAGAAGGAGGTGTCGTAGGCTTAGACGTCTCCTTGGACGTTTTTTTCGAGGTTTTCTTCGCAGTGGTCGTAGTCGGCCCCCACTCGTAGTTTTCCGTGATATAGTTTCCGATTGGGAATGCCGCGATAGCCAATGCCACTATACCCATCAGGATATAAGTGACCGGTCTCTTCCATATACTTTTCTTCTTTTTCGTCTTCGGCTTTTCTACTTCCGATTTCTCTTCCGCATCCGATTTTCCGTTCTCTCCAGCAAGAATCGACGGCGAGATCATCTTCTGCGGCGCATACGGTTGTGATATCTGGTCCTGCTCCATACCGACAGTCTTTCCCTCGACCATCGGACCGTCCTGCCCGGAAACCACACCGGATGGGAACGCATCCTGCGATGACACAGTCATAGATGGGGCATAGGAAACAGAAGATCCGACCGGTTGATTGCCCGTCAACGCAACAGAGAAAGAAGCCATATCCGGGAAGCGTCCGGAAGCATGGACGGACAGTGCTTTCATCAGGGCGTCATTCGCATAATCCGGGATATCCACGCCGAGATCCTTCGGGGAGACCAGCGTATCTTCGTGCACACGCTCGATCGCATCCGGCGGCATCACACCAGTGATGATCAGATACATCGTAGCGGCCAGTGCGTACTCATCGGACCAAGGCCCCTGATTGCCGTGTTTCCTGTACTGTTCTTCCGGCGCGAAACCATGCTTGAGGATGATGGACTTACTCTTCTCGGTATCGATTGCCACACGCGCTGCGCCGAAGTCAAGAAGTCTCGTCGAGCCATTCTTCATGACGACAATATTGTCCGGGCTGATATCTCTGTGAAGGAGATTGTGCGCGTGCACATGTGCCAGAGAATCGATAACAGGCAGGATCAGGTACAGCGCCTCGTTATAGGAGAGCGTTCCGCCCTTATTCTGCGCATACTTCATGAGGTCGACGCCCTCGATATACTCCATGACGAAGTAGGCTGTGTTGTTCTCACGGAAATAGTCCTGAACCGTCACGATGTTCGGCACATCACGGAGTTTGGCGAGAAGTCTGGCCTCATCGAGGAACTTCGTCGCACCGGTATCAAATTTCGGCTGTTCTTCCGGTGAGCTGACCGTCATGGTGTAGCGGTCTGACTCACGAAGCGCGATGCCAGAAGGCAGGAACTCCTTGACCGCCACGGCGATCTCCAGCGTCATATCAAAAGCCAGATACGTTACGCCAAAGCCACCCACACCAAGGACACGGCCAGTCAGATAACGGCCGTTAAGGATCGTACCGATAGGAAGCGCTACGAAAGGATGCTTGGCCGTCGCCAGGTCATACCCGCAGTGCGGACACGGACCAACATTATTGTGTTCTCTAAAACATCCGAAACAGAGATTATTCGTGTCCATGTCGTTAACCTGCCAGCCTGAAATAAGTTACTAAAGTCATATTGTCTCCCTTGAGGTGACTCCTCTGTGTCGCCCGAAGGAGCATCTTCTCCGCCCATTCTTTAGAATTGAAGGATTTGTGAAGATCGATAAGCATCTCCGTCTCATACACATATTCCCACAGGCCATCCGAACAGACCAGGATCGCATCGCCTTCCTCCATATTGAAGGATTCCACATGAGGCTCGACCGTTTCCTTCTGTCCTATACAGACAGTCATTCCGGTCCGGTCATCCTGCTCGCGGATCCCCTCATAATCGAAATCACCGCGGGAATAGGCCTTATAGGTCGGCGTATCATCGACGGAGTGGTGCATGAGTTTGCCTTTTGAAAAATGGTAGATATGTGAATCACCCACATTGGCCCAGGAGCACTTACCGTCCGCGATCCTTACCGCACAGATCGTCGCCCCCGCGCGTCGAAGATCGACATTATCGAACTGCATCCCGCGGAATTTCTCATTGGCGAAGATACAGGCGTCAGCAGGAGACTTTCCTTGAAGGAAAGCCTCCATCGCTGCGTCTGATATGATCTTTGATGCCTGATCACCGCTGGGAAGGCCATTCAGCCCATCGCACAGAACGATCAGGACCTGGTCGTCATGTTCGATGACCTGCGCGTAGTCGCAGTTCGGCTCGTGGCCACCCACATTGGTGTATGAATAGTGATCCATCTTGCTATCTATCTACCTTTATTGAATCGAAGTATCTGTCGGAATCTCCGCAGCTTTCTTAGACTTCTTTTCTTTCTTTTCTTTCTTCTTACCGTCGCCCTCTTCTCTGTCTACGAGGAACTCGTTTGCCTTATCGGCCAGAGCAAAAGTGGAACCCGGGAGAAGTTTCTCCGGAACGCCCTTCGTCAGCTTTCTGCCATCACTGAGATATGTGCCGTATGTGGAACCGTTATCCGTAAGGACGAACGCCTTGGTTCTCGCATCGAAGTAGATCGAGCAGTGGTTCGAGCTGATACCAGGAGTCTGTTCAGGGAATACGATCGTACAGGAGTTCTGGTCACGGCCGATCGTCATCGTCTGACCGGTCACCTCAAATTTCTGTCCCGCAAATACACCCTTCGTGCAGTACACGAAAGACTTCTTTCCATCATCCTGTTCACCGACCATAACGACCTTCTTGTTGCCGACGATGAAGAGGATCAGGAGAACGATAGCGCAGGCCGCTGCGATCGCGCAGAAGAGCAGGAACTTATTCCTTGTCTCGGTAACTTCCGTTTCCGCTTCCTCGACAGCTGCGTCATGCTTCTTGTCAAACTTCTTCTGATCGGCTGCGATAGACTTGTCGATGGCACCGAGATATTCCTTACTGGTCACATAGTCAACATTATTCTCATCGAGTCTCTGCATGATCTCTGCAGAAGTGATCGCATAGTTTACGCTCTCCGATTCCGGATTGCCCAGGGTATTCATACCGATGAGGAAGCCGTTTCCGTCGAGGAGCGGTCCGCCGGAGTTACCATGAGAGGTAAATGTGTCATGCTGGAATGTGTGGTACGCCACACCGACAGCACTCGGAACAAAGTCTACCTTGGAGATAACGCCGCTGGAGACTGTCTGACCGGCCATATCGCCAATAAAGTTTCCGTCAAACTCCATCGCCTTATCCGGATAACCGATCGCTGTACACTTTTCACCAGTCTCTACCTCGGCAGAATCACGGATGATCAGGGCCGTTCTCATGTCGACCGGCTCGGGGAGCTTCAGGATAGCCATATCCAGATTCTCATCAAACTCATAGAAAATGACCTCAGGAACGATGTTTTCCAGATCATCAAAATAGATCGTGATAGAATAGCCTTCTTCCATGAATGGCTCGACAACATGTCCGTTTGTTACGAAGTACTGGACTTTTCCATCCGGATCTCCGACTGCGTAGCAGGAACCTGCCGCCCACGAACTGCCGTTCTGACAGAAAACAAATGCGACAGAGTGCTGATTCTCCTGAGGAGTGAAGCTTCTCTTCACATCCTTGGCCTGGAATGTCTCACTCTTGACCTCATCCAGTTCCTCCTGTGCATCACGCCAGGGCTTGAAATTGCGGAAAGCCATAAAGCCGGAACCGCCAATTGCAAGAATCAAGAGGAACATAAAGATTCTTCTTACCCACTTCATACTAATTACCTCCTATTTCATGCACAGCGAAAATGATAGCTGTGTAGTTATCCTGATAACGTTTATTTTTCGTCATGATCCCCTTCTCGAGGATCTCGGCACACTCTGAAGGATCATGCTTCATCGCTTCACGGATCTCCTCGAAGGAAAGGGTATCACTGATTCCGTCCGAGCACAACAGATACACATCCTTATCCTTGACATCCCACGGTACGATCGAATAGTCAGGATTAGCGTGCTGAGCGCCCATAAATTCCGTAAGCGCAGGCGCATCCCGATGCGTCAGGGCCTGCTCGACCGATACCGCGCCGTCAAGAGCTCTATTCAAAAGTGTATTTCCATACTCCTGACGCACATTCATGGCATAGATACGGCCGTCTCGCAAAAGCAGAAGATCACTGTCTCCCACAGAGGCGAACCACATCTTATCGTCCTTCAGATATGTGATGATCACCGTCGTGCCGCCACGGCCTCGGTAGTTCTCATAGATCTCATTGGAAAGAGAATCGAGGATCCAGCCATCCTTGAGTTCTTCGAAAGAATACGGAAACTCGGCGATAATATCGGACACGAGCTTATTAGAGATCGCTGCACCTGCGTCGAGACCGCCCATCCCATCACAGAGCACTGCGAGGAATCCCTTCTCCTTCCATTTTGCCGTCGGCGAGAAGGCAAAAGCATCCTGCTGTTCTTCTCTGTCACCGGTTCCCTGAACATTTCCGATCTCTATACGGAATCGGCCATTATCCATGACCATGCTCTTATGGATAGGCTTCGTTTCTTCCGTTTTTCCCGAAGGTTCGACTTTCTTTTTCTTCATACTCCGAAGGATAAGCACGACCACCACGATCAGGAGGATCGCACCTGCACATCCGAGGAAGATCCAGCGCATGCCGCTCACATACTTAAGAAACGTATCCTTAATTGTGTTCCAATCAATTACCATGCAAACTTCTCACTGCATACCGGAATAAAGAGCATCCTCGTCTGTCCGATACCGATGATATCGTACAGTTTGAGTTCCTGTTCCGCATTGATAAAGGTACCGTTGACGGACACCTTCTTCTCCGGATCACCCTGGGCAACCGTATAACGCACTGCATCCTTGTCGTAAGCAATAATCGCATGCGGACTTCTCGATACGGAATTATCACGGAAAAGCGCTATCTCATAGTTCTTCTGACGTCCGACGATAGCCCGGTTCTCCTGGAACACGAAGCTCGCGCCGGTCATAGGGCCGTCTACGCACACCAGAAAAGCTCTGGCATGTACACGCGGCATATAGTCCATATCGGACTCGGTCATCGCGACAGTAGCATTCGGATCTCTCGGTTTTGTATCCACAAACATCGGTCCGGGAACAGGCGCCACAGGTGCTTCGGCCACCGGAGCAGCAGGAATCTCAGCAGCCTGAGCCGCGGGAGCCTCCTCCACGATCGGAGCCGGTTCCGGCATCGGAGCAGCCGGAGCTACGACCTCCGCCATCGGGGCAGGTTCCGGTATCGGGGCAGCCGGAGTTACGGCCTCCGCCATCGGGGCCGGTTCGGGAATCGGCTCGACCGGAGTTTCTTCCACGATCGGGGCCGGTTCTGCTATCGGGGCCGGGGTGGCATCAACAGGCGATGCGATCGGAGCCGGCGGTGGAACAGGCGCACCCGGCATCGGAGCTCCGGGCATCGGTCCACCCGGCATCATTCCGGGCATCGGTCCACCCGGGAATCCAAACGCAGCAAACGCTGCGGCTTCCGCAGATGCGGGCTGCCCAGCCGGGACACTCTGGCCTTCTCCACCTGGGATCGGGAACGTCGCGCCCGTATCATTCGGGATCGGAGTCGGGTTTTCTTTTACACCTAATCCGGTAACGGCATAGGGTCTATCCGGATTGGAATGATAGTAATTCTCTTCCGAAGCAAGCGGTGTCGGATGATCGGAAACACCCAGACCCGTGACAGGAATATCTACGGAAATCTCTTCTGTCAGAACTCTTTCCGGAGTATCCGACACACCGTCAAAAGGAATTTCAGCCCGCAGATCTGCTGTATAAGATGGGATCGGACGTTCCACCGGGGCGGCAGGAACTACCGGAGCAACGGGTGCGTCCGGGGCTTGCACAACAGGCGCAACAGGTGCAACCGGAGCATCCATCGGAGCTACGGGCGCTGCCATCGGAGCCGGCTGGAACTCAACGGGTACAACAGGAGTTTCTATAGGAGCAACAGGCGCAGCCACCGGTACAGCCGGCACTTCCTGAGCTACAGGCGCGGCCATCGGAGGCACCGGAGCAGGAGCCGGAACCGGAACTGCGGCCGGAGCCATGCTCGGAAGTCCATCCGGAGACGGGCCCGGGGTATAAGCCGAGGGCTGCTCACTGATAGCTACTGTCTTATTTACCGGAGGAAGAGTCTCCTCGAAATTCTCGATTGCTACCGTCTTACTAACGGCCGGTTCTGTTGCGACGCCCTCAACCGCGACCGTTTTACCGCACGACGGTTTCGGGATCTCCATATTTGGGGCAACAGGCGGCGTGACCGCTCTCGGTTTGCTGGACGCCTGACTGCAATAAGGGCAGTCTGCATATCGATTCTCATCAAAGAAATGACCACGTACACACTGAATCATACGGCTACTACCTCACTTTTACGTATTATCCTTTATTTTACCGTATTTGTTTGTAAAAGTACAACAAACTAATCAAAAAGATGCGATTTTCTTAAACGAGGTCACTCTTGCTTGTTGATTTACGATACAGTCCGTCTTTGAAAAGTGATGTCACTGTGACTGGATGATCTTCTGTATGGCTTTCCATGTGATATACATCGCCACATAACTGAGAAAGCCGAATGAAAAAATCATATAAAGAAGCATGGTGATCGCATACCCGATCGTTCCGAAAGAAAACATCAATCCATATGGGATGACGCCGAAGAGTATGATCTGCAGGAAGAAAACGCCGATCACGACCGGGAAATTCTTGACGGACATGATCACGGCATTACGGTACACTTCTTTGAAAGAGAGCTCGACACAGGCGATCAGCGGATACACGAAAAGCTGTATCCAGCACCAGAACGACAGAAGCACCGTAAAGAAAGATTTCGCCGCGAGCGAGAGCGTACCCATCTCTGCTCGCTGGTAGTACCCGATATTGAAAAGGATCACAACAGTCACCACGATCGACAGTATAGATGCGGCCAGAGACTTCTTCCAGTTTTCTTTCAGACCTTTCTTGAAGTCAACTCGGAAGTCACCTTCTCCCGTGATCAGATTACGGAAATAGAAACTGACCGCGGAATAGAAAGGTCCGTTAACGACCAAAAGCATCCCAATCATAAAAAAAGAACTGAGCATGCATAAAGTATAGAAAATATTCTCTACTGCTTCATCTGTGACACTGGTCGCCTCGACCATTTCCGTCTCGAGTATAAAATCCTTAAGGCCGGCCGGGGTAAATGAGGTAAAGATCAATGGAAGCAGGAACATGACCAGACAGATACCGATCACGAACGAGAGCATGTTCACCCCCATTAGGAGTGCATTGCATCCACATACTTTCCCCCAATCACGCGCATAAGAGCGCCAGAATCCCTTGATTTTACCGGTTTCTTCCCACTGCGAGGCATCAAAAGGTCTTTGCGTCATTTCCACAGACTCTCCATTTTTTCTTTGTTTTCCCGCACTTCAGCAAGCGCGCGCTCCGCATAAGCCAGGTACTTTTCTTTCTTTTTCCCCTTCACCCGGTATCCGAGCGGAGCAATGAGTCCGAAGTTGGCATTCATCGGCACGAAATTCTTCACCACGGGATCGGAGCAATACTGAGCCATCGCTCCAATCATCGTGTTTGCGGAGAATGTCACAGGGCTTTCCTGCGAAAGCGCCTGAAGAGCAGCGTAATATCCGGCGATATAACCTGATGCCGTGGACTCGATATACCCCTCGACCCCCGTGATCTGTCCTCCAAAGAACACATTCGGATAATCTCTCATCCGATAGGAGGAATCAAGAAGACGCGGCGATTCAATATACGTATTCCGATGCATGACTCCAAAGCGGGTAAACTCGGCATTTTCAAGGCCGGGAATCATGCGGAAGACACGCTGCTGTTCCGGGAAACGAAGTCTCGTCTGAAAACCTACGATATTATAGATCGAAGCCATGCGGTCATCCTGGCGGAGCTGCACGCAGGCATACGGCTCTTCACCGGTTCTCGGATCGATCAGACCGACAGGCTTGAGCGGACCGAAACGCATCGTGTCATATCCACGCTTCGCCATCGTCTCGATCGGCATGCAGCCTTCGAAGACCGTCTCCTTGTCAAAATCCTTTACATCCGCAAGTTCGGCCGAAACGAGCGCCTCATAGAATCGGCGGTATTCTTCCTCATTCATGGGACAGTTCAGATAATCGTTTCCGCCTTTTCCATAGCGGGACATAGCGAAACAGATCGAAAGATCGATACTGGACTTCAGAACGATCGGCGCAGCTGCATCAAAGAAATGCATATCCTGATGTCCGATCCTCTCCATGATATCGTCATAAAGATCCCCATCCGTGAGCGGTCCGGTCGCTATCACTACGATCGCGTCATCCGGGATCTTATGGACTTCATCGTGAATAACTTCGATATTCGGGTCATTTACGATCTTATCCGTGATATACGAAGAGAATTCTTCTCGGTCTACAGCAAGCGCACCACCGGCAGGCACGGCACTTCTGTCTGCGGACTCCATGATAAGAGAACCGAGGATGCGGAGCTCTTCTTTGAGAAGGCCGACACCGTTCTCGAGCTGATTGGAACGCAAGGAATTACTACAGACAAGTTCGGCAAAGCCATCGCTGTGATGCGCAGGACTTTTCCTTTTCTTCTTCATCTCGAAGAGACGGACACCAACGCCCAGTCTCGACGCCTGATACGCTGCCTCCGAGCCGGCCAGACCGGCACCGATGACTATGATTTCCGGTTTGGACATGGGATCACTCCTCTTTGTTCTTCTCGGAACCGGATTTTCTACGCGTCGTCTTCTTCTCAGAAGAAGCGCCTCCCTCTCCGTCATCGGACTTCGAGGATCTCTTCGTCTTATTCTTAACGCACTCCGGATTGGCACACTTCGGATATGCACGTCCGCGGAAACGCTTCCAGATCATATAACTTCCGCATGCTTCGCACTTCTGGCCATCGACCGGCAGATACCAGCTGATGAAATCGCAATCCGGGTTACTGCCCTTCTTATCACAGGTATAGAACACACGTCCCTTGTACTTTCTGGAACGGTGCGAGACCAGACCGGAACCGCATGTCGGGCAGGTCCCCTTCGCTACTACTTCGAGATTTCTGGTGAAACTGCACTCCGGGAAATTGGAGCAGGCTTCAAATTCACCGAAACGGCCTCTCTTGATCACGAGATCACCGCCGCACTCGGGACACTTCTCGCCGGTCTTCTTCTCTTCCATCTTGACCTTCGTTACTGCAGTATCGGCTTTCTCGATAAGCTCATGGAAGGAAGGATAAAAATCCGAAAGGACCTTGACCCAGTCCTTCTTGCCGACTTCGATCTCATCGAGCTTTGACTCCATATCCGCAGTAAAGGAAACATCCACGATCTCCGTAAAGTTGTCCGCCAGAAGATCTGTAACGACCTTGCCGAGCTCTGTAGGATGGATGACTTTACCGTCCTTATCGATATACTGTCTCTCAAGGATCGTCGAGATCGTCGGAGCATATGTAGACGGACGTCCGATCCCTTTTTCTTCCAGAGTCTTGATCAATGTGGCCTCCGTGTATCTCGCCGGTGGCAAAGTAAACTTCTGCTCCGATTTGATATCCAGAAGTTTCAGGGCCTGACCGTCCAGTAGTTCGGGAAGCTTGGCCTTGGCATTCTTTTCATCTTCACTGACATCCTCCGCCAGATCAGCATAGGCCGCCAGGAAACCCTGGAACTTGATCGTCTCGCCCTGGGCGCGGAAGATCGAACGATTGCATCTGACATCGAGAGACACCGTATCCACCTCGGCCGAAGCCATCTGCGAAGACAGGAAACGGTCCCATATCAGCTTGTAGAGCCTGTACTGATCGAGACTCAGCGAGGAACGGATCGATTCCGGATTCAGCTCGAAGTGCGCCGGACGGATCGCTTCGTGCGCGTCCTGCGCGGAATTCTTATTCGTATACTTTCTCGGAGACTTCGGAAGATATTTCTCTCCGTACTTTTCCCCGATCAGACGTCTGGCCGCGGCCATCGCCTCGTCAGAGATACGGACTGAGTCAGTACGGATGTAGGAAACAAGCGCGATCTGGCCCTGACCTGCAATCTCTACACCTTCGTAGAGCTGCTGGGCGACGCTCATCGTCTTCCTGGAGGTGAAACTGATCCTTCTGGAGGCCTCCTGTTGCAGCGTACTGGTCGTAAACGGCGCGAATGGCTGACGAAGTTTTCTACCCTTTTTGATCGAGTCTACGACATACTCTCCACCTTCGAGCGCGGCCAGAAGCGCATCGGTTTCTTCTTTACTTCCCACTTTGACCTTCTCGATCCGTGTGCCCTTCTTCTCGCCGTGATATCTCGCCTTAAAAGGGAACTTCTCATCGACAGGAGTAAGCTCGGCATTGATATTCCAGTATTCCTCCGGAACGAACGCCTCGATCTCCTTTTCCCGGTCAACGACAAGTTTCGTTGCGACAGACTGGACACGGCCGGCCGACAGCCCCTTCTGCACTTTCTTCCAAAGAAGCGGGCTCAGTTCATAACCGACCAGACGGTCAAGGACACGGCGTGCCTGCTGCGCATTCACCAGATCGATATCGATCGTGCGCGGTGCCAGTATCGCATTCTTTATTGCTTTTTCAGTGATCTCGTTAAAGGAGATACGGCAGTTTTCAGTAAGATCTATATTCAGGACCTTGGCAATATGCCAGGCAATCGCTTCACCCTCACGGTCAGGGTCGGTAGCGATATAGACGCGTTCCGCAGAAGCGGCCAGTTCTTTAAGCTCACGGATGACCTTCTCCTTACCGCGCATATTGATATATGTAGGTTTGAAATCATGCCGCACATCCACGCCAATGGTAGAAGAAGGCAGATCACGGATATGTCCGACAGATGCGGCGATCCGGTAATCTTTTCCTAAATACCTGCCGATCGTCTTGGCCTTCGCAGGTGACTCTACTATGACTAAATACTTGCTCATGCTTTCTTTCTCCTGTCGATTTATCTGACAGTATTTATATATAATTCATTAAACGCGAATTGTCAAAACATATTTGTTCCCATCTTTCGCGATTATCCCCTCCAGTTCCATCTTTCCCAGTTCGCAAACGAGCATACGGTAAGGCAGACCGCTCTCTTTAACCATCTCATCCGTACTGACTCCGGATACGGCCAGCATATCCATGATGATTTTTCGGATCTCCGATGAAGTGATCGTTTCCGGAGAGGACTCGATCTTCTCTTTCAGTTGTTTCTGATAACACTGGTCCCGGATCTCCTCCATTTCACGGAAGAAAACAACATGAGCCAGGAAGGCGAGAACATCCTCCGGTTCAGTCGCAACCGTCGCCCCGTCCTTAAGAAGCGCCAGATTTCCTTCTGCCGTCTCCGAGTAGATGGTACTGGGAACGGCAAATACTTCCCTCCCCTGCGCGGCTGCAAAGCTCGCCGTATGAAGCGTCCCGCTCAGTTTCCCGGCTTCCGTGATCACAACGGCATCCGAGATCGCGGCAAGGATCCTGTTTCTTGCCGGGAAGTACTGCCGGATCGGCTCCGTACCCGGAAGAAGCTCTGAAAGGAGAAGGCCCTCTCGTGCGATCCTCTCATACAGCTCCCGGTTCTCCTTCGGGTAGATCCGGTCGAGCCCGCAGGGCATGACCGCGATCGTCTTCCCCCCGCACGAGAGACATTCTTCATGGGCACAGCTGTCCACACCTCTGGCCATTCCACTTACGACAGCGACTCCATGCATCGAGATCTTCTTACTGAAGTCACGCGTAACTCTTCTTCCATATACAGACGGCCGTCTCGTGCCGACAATACAGACGCGAGGCCTTTTCTTCTCAAGAAGAGAAAGATCACCACGATAATAGAGGATCAGCGGCATATTCGGCAGACACTGCATATATTCCGGATAGACCGGATCGAGACGGTTGATCGAACGTATCTCTCTGGCCGATACATATTCGACATACTCGTCGATCCTCAGATAGGCATCACTCGAAGTAAACTTTTCCCAGTTTTCCTTCTGCTCAGCAGATATATGCTCCTCATCCATGAATCTTTTATGCTCTTCATAAAAGGCCTCTACGGATGGGATATCCTCTTCTTCCATAATTCTTTTGATCTGACTTCCCGTCATGATGTGTCTGGCCATCAGTAGCGAACAGAACAGATCTGCTTTCAGTTTTCCATCCATGTTTATCCTCCTCTGTTACTTCCCCACTGGGGCAGGCGAAATGAAATCGCCTCGACGATATGCTCACACTCCACATCTTTCTTCTCATCAAGATCCGCCACCGTGCGGGCAAGCCTTACCACACGCTGAAGTCCTCTTACGGAGAGCTGGAGCTGATGCGCCGCCATAGCTGCATACTCCATCTGTTTCTGTCCCAGCCGGAAGATCTCCCCGAGATTCTTCTCCCGCATCTCCCCGTTTCTGCACCGCGCGATCCCGGCTTCATCACATCTTTCATATTGTCTCTCCCATATTTCTTCGATCCTTCTGCGCCAGGACATACTCTGCAGTTCGAAGTCTCCCTTCATCGTCTCAAGTAAGGACTCTTCCGAAATATGGTTCAGCGTGCACGATATATCCATCCGGTCAAGGAGCGCCCCGCTGACTTTCCCCTGATAACTGGCGATCATGGACGGCGTACAGGTGCACTCGGAAGGAGACTCCATACACTTGCCGCATCGGCACGGGTTCATGGCGGCCACCAGCATAAACCGCGCAGGAAAGACATTAGTACAGTTGTTTCTCGAGATGACCATCTCACCGCTTTCGATCGGAACCCGAAGAAGATCAAGGACATGTGGTGTAAACTCAGGAAGCTCATCTAGAAAGAGGATCCCGTGAAGAGCCCGCGATATCTCCCCCGGAGAAGCATTCCTCCCGCCTCCGACCATAGCTGTCGGCGTGCAGGTATGATGCACATACCGGAAGGGGCGCGCACCGGAAGCGATATCTTCCTTCGATAAGACAGACAGCGCACTCTCCACACGGAGAAGTTCGATCTTTTCCTCCCTTGAAAGTGGAGGAAGTATACCCTGAAGGATCTTCGCCGACAGTGATTTCCCTGTCCCGGGTGAACCGACCAGGAGCATGTTGTGAAAGCCGGATGCGGCAAGTACGATCGCCCGCTCGGCATCCGGTTGCCCGCGAAGGGCTGAGATATCCGTCTGCGGATCAGGCAGCGGATCCAGTAGCTGCCCCGGCTCATCCGAGACTACATGCCGGATCTCTGCCTCTCCCTTATCTCCGGAAATAATCGAAATCGCCTCCTGAAGCGTATCCACGCCATACACATCACAGCCCAGCAGCCCGGCTTCATCCATATCCTTGGAAGGAACGATGCAAAGTACTGTGTCGTCTATCGTCTCCAGACACAGAAGTCTCGAGATCGAGCCCGGAACAGGCCGCACCTGTCCTACCAATGACAGTTCCCCGTAGATCACGATATTCATCGCCTGGGTGGTCACCTGTCCGGAAGCAAGAAGGATTGCCATCGCGATGGCCAGATCGAAGGAAGATCCTGATTTATGAAGATACGCCGGAGATATATTCACCAGTAGACGCTGGTTCGGAAAAGTGAAACCACATGACCGGATACTGGCGCGCACCCGTTCTTTCGCTTCGCGTATGGATGAATCACCGAGGCCGACAACCTCGAAACTCGGAAGACCCGGGAAAATCGACGCCTCCACCTCAGCTATATTTCCTTCCAGCCCCTGAAGATAGAGTGTCTTCACTTTCGCATTACGCGTGACTGCCTGTCCCATATATCTACCTCTTTGACTTCTTGTTTTACGACATCTTAACGCAGATTCCTGTACATATCCGTAGTTCTTTTCGACAAATATCGACAAAATGACGAGGATTGTCGATTCTTTCTGAAATAGAGTAAATATGGTATAATTCGTCGTTGTTGATTAGATATAAAGAGAAGAAACACATATAGACATATCAGCTTTAGGAGGCTTATCCATCATGAAACTCGGAATCGTAGGTTTGCCGAATGTCGGCAAAAGCACACTTTTTAACGCCATCACGAAGGCGGGCGCGGAGTCCGCGAACTATCCTTTCTGTACGATCGAGCCGAACGTCGGTGTCGTTTCTGTTCCGGACAGCCGTCTGGACGAACTTGCGAAGATGTATAACCCCGAGAAATATACTCCGGCCGTGATCGAATTTGTGGATATCGCCGGTCTTGTCCGTGGTGCGAGCAAAGGCGAGGGTTTAGGCAATAAGTTCCTCGCGAACATCCGCGAAGTCGATGCGATCGTACATGTCGTACGCTGTTTCGACGATTCCAATGTCGTACACGTAGACGGTGGCGCGGATCCGAAGCGTGATATCGAGACGATCGAGCTCGAACTGATCCTTTCCGATATGGAATATATGGACCGTCGTCTCGATAAAGTCAGAAAGATGATGAAGGGCGGCGATAAGAAGTTCCAGGCGGAGCTCGACTGCTACGAGAAGATCGCCAAGGTTCTCGAAGAGGAAAAGCCTGCCCGTTCTCTCACCTTCGACGAGGAAGAGATGGAATTTGTAAAGGATCTGGCACTTCTTACCTTAAAGCCGGTCCTCTATGTAGCCAACATCGCCGAGAGTGATATTTCAAATCCGGATATCGCCTATGTGAAGACCGTTCAGGAGATTGCTTCCCGCTCCGGCGAGGAATGCGTCGTTATCTCCGCGAAGATCGAAGAAGAGATCGCGATGCTCGATCCGGAGGAAAAAGCGATGTTCCTTGAAGAGCTTGGTCTTTCCCAGTCGGGTCTCGATAAGATGATCCAGGCAAGTTATAAGCTTCTGGGACTCATCTCTTACCTGACCGCCGGTCCGCAGGAAGTCCGCGCCTGGACCATCAAGAACGGCACCAAGGCGCCGCAGGCCGCAGGTAAGATCCACTCCGACTTCGAGCGCGGCTTCATTCGCGCGGAAGTGGTTGCTTTTGACGACCTGATGGCATGTGGAACTTATACTGCCGCTAAGGAAAAAGGACTGGTAAGATCCGAAGGTAAGGAATACGTCATGAAAGATGGAGACGTCGTTCTCTTCCGTTTCAACGTCTAACTTAATAGACGTCATTCTGCGTCATATTCTTGCCTTCCCACTCCGGTTCTTCTTTCTTCTCCAATTCCTGCATATCGAGGACCTGACGGAACTGTGTCTCGTACAGATCTCTGTAAATACCGTTCTTCTCGAGAAGTTCCTGATGGGTGCCGAGCTCGGCGACATGTCCGTCAGCAATCACGACGATCTTCTCCGCCTTCATGATCGTCGATAATCTATGCGCGATGACGATGGAAGTTCTGTTCTGCATCAGCAATTCAAGAGCCTCGGAAATCGCGTTCTCGGAGATAGAATCGAGCGCACTTGTGGCCTCATCGAGGATCAGGATCTTCGGGTCTTTGAGGATAACCCGAGCGATACTGATACGCTGCTTCTCACCTCCCGACAGTTTCAGTCCGCGGTTTCCGACCATCGTATCATACCCTTCCGGCTGCTTACTTATGAATTCGTGTATGCTGGCTATCTTACAGGCTTTCTCGATCTCTTCATCTGTCGCATCGTCCTTCGCATAGAGAAGATTCTCCTTGATGGTACCGTTAAAGAGATAGGTATCCTGCGTGACGACACCGATCTGCTGCCGCAGGTAAGTAAGATCGAAATCCCTTACATCCACGCCAGCAATCTTTACACTGCCCTCGAGGACATCGTAGAGGCGCGGGATGAAGTTGACGACTGTGGACTTACCCGAGCCGGAAGGACCGACGATCGCATACATCTTACCACCCGGAACGGTAAAGGAAACATCCGTGAGCAGTTCTTTTTCCGGTGTATAGGAGAACTTCACATGATCATAGACGATATCCTTATTCGCCACGTCCGGTTTCTTGCCGTTTTCCGGAGATTTCAACGGGTTCTCTCGGTCAAAATAGTCGAAGATACGGGTGAAAAGAGCGAGAGATCTCGTGAAATCGACACCCAGATTCATGAGGGACTCAACCGGGCGGTAGAGCCGGTTAATGAGGGCAACAGTCGCCGTGACGACACCGACTGACAGGTTCGGATCGTATTTCTTGATGAGACAGACACCACCTGCGAAGTAGATGAGGAGCGGACCGACCTGGGTAAACATACCCATCATGACTCGGAACCACTTACCGCTTCGTTGTTCCTTAAGAGAGAGCTTCGTCACCTGCTCGTTGACCTCGACAAAATTCTCATATTCTTTGTCCTCTCGGGTAAAGAGCTTGACGAGCATGGATCCTGATACGGACAGTGTCTCGTTGATGACCTGATTGAGTTCATCATTCTTCTCCTGTGTCTTCGTCAGGAGTTTATACCGGTTTCTTCCGACATTTCTGGTCGGCAGGATCAGAAGCGGGATGATCAGGATACCGACAAAAGCGAGCGGCACACTCATCATAAAGAGTGCGACCAGTGTCGTTACGACCGTCGCAACATTATTCACGCAGCTCGATAAAGTATTGGATATGACGGAGCTGACTCCCGAAATATCGGTATTCATGCGGGTAATGATGTCACCCTGTTTCTCCGTCGTAAAGAAACTGTGCGGCATCCACTGCAGATGCCTATACATCTCGTTTTTCATGTCGAAGATGATGCGCTGGGAGATCCATGCATTGATGTAGCTCTCGACAACACTGATGACCTGCGAAGCCGTCAGTGCGATAAATGCCGCAATCAGGAGCTTGATCAGAAGTCCCATGTCGTCGCCGAGGAGAGCCTTGTCCACGATTCTTCCGGTGATGATCGACGGAAAAAGTCCGACTACGGCAGAAAGGAGGATCGAGAAGATGACCATCGCGAACTGCAGCCGGTACGGCTTCATGTAGGAGGCGATACGCTTCAGGAGCTTCTTATCGACCTTCGGCTTATTCTTCTTTTCTTCTTCCGTGAGAAAACCTCTCGGTCCCATCCTCATCGGTCCCGGACCACCAAATCCCATACCGTACCTCCCCTGATGTCAAAAGATTCACTCGTTCTTTCCGTTTTCCGCCTGTGCCCCGCTCTTTTCTTCACCTGCAGACGACGCGGCCATCTGCTTCATCAGAATAACGATCACGACCGAGATCATCGCCGCAACAAAAGTAGAGAGGATATCCGCCAGAATGAAAAATAGCGTGGGCACATCTTCACGAAACACTCCGATCAGGAAAATAAAGAAGCAGGCTGACGCGTATACACATGTCGAAGCTCCCAGTATCTTATGGAAAGTATATTTCCGAAGGACCGTGAAGCAAAGCACGACCGCGATCACAGATACCGCGGCAAAAGCACCGGAAACGATGAGTGATGCGTTCATAGCCTGATCCCCCGCTCGTTGAGTTCTTCCTTGACATACTGATCGATCTGCGCATACAGTTCTTCGATCGTGCCGTCATTGATCAGGACGCGGTCACCCAGTTCCTCGTATTCTTCCCGGGTCATCTGCATGGCCATTCTTTTTCTGGCGTCATCTCTGTCCATACCGCGGAGAACAAGCCTTTCGAGTCGGATCTCGTCACTGCTGCTGACCACGAGGATCTGATTACACACATCGACGAATCCGTGTTTTACGGGAATCGGCACATCGAGAACGATGAGCTTGACCTTTTTCTCTGCCGCCTTGGCGATCTCTTCGGCGATCGTCGACAGGACATATCTGTGAACGATCGAGGACAGTTTATCGAGTTTTTTCTTTTCCGAGAAGACCAGAGATGCGACGTACTTCCTGTTCAGCGCGCCGTTACTGCCGATCGCGCGTGATCCGAGGAGCTCGGCGATCTCCGGAAGTGCGACGCCGCCAACGCCTGTCACCTGACGGGAGATCTCGTCGGCATCGAGGACCTGGACTCCCTTATCACGGAAATAGCCCGATACAGTGCTTTTGCCGGTTCCGATCCCACCTGTCACGCCTAATACAAACATCTTCTTCCCTCCATCAGTGTGCTTCTGCCCATGTCCGGCCGATACTTGCCTCGGCCAGGAGCGGCACATCCAGTTTCACTACATTCTCCATCGTATCCTGCAATATCTTCGCCGCCTGCTTCGCGATGTCTTCTCTGGCCTCGACGATCAGTTCGTCGTGGACCTGCAGGATCAGATGGGCATCGAGTCCCGCTTCGGAAAGCGCGGTTTCGACATGATTCATCGCCAGCTTGATGATATCTGCCGCTGTTCCCTGGATCGGCGTATTCATCGCGGCACGTTCACCGAAACTACGGATATTGTAGTTCGCCGATGTCAGTTCCTTAAGGATCCTTCTTCTTCCGAAGAGTGTACTGACATAGCCCTTCTCGTGTCCTTCCTTCTTAAAGCCCTCGAGGCATGCCTTGATCGTCGGGAACTGGCGATAGTATTCTTCGATGTAGCGGTGCGCCTCATAGATACTGACACCGAGATCCTGTGACAGGCCGTAGTCGCTGACTCCGTATACGATACTGAAGTTGACGCGCTTGGCAGCAGCGCGCATACCGGGATCGATCATCTCAGGCGGAAGCCCGAAGATGCCGCAGGCCGTCTTAGTATGGATATCTTTTCCCTCGAGGAATGAAGAGATCATTTCTTCGTCATGGGAAATCGCGGCCAGGAGACGCAGTTCGATCTGGGAGTAGTCCGCGTCGATCAGGACATAGCCTTCTTTCGCCACGAAGGTCTTCCGGATAAGAGAGCCGAGATCCGTCCGGATCGGAATATTCTGGAGATTCGGATCCGAGGATGACAGCCGGCCCGTATTCGTCATGGCCTGGCTGAATGTCGTGTGTACACGTCCGTCCTTCTCGGAGATGCTCTTTTTGAGGCCCATCACAAAAGTGGAATCGAGTTTCTGGATCTGACGGTATTCGAGGATCTTATCGACGATAGGATGCTTGTCACGGATCTTCTCGAGTTCCTCGGAGTTGGTCGAATACCCGCCGCTTGCGAGTTTCTTGCCGGAAGGAAGTCCGAGTTTCTCGAAGAGGATCTTGCCCAGTTGTTTCGGGGAAAGAATCGTAAATTCCTCTTCAGCCATGGAATATATCTCGGATTCGAGTTCTCTTACCTTCGCATCAAATTCCCGGTGCAGCTCGTCTATCTGCGCCACATCTACAAGCACGCCCCGTCTCTCCATACGGTCCAGTACGCGTACTAGCGGCATCTCGATCTCATAGATCAGTTTGCCGATAGAGGTCTTATCGATCTCTTCTTTCTGGTAGTATGAGATCCAGCGGATAAGCAGGACCCGGTACGAAAAGTCGAGCACATCTTCTTCCGTCAGGGGCTGTTCTGTCTCGGATATGCCGTCGATCAGCGCGAAGAGATCCTGCTGGCGGCCCTTGCTCTTACCTTCTTCTTTTACTTCCCCGTATCCGGGAAGAATCGGGAAAGGCTTACGGCTGCTGTGTTCGACCAGCATCTCAAACGACGGATCCGTGCCCTCGATATGGTTTAATACATAGCCTGCAATCTCGACATCGAAGACCATATCGAAAGGAAAACCGTCTTCGATAAGCTTGAAGTGATTCTTCGCGCTGTAAAGAACCGGCGCATTCTCTCTTTTGTTTCCGACACCTGAGCCGACGAGACTTCCAAGTACATCTCTGATATCCGGAATACCCGTCCAGACATAGACCTGATCAGGCGCAACAGAAAGTCCCAATACCGGCTTTCCTTTGATTTCTTTCATATCGATGGCGACCGGATCAGTATCCTTGATCTTCGGAAGGATCTCATTGATCGCACGCAGTACGTCCTGATCCAGTATGATCATCGGTCTTTGGCCGGAGAGTTTCGGATAGTTTTTCTCTTCTGCAGACTCTTCCACCACCGGTACGGCTCCCCCGACCGCAGTTTCATCGATGTTCCACTTCTTCATCTGACTCCGGAAACCGTACTTATAGAAACATGCGGCCGCCGAAGCGGAATCGATCGGTTTTCTTTCCAGTTCATCAAGCGTGATGGAGATCTCGGCGTCCGTGACGATCTTACTCAGCATCAGGGACATGTAGGCATTCTCTTTATCCGTCTCCAGTTTCTCACGGAGTTTCGGGCTCAATTCATCGAGATGCTCGTACAGACCATCGAGAGTGATGTATTTTCTGACGAGATCCATCGCACCTTTCTCACCGATTCCTTTGACCCCCGGGATGTTATCGGAACTGTCGCCCATCAGTGCTTTTGCCGTGACAAAATCTCTCGACGGGATGCCGTATCTCTCCTGGAAAAGCGCTTCATCGTAGTACTCCGTGCCGGATCCGTCCTTCTTCGTGACCGGCATGATGATTTTCGTATGCTCATCGATGAGCTGGAAGTCATCCTTATCCCCGCTTAAGATATAGACCTCGAATCCGGCGTTGACACCCATCGTCTTGAGAGTACCGATCAGGTCGTCGGCTTCAAGCCCGGCCTGCTCGTATCTGGGGAAACCCATCGCGTCGAGGACTTCTTTCAGAACAGGCATCTGGGCCGCGAGATCCTCGGGCATGCCCTTACGCGTGCCCTTATACTCGGCGTACGCCTGATGGCGGAAAGTCGGAGCCTTCAAATCAAAGAGTGTACAGGTATGGGTCGGGTCGACCTCTTCCATGTACTTAGCGAGAGTATTGAGATAGATATTGACCGCGCCTGTCGGTGTGCCGTCCGGTGCCGTCAGATTATTCCGTCCCGCTGTCGCATAGTAGGAACGGTTGATGATACTGTTTCCATCTACAAGAAGTAATCTTTTGGCATCTGACATAGCGGTCTCTCCCGATTTTACTTGTTCTTCTCGGCTTCCTGTCTCTTCATCTCTTCGCGGTAGTGCGCCGTGCTGACCATGAGCTTTATACGGTTGAGCTGGTTCGCTTCGCTGGCGCCCGGGTCATAGTCGATCGGGATAATGTTGGATTCCGGATACTGGCGGCGCAATTCCTTGATCATGCCCTTACCGGTCACGTGGTTCGGCAGACATGCGAACGGCTGCGCGCAGATGATGTTCGGTACACCGCTCTCGATCAGCTCGATCATCTCGGCCGTTAAGAACCATCCTTCACCGTTATTGTTCCCGCAGGAAAGGACGCTCTCGGCTTTCTTCGCCATATGTCGGATGCTCTGCGGAAGCTGGAACTTTCCTGTGGCCTCCATTCTCTTTACGATGTGACTTCTGTAGGACTGCAGAAGGTCGATGCCCCGGTTACTGAGCCAGGCTTCTTTCTTACTTCTGCCGAGATGTTCGGCCGCCCATACGGGGCCCATCGTACAGTAGAGGAAGAAGTCCAGAAGTCCCGGAACAACGGCTTCGCAGCCTTCCTGCTCGACGACGTCAACTGCATGGTTATTCGCATCCGGCTGGAACTTGACGAGGATCTCGCCGACGAGACCGACACGCGGTTTTCTCGGGATGTTCAGCATCGGGAACTTATCGAAAGTATCGATCGTCGCGTCGATCATGCGGCGATAGGAAGATGGACGTCCTACCTTACTGCAGTGGAGCTCCTTAAAAAGGTCCTCGACGGCTTTCTTCTCGTCATCGGTTAGAGGCGCATTCTTGCAGGCTTCCGCCATGATGTACTCGGTCGTGATATCCTCGAATTTCTCCTTCGGGTTGAAGAACAGCTTACCGCAGCGGTTCCAGAACTGATAAAGGGCATTTGCCGAGCCCTTCACCTTCTCGTACGGACGCACGCGAAGAAGAAGTGTCTGGAGCATATCGCCATAGCAGATCGCACGCAGCGCGCTGTTTATGAACGGCAGAGTCGGTCTAAAGCCCGGATTCTTCTCGAACTGCTGGACAGACAGCGCGATGACCGGGATATCCCCGTAGCCTGCCTCGCGCAGTGCTTTTCTCAAGAAGGCGACATAGTTCGTCGCACGGCAGCCACCACCCGTCTGAGTGATGAGAACCGTCGTGTTATCTCTATCGACATCACCGGAGAGGATCGCGTTGATCATCTGTCCGACAACGATAACGGTCGGAAAACATGCATCGTTGTTGACGAACCGGAGTCCGCACTCGATGTCTGCCTGCGTCGCTTCTTTCAGAACTTTCAGCTTATATCCGTGGTTATGGAAGACCGCTTCGACGAATTCGAACTCGATCGGCGCCATCTGCGGCGCGAGGATCGTATGACGTTTCTTATGCTCCTCCGTGAAAGGCACTCGCTTGATGGTATACGATTTCTTCTCTCTCTTTGGCATCGTGCCGTCTTTTCTCGCCGCTTCACGCTCATCCATCGCGACCTTCAGGGAACGCATACGGATACGGGCCGCACCGAGGTTACTGACCTCATCGATCTTTAGAAGCGTATAGAGCTTACCCTGTGATTCGAGGATCTCCTGCACCTGGTCAGAGGTAACGGCATCGAGACCACAGCCGAAGGATGTAAGCTGCACGAGCTCGAGGTTATCGTTCGTCGCGACATACGCTGCCGCTTCGTACAGACGTGTATGGTACATCCACTGGTCGACAACACGGATCGGACGCTCGAGTCTTCCCGGGACTGCGACGCTGTCTTCACTTAAGACCGCAAGGCCCAGGGAATTGATCATCTCCGGGATACCGTGATGGATCTCGGGATCGGTGTGATACGGACGTCCGGATAGCACGATACCCTTTTGTCCGGTTCTCTCGAGGTCTTCGATGACCTCCTGACCCTTCTTTCTGATATCTGCCTTATAGTCGTCGTATTCCTTATTTCCTGCTGCGACTGCCTTCGCCGCCTCGTCTTTCGTAACGCCAAACTCCGCAAAAGCGATGGCGAGCTGTTCGGCCAGCGCTTCGTCGTTATCGAGCGGCAGAAACGGGTTTAAGTACTTGATGCCCTTGTCCTGGATATTCTCGAGGTTATTGCGGATGACTTCCGGATACGACGCGACGATCGGGCAGTTAAAGTGGTTGCCGGAGCCCTTGTTCTCGTGACGCTCATAGGGAACGTCCGGATAGAAGATCGTCTTGATGCCCTTCTCGATCAGAGCCTCGATATGACCGTGCACAAGTTTCGCCGGATAGCATACACTCTCGGACGGGATCGAGTCCATACCCTTCTCGAAGAGCGCATGATTTGATCTCGGAGAGATGATTACGGAGAAGCCCAGTTCCGTAAGGACCGTGAACCAGAACGGATAGTTCTCGTACATGTTGAGGGCTCTCGGGATACCGATCTCGCCTCTCGGAGCCTTATCCTTCGCGAGCGGCTTATAGCGGAACGTTCTCGCGTACTTATATGCGATGAGGTTCGGGAGCGTATCCTTCGCCTTCTCTTTTCCTTCGCCTCTTTCACAGCGGTTACCGGAAATGAAACGTTCACCGTTACTGAATGTGGAGATCGTGAGTTTACAGTGGTTCGTGCAGAGCGGGCAGGTCGCCATCTCGGTCGTCATCTCGAAGCGGTTCAGTTCCTCAAGTCCGAGAAGACCGGAAACTTTCTGGTCCTTCGGCATACGTTTCTTTGCAATGATCGCCGCGCCAAAGGCCCCCATCAGGCCGGCAACATTCGGCCTTATGACCTCACGTCCGGAGATAAGTTCGAAGCAGCGCAGGATCGCATCGTTCAGGAAAGTACCTCCCTGTACGACGATCTTCTTACCGAGCTCCTGAGTATCACGTATCTTGATGACCTTATAGAGCGCATTTCGAACGACGGAATAGGAAAGACCCGCGGAGATATCACCGACTGTCGCGCCTTCTTTCTGCGCCTGCTTTACTTTCGAGTTCATGAATACCGTACATCTCGTACCGAGATCGACCGGGTTCTCGGCCGAGAGCGCCTCGATGGAAAATGTGTGCGCGTCCATGTTGAGGTTCTCGGCGAATGTCTGGATAAAGGATCCGCAGCCCGAAGAACAGGCCTCGTTCAGCATGATGGAGTCGATGACGCCGTTACGGATCTTCATACACTTCATGTCCTGACCGCCGATATCGATGATAAAATCGACGTCCGGGCAGAAATACTTCGCGGACTGGAAGTGCGCCATCGTCTCGATCTCGCCGAGGTCGACGCCGAGCGCAGCGCGGATGATATTCTCGCCGTAACCGGTCACGCAGCTGTTCGCGATATAGGTCTCCGGCGGCATCTGCTCATAGAGCTGTTTGACGATATTGACCGCACTCTTAACCGGATTACCCTGATTACTGGCGTAGTAGGTATAGACCATCTGCCCTTCTTCGTTGATAAGAACGGCCTTCGTAGTCGTACTACCAGCATCGATACCGAGGTAGCACGGACCCTTCTGCTTCGACAGCTGATAGAGATCGAGCGTTGCACGCTGATGTCTTTCGTCGAAAAGTTCTTTTTCACGGGCATCGGCGAAAAGCGGCGCGATACGCTTGATATCCGGCTCGAAGCCCTCTCTGGATGAGAAAGAAGCGATAAGATCCGAGAGTTTGACCGGTTCGCCTTTTGCGCCCAGCGCCGCGCCAAGTGCGACGTAGATCTGCGCATTATCCGGGATCCAGAAAGACTTCACCTGCTCTTCCAGAGTTCTCTCGAAGGCTTTACGAAGTTCGGAGTTAAAGAACAGCGGACCGCCAAGAAAAGCGATATGTCCTCTGATCGGACGTCCGCACGCGAGTCCTGCGATCGTTTGGTTGACAACAGCCTGGAAAATCGAGGCCGCAAGGTCCTCCTTCGCCGCGCCTTCGTTGATCAGAGGCTGTAGGTCACTCTTGGCGAAAACACCGCATCGGGATGCGATGGTATAAAGTGTCGTATAGGACTTGGCCATCTCATTAAGGCCGTCAGCATCGGTACGAAGAAGTGTCGCCATCTGATCGATAAATGCCCCTGTTCCGCCGGCGCATGTACCGTTCATTCGCTGTTCCGGAACAGGATGCAGATACGTGATCTTCGCATCCTCACCGCCAAGCTCGATGATGACATCCGTCTCCGGATGATACTTCGTGATCGCGACGGTCTCCGCGATAACTTCCTGCACGAAATCGAGGCCGAGCCACTTGGCAACGGAAAGTCCGCCGGAGCCTGTGATCTGCACACGCGCCTCAAGCCCCGGGTATTTCTTATTTACTTCTTCAAAAGCACTTAAAAGTTCTCCGGCAATATCAGAGTGGTGTCTCCTGTATTCTGAATACACCACTTTTTCTTCTTCTGTGATTACGATCTTGATCGTCGTCGAGCCTATATCCAGGCCCATACACTTCACTGTTTCCATGAAACTATCCTATCTTTCTTATTCTTCCTTCTTTTTCGGTTTTGTCTCTTTCTTAACAGCAGTTTCCTCAGGCTTACCGACCACGATCTCGACGATCGCACCTGTCCCCTCGGGCTTTTGGGCTTTCACCTTCTTAGCCGGTGCTTTCTTTACGCATGAGGAAGTCTTCTTGGGCTTAGCTGCCTTCTCTTCCTCCTGTGCCTTCTTCGCCTTAACAGCTTCCCTTTCTGCCTTGGCCGCCTCTCGAGCCTGTTTTCTCTTAAGGAGCCTCTGCTTTTTCTTCTCTTCCTTCTCCTGGATCTCCGCTGAGGTCTTCTTCAGTTCCTGAAGACGTGAAGCGGCATTCTTGATGAAGCGCTTACGGAAGTCCTCATGTGTCGCGAGACTCTTTCTGAATTCCGGCTCCAGGCACAATCTCAGTTTCTCATCCGGGATACCTAAATGGAGATCGAACGGCTGGGCAAATACATCTTCTGTTGTCAGATGAAGCGTCTCACAGGCAATGACCACATTTCTCTCGAAGTCCGTAAACTCGCCCTTCAAGCCCAGAGGCAGCATCAGCCCCGTGAAGTTTACATGAACATATGGAAGATTTCTCGAGAAGATGAGATGCAGTGCCAGAAGCTTCATGTACGATTCGAGCGTGATGAATTCCTGATCACAGATCAGAGACACCGATCCCTTCGGCGCGATCGTCGCAATATCGGAGAACTCATTTTCGAAGCCTTCCGACCACAGGTAGTAAAGTTCCCTGTAGACGGCCTTCTCAAAGGTCTCATAGTCATAGGTCAGCGGTTTCGCCAGTATATCTTTACCGATCTGAAAGAAATAGTGCAGATACTCCTTCTCCTGATGCGACGTGACACCCGCCCACTTGAAGTATGCAGCGATATCTCTGGCATTATAAAGGTAGTTGATCATAAAATCTCCTAAGAATGCAAATTTCGTGACATATTATTATACCACAAAAGAACAGTTCTTAGTACGGATCCCGCTTACTTGCGACAATGATCGGAATGCCCGCGAAAATGACTACATACAGCAGCACCACACCCATTCCGATCATGTAGTCAAAGGAAGTGATGGCGTTGACCGAGATCCCTGAGAGGATATTATTGAGCGAGAATCTTCCGGCCCACGAAGCCCATACAGAGATGATCCCGAGAACGAAGTCGAAAACTCCGAAGACAAACAGCGAACTAAGCACGATCGCAAGTGCGCCGGCCTTACGAAGGAAAGCGATCATGAAACTGAAGCTCGCAAATGCGATAATCACGCCCAGCGCAAGCGAACTGTACTTGAGCATCCGCATCCCATCATCAAAGTGGAATGAGTTACACATGAGGATCGATAATCCCAGCGTCACCCCATAGCACACGATCTCCATCAGAACAATCACGATCATCAGCGTCAGCCACTCCATGAAAACGATATGCTCCGGTCTCGTATTCAGGGAGAAATGATTCACATGGAAACGTGATTTATATTCCGAAGACACAAATAGTGCGACAAATATACAGTGGAGAAAACAGGTTATATCCGAGCACATCATCATACGGACGACGCCGGACAGATTATTCACAGTACGAAATTCATCCAGACTCCTGAAGATAAGATCGAAAGACTCCCTGTCCGCCTCAGTCGTAGAGGATTCTGTCGCCGCCTGCTTAAGAATATCCATAATACCGAAAGGATCGTCGACACAGAACTTGATCTCCACAGATGAGATCAAAGCACCCAGGATCAGAAGGATCGAAATAACAATAAATGACTTCGTCCTGATGATGCGGTAGAAATTCACTTTCAATTCTTTGATCATGGACAGATTTCCCCTCCTGCAGAATCATTATAGTCAATCCATAAGAAGAATGTACTAAGAAAAAGTAAAGAAACACCTGTGTACTGATCCGACAGAAAACAGGACCGCATCGGTTCTTCCGACACGGTCCCGTGAATGATCAGATTGATTAAGCAAAGGAAACTGTCCTCCGCTTAAGGTTTTCTGGCGAAATCTCAGCCGATGCTCTCGACGTCTTCCACCGTTCCGAAAAGATTCAGTCTGAACAGCAGCGCTTCATCTTCCTGGTTGGAGCAGTAGATCTTCGCGCTAACGAGCTTACCGCCCTCGATCAGCTTCATCAGACCTGTGATCTGGCTGAGCTTGCTCTTCAGATTAAACTTGTCACCTTCATCGGTAATAAGCATTACATCGCCGGAACAGGAATCAAGTGCCTGCATAAACTGGTGAACATCTACATTGCTCATGTTAAAAGCCTTCATGGTGACTACCTCCTTAAATCATGTGTTTCTTTTTCCTTTTTTCTTGCCAAGGTCATTTCTTACCTTGCGAGCTCATTATAGCTTTACCGCCAATGAGAGTCAACGCACGTTTTGTAGAGGTTGCACATACGAAGTCGCCTTCGCTTGTGCATATTGCACATAGCCGATTTGTGCATGTTAACGATGAGCCTTATACCTCTTATCACGTCTAAACGTCCAGATTTCAAAGCTCACGCCCTTTACCGACTCGATCGGGCCTTCGGACCTGACACCCTTCCACTCTTTGAGATTATCAAGATTGGGAAAGTAGGTATCCGCTTCATATTCCGCATCGATCCTTGAGACGATACATGTATCACAGTAAGGCAGAAACTGCTCATAGATCTGGGCCCCGCCGATGATGAAGAAGGTCTCTTCCGGCTGAACCTTCGTATAGTCCAGAACTTCCTCAAGAGAATGCATGACCTTCGCGCCATCTACGACCAGATCCGTGTTTCTCGAAAGAATGATGTTCTCGCGACCCGGAAGGAGTTTCCCTCCCGGGAACGTATCCTTCGTCTTCCTTCCGTAGATGACAGGATGGCCCATCGTCTTTACTTTGAAGTTCTGTTTCTGATCTTCAGGAAGACTAACCAGGAGCTTCCCCTTATTTCCGATCGCCCAGTTTCTATCCACTGCTACAATTGCGCAAATACTCATATTCCCTACCTGCCGCTGTATTATCTGTTTTCAAGTATATCATACCTACTACATTTTACCGGGACCGGACCATACCAACCGCCCAAGCCAGACAAAAAGGGGACCGCTCATACGAGCAGCCCCCCCATCGGAATCACTTGATTGATTCTTCGTCGGTTTACTCAACTACCTCGAGATGCACTGCATCCAGATAGATATCATCGACACAGTCGAAGCTCTCGAAGTACAGGTTAAGTGCATCGAGATCCGCCGGAACTTCAACCTCACCGGACGGCAGTACCCAGTTGGAGGTGGTCAGATCCATCTCACCTTCTACGACGACCCACTCGCCGCTGCTGGTATCCACCTCGATAATATGAGGCCACAGGTCGGAAATATCTGCACTAAATGCTACGACATCTGCAGTAGACTTGACTGCGAACGAGAACTTGATCTTCTTACCGAGGTAACGGGTCAGATTGATCACGTAGCCATCCCATGTCTGCGTCATGCCGGAGATGTAGAGGCACTTCTCGCCTTCCTGCGGATCATCGGTCACGACAGTCAGATTCGCGTTTGCACGCGGGGAACCGGCAAATTCACCATTCTCGAAGTTATCATCAAACGGATCATCATCCTTCGGCGGTTCGACATAATCAGCAGGCTTCTCGAGTTCTCCGCCCTTCTTCGCAAGAACGACACCGTCAAAGGCCATCTTCTTGGAAAGGTCGCCACGGAAGAGTACCGGAGTCTCGGAAGAACGCCAGGAACCGGCATCCGTCAGGCCCCAGATCGTAACACTCTCGATCTTATAGCCTTCGGCCTTGGCATCGAGAAGAGCCTTAAAGAGATTCAGATAATACACACCCTGATCATATTCAGGATTGCTCGAAGACTTCACGGCATTGACATCGAGCTCCGTTACATGGATCACGACACCGAGTTCATCCGCATACTTCTTCAGTGCACCGATATACTTCTCCATCGAGATCGGACTGGAGATATGAGACTGCAGGCCCATACCGTCGAGGTTTCCGGCCTCAGCGATCGGCTTTAAGACTTCGATGATCTTGTTCTGCTTGCCTTCGACATACTCGTTGTAGTCGTTATAGAACAGGAGAACACCTTCCGGTGCATACTGTCTGGCAAATTTAAAAGCATACTCGAGGAAATCGTCACCGATGGTCTTTGTCCAGTTGCTCTCGCGGAGATTATAGCTGTCATCCACGCACTCATTCGCCACGTCAAATGCATAGAACATACCCGGGTAGTTCGTGCCGATATACTCGAAAACGCCCTTGATGTAGTTCTCGAGACGGGTGAGCATCAGCTCGCGGGAAGCGAGGGCGCCGTTTACATCGTAGTTCTCATAGAAGAACCAGTCCGGTGTCTGGGAGTGCCATACGAGTGTATGACCGCGCATCTTGATCCCGTTCTCCTTCGCGAAGTTCAGGATGCCTTCGCAACGGCTGAAGTCAAGCGCCGGAGCTTCATTGTACTTCGCAGGATCAGAAAGAGTCGTTGTTGCATCGAGGATGTTCTCGGGCTTCATCTCGTTCTCACAGGTAAAAGAACTGAACTGGGCTACGAGGAGCTGTCTGGGTTCTTCAACATCACTGTCGATCATCTGGGCCGGCACGCAGCAGCCGATCTCGAAGTCATCCTTATAGAGTTCTTTGAGGGACTCATAAGAAGTGGTATCTACGATCTGCATTTCCGGTGCTGTGGTCGGATCAAAGTACTCGCCATCTACGGTGATATACATGTAATCGATATAGATATCCTTGGTATCTCCGCTCTCCACATAGATATAAACATTGGTTGCGTTCTCCGGGATCGGTGTGGAGCCTTTCCCCTCTACGAAACCGTCTGCACATCCGGAAATGTGGAAGACGTTCGAGTATGTCGGGCTTCCGAGTGTATCGAACTGCAGAGAGATGATTACATCTCCGCCTTCTGATTTCGCCGCAGCCTGGATATTGACTGTATTGCCGGCAAAGAAATCACACGGGAAGTTCACGCCGTTCCAGTTATCTGTACGGCCAGAGCAGTGCAGTACTTTTCCGTTAGCCTTGTTTGCATCTTCGACAGCAAGCTGGACATCGCCACGCGGTTCATAGGCGATCGTATCGCCGCCCATGTCTTCAAGAACGGCCGGAATGCCATCCTGCACAGTCGGTTTGTTGACCTCGACCTGCTCGAAACTCTCATCCGTTGCTGCCGGCGATGATTCTGTCGTTGGCGGAGTGTTAACCTCCATGCTCGACGAGGACGTAGATTCGTCATTCTTCTTACATCCGGACAGTGCAACGGAAGAAAGCATGGTCAGTGCCAGCACAAGGGCACCAATCTTCTGTTTCTTCATCTTAAATTCCTCCATTTACCAAATCACCGGGGAGATCTTTTCTACCCGACGATGTATTACCTTAATCATATTAGCCGAAAGAAAAGAGAACTTCAATGATTTTTCGAAATCGCTTTCGAAACTTTTCGGAAGTGCCGCCGAACAAAAAAGCGGACCTCAAAGAGTCCGCCTTTTCTTTAACCTGATGCTGAAACAGAACTGTTCCCGGCTCCATCACAAGTTATTCTTACAGTGAAACTACATAGTCAAGAATATCTCCGACAATATCTCCGGATCCTCCGATTCCGTTGCCGACATACATCGCCTGCACTGCAGACTCCGGCATGAGCACCCATTCGCCTTTCAACTGGTCGTAATCGAAAATAATATACGCGGTTCCGTACGATTGATCCAGTCTGGTTATTCTTAACGTAACAAGATACGTTTTATCTTCTTTTTCGACCT
>JAFZLF010000019.1 GCA_017551625.1 Clostridiales bacterium | reverse complement strand
TACGAGGTCTTTTATTCAACCACGTTGCACTTGGCTTGAAAATTCACAGCCGAATACCTTGTAAAGAAGGAAGATAATGGCGAAGAATGCAGCAAATCCGATCACTTCTTCGAAGAAGTTGAAGATCGCTGACTTTGTCGTAACATAATCAGCCATCAGATCGAAGATAAAATTCAGAACACAATATAATGCGGGGAAAGTAAGTCCGAGCAGGAAATGCTTCGACTGGTCTCTGGACGTACAGGCTTCGATCGGTGTCTTAGTGAAATCCTTTAAGAACCCTCCGATGTCATACGTCGTCGTAGACGGAACGACCTGACCGGGTGCATACGGAGCAGCCGGAGCCTGCTGCGGAGCGGCGTTTTCGATAGGCGCGCCACAAACCGGGCATGTGACGCTGCCGTCAGGGATCTGATTTCCACACTTCATACAGAACATAATACTTTCCTCCCAAACTAAGATTTAAAGTAATGGTCGGAGTGACCTGACTTGAACAGGCGACCTCTTGCACCCCAAGCAAGCACTCTAGCCAACTGAGCTACACCCCGACGCTATTTCAATTCTAACACAACATGATTAGGTGTCAACAAAAACGAACAAAACGTTCCGTTCATAGTATCGGAACCGCTGAAAAAAGAGGGCCGTCCGAAAACAGCCCTCTTATAGAATCATTCAGTTATTCTTTCGATACGGATACGATCAGAACTCACGGGAACGGGAACCCGGGTGCGGCGCGCCGCCCTCGTCATCGTTCTTTCCGGAATCTCTTCTCGGACGTCTCTCGAAACGGTCACCACGGTCTCCGCCATGACCACCTCTGCGCTCACGGTTCGGACGATCGCCTCTTCTCGGCGCGGCCTCTTCCTCTACGAAACCTTCCGGCTTCTCCATGCAGTCACGCATCGAGAGGTTGTATCTGCCCTGGCTGTCGACCTCGAGAAGCTTGACCTTCACGACGTCGCCTTCCTTAACGGCATCCTCGACCGTGTCTACACGGCCCCATGACATCTTAGAGATGTGTACGAGACCTTCCTTACCCGGCAGGAATTCGACAAATGCGCCGAACTGCATGAGACGTGTAACGACACCCTCGTACTCGGTACCGACTTCCGGATCCGCTACGATGCCCTTGATGATCGCCACAGCCTTCGCTGCTGCTTCCTCATCCGGTGTCGCAATATCCAGACGGCCGTCATCGTTGATGTCGATCTGAGCGCCGGTATCCGCGATAATCTTATTGATGACCTTTCCGCCGGAACCGATGACCTCACGGATCTTGTCAACCGGGATCTGCATCGTGATGATTCTCGGAGCATACTTAGAGAGCTCAGCACGAGGAGCCGGGATGCACGGCAGCAGGAGATCGTTGATGATCTGGAGTCTGCCCTTATGTGTCAGCTCGAAAGCCTTACGGATGATGTCGAGGGAAAGACCGTCGACCTTGATATCTACCTGGATAGAAGTGATACCTTCTGTCGTACCGGCTACCTTAAAGTCCATATCACCGAAGAAATCCTCGATGCCCTGGATATCCATGAATACGAGGAAGTCATTCTCATCTTCTTCGTTCACGATAAGACCTGTAGAGATACCGGCAACCGGACGCTTGATCGGGACGCCAGCATCCATCAGAGCCAGTGTGCTGGCACAGACAGAACCCTGAGATGTAGAACCGTTGGACATCAGGATCTCAGATACAGTACGGATCGCGTACGGGAATTCTTCTTCAGACGGGAGAACCGGAACGAGGGAACGCTCAGCAAGCGCACCGTGACCGATCTCACGACGTCCCGGAGAACGGGAAGCCTTCGCCTCACCTACGGAGTAACCCGGCATGTTGTAGTAGTGCATGTAGCGCTTGGACTCTTCTGTATCGAGACCATCGATCGTCTGCGAGTAAGAAAGAGGAGCGAGTGTACAGGTCGTCATGACCTGAGTCTGACCACGCTGGAAAAGACCGGAACCATGAACTCTCGGCAGAAGTCCGACACCACAGGTCAGCGGACGGATCTCATCGAGCGCACGGCCATCTACACGTACATGCTCCTTAAAGAGGTAGTTACGAACGACCTTCTTCTCGAGCTTATAAACGGCATCCGCCAGATACGGGAGATACTCTTCGTTCTGCTCGGTAAGGTAAGCCTCGATCTCCTTTGTAAGAGCATCGATGTTCGCATCACGAACGGACTTATCAACGGCGAGAACGGCCTGACGCATCTTATCCCAAGCGAAGTCCTTCACCAGTGTGAAAACCTCTTCCGGAACATCGGCAGACTCGTATGTGAACTTTTCCTTACCGATCTCGGCTACGATACCGTTGATGAAAGCCACGATCTCCTTGATGGTCTCGTGACCGATAGCGATCGCCTCGAGCATCGTCTCATCCGGAACTTCGTTCGCACCGGCCTCGACCATGCAGATCTTCTTAGCAGTACCGGCCAGCGTCACATACATGCGGCTCTCTTTTCTCTGCTCTTCTGTCGGGTTGATGATGACATCGTCACCGATAAGTCCGAGAACGACACCACCGATCGGGCCGTTCCACGGGATATCCGAGATCGCGATCGCGATCGAAGTACCGATCATGGCAGCGATCTCCGGAGAGCAATCCTGATCCACGGAGCAGACGAGGTTCGAAACCACGACGTCGTTTCTCAGATCCTTCGGGAACAGAGGACGGATCGGTCGGTCGATCACACGGGATGTGAGGATCGCCTTCTCGGAAGGACGTCCCTCTCTCTTGATAAATCCACCCGGGATCTTACCGACAGCGTACATCTTCTCTTCATAGTCCACAGACAGCGGGAAGAAATCGACGCCCTCACGAGGAGTCTTCGAAGCAGTAACTGTTGAGATGATCGCCGTCTCACCATATCGGATCAGGCATGAGCCATTGGTAAACTGAGCCAGTTTCCCAGTCTCAACAACGAGCGGACGACCGGCCAGTTCGGTCTTGAAAATCTTTTCCATACAAAAACCTCCATATTTATGTTGTTCATAAGGAGGTAGCTTGTAGATTCACACTCCGTACGAGACGGGATATCAATCTACCCACTACACCCCTTAATTGGTTATACGTGCGCATAGTTACGCAACATAACTATATTAGAGATAAGTCAAGGAAAAATCAAGCACTTGGGAGAAAAAGAGCGAAAAAGAGATCCCGGAATTTCGTTCTCTGCCGCTCAGACAGTTTTTGACTTCGTCAAAAAACTCGCGTCGCGGAACGAATTCCAGGATTCGTAATTACATCTCTTTTTTTTCACATCTGCATTTCTTCAGATGGTCGGTTATTCTTCAGATCTTCCATAATTCTGAGATCCGGGTTTGCAGTTTATCTCTGTACCTTGCGTTTTTTGTTTACGACCGGGATCGCGACAACAGCTACGGCAGCGATCGTGACCAGTACCATCCAGATGCCGGTGTTAGTAACTTCACCGGTCTTCGGGATCAGCGCAGCAGGCTCGATCGTTAGTGTCGTCTCGCACTGACCATCGTCGAAAATGATCGTGACATTTAACTTGCCTGTATTAAGCTCATCCAGTGCTTCCGGCTTGAGCTCGAGGATCGTGCTTCCGGACTTCGCCGTGTACTGCTTATCGATCACAAATTCTTTGTCACCTATCTTGAGTGTCTTGAAATGCAGGAAGCATTCTTCATCATTTTCGCTTCTCTTAACGACAATCTTGACGGTCTTTCCGCTCTTCTTCGTATACTTACTGTCAGCACCTTCCACGATGATGTACTTGATCTCGACGGTCGGTTTCGCTTCCGTAGGCTCCGTGACAGACGGTTCAGCAGGTGCTGCGGTCGTTTCTGCCGGGGCGGAAGTTGTTTCTGCAGGAGCAGCAGTCGTTTCTGCAGGGGCAGCAGTTGTTTCCGTCGGTTCAGTTGTGGACTCGGTCGGTTTTTCTACTTTTTCCCACTTCGCGTAGAGAGTATAGTTTTTGCCTTTCTCGACCGGGTCATCAAAATCATGCGGCTTCGTCAGTTCCGGATCGTCATACCAGCCTTTGAACTCGTGATCTTCCTTCGTCGGATCCTTCGGCTTCGGGATCGGATCACCCACGATCACCTCTTCCTCGTAAGGATCTGTTCCATTATCCGGTACGAATTTCACTGTAACCGTCGGTGCTTTGATAACGACTTTCTTCGATGCGCCTTCAAATTTACCGTTTTGAGTGGTATTTTCATAGTCTGCGATATAGTAATCGGCATCGCCCTGAATATAATAGTCAAATGTTATTACGCCATTTTCCGGTAGCTCGATGACAAGCGGATCTTCTATCACAATACCGGTGGCATATGAGGAAGAATTGCTATCAAGATAGCCCGTAACAGCCATATAACTTCCTTCAGCATTTACTATGGTCGGTTTTCCTTTTATTTCGATAGCATTACCAGCATTCAGACCATATCCTCCATCTGGTCCTTGGCCAATTGCATTGACGACACTATTTGAAATAACGATATCGTTACCAACACAAAATGCATACCCATAACTCTCATTCGAAAAAGAATTAATTGTCAGAGTGCTCTGAGAGACAGTTACGGAGTCAGAACAAACACCATAGCTTGATCCAAGATTATCTCCCAAGGCTTCTGTTTTAATACACAGATTTACTCCATCTATCTCACAATCTTTATAAACTTCGATACCGTAAGCATGATAGGTCTCAGACTTAACAACCATCTCTGATTTACCCGTATTTCTAACTAATAGACTCATCTCATCTACTCTGATTGCCTCAGCATTTGCATAAGACTTAATCTCCATATCCAGAGCTCCATCGCCTTCAACAACAAGGTCAAATCCTTGTACATATATACCTGCAGCAAAAGACTCTCCTGTGTTGTAAACCTCGAAATTCAGCGTCGCACCCGCTGCGATTTTGATTACCGATGCACTGCTATTGGACGTATCAGCAAACCCTGCAGGTCCATAATTCGTCTTCTCGAGATGGATACCATAACAAGTCGAAGTCAACGTAGTATCCCCAATAATATTGATCGTAAAAGGATCGCTACCGTAGTAATCAATCGCTGCTACTTTTCCTCTCAAAGATTTCTGCTCAATCGTTACCTCATCAAGGATCAGAGTATTGGTATTCGGATCGTATTCAGCACGCTTACCGGTAATGCCTTCGAGCTTAGTAAGATCTGCTGCATTTCCTGAATTGATCTCTTGGTTGGCGATGCTAAGCGGATACTCAAGAACTTCGTTCTCTTCATCCCCCTCACCGGGTTCTTCCTCTGCCGATGCTGCTTCAGCGGCCGGTTCCTCTTCTGCGTTTACACGTGCCTTGGCCGGCAGTGCAACTACACAGATAATCAGAGCAAGAAGCATCGCGAATATCGCGACAGATTGCCATAGTTTTCTTGACTTCATACATACACCTCCACTACTTCCAAAAATGTCTCCAACTCAATTAAACAACAATTCTTAACAATCATCAAGTATTTTTGTCACTGTTGCCATCTTTCCTTTTTCTTGCACACGCAAAAAGGAACCCGGACTTTCATCCGGGTTCCCGTTTCAATCATACTTTCCGGCTGTCCAGATAATCGAGCCGGTCTTAATTCTGCGTCCTACGCTTCTTCTCAAGTACAGGGATGGCGATCACGGACACAGCCGATACGGCAAACAATACCAGCCAGGTATTGGCACGGTTCACTTCACCGGTCTTCGGGATACCAGGCGTCGCTGAAGCCTGCTTAGGCTTGATCGTGATCTTTGTCTCTACCTGACCGTCTTCAAACTCGAAAGTAAGAACGTACTCGCCAGGTTCGAGTGCATCCAGCGTTTCAGGCTTGATCTCAATGACCACGCTACCTCTGACAACAGAGAAATCCACACCTTTCTGCAAAGTCGTTACCTGCTGTGAATTCGCACGTCTCAATTTCAAGAATCTAAAGAGATCAAAAGTCTTCTCATCAAATTCACTTCTCTTAACAATTACCTTCGGAGCTAAACCACTGCCTTGGTCAAAAACTCCATTTCCGCCGGAAACAACGATATACTGAACGTTCAATTCCTTATTCTCTTCCTGCTTTCCTGGCTCGGCTTCCTGAGTCGGGTTCTCCTGAGCAGGATTCTGTTCAGCTGGTTTTCCTTCCGCCAGCTTCTCTTCAGAAGGCTTTTCTTCCGCCGGTTTTTCTTCCTGCTTGGCGACTTCTTTCCACTTCGCATAGAGAGTATAGGTCTTTCCTTCTTCTACCGGTTCATCAAAATCGTGAGGCTGCGTCAGATCCGGATCATCGTACCAGCCGACAAACTCATGATCTTCCTTCTTCGGATCTTCCGGCTCCGGGATCGGATCGCCCACGATCACTTCTTCCTCATATGGATCCTCTCCGTTATTAGGATCGATAGTTACCTTTACTGTCGGAGCCTTGATCAGAACTTCTGTAGCAGCATCTTCTTCTCCATCCTCAGAAGAAACACCAACAAAAACACAATTCTCGGCGGAGATAATGACACCATTTTCCGGCTTCTCAATCCCGAGAACCTCATCAACCGTAATCGTCCCAGCAAAAACTCCCATAAGATTCGCCTGTGCATCGACCACAGTCGTTTTCCCTTCGATGGAAAGCGAACCGTAAACAACGATTGCGCCGCCCTCGTAAGACTTTGCATCCTTATCCACATTCGCTTTCGCTTCCACTTTACTTGAGATAATCTGAATATCTCCCATCGCCATAATCGCTAAAGCAGCACGTTCTTCTCCGCTCTTCGCAGTTGCTGTTACTTTACTATCTGAAATAAGAATCGCATTCGGAACCGCTTCATCTACGTCAGCAAATCCTTGGACTTCATCCTCTCGAACTGCTCCCTCAATTTCCGGATATCCGAGGATGATCGCAAACGAATGACCAGCTGCTACAGAAGTTGCCTCGACTTTACTGTCGTCCGTGATCGAGAGAAAATCCTCTGCCAAAATACCAAACGCAACACAATTTTTCGATGTCGCAGATGCTGTATTCGATGTCGCAGTTGCTGTATTCGATGTCGCACTTGCTGTCAGCGTACTACCCGATACGCCTATTATTCCTGCAGATTCAATTGCGCTCGCGCGGCCGTTCTCAGCCGTTGCAGTCGCCGTAACTGTGCTATCGGTTATCTCAATATACGGACCTTCATAATCCTCAAATCCGGCTACTTCAGTCATTGCAAAAGAAGACTCCCCGGCGAGAATCGCAAGTGAATTCTCTTCAGCAGACGACGTTACCGTAACAGTACTATTCTCTGTTATTGAAATAAAACCATTCGATAACAGCGCTCTATCAGAAGAACTAGTGGCCTTCGAAGTAACAGTAACCGTACTACTTATAATCTCTACTCCTTCATCAGCAAAAACAGCAAAACCGGAAGATCCATTTGCAGTCACAGTAACTGTACTATCGTTAATTGTGCATATATGTGTATAGATAGCATAGGAGCAAGAATCTGATGAGGTCACCTTAATAGTTAATTCCGCACCATCGATTATTACTTCATCTACGTAGATTCCGTCTTCTGAATCACCCTCAGATGTTATTTTCGAAGCACCTGTGTTCTTAATGGTAACACCTATTGTCATTTGAGAACCATCACCAATAGCAGTTGCATATCCTTTGGTGGAGGTAACAGAGATGTCAAAGGCACCGTCACCGCAAATGATTACATCTTCATGAGAGAGGATACCAGAACATGTCGAATCACTATTGACATCTATCACCAGCAATGAATCAGCAGCAATATCAATAATCAAACCGGCACTATCAGCCTCTACATCCGCAAAACCCTGAGGTTCATTAGCGTATGCTGATTCAGGACCTTCTTCTACAACAAATGAATACCTAGCGCCAATGGCTATACCTACTTCCGGCGCCTCCAACGTGGTCTTTCCCACAACCTTAATCGTGAGCGGATCCTCCCCGTCATACGCAATTGCGCAGTCATACACCGGCTCTTCGGACGAGATCGTTACGTTCTTGAGAGTGAGCGTATTGGTATCCGGATCGTATGTCGCCTCATCTCCGCTAACAAAATTTAACTCCGTGAGATCTCCTGCATTATCGGAATTGACGTTCGTACCGGCGATCGTAAGATTATACGCTTCAAATTCTTTCTCGCCTTCCCCATCATCAGCCATCGCATCTTCTGCAGCTGCTTCATCAACAACAGGATCTTCTTCTGCATATACACGTGCCTTGACCGGTAGTGCGGCTACACAGACGACAAGTGCGAGAAGAAGTGATGCGATTGCAAATAATTGCAATACTCGGTTTTTCTTCATAAGTTCACCTCCATGTTTCGAGATTTTCTCTAATCTCATTAAACACGAAATCGGTTTCATTAGCAAGGTTTTTTGATAGATTTGTAAATATAATGTGAATTAATGTATCACCAGAAACAGACATAGTGCTTTTCACAAGAAAAAACGAGCACAAAAAACTGCCCACGGTCTTTCGGCCATGGGCAGTCATCTCTCATCTTCAATCGATGCTCATTACTTTCTGATTCCCAGACGAGCAATGATAGAACGATAGCGCTCGATGTCGATTCTGGCGAGATAGTCGAGAAGACCTCTTCTCTGACCTACCAGCATCAGCAGACCACGACGGGAGTGGTGATCGTTCGGGTGAACCTTCAGGTGCTCAGTGAGGTGGTTGATTCTTGCGGAAAGAATCGCGATCTGAACCTCAGGAGAACCTGTGTCGCCCTCTTTGAGCGCGTACTCTTTGATGATCTCTGCTTTGTTAATCTGTCCCATTGTTCTTTACCTCCATAGTCCTGTGTCAAAGTAAATGGTCGGAACCTTCCATAAACTGTGTCCACGGAAAAATACCTGCGTATGATAGCACATCGGAAATGACTTGTAAATACTTACGGATGTAAAATCCTGATATATCTCGCCTGCTGGCCGTATTCGATCGACTCGACGATCTTCTTGATCTCCGATTCGGACATCGGCGGACGATAGGCCTCGACGCCGTGCCAGGTGTTTCTTCCCGACATCTTCGACATATACATGGCCTGGTCGGCGATCTGTACGTGTTCCTGCACGGTGATACCCGTCGGTTTCTCGTGGATGAGCGGGAACGGTGTATAACCGATGCTGCAAGTAACGGGACGGTTCTTCCCTTCTCCCTGACCGGTGATGCGGACCTGTTTCTCGAAGATGGCGCGGACGTTCTCCGCATAGGACTCCATGCTCTCCGGATAGGTCAGGCAGACGATCAGGAGGAACTCCTCACCGCCGTTTCTTACGACAACACCCTTGTTCGCGACGATCTTGCGGAGTGTTTTTCCCACGAGCGCGAGGATCACATCGCCGTACTGATGACCGAAATCGTCGTTGATCCGCTTAAAGTGGTCGATATCGATCATGAAGATCGCATACGTGCGGCTGCCGTAAGTCTGGACGGAGCCGGAGGAGCGGATATCGATCATCATCTCGTTCTTGAGCATGGTCGACATGACCTGCTGGAAATACTTCCTGTTAAAGCAGCCGGTCGTCTCGTCATAGTACTTCTCGTTACCGGCGAGGTTGATATACCGGTCGATGGAGTCGACCCACGTTCCGGTCGTAGACTTCTTGATGAACGGGTTATCCTCGACGAGCTGTCGCATCTCTACCGGGAATGCTGCAGCCGCGTCCTCGGTCTTCTTTTCGATTTCTTTGATGATGTTCTCTGTCGGCGCCATGATGAGCTTATCGTAGAGCCACACGAAGAATGTGCCCATGAGGAAATCAATGAGGAGCATGCCGAGGAAGATCGTCAGGAGTGTGAGTCCCTGTGTACGTGGCATCTTGTGAATCGGGACAAAAGTCTCGTAGCCCATGATGAAACTCAGGAATGAAAACAGGAATAGTCCGACGAAGGAGAGAAACACCGTAGCGCAGATATAGATAAAGGTAGCGGCCTCTTTCAGGGATTTCCACTGGCCGATCGCAAACACACCTTGCAGGAACTTCTTTAGTTTTCGAAGTTTATAGAAAAAAGTCATCAAAACTCCCCTATCTTATCCTCACAATATCGATTATAACATTCCTGTCTTCCCGAAAATGCGAATTATCTGTAAACATTAAGGCCCTCGTCGGCCGAAATGTGTTATTTATCTTCATATTAGCTGTAGTAAAGGAAAATTGATGGATTTCGGTCTTTACTTTATCGGGATTATGTTTTAGCATTTATGAGGAATTTATAACCAGTATTCATTATATAAAGGAGTGTTTACTTATGAATCTTTCACCACTT
>JAFZLF010000018.1 GCA_017551625.1 Clostridiales bacterium | reverse complement strand
CTGGAATCTTGTCGGGTTTGTGGAGTTACCTGTGATGGAAACGTCAACGTTCTCGCTCCAGTTGATCGCAACGCCCTCACGAACGTCGTCAGCACCGTAGCAGCGGACCTTCGCACGCGGACCATCGGAGTAAGCGGTTTCCTTCACGATCTTCAGCTCGCCTGTGTAGTAATCAAACTGTGTCTGAACATAGGTGAAACCATTGATTCTGGAGATGATGAACGCAGCATCCTTACCCAGACCATTGAGGATAACACGCAGAGGCTTAACACGAACCTTGTTCGCCATCTCAGCGATCTTGATCGCGCCCTCAGCAGCAGCGAAAGACTCGTGGCCGGCGAGGAATGCGAAGCACTCTGTCTCCTCACGGAGGAGCATAGCAGCGAGGTTACCGTGGCCGAGACCAACCTTACGGTCGTCAGCAACTGTACCCGGGATGCAGAAAGCCTGCAGGCCGATACCGATCGCCTCAGCAGCGTCAGCCGCCTTTGTGCAGCCCTTCTTAATCGCGATAGCCGCACCTACAACATACGCCCACTTCGCATTCTCGAAGCAGATGTTCTGTGTGCTTTCGCAAATCTTATAAGGATCGATGCCCTTTTCGTCGCAGATCTTCTTTGCTTCTTCGATAGAGGAAATACCATTATCGTTCAGAGCCTTGTTGATCTGATCTATTCTTCTGTCATAGCTTTCAAACAATGCCATAATCTTTAATCTCCTTCCTCTTACTCTTTACGCGGATCGATGTAACGGACCGCGCTGTCGAATCTGCCGTATGTACCGAGGTTCGCCTGATATGCTTCGTTCGCATCCTTACCGGACTTGATCTGATCGAGCATCGGTCCGATCTTCAGGTACTGGTAGCCGATGATCTGATCGTCAGCATCCAGAGCGAGCTTTACGATGTAGCCCTCAGTGAGCTCGAGGTAGCGGGGACCCTTCTCGAGAGTGGAGAAGATCGTACCTGTCTGGGAACGCAGACCCTTACCAAGGTCTTCGAGGCCGGCGCCGATAGAAAGACCGCCCTCGGAGAAAGCACTCTGTGTACGGCCGTAAACGATCTGCAGGAAAAGCTCTCTCATAGCGGTGTTGATCGCGTCGCAAACGAGGTCAGTATTCAGAGCCTCGAGGATCGTCTTACCCGGGAGGATCTCACCGGCCATAGCTGCGGAGTGAGTCATACCTGTGCATCCGATCGTCTCAACGAGAGCCTCCTGGATAACGCCGTCCTTCACGTTCAGGGACAGCTTACATGTGCCCTGCTGCGGTGCGCACCAGCCGATACCGTGTGTGTAACCGGAAATGTCCTTAATCTCTTTGGCCTGTATCCACTTTCCTTCTTCAGGAATCGGAGCCGGACCATGGTTGCAGCCCTTTGCAACGCAAGTCATCTGTTCAACTTCATGTGTCTTGATCATGTTGAAAACCCCTTTCGAAATAATGCGTGTAGCCATTGTGCACGCCAATATTCCGATCGGCACACAATAACACCTCTAGTATTATAGCAAATCTGCCCGAAATGACAACCGAAAAATCGTGCGGTTTCTAGGATGTTCCGCATCTCAAATGATTTTCATTTCCGCGTGAAAAGCACTTGCCTTTTTAGGCTGTTTTGCCAAAAGAGTGGAAATTGGACACAGGAGTTTCAGCACCCCCTATATATTGAAAAAAAAAAATAATGGTATATATTTATACTGATGAGATATGTAATGCGCCTGTGAAATGAAGAACAGGAGAACTAGCTGCAAAACATTTCGATCAACAGCCTGTTGATAGGAGGACATCAATGAAACACATAAAAAGAACATTGTCTGTTTTGATTACCCTTGCTATGCTGATCTGCCTTATCCCGGCAGGTATTCTCAGTGCGACTGAAATGACAGAAGAAGAATACTTCGATTCCTTATTCGTAAATGAAAACGGTGTATATCTGATTCAGAGTGCTTCGGACTGGGACAAACTCTCCACTGCAGTCCGCGAGAACCACATCTGTAAGGACTTTACTTTCAAGCAGACAGCAGATTTTACTGTTGACAAACCAATCGGCGGTCGTGACAGTAGTAACAATAAGAAATTCTTCTGTGGAACGTATGATGGCGATGGCCACACTCTGACCGTTAACCTTAGTTCTAACCATGAATATTTGAAAAATAATAATAGTAACTACTGTTGCCCGTTTCCGTTTGTTAGTGGTGTGACGATTAAAAATCTTCGTGTAGAAGGAACGATCACTGCAGGCTCAAACAAGAAATTTGCTTCCGGTCTTATCGGGCAACTTCTTGACGGAGGTACGGTCACTAATGTCGAAGTAGCTGTTACGATAACATCTGCTGTTGACGGCGATGCCACGCATGGTGGTGTAATCGCAGTCGTTGATAGTAAGAAGATGGAGCCATACAATGGCTATTACAGAGAAACGCCAGACGCACAAGCAAAGTATAACGATCTTGTTACCAATATCACAAATGTTACTTTTTCTGGAAAACTTTTGGGCCCTAAATCAAAGAATAGTGGTGGTTTTGTAGGCTTTGCAAAGTCGATCGTAAACTTCAATGAGTGCGTATTTGCTCCGCAAGAAGTTACTTTTAACGATTTCGGTGCTTTTACATACGCTCGTCTTGATACAAACCAAAATCATGTGGGCACGCAGGAGTGCGAAAACTGCTATTACACAACTACGCTTGGGTCTGTACCGGACAGTGATGAAGTGGTTAAGGTAGAAACGGATCTGCCGGATGACGGAGCAACCTATGAGGTTGTTTCTGTAAATGGACTTACTCTGTATGCTCCGGTTACTGGAAGTAGCGTTCCGCAATTCGAGGGATACTCTCTCCGTGTGAGCGGCGACATCGGACTTGTGTTCTATGCTACTATCCCGGAAGAGTTTAGATCGGATTGCTACATGACATTTGCTATTTCCGGCAAGGGCACGGTTTCCGGTGATCAGGCTGCTATCGATCCGAATATGATGAGCGGATCATATTACGGATTTGTATGTAACGTCAATGCTCTCCAGATGGCGGATACGATTACCGCGACGCTTCACACATCGGACGGAAAGGCATATTCCAACAGTCACACAGTGGCGGAGTATATAAGCACAATAGTTGATGGAAACTTTAGTGATAATACCAAGTCCTTTGCTAAGGCGCTGGCCGACTATGGTCATTACATCCAGCTTTTCCAGGCAGAAACACGTAACTTCAGCATAGGTACTGATTATGCAGAAATCGATGCCTACAACACGATTGATGCTGCGGCGATCTCTGCGGCAGAGAGTGCGGTTTCTAATTATTCGATCAACAAACCTGCCGAGAATGAAAAAGGGCTCGCGAAGGTAACTTTCAGTGTAGGTTTTGACAGTGACACTTCGCTCTATGTTTACTTCACTCCGGCTTCCGATTACACAGGAACGATATCGGCAGGTGTTGGTGATGGGACGATGGAAACACTGACCAATAAATCCGGCAAGAAGTACTTCATAAGAATCAGCAATGTTGGAGCGACCCAGTTCGCTAGAGAGTACGCTGTTAATTTCGTGGCCGATGGAACCGGAACGGTTGGTAATGTTTCCGTTCTTGCTTATGCACACGCGCTTTTCGAAAACTCAGCAAGCTACACTTATGCGGACGAAGCGGCTGCGGCCATATATAATTACCACACAGCAGCGCTGGCGTATGTAGATTAAAATGTAATGTAATGAAAGAAGGAAAATCACTGATGGAAAATTACGAAGAATTAGTACTCCGGATCATCACATTCGACAGTGCTGACATCATCATCACGAGCGATAATGATGATATTGGAGTAGATCTCTAATAGGAAATTCATTAGGGGCAAAAGTTCCTGGTCTCTGATGGGAACTGCTGAGGCCGAGGAGCAGCATCGAAAAAGCGGAACTCATCCATCTCATATCCACTTCGAGGATGCAAAGATAACGATAAGTGAGAGTAGTAAAGTGGGCGTTTTCTCAGTCATGCTGAGAGGACGCCCATTCTCTGTCTGTGTTTTTGCTCCTGTTTTGCATGTCACGGGCGTTACAGTTCCATAAGAGAACAGTCACTTTCGTTGAAACGCACTGTCGCGCGACTATAATGAGGTTAGATGGGATGGTAGCGTCAGTGCATGAAGTCCGGAAGAGGAATCGGGCGGGACGTGAGACTTCTAGGGTGATGCGGAGCTTGGCGTTTGCTGCGGCACAGGTGAGGGGATTTCGATGATGAATGGGTGGAGGCGTTTCTCAGGCAAGAGAAGCCGTGTGAAGAAAACCAATACTGATGTGAGATGTGGGATCTTTCTTTCTGATAAGAGAAGTTCCGTGAAGAGATTCCTGAGCGCAGGAGTATGCTTCTCTTTTCTTCTGGCGTCGATGCTTCTTTCAGTGACGGCCTGTAAGAAGGGCGGCGCCGGGAGCGATGGAACGGGCGCGAACGGACAGGCGTCCGGCGCCGGCATGATCCCTGACGCGACGAACCCGGACGGGTCGCGGCACGACTACGTGCTCGAGAGTGATCCGTACTATACCTGCGAAAAGACTTATATCGAGTTTCCGCTTGAAGAAGGACAGAACAGTTCGGATATTACTTTAGATTATAGAGTGAAAATCCTGAGAAATCAGGTCGCCGTCGCTTTTTATGTTGCTATTCCCATGCCGGAGGATGTAAAGGAAGAATTTGAACGGCTTCAAGAATTAAATCATTCCGGAACTCCGATGAGTAACGAAGAATATCTCCGCTATCACGAGATCGAAGCACAGTATAAAGATGGTGGTGTGGCTGTTTTTGATTATGACGGGACTCTCGTCGGTAAACTCATGCTCGGTGCAGAGGATGAAATCTGCGGGTACTGTTCTGTAGGCGAAAATGAAGTGGCAGTACTGAGCCACCGGTACAACTTCGGAGAACAGCAGAATGAGTATTGGCTGAGGACCTTTACATCAGACGGACAGTGCAGCAATAAAGTGCAGGTACAATTTGACTCGCTCATCTACGGTGTTTTGATGGAAGGGCTGGATGATGGCAATCTCCTGATTGTTTCTAGAGGTGACGCTTATTTCTTTAGCCTGGAGGGAGAGCGAATACGCAAAACTTCTTTCTACCTAAACGGAGAACAGATTCTTCACGCTGACGGTAAATACTATATTCTCGAATCTTTCGACCAGAGCTTCGACGGAGAGGTGCGCGCGGTCCTCGGGTATCAGGAAATCAATATCCGGACCGGAGAACTATCTGAACGAAAAGATCTGCTGAATTATTATACGGTCGTCAGCGTGGATGGGGACAGCATGTATTCGTTTAGTGGTAATAGTCTTACGAGATTGAATCTTCTCACCGAAGAGCAGGAGCAGATCTTCTCGGGCAATGACAATGATTTTCTTCTCAGTAGTGGTGAAAGTGGCGCGATCCGAGTCTTTTCTGATGAAGATATTCTCTATGCTGCGTCTGAAGTATGGGAAATCGAAGGATCAACATCCAAGGGAATCAACCTTTATCACATCCGGAAGGCCGCGACCAATCCTTATGCAGGGCGGAAGATCATCCGTGTCGGAATAAATCAATTCGAATATACGAATCTGATCCATGACTATAACACCCGACCGGAGAGTAAAGCACGCATACTCGTTTACAGTTCATGGACAAATATCGACATGGACAGTGCTTTTGCCAGGGCGAAGGCAAGCATGGTCGACACTGTGCTCCTGGATATGAGGTCAGGAACCGGGCCGGACGTGCTTCTGGATTTTGCGGATTTTACACAGTTCGATAACGACGATGTTCTCGTCGATCTCAATCCTTATCTTGACGGAAGTACGGGTATCGATCGGAGTCTGTACTACGACAACATACTTCGTGCTTTTGAAACAGACGGTAAGCTCTATCAGATCCCGCTTGCCGTAAAGGCGGATACACTTGCAGGAAATCCGGACTATCTTGGAGATACGACGGACTGGACCTGCGAGGAGTTTTTCGAGAAAATCCGGTCGCTCGGAGACGGGGTGCTGCCACTTCTCTCGCCGTCTGAATATGATTCGATGACGCTGCTTCTTAAACTGCTTAGTGACGACATGAGCCATTATGTCGACTACAGCAAGTATGAGGCATATTTCGACAGCGACGATTTCCGAAAACTTCTGGAGATATCGAAGTATGTGGGCGATAAACTGAATCCGAATCTGATCGATGATCTCATGCAGGATTATGACGATATGCGGTACGGAAGCGGGTACCACAGTACAGAGGCTCTGGTCATGGAGGCCGGGCTTTGTTGCGTCATCCCGATGAGTTTCTCCACCCTTCGCGAATACGCGCGTTATTCCGACCTTTGTAACGATCAGGTCGTAATACTGGGATGGCCTACTACGGGAGGTAGAGGATATGCTGCGAAGGCGGTGAGGTCGATCGGTATCTCGCAATACTCGGAGTGTAAAGAAGAAGCGTGGGACTTCGTGAGATATGTTTTGTCAGCGGAAGTTCTGGGCGCGGGTATGGGAGACGCCGGGGTTCTTGAAGGTATCTCTATTAACAGAGAAGTCGAGGAGACGTCGGTCTCCCTGACGATTACTTATTCTCGTGAAGAAAGTGAAAGACATAAGGAAAACGGATATGATGGGCCGATTTCCAGTGCGATTATTGATGAAGAGCTGGGCGAGGCATTCCTCGCGAAGATCGAGCATATCACGACTGCCGTATCTCGGCCGCCGGCGGTGTTTAACATCATAAGAGAAGAAGCGCCGGCGTACTTTAATGGCGATCGGAGCGCGGAAGACGTAAGTAGAATCATCCAGAACCGCGTGACGACGCTGCTTGCGGAGCAGGGATAGACACAGGCGTGAAAGAAAGACAGCGCGAGTGCGAACAAAGAAAATGTCACCTCGCGAGAAGCACTTTAGGAGGGCATGGATTATGAAGAGAACGATTCGAGAATGTAAGGGAACAAATAAGCGCTGGGCCCCAAGAGGCCTGGCGGTCCTTCTCTGCGTAGCGATGGTGCTGCCGGTCGCATCGTGCAAGAAGAACGGGCAGGAGGGGCAGGACTCGGATGGGTCTTCCCAGACGCAGCAGAGTGCGCCGCTGGTCCCGGTCGCGCAGCGGGAGACGCAGTATGTGCAGGAGACGGATCCTTACTTTACGGATTCGGAAGTGGAGTTTCCTGTCCCGGTCGATGAAGGAAGGCAGATGGAGGGCGTGAGTGTCAGGAATTGCAGGATCGTCAATGACCGAGTCTGCTTTATCTATAATGCCGAGTATTTGCAGACTCAGGAAGAGCGTGATGAGATCAATTCTCTTGTGGGTAAAAGGGATGAGGAAAGCCAGCTTCGGTACTTCGAACTGCTGGATTCCCTCAACGAGAGCGGACTCCTCTCGTATTCGATGGATGGCGAACTTCTGGCAAAGTTTGCGGTCCCCCATGGAAAGGCTGCTCAGGGTTTCTTTGCACTGAAGGACGGCAGGATCGGCGCTTTCCTAACCGGCAAATCCTATGAATACAATGAACAGGCTCAGCAGTGTGACATGATCTGGGAGGAGAGCCTCGTGTATTTTTCTGCAGAGGGTGAACTGCTTGAAGAGTTTCCGATCGAGGCGGATCTTCAATCTCTCTTCGGAGGTCAGTTCTTCGAACTGGATAACGGAAATATCCTTGTCGTGAACGAGACAGATGTATTGATCGTGGATCATCAGGGGAGCATCCTCGGCCGCGACTCCTTCTACGAACATAGGGGAAGTGCTTTTGAAGAAGGCGGGAAATACTATATCCTTTTCTCTAAGTCGACCATCGTAGATGATACGGTGAAATACGAAAAGACCGTCCGCGAGATCGACACGGCGACGGGAAAACTGGGCGATCCGCAGCTGATCGATCCTTCTATCCCGGATATCTTCTTCGACTGCGGGGAGGCCTGCTATGCGGCGGGACAACTGGAACCGGTCAAGAAGATCGATGTCCTCGGCGGCAAAGTGGAAGTCCTGATGGATTACGCCTACACGGATATTACCCCGTTTTCTGACGATGTGGCTGATTTCCGGTGTGATCAGGATACGGATCTTTATTTTCTAACGAGAAAGACTTTTTCCGGAAATACATCGTGGGTGCAGTCGGTGCCGGTGCTGGTGCATCTGCATAAGGAAGAGAAGAATCCGCACGCCGGACGCCCGATCCTCTACGCGGCGACCTGTAAGACCGATTGGGATTCTCCTTTTACGCAGGCGGTCAATGCATACAATAAGAGACCCGAGAGTAAGGCGCGTATCGTCGTGTATTCGCCGGAGACGGATGTGCCCGGGTACGGGGCGGCTCAGGCGGATATGGCCGACCAGATCCTCCTTTCCATGAAGTCCGGATCCGGACCGGATATCCTCCTTAATTGCGGCGAATTCAGCCGGTTTAATAACGATAAGATCCTTGTCGACCTGAATCCCTATATGGACGGCGCGACGGGAATCAACCGGGCGGACTACTACGATAACATTTTCCGTGCCTTTGAAGTTGGAGGGAAACTCTATCAGCTTCCGATCAAAGTGCAGGTGGACGGTTTACTCGGAAATCCGGATCTTCTTGGAGGAGTAGACAGCTGGACGATCAGTGATTTTGACGCGAAGATGGGAAGTCTCGGAGACGGTGTATACCCGCTTCTGGGATCGAGCCGTTCTCTTGACAAGTACTGGGATGGCGAAGAAACCGGTGTGGACGTGATCGAGCCTCTCGGGATGCTCGATGTGCTTCTGGCCCATGACCTTTATCACTACGTGGATTATAGTAACGGCAATTGCAGTTTCGATAGTGATGATTTCCGTACGCTTCTTCAGATCGCCGGGAAATATGGCGGACGCCTCGATCGGGAGAAACTTATCGATCTGAGTATGAAATATGATGATATGTCTGAAACGAGTCCGTTTGCAAAAGCGATGCAGGATGGCGTCGGTGCGCTGGCTATCCTAGAGTTTGCGAGCCTGAGATTCTTCTCTTCTACGGCATATCTGTGTGGTGGCACTCCGCTCTATCTGGGCTGGCCGACGTCGGGCCAGTCGGGGCTCGGGGCGATGGCCGATGTGTCTGTCGGCATCTCGGCATACTCGAGAGTTCCGGAAGAAGCGTGGGATTTCGTGTCGTTCCTCCTGACGGATGATACACTGTTTATTAATGACGATGCAGGGTATTACAGGACCGGAGGGATCCTCGTACAACGTTCTGCGCTGGATGTGACTTCGCAGCAGGAACTGGATGCGTATCTGGCTAAGGTGGAGTTCTATAAGGACGAGCCGGGTATGCTCGAGCTGGATGCGAAGTTGAGCGAAGAATCGCTCCGGAAATATAAGGAAGTGATCGGTACGATCCATTCCTGTGTTCAGGTGGATATGGCGATATTTGCGATCGTGATGGAGGAGGCCCCTGCGTACTTTAACGGGCAGAAGAGCGCGGATGACGTGAGCAAGACGATCCAGAACCGAGTGTCGACGATGCTCGCGGAGCAGGGGTGAGCGGCGGTTTTGGAGTATAATGATTTATGCTGATGCGCCGTAAGTAAGATGCGCAAAGCATGAGGAGACCGATATGCAGTTGATCACGAAGAATTTTTCTGAACTGACCACCCGCGAGCTTTATGAGATCCTGAAGACTCGCCAGGAGATCTTCGTCGTCGAACAGAATTGCCCCTACATGGATATCGATGACCTCGATCTCGATGCGACGCATATCTTCGAGTGGGATGAGGCGACGGGACGCGTGACCGGGTGTCTGCGGGTGTTTGTTCGGGAAGGCGGAGACGGAGGAAAGCACGAACGCGACGAGGCTGAAGGTGCTTGCGCAGCCGGCGAAAAAAGCGGTGTTGTGGCACAGATCGGACGGGTCGTGACGCTGGTGCACGGGCAAGGGCTCGGAGGCGAGCTACTGCACGCCGGAGTGCATTTCGCGTTTCATAATCTTCGAGCGGAGAAAATCTATCTGCACGCTCAGACGTATGCGACCGGGTACTACGCGAAGGAGGGCTTCCGCGTCGTGTCGGAGGAGTTTATGGAGGACGGCATCCCGCATGTCGAGATGGAGTGCGTGCGGGAGGAGCGATAATATCGCTTTACGGGTGAAATGCCCAAAGCTGCTGAAACACCCGTAATAAAATCTTCGATTGTGAAGGCGTTTACGGGTGATTTTGTGTTTTGTGGGAAAAAACCCGTAATTCTGCGGCGGCCAAGGACTGGAATTACGGGTGAAATCAGGGATTTGCGAAATCCACCCGTAACAGTAACACACGGCGAGCCTTGGAATTACGGGTGAAATCAAGGATCTGCGAAATCCACCCGTAAAGTTACACATGGGCGATCCTTGGGATTACGGGTGAAATACGGAGATTTGCGAAAACACCCGTAAAATGGAAAACAGAGACCTTTTGGATTACGAGTGAAATCAGAGATTTGCGAAATCCACCCGTAATTGGAGATAGAGACGAGTGCCTGCCACGGGGCGGACAGGTCATTCCGAAGCACCTTCTGCCGGAACTTCCGAAGAACTGTCAGTGGATTCTTTCGAAGAGAAAAAGTATGCAGGCTTTCCGTCTCTCCATAAGACCGAAGCTTCTTCTCCTATGAATCGCAAAGTGAGACGCCTGATCGCTTCAAAGTGCAAGTTCTGCTTCCGTGTAAAAAGCACGTGTTGCTTCCTCCACAACGGGAAAGAGTAATATGCTTCGCAATCATCAATTTCTCTCTGCGTGTACAAAGTGAAGATCTTCCCGTCCTTGACGGAAATGTCGATGGGGCGGTCACGCATGGATGTATATCCTTCGATATGTCCGTATCCGACAAAACCTTCAGTACAGCCCAGGACTCCCATAATATCTGTGAAGGAGTACGCATAGTATCTACGATCCCGTACAGCGCTTTTAGAGGTCATATGGTCGTAGATCTTTATGACGGCCTTCAGACCGTGATGGTCTGTCAGTGTGACGGTCTGGCCGATCTTGAAGTTATCTGAAAGCAACCCGCCATCGTCTTCCCATATCGAGAAACCGACCCGAATGCAGAACGGCTGGTGCGAAAGGATTAAATCGTCAAAGACGACATCCGGTGGAGCGGGATGCCAGAATGCTATGGGATAACAGAATGCGTCCATTAACTTGAAGAAACGTTCTTTGGTGATAACGGAAACCTCGTCTCCCGGGAGAAATCCTGCGGCAGGTCCCTCAGAATGCACACAGCGATCCGTTCGGCTAAAGCCGCTATAGAAACATAAGTTTTCGGCAGGTCCCTCAGGACGTCTGGCATGCTCCAGCCAGACGTCGCCATGTATGCTACATGGGCTGTTTCCGGATCTCCAAAGGTTATAGTCTTCTGTGAATCTGGCCCACATTTCCTGATCTGTCCTACGCAAAGTACCATCCTTGCCATACTCGAGAACCCGCATACCATTGTAGGAAAGTACTGACAATCCCAGTCGAATCCCGACCTTGTCCAGTAAATCAAAAAAGTGCTCATTGAGTATCTGGGAGAATTTGTCGATTATCTCTTTGTCTGTGCAAAGACCTTTTTTCCATGCCTCGCATTCTTTCTGAAACAGCCGATACGCTTCCTCGATTGCTTTTGTTACTTCTTCTTCGGGGAGGATTTCGTCCGGAGGCAGGCCCAGATCTTCCCGGTCAAATGCATCGTAATACGAGACGAGAAAATCGTGGTAAAAACAAGGCCTGTCGGTCAGAATTGCAGTCGCGCCGTGGATCTTTCTTCCTTTCAGGTTCTCATATGTTCTCGGCATCCGATCCATAAAACGATCCCCCCGCTTTATTCCGCTGTCCTATTTGCATCTCGAAAAGCGCTGCGGATTCTCGAGAAGTACTATGGATTCTCGAGAAGCACTGCAGATCCCCATATATTTCCATTTTATCACCGAATACCGTCCGGCGCGAGGGAGGCACGAAGCCGAATATCAACTTGCGCTAGCCGGGCGCGAAGCCGAATATCAACTTGCGCGAGGCGGGCGGCACAACGAAAATGTATATATGGTGTATAATAGTTCTGCATTTCGGGCATCTGTCCCGAGAGGCACCACGAAAGAACTGCCGGCCGGGCGGCGCCTGATCTGCACCGGCGCGCGGGTAAGAAAGGGGACTTGTCGGAACATGAACGCCAAGAGGCTGATCGTCACCATGGTTTTTGCCGTGATCCTGATCGTCTTTTTCTGCTGGATCATCGGCGTCGGGCTCCAGGACCTGGGGCGGAAGAACCGCATCTGGCGCGAGCAGGCGCAGAAGGTGACCGATGCGATCACGTACATCAACGACGCAAAGGTCGACGTGATGTATTACGGCGAGGACCTCAAGGCTCCCGAAAGTTTCCGCGTGCGCCATATCTATGATTTCGAGCAGGAGTCGCTCCTCGGCCCGGAGGATAACCCCGAGCACGACAAGCACATGATCATCGTCCATGACCCGCACGACAATATCCCGATCCGAAAGGAGCAGTGGGAACAGCTTTTTAAGCTCATGAAGAACAACGGGTACATCATCATCTACCTCGGCGCGGCGCAGCTGCCGGTCATGCAGGAAGTCGGTTTCTTCTTCGACGTGTACCCGAAGGGGACGAGGAGTGTGGCGCTGTGGAACAAAGGCGATAGCAAGGAGATCGGGTTTGCCGACGATGCGACGGTCATCCCGGAGGTCGTGCGCGAGACACTTACGGCGGAGCAGCTCCCGGTCTATGCCATGATCATGAAGACCCGGGCGGAGGAGTACGTATAAGTGGATAACGAACGCGAAAGAATCGAACAGATACTGCACCGGTACGACGAGATCATCGCCTCGATGGCGGATCCGGCGATCGTCAGCGACGGCGCGAGGTACTTAAAGCTCACCAAGGAACTCGCTGACCTCGAGCCGGTGGTGACGCGCATCCACGATAAAGACCGCGTGGTGCGAGAACTGTCCGACGCGAGGGAACTGCACACTTCGGCGGATGACGAGGAGATGCGGCAGATGGCCGCGGAGGAGGTCTCTGCGCTTGAGAAGGAACTCGAGACGATCGAGGCGGACCTCGAAGATCTGCTCGCGGTAAAAGACCCGAAGGACGACCGGTCGGTCATCATGGAGATCCGGGCCGGCGCAGGCGGCGAAGAAGCAGCGCTTTTTGTGGCGGATCTATACAAGATGTATACGGCGTACGCGCTAAGTAAGGGCTGGAAGATCGAGTATATCGACAGCAACGACACCGAGCTCGGCGGCTACCAGAAACTGGTCTACTCCATCGAGGGCAAGGGCGCGTACAGCTGTTTTAAATATGAGAGCGGCGTGCACCGTGTGCAGCGCGTACCGGTGACGGAGTCGGGCGGGCGCGTGCACACGTCGACCGTGACGGTGGCGGTGCTGCCGGAGGTCGATGAGGTCGAGGTCAACATCAACCCGAACGACCTCAAGATCGATACATTCCGGGCCAGCGGCGCCGGCGGCCAGCACATCAACAGGACGGACTCGGCGATCCGCATCACGCACATTCCGACGGGACTCGTGGTGACATGCCAGGATGAACGTTCGCAGCATAAGAACCGTGCAAAAGCGATGGCAGTTCTGCAGAGCCGGCTCCTCGAGATGGAGGAGAGCAAGCAGAGCGGCGCGATCGCGGCGGAGAGAAGATCGCAGGTCGGGACCGGTGACCGCTCGGAGAAGATCCGTACATATAACTACCATCAGGGGCGCGTGACCGATCACCGCATCGGGCTGACGCTTTACCGCCTCGAGGAGATCCTCGGCGGCGACCTCGAGGAGATCGTGAGACAGCTGACCCTGGCGGACCGCGCGAATAAGCTCGGTTCCGGCTCCGGGGACGAAGGAGATGACGAGTAATGGAATGGGAAACGAAAATGGTTTCGCCGGAGGACGAGGCGGGCTTCGCTGCGGCGGCGCGTGCGCTCGCGGATGGCGAAGTCGTGGGCATGCCGACCGAGACGGTATACGGACTCGGGGCGGATGCGCGAAATCCGGAAGCGGTGGAGAAGATCTATAAGGCGAAGGGACGCCCGTCGGACAATCCCCTGATCGTCCACGTCGCGAGCAAGGACACGATCCCGAGCCTCGTCAAGGAGATCACCCCCATCGCCAAAGTCCTGATCGATGCATTTATGCCGGGACCGATCACCGTCATCATGAAAAAGTCCACGCTCGTTCCGTACTGCGTCAGCGCAGGACTGGACACGGTGGGAGTGCGTTTTCCGGTGCATCCGGTCGCACAGAAACTGATCGCGATGAGCGGCGCGCCGGTGGCGGCGCCGTCCGCGAATCTCTCGGGGAGCCCGTCGCCGACGAAGGCCGAGCATGTCTTGAAGGATATGGACGGACGGATCCCTTATATCGTGGATGGCGGGGAGTGCCAGGTGGGGCTCGAGTCGACGGTCGTCGATGCGACGGGCAACTGGCCGCAGATCCTAAGGCCCGGCGCCGTCACGATGGAACAGATGGAAGAAGCGCTCGCCGCGGCCGGGATCAGTAAGCCCGAGGAACTGAAGATCCACGAAGCGTCGCCCGATGAGGCGCCGCGCGCGCCGGGCATGAAATACCGCCACTATGCGCCGTCCTGCGAGGTAAAGATCCTCGGAAACGGCACGCGCGAAGATTTCCCGAACTATCTCGAATACTATAAGCAGACCGTCATGCACGCGATCCTCGACGGCAGGACCCCGCTGGGACTTCTGGTCGGGGAAGAGATCGCAGAACATCTGCGGGTGCTCTTCGCCGATAAAGAGGAACAGATCCTCTACTACATCTACGGCGCGACGGAAAGTGTAGAAGAAGCGTCACAGCATCTCTTCGACGGGCTGCGCACGCTCGACGAAAAGGGCGCGAAGCTCATCGCCGCGCCGGCCTTCCCGGAGGACGGACTCGGGATCGCGTACATGAACCGGCTCAATAAGGCGGCGACCGCAAACATCGCCCAGGTGAGAAAGAGAAGTTCCCGGAAGATCATGTTCGTTTGCTCCGGAAATACCTGCAGGAGCCCTCTTGCCGAGGCGATCTTCCGCTCGATCTTCCGTACCACGGGACCGCACCACATGATCGGTCATCCGGAAGTCGAGGCCCACGTAGACGCATGCTCGGCCGGCGCTTTTGCCTCGGGAGACCAGCCATATACGCCCTACTCGGTGCGGATCGCGAAGTACGAGTACGACGAGGACATCTCGAACGGGACGTCGCACATCGCGATCAAGGAACGGCTCGTCTCGCAGGACCTCGTCCTGTGCATGACCGATGACCACTCGCACTTCCTGCGGGAGCGTTTCCCGGACATCAGTGACCGGATCTTCTCGTTCCGCGAACTGCTCTCGGATTACGATATCCCGGAGGTCGACGGCGAGGTACCGGACCCTTACGGCGGCGATTACCTCGAGTATATGGAGACGGCAAAACAACTTGACCGGATCATCCGCGCGCTGATGCCGGAGATCCTGAAACGCTGGGGGATGGAGTGATATGCTGTACATCATGAGACACGGCAAGACCGACTGGAATGACCGGCATAAGCTGCAGGGGCGGACCGACATCCCGCTCAATGACGAGGGCCGGGAGATGGCGCGCGCCGCTGCGGAGGAGTATAGGGACGTGCACCTCGATGTGTGCTTCTGCTCGCCGCTTGTCCGGGCCAGAGAGACCGCGGAGATCCTCCTTGCCGGGCGCGATGTGCCGATCATCACCGACGACCGGCTCCTGGAGATGAGCTTCGGGATCTATGAGGGCTTCGAGAATTCGTTCTCGCACTCGGAACTTCCGATCAATGTCCTCTTCTGGCATCCGGAGGAGTATACAGAGCCGGTCGAGGGAGGCGAGAGCCTCGACGAAATATTCTCCCGGACCAGTGCTTTTGTAGAGGAAAAAGTACTGCCGGAGATCGAGGCAGGAAAGGACGTCCTCATCGTCGGCCACGGCGCCATGAACTCCGCGCTGATCTGCGGACTGAAAAAACGCCCCCGCGACCAGTTCTGGGCGGAGGGCATTCCTCAATGTAAACTTATGAAACTTCTGTGATCCGGAAAGTTACCCTGCGAACTGCAGTCCGGCGAAGAGCTCCTGCTGCGGCATGCCGTTGATCAGGACCTCGTAGCTGTCGGCGGGCAGCTCGAACGGGACGGCGACCAGGAATTCCTGATCGGGATCTTCTTCTACCGTGGAATAGATGATGTACATGGTGTCAAAATCGATCACGTAGGTATACAGCGTCGTGCCGGCCGGTATGGTGATCGTGTCGACGACGTTCAGATCTTCGTCGAGCTTCAGCGCGCCCTCGATATCGGCCTTGGTGACGGCTGACCGGGAAGCGCCGTAGAAGAGCTTCCTAAAGAACGTGTTGTCCGGTACCGGCTGTCCGTCGAGATTGATGGTGTAGTTGCCGGTGATCGTGCTGGTGCCCATGATCTCCGAAGAGAAACCGAAGTCGAAAGATTCCGGATTATACGGGAAGCCCTGGAAGGTGCCCTCGAACTGGCAGACGAAGGAAACGCCTGTGTCGTCGAGCTCGAAGCAGTAACCGGAAGAACCGGCGCTCTCTTCGTAATAGACGATATAGACGTAATCGGCGCCGTGCACGTGCATGAAGTAGAACGTGTCAAAATAGATCGGAACATCGGAGATCATCTCGCTCGGAACCGAGGCCTTCTCGTTGTTGTACCAGAGCGTCATGGTGTTGACGGCGTCGTACTCGTCATAGGTCATGTCGAGCTTGATCTTGTCAAGCAGGCCGTCTCCGTCGATATCCCAGTCGATCGCGCGGGTGTCGTCTGCGACGAGCGTGTAGGACTCGGGCGTATTGCCGAAGAACTCCATATTCACGCAATTGTCGAGCATGTATACCGGGACCTTGAAGTATTTATCGGATTCGATCGAGATGAAGATCCCGTCGAAGCCGAGCGTGAAGTAGATGTCATAACCGCCGCGGATCATGTCGAGTACTAAGCTGATATCCTCTTTGTACCCATCGAGGAGCTCCGGGGAAGCGATGAGGTAGCTGTCGACGAAATCGCAGAACGCGGCGCGGTCCGTAACGACGTCATCGAAATTGATCGCTTCGCCGGTCTTTGAGCGGTAGTTGAGGAGGAATGGCGCGGTGCCTTCACCTTCTTCGGAAGTCATCGACGTGACGAGAAGTGAGCAGACTTCGCTGTCCGCGCGGAAAACAGTCGTCTGGCAGATCCGGCAGACGCTCATGTGATAATTTCCGTCCGCAATATCCAGGATAAACTTCGAGCGTGAGGTATCGTAGAGTGAATCGCAGGACGCGAGCAGATACCCGTAGAAATCGTCGATCGATTCGGAAAGTCCGTCATATCCGGGAGTGTCGAAGTAATAGTCGTCGCAGTACTCGGCGACCGCCATCATGGTGGTGTTGTCGCCGTCTACATAAGGCCTTGCGAAAGCAAGGTCGGTCGGTACGTTATAGAACCCGAGGTCTTCGAGCGTGTGGCTGACGGTAAAACCGCCCGGTACGGCCACGTTGGTGTCGCTCGGTTCCGTATCCGAAGTATCGGACTCTTCTGTCGTGCCGGAGGTATCCGGATCTTCCGTGTCCGAAGTGTCCGGCTCCTCTGTGTCGGAGGTATCCTCCTCCTCAGTCGTTTCTTTCGTCTTCTTCGGCTTCTTCGTCGTTTCTTCTTCCTTCGAGCACCCCGCCAGCGCAAGCACCATGGACATGCTCAGAAGTATCGCGATGATCTTCTTCATACTTCGTCTCCTGCATATGGTTCATATTCATCGAAATCTTCGAGTCCGCGCGTCAGTGAGCGGATCGCTTCCTTATACTTCGCGAGCACCTGCTCGGACAGGATATCCCGGAAAGTGGAATTGATCGGGTGCACGATGTCCTTGTACTCGCCCTCTTGCGTCCTTCTGCTGGGCATGGCGATAAACAGCCCGTGGTTGCCCTCGATGACCTTCACATCGTGTACGACGAACTGATCGTCAAATGTGATGGAAACGACGGCCTTCATCTTGCTCTCCAGCGTCAACTTACGGATGGTAATATCGGTGATCTCCATAGATGCCTCCTTGCCACGGTGCCTCTCTTCCTATTTTTGCACAGCCCCACGGACACTAGCATATCATATTTTCGTGCGGTTCGCATCAGCCTGATATAGAAAAAAAGAGTATAATGATATAGCATGAGTAAAAATGCGCATGATTACGCAAAAAACCTTTATAATATGCACGTGAAGCCCTATGCACGGGAAACGCTGATGCGCGCGGAAGTGCGCGGAAGTTTGCCGGGGCGCAGGGCTTGCGCGGAAAAACACTAAAACGACACGAGGGAGAGCAGAATCAGTATGGCAGAAGGAATGAGAGATTTACCGGCGGGCAAGCGCGTCTATTTCGTAGGGATCGGCGGCATCAGCATGAGCGGACTTGCGAGGATCGCGATGAACTATGGCCTCATCGTGGGCGGGTCGGACATGCACCCGTCGGAGAGGACCGCGGAGCTTTCCGAGATCGGCGTCAAGTTCTACGGCACGCACAGCGAAGAGAACATCAAGGAGTTTGCTCCGGACATCGTCGTCCACACCGCTGCGATCCTGCCCGGCAATCCCGAGCTCGACTATGCCCGCGCAAACGGCATCACCGTCATGGAGCGCTCGGTCTTCCTCGGCCTCATCACGAGAAACTTCAATAACGTCATCAATATTTCCGGCACCCACGGCAAAACCACTACCACCTCGATGGTTTCGCTGATCCTTCTTAAGAGCGGCGCCAACCCCACCGTCCATCTCGGCGCGGAACTCCCGGCTTTCGGCGGGACGGTCTACCTCGGCTCGAAGGACCAGCTCCTCGTCTCCGAGGCGTGCGAGTACCACCGTTCCTTCCTCGAGTTCTACTCCACGATCGCCGCGATCACGAACATCGACTACGACCACGTCGACTGCTACGCCAGCATCGATGAGGTCATCGACGTATTTGCCCAGTTCACCGAGAAGCTCTCGGCGGACGGCACCCTCGTCATCCCGGCAGGCGACAAGAACGTGCAGGAGTGCGTCCGCCGCATCCCCGCATGCCGTAAGGCTGTCGGGATGGAGGAACCGCGCATCATGACCACGGGTCTTTCCGGTGAAGGCGTCGATTTCTGGAAGAGAGATCCGGATTTCTGCGCGGCAAATGTCACATATACCGATGGTAAGGCGGGCTTCGATGTGCTCTATAAGGGCCGCCCGTACACGCATATCCAGCTGGCGATCCCCGGCACCCATAACGTCTACAACGCCCTGACCGCGATCGCATGCGCGTCGCTCGCGGGCGGCACGGCAGAGGCCGCGCAGCAGGCCCTTTCCGAGTTTACCGGCGCAGAAGGACGCTTCGACATCAAGGGCAAGTTTAAGGGCGCGATGGTCGTGACCGACTACGCCCACCACCCGAGTGCCGCAAGAGCGACACTCGATGCCGCTTCGCATGTACCGCACGGGAAGACCTGGGTCGTCTTCCAGCCACTCACATACTCCCGTACAAAAGTCCTCTTTGAGGATTATGTGACATCGCTCCTTCCGTGCGAAGATGTATTCTTCGACGAGATCTTCTCCGACCGTGAGGTCGACCCCGGCGACATCTCCTCGCGCGACATCGCCGACGAGATCAATAGACGCGGCGGCCATGCTGAGTTCTTCGAGTCGAAGGATGCGATCGTGGAGCGCCTCTCGGGTTGCGTTTCCGAGGGCGACATGATCCTGATCCTCGGGCCGGAGGACATCCGCTCTCTCGGCGACCGCCTGGTCGAGCTCGGGTGATCCATGAAGAAAGTCCGCGCCCTCCGCACCATATGCGTCATCGCACTGGCGCTGATCCTGCTGTTCGTGTCGCTCGACCTCCTTCTTCCGAGGAGAAACGATGCGAAGTCGGGGCGCGCCGCCGTGTGCTTCATCCATGAGGGGCTGCTGTTTCCGCAGACCGATATCAGCCAGCTGTTCTCGCATCTGGACATCGCGTCGTACTACGTCGTCGAGGACGGTCTGACGCAGGAGGAGATGGCTGCGGAAGTCTCCCGTGTTCTCGCCAAGAAACGGATCGACTCCGTCATCTTAGTCTGCGAGGGCGACTACGCCTTGAGCGGGCTTTCCATCGCTTCGGGAAATGGCGGCGTCACGACCGGAAATGCCGGGGGCGCCGCGGAGAATAGCGGCATCACGGATCTGATCCTGCTTTCGCCGGAGCTTCCTTCGGCAGCGGAACTGGACGCGGCGGCGAAGAATGCGTCCGCGGCGAATGCCGATGAATCGAAGACCGGGTCCACTGCGAAAAGTGAGTCCACTGCGAAAACCGCGTCCACAGCGAAGACCGGCGCCGCCGTTTTCAGCGAACTCGGCGCGAAAACTCCTTCCTGCCGTGTGGCGATCTTCTCGGAGAAGGGCACGGATTCGGACACGATTTACGAGCGGCTCTCCGGAGAAGATACGAAGCTCGCCCGCGGGGTGAAGGCGGACGAGTCGGCGCCGGAGCTCTATCTGTCCTCCGACGCGATGCGCTACTACGCGCGGATGGGGAACTATCCGAATCCGGAAGTCGCGTCGGTCATCACCATGAACAGCCCCGTGATGCAGACCTATCTGGCCAATTACCTGAAGAACCACACTCTCGGGGAGAAGGGCATCTCCCGCGCGCCACTTTGGACCTGGGTCGCCAAGACCGTGTGCACCATCCTCACGCTCATTGCCTTTTTCCTCTACGCGTCGACACTTCCGGCGAACCGCAGGTTCAAGCCGGAAGAGACACCGAAAGAACCCGGCGAGAAAGAACACGAACGCGACCGCAAGGGCAAACTCCGCGGCCGCTCGATCGCCGAGAAATACAAAAGTACGCTTAACCATCTCCTCGCGCTGCAGCTTCTCCTCGGCGCGGTGATCTCGCTGCCGGCGCTCGTTTTCGTGGCGCGCAAAGACAGCGCGTACCGTGTCGTACTGCTGGTCTGGGTATGCTTCTCGTTCCTGTCTTCCGCTTTCTTCCTGATGCCGTACATCCGGAAACTTAAGGGGAGAAAAGTGAGATCGTCCCGCTCGATGTGGCCGTTGCACCTCCTGTTTACGGTCTTTCTGGCCGGGGACATCTTCATGCTGACGCTCCTGTGGAAAGGCTCCGGTTTTCTAAAGCTCGACCTGCTCCTCCTCATCGCGATCGTGCTGTCCGTCCTCGTCGGGATCGCGATGGCGATGCTCCGTCTCACGGACAATTTCTTCGGCAAGATCCAGGGCAGCAACCAGAGCGTACTCGATTCCGTAAAATTTTCCGCGATACGTTTCGTTCCACTAGTGATTGTTTTCACTTTCTCGATTATAATAGGAAGAGGACTATATGCCGTGCAGGTGTTTCTGCTGGCCGCATCGCTTCTCGGCGCATCATATCTGCGCCGGGTCGTAAGAAAAGGAGCACTGGGGGAAGTCCTCTCTGTGATCCTTTACGCCGCACTTTACTGGATGATGTTCTAAACGCCGCGGCGACAGTGCTTTTGCCGTAGAATGACGGAAGCGCCGGGCAAGAAGAGAAGATAAGAGGATAATGTTCTGACGGGAGGGGAGCCTATGTCATCGACGATCAAAGACGTGGCCAAGATGGCCGGAGTATCGATTTCAACCGTTTCGAAGTTCATCAACGGCGGCAATGTCCTCGAGGAGAACCGCCAGCAGATCGAGAATGCGATCGCGACTCTGAACTATCAGGTGAATACCGTCGCGCGCGGCATGAAGACCCGAAAGACCATGTCCGTCGGCGTCCTGATCCCGAGCCTCGCGGACTACTACGGCGTGTCGATCCTCTCGTGCATCGACCAGGAGCTCTATGCGTCGGGCTATAGCACGATCATCTGCGACTATTCCCAGACCGACCCGACGGGCGCGTCCGACAAAATCAATTTCCTTATTAATAAGCAGATCGACGGCATCATCATGCAGCCGATCAATGTGCGCCAGGAGGATATCGACCGCGCGGCGAAGGCGGATGTGCCGATCGTTTTTGTCGATATGGAGCACCCCGAGATCACATGTGATTCTGTTACGATCGATAATGTCGATATCGCGTACCGCATCACGAAGCATCTTCTCGAGAACGGCCACAAGCGTATCGGCTTCATCGGCGGCGCCCCGGGCTTTATCACGACGGATGACCGTGTCGCGGGCTTCCGAAAAGCACTTGCCGAGGAGGGGCTCGAAGCGGAACCGGAGCTTCTGCATCTCCAGAACGTGTCTGAGGAGAGCGGGTATCTCGCGATGGCGAGCTTCATGCAGATGAAGAAGCGGCCGACAGCGGTCTTCGCGAGCGGGAATGACCTGACGTGCGGCGCCGTGATGTACCTGAACGAGAAGAACCTGCGCGTGCCTGACGACGTGTCCTTCGTGGGCTTTGAGAACCAGACCATCGCGCATGTCTTTAACCCGACGCTGACCATCGGGATCCAGCCGATGCGCAAGATCGGGCAGACCGCGGTGCGCATGCTCCTCGAGCGGATGAAGGGCGAGTACGAGGGCGAGCCGCGAAACGTGCGCCTCAAGGCCGTCATCGATTTCGGCGCCTCGGTGAAGAAGATCAAGTAACAGATTTACGTTATTCGTGAAAATGAGTTTTTTGTGGTTCCCGGCGAGCAGAATAACTGTCCGGGGATCCCGGTGCACGCACGGAGCAAGTGCTTTTGCATAAGAATGAAAAGTGGTGAAGTCTTATGCAACTAAAAGTCCTTCGGTTTTGCATAAGACTGGCGATTCTGTTGTTCTTAGGTAAAAAAACCAGACGGGTTGTTGCATAAGAGTGACGATCGGAGATTTCTTAGGTGCAAAGAGTGACAGTGCTTTTGCATAAGAACGGACATTATGATATTCTTATGCAAAATCACTCGGAGAAATGTTGCATAAGAATGAAAAGTGGTGAAGTCTTATGCAAATACCCTGCGCGAAAAGCACTGTCCTTCGGACCGCGCGAAAATCACAGAACTTCGAGCCTCGCGCCTGTAAGACTGACTTCCACTCGCGGCCCCCTGAAATGGAACTTAACTTTTCACTTCAGCAGCCTCGCGCCACTGATTTTTCTACTTGACGAACCCCATTACGCGTGCTATTCTATTGCGGTGACCGCATGTGCCGGGCTACTAAATCTGTGCCCTTTTTTAGGAAACAGTGCCTTGGATAAAGCAGCGAGACTGGATGAACAGGAGGGAAACGTTTCTATGCAGTATGCAGTAATTCTGACAGGCGGCAAGCAGTACAAGGTTGCTTGCGATGACGAGATCTTCGTAGAGAAGCTCGAAGGCGAAGCCGGCGAAAAGATCACATTTGATCAGGTTCTGGCAGTGGCTGACGATAACGGCATCAAGGCTGGCGCGGATCTGAAAGCGACAGTTGAAGGCGAGATCGTAAAGCAGGGCAAGAACAAGAAGATCGTCGTATTCAAGATGAAGGCTAAGAAAGGCTACAGAAGAAAGAACGGCCACAGACAGCCTTACACACGCGTCCGCATCACCGCGATCAACGGCTGAGGCGTAAGCTAGTCGGAAGACAAGAAGTCGAAAGACGAAAGCAAGTAGACAATAGTCGAAGAAGGTTGTGCTTGTAAATGATCACGATCGTCATATGGAAGAATAAGCAGGGCGACATCCTGGGTTTCTCGACAGAGGGACACGCGGGATACGAGGAAGAAGGAAAAGATATCATCTGCGCTTCGATCTCGACGCTTTTCACCACTGCGGTAAATGCACTGGAAGAGCAGCTCGGCTGGAAAGATTTCTATATGGTCACAGGAAACGAAAGTAATTTCTGTGAGGTCTGGACACCCGATGAGGCCACCACGAAGGAGCGGGAAACCGCCCAGGTGATCTTAAAGACCATCGTCCGGGGCATCTCGGATGTCGGGGAAAGTGTCCGCGAGAACTACGGCTCGAAGTATTTACGGGTCACAACGAAAGTAAAATGAGAAAATGGAGGGCTTGACCATGTTAAAGATGAATTTGCAACTCTTCGCTCATAAGAAAGGTATGGGTTCGACCAAGAACGGTCGTGACTCTGAGGCGAAACGTCTCGGCGCTAAGAAAGGTGACGGCCAGCTCGTCGCAGCAGGCAACATCCTCGTAAGACAGCGCGGCACGAAGATTCACCCGGGTACCAATGTTGGCATCGGTTCCGACGATACGCTCTATGCGCGTGTCGACGGCCATGTTAAGTATGAGCGTATGGGCCGTGACAAGAAGAAGGTCAGCGTTTATCCGGTAGCAGAGTAATTCTGCCGAAGGGTGCGACGGGGACTTTCCCTTGTTGATGGAATGAGGGATTTCTCTTATTGATGAGATGGGGGATGTTCCCTTGTTAATGGAATGAATGGAAGAAGGGGTCGTCCCATAAGTGACACGTTCACTTGGAGATGCCCCTTTCCTTTTTTCGTTTATATGCGCGTAATCCTACAAAATGTCCTACACTTTTTTGCAAAATGTGGGACAAAGTGTAGGACTGGACCAGGATCCTACAAAATGTCCTACACTTTTTTGCAAAATGTGGGACAAAGTGTAGAACATAGTGTCGGGACTGCCCTGCAGTCTATAAAACGGTCTATGTTTTTCTCGAAACATAGACCAAATCATAGAACCTGATCCGGAGTCTATAAAACAGTCTATCTTTCTCGTCAAACATAGACCAAATCATAGACTGGGGCTACCGAGATAGCTACCGAGATAGCTACCGAGATAACTATAAGATAGCTACCGAGATAACTACAAGATAACCACCAAGATCAAGATATCAAAAGGAGGCGGAAACGAGATGTTTATCGACCATGCGAAGATCCACCTGAAGGCCGGCGACGGCGGAAACGGGATGGTCTCTTTCCATACGGAGAAATATATCACCAACGGCGGACCGGACGGCGGCGACGGCGGCAAGGGCGGCGACATCATCTTCTATGCCTCCCCCGAGCTGACCACGCTCAGTAACTTCCGCTTCAAGCACAAGTTCGTCGCCGAGAACGGCAGCAACGGCATGAACCGAAAGATGTACGGTAAGGGCGGCGAGGACCTGCGCATCGGCGTGCCCGTCGGCACCGTCATGAAGGACCTCGAGACCGGTAAGATCATCGCCGACTTTACCGAGGCCGGACAGGAAGAGATCATCTGTAAGGGCGGCCGCGGCGGCCAGGGCAACATCCACTTCAGTAACGCGATCCGCCAGGCGCCGAAATTTGCCAGAGCCGGCATCCCCGGCGAAGAAAGAGATGTCTACGTCGAGCTCAAGCTCATCGCGGACGTCGGACTCGTGGGCTTCCCGAACGCCGGCAAATCCACGCTTCTTTCCGTGATCACTTCTGCAAAACCGAAGATCGCGGACTACCCCTTTACGACACTTGAGCCGATGCTCGGCGTCGTAAATTGCGGAGACACGAGCTTCGTCGTCGCCGACATCCCGGGCCTCATCGAGGGCGCCGCGGACGGCAACGGCCTCGGCCACGATTTCCTCCGGCACATCGAGAGGACGCGGCTCCTGATCCACGTCGTCGACGTATCCGCGCAGGACGGCAGAGATCCGATCTCCGACTTTGACCAGATCAACGAAGAACTCCATAAGTTCAATCCTCTCCTCTCGACCCGCCCGCAGGTGGTCGTCGGGAACAAGATCGACCAGGCGGATGACGCCGTCGTCGATGCCTTTCAAAAAGCACTGGAGTCCAGGGGCTACAAGGTCTTCCTCATGAGCGCGGCGATTGCCGAGGGCACACAGGAACTCGTGAACTACGTCGCCGCCGAGATCAGCAAGCTCCCGCCGACGATCCTCGTCGAAGCGGCGAAAGAAGAGACCCTCTACGAATTCAAGCCGGAAGAGAAGTTCAGGATCGAGATCGAGGACGGCGTCTACTGCGTTCTCGGTGACTGGATCCGCGTCGTGCTCGAGTCCACAAACTTCGACGATCCCGAATCCCTCGCGTACTTCCAGCGCACGATCCGAAAGAACGGCGTCATCGACGCCCTCGAAAAGGCCGGCTGCAAAGAGGGCGATCCCGTCCGGATCTACGATCTCGAATTCGACTTTATCGACTAGGGCGACAGGGCCACGATCCGCGACTTTGCCGGCCGACAAAAGAAGCGACATAATTCGACTTTATCGACTGATAGAAAATGCGGTACAATAGGTATATATGCTCCTGAATGAGATGAAAGGGGAAACACTATGAAAGGGATTATTTTAGCAGGCGGAGCCGGAACGAGACTGTATCCGTTGACGATGGTCACGTCTAAACAGCTCCTCCCGGTCTATGACAAGCCCATGATCTACTATCCGCTCTCCACGCTGATGCTCGCCGGGATCAAGGATATCCTGATCATCAGTACTCCGGACGACACCCCGCGCTTCGAGCAGCTGCTCGGAGACGGTTCCCAGTTCGGCGTGAAGCTGCAGTATAAGGTCCAGCCTTCACCGGACGGACTGGCGCAGGCCTTCCTCCTCGGCGAAGAGTTTATCGGAGACGATGCGTGCGCGATGGTACTCGGAGATAACATCTTCTACGGAAACGGATTTAGCAAAGTTCTGCGCGCAGCGGTAGAAGATGCCGAAGACAGAGGACGCGCGACGGTATTCGGATACTACGTCAACGACCCGGAAAGATTCGGCGTCGTTGCTTTTGACGAGAACGGACAGGCCACAAGTATCGAAGAAAAACCGCAGAGCCCGAAGTCGAACTACGCGGTGACGGGACTGTACTTCTATCCGAAGGGCGTGTCGGCCCGGGCCCATCAGGTCGAGCCTTCGGCCCGTGGCGAGCTCGAGATCACGACGCTAAACGAGATGTATCTGAAGGACTCGATCCTCGACGTCCAGCTCCTCGGCCGCGGCTTCGCCTGGCTCGATACCGGGACGATGGACAGCCTCGTCGAGGCGGCGATCTTCATCAAGATGATCGCGGAACGGCAGGGAATCACGGTCTCGGCCCCCGAAGAGATCGCCTATAAGAACGGATGGATCAGCAGAGAAAAACTGATAGAATCAGCAGACTGCTACGGCAAGAGCCCTTACGGGGCGCACCTTAAGGCCGTCGCAGAAGGAAAGGTCAGGTATTGATATGACGATTATTGTAACAGGCGGCGCGGGCTTCATCGGAAGCAATTTCATCTTCTACATGCTGAAGACACATCCGGATTACCGGATCATCTGCATCGACAAGCTTACCTACGCCGGCAATCTCTCGACACTTAAGCCCGTGATGGACAATCCCAACTTCCGTTTCGTGAAGGCGGATATCTGCGACCGGGAAGCGATCTACAAGCTCTTCGAGGAAGAAAAGCCGGACATCGTGGTAAACTTCGCGGCCGAGTCGCATGTAGACCGCTCGATCGAAGACCCGGAGATCTTCCTGCGCACCAATATCCTCGGCACACAGGTGCTGATGGACGCCTGCCGCAAGTACGGGATCACGCGTTATCACCAGGTATCGACCGACGAGGTATACGGCGATCTTCCGCTTGACCGTCCGGACCTGTTCTTCACAGAGGATACCCCGATCCATACCAGCAGCCCCTACAGTTCATCTAAGGCCGGCGCCGACCTTCTGGTCATGGCCTACTACAGGACATACGGCCTTCCGGTCACGATCAGCCGCTGCTCGAATAACTACGGCCCCTATCACTTCCCGGAGAAACTCATCCCGCTCATGATCGCCAATGCCCTCGCAGACAAGCCTCTCCCGGTCTACGGAGAGGGCCTCAACGTCCGCGACTGGCTGTATGTCGAGGATCACTGCCGCGCGATCGACATGATCATCCATAACGGCCGCGTCGGCGAGGTCTATAACGTCGGCGGACACAACGAGATGCGCAATATCGATATCGTCAAGCTCATCTGCAAGGAACTCGGCAAGCCCGAGAGCCTGATCGTCCACGTAGAGGACCGCAAGGGCCACGACATGCGCTACGCCATCGACCCCACTAAGATCCATAACGAGCTCGGTTGGCTGCCGGAGACGAAGTTCGCGGACGGCATCAAGAAGACGATCAAGTGGTACCTCGAGAACAAGGAGTGGTGGGAGACCATCATCTCCGGAGAATACCAGCAGTACTACGAGAAGATGTACGGTAACCGTGCGGAAGTGTAAAGCTTTGAGGTGTGAACGATGAAGATTTTTGTCACCGGCGTCGGAGGCCAGCTCGGTCATGACGTGGTAAATGAACTGTCCGGGCGAGGTTTTGATGTGGTCGGATCCGATATCCAGCCGGTCTACTCCGGTATCGCCGACGGGTCTGCTTGTGAATCGGCCCCCTATGTGAGTCTGGATATCACAGATAGAGAAGCCGTGCTCTCCACCATCGGGGAGATCGCGCCGGACGCGGTGATCCACTGCGCTGCCTGGACGGCCGTCGATGCGGCGGAAGAAGAGGAGAACCGGGAGAAGGTGCGCCGCATCAATGCGGAGGGCACGCGGTTCATCGCCGAAGCGGCGAAGGCCGCCGATGCCAAGATGGTCTACATCAGCACGGACTATGTTTTCGACGGACAGGGAGAGCGCCCGTGGGAGCCGGACGACAAGTGCTACGCGCCGCTGAATGTCTACGGGCAGAGCAAGCTCGACGGAGAACTGGCGGTCTCGGAAATCCTCGACAAATACTTCATCGTAAGGATCGCTTGGGTCTTCGGCCTGAACGGCAAGAACTTCATCAAGACCATGATCAACGTAGGGAAAACACATGACACCGTCCGTGTCGTCTGCGATCAGATCGGTACGCCTACCTACACACTCGATCTGGCCGTACTTCTAGCCGACATGATCGGCACGGAAAAGTACGGGTACTACCACGCGACGAACGAGGGCGGGTATATCTCCTGGTACGATTTCTGCTGCGAATTCTACCGCCAATACGGCCTTGCGACGAAGGTCGAGCCGGTAACGACGGCCGAGTACGGACTGAGCAAAGCCGCGCGGCCCTTTAATTCCAGACTGGACAGATCCAAACTCAGCAAAGCAGGCTTCACGCCGCTGCCGTCCTGGCAGGATGCCGTGAGCCGGTACCTCAAAGAGGCGAAATTATAAAGAAAGCGGAGGCGCAACTATAATGGGACAGATCGAAGTAAAGAAAGACCTCGACGGCATACAGGGACTGTGTCTGATCACGCCGGCCGTACACGGCGACGCGCGCGGGTACTTTATGGAGACATATTCGCAGAGAGATATGCAGGAGGCCGGCATCGATATCGTATTCGTGCAGGACAACCAGTCGATGAGCACGAAGGGCGTGCTCCGCGGCCTGCATTTCCAGAAGCAGTTCCCGCAGACGAAACTGGTCCGCGTGATCAAGGGCGAGGTCTTCGACGTAGCGGTCGATCTCAGAAAAGACAGCCCGACATTCGGCAAGTGGCACGGAGAGCTCCTCACCGAGGAGAACAAGAACCAGTTCCTGATCCCGCGCGGATTTGCCCACGGGTTCCTCGTTCTGTCCGATGTGGCGGAATTCTGCTATAAGTGCGACGATTTCTATCACCCGAACGATGAGGGCGGTCTCGCCTGGAATGACCCGGCCATCGGCATTTCATGGCCGCGCCTGCTGGGAGAGTACCGCGGAAGCGCTTCGGCGGAAGGGTACTCGGTGGACGGTGCGCCGCTGAATCTATCCGATAAAGACCAGAAGTGGTCGGGGATCGGGGAAACCTTTTCCTTCTGACCATACGGAGGGGACGCGATGAAGAGAAATTATTCCATCCAGATCCTGAGATTTCTGTCCTGCTTTGTGATCGTCTCGTATCACGTATACAGTTATTTTCTCAGGGACAATGATCTGCCGAACTTTTTCTGCCGAGGGTACATCGCAGATGAGTTTTTCTTCATGGTGTCCGGATTCTTCCTGGCTTTTGCCGCAGTGCGGGCAGACTCGGACGAGCGCTGGCCGATCCGGTATGTCCTGAAGAGGATCGGCAAAATCGCTTTTCCCTATTACGTGACGTGGATCTTCTGTTTCATCGGGTGCCGGATCGCGGATTATCTCGCGGGCGATCCTCTCGATATCGGAAGGAAACTCATCAACAGCATCTACGAACTGACCTTCCTGGAGATGTGTGGTTTCGTCAAGGGCGAGTACAGTAATCTCGTCGGATGGTTCTTCTCGGCGCTGGTGCTGTCGATGCTGATCGTCTGCCCGCTCGCGTACAAGTTCAAACTCCGCTACGCGCTCTATGCTGCGCCGGTCATCGGTTTTTTCCTTCTCGGGATGTTGAGCATGCAGTTCGACTATCTCTACTATCCCCATAAGATCATTCCGGGCTTCCCGGCCTTCAAGGGCTTGCTCCGCGCGCTGGCCGATATCCACCTCGGCGTTTTTGCCTATGGACTCTATGACGTACTCTCAGGCAAACGCTTCACGGCGTTCGGACGCAGGATACTTACACTTCTTAACGTCCTTCTGTGGTGCGCCGTTTTCGGCTTCTGGATATTCCCGTTCGGATCGAACACAGTCGAGACACCCTATCAGTTCGACTACCTCTTCATCGTGGTGTTGTTCTTCGCTTTCCTGCTTACCGCCTACCTCGGCGAGGCGCAGCCGAAGGAGGGGAGCCGTTACCAGAAGACCGCCGATGTACTCGGGAAGATCTCGGTCTACGTCTTCCTCGGCCAGCCGATCTTCTACACTGTGCGCGTCTGGTATTTCGGTCTCCCGATCAGGACGCTCATCAAGGTCCCGGTATTCTATCTGGCGGTGATTTTCTTCTCGGCGCTGATCTATGTGATCGATGTTTCGACGAAAGGACTGCGCACGAGTCTGATCCGGAAGATGACCGCTCCCGCAGGAAAACGACCGGTCTGACGAAAGCCCGTATTTCACGAGCCGTCAGGCACTTACGTAAACAACAATGAACATGCGCTAAACCACCCGCTTTTTCGGATATTTGTACAACGGGTGGTTTTTGTATTAATAGGTAAGAATGGTATAATATTCTAGGGTTTATCTGAATATCAATCTGACCCGTCGGGAGTAAGAAAATGACATACGAGAATGATCCGCGTTTTTCCGGAATCACACGTTTTGAGAAGAAGATCTGGCTCGCCTCTCCGAAGATGCATGGCGAGGAACAGAAATGGGTCGACGAAGCGATCCGCACGAACTGGGTATCCACGGTAGGTGAGAACCTCAATGAGATCGAAAGACAAATCGCCGAAAAGGTCGGCGTCAAGTACGCAGTCGCGCTCGCCTGCGGCACGTCGGCGCTTCACCTCGCCACGAAGCTTGCCGGTGAACGCCTCTACGGGCAGGCCCTTCCGAATCACGGAACACTCGAAGGAAAGAGAGTCTTCTGTTCGGATGTGACTTTCGACGCGTCGATCAATCCTGTGGCCTATGAGGACGGCGAAGCGGTCTTTATCGACACCGAATATGACACGTGGAACATGAGTCCGGAGGCGCTGGAGCAGGCGTTCCGGATCTATCCGGATGTGAAGCTGGTCGTGATCGCGCACCTGTACGGCACGCCGGGTAAGATGCAGGAACTGCGGAAGATCTGCGACGCGCATGGCGCGCTCATCGTCGAGGATGCGGCCGAGAGTCTCGGCGCGAGTTACCTTCTCGACGGAAAATGGGTCCAGACCGGATCGATCGGCGATTACGGCTGCGTCTCTTTTAACGGGAACAAGATCATCACGGGATCGTCGGGCGGCATGTTCCTGACCGATTCGAAGGAGGACGCGGAGAAAGTCCGCAAGTGGTCCACACAGAGCCGTGAAGCCGCGCCGTGGTATCAGCATGAAGAGATCGGATACAACTACCGGATGAGTAATATCGTCGCCGGCGTGGTACGCGGCCAGGTCCCGTATCTCACCGAGCATATCGACAGAAAGAGAGCCATCTACGAGCGCTACAGAGAGGCCCTCTCGGATCTGCCGGTCCGGATGAATCCCTGGGATGAGGAAAAGAGCATCCCGAACTTCTGGCTGAGCTGCCTGATCATCGACGAGGACGCGATGGCTCCGTCTGTCCGCGGCGACTCCGACTATCTCTACGAGACCGTCCCGGGCAAGAGCAGCCCGCACGAGATCCTCGACGCACTGGCTGCCTTTAACATCGAGGGCCGTCCGATCTGGAAACCGATGCACATGCAGCCGATCTACCGCTCGCATGCCTTCATCACGAAGGAAGGAAACGGCCGCGGCAGAAGTAACGCCTATATCGCGGGATCCGGCATCGATGTCGGCGCGGACATCTTCAGAAGAGGACTGTGCCTGCCGAGTGATATCAACATGACCGAAGAGCAGCAGGATGTCGCGATCGACATCATCCACCGCTGCTTCCGGTGATCTATCCGCTCACGAAAAGTAAAGAAGAATAGTGAGAAACTCACGAGAAGTTAAGAGAAACGGGAAATTTGGGGAAAAGATAAAAAGATGAACAGACAGACCTTCGTACGGATATGGCATTCTTTCCGTCTGCTGACGATCACGAGCAGCGGCAGGCGCGCCACATATTTACAGAAGAAGAAAGTCTTCCACCATATCGGCAGAGGCTGCACCATCATGGACCGCAAGGTCCCCCTCTATTCCCGTCTGATCTCGCTCGGAGACAATGTCCATCTGGCGACACATGTCCTGCTGGTCACGCACGACGCGGCGCACATGTGCATCAATAACCTGGACGATGCCGTAACGGGCGGCAGGAAGTGTAAGGAAAAGATCGGCTGTATCGATATCGGGAACAATGTTTTTGTCGGTTCAAATGTCACCATCCTCTACGGCGTCAAGATCGGAAATAACGTCGTCATCGGAGCGGGCAGCATCGTCAACCGCGACATCCCGGACAACTCGGTCGCCGCGGGCGTTCCGGCCCGGGTCATCGGATCTTTCGACGACTTTGTGAAGAAGAGACTCCAGGACGAACCGTATCCGGATGAGCTGCGGCCACGCGGCCACCAGATCTCTCCGCAGCTCGAAGAAAAACTGTGGGAACAAATGAAAAATCGTTGACCGGAAAGGATAAACAACTCGTGATCTATAGAAACTTTGTGAAGCGTTTACTCGATATCCTGCTCTCGGGACTGGCCCTGATCGTGCTGTCGCCGGTGCTCCTGATCGTCGCACTCCTGGTGCGCATCAACCTCGGATCTCCCGTGATCTTCTCACAGGAACGTCCCGGTAAGATCGATCCGAAGACCGGTAAAGAGAAGATATTTAAGCTCTACAAATTCCGCTCCATGACGAACGAGAAGGGACCGGACGGCGTGCTTCTCCCGAAGGAGCAGAGACTGACGAAGTTCGGAAAACGCCTGAGATCGACCTCGCTCGATGAGCTCCCGGAGCTCCTCAATATCCTCAAGGGCGACATGAGTATCGTCGGACCGAGACCGCTTCTCGTGAAGTATCTCCCGCTTTATACCGAGGAGCAGAGACAGCGCCATGCCGTGCGTCCGGGCCTTACCGGATATGCGCAGGCGAAGGGCAGGAACCTGATCTCGTGGGAGCAGAAATTCGCCTACGATCTCGAATATATCCGGAAACTGAGTTTCCTCATGGATGTCAAGGTCATCTTCCTGACGGTCCGATCCGTCTTTAAGCGCGAGGGCATCGGCAGTGCGACGGCCGATGTCATCGCCGAGTTCCAGGGAAGCGCGCCGGCGGGCGAGCAGGCCACTGCGCAGACAGACGCGCAGACAGATGCACCGCAACCCGCACAGGAGACGAAAGGGGAGAGTGCGAACGATGGCTGATACGAACACACCTTTCTTCTCGGTAGTCATACCGGTATATAACAGCGAGAAGTATCTCGACGAGTGTATCCGGTCGATCTTCAAGCAGACCTGCAAGGACTTCGAGCTGGTCCTCGTCGATGACGAATCGAAGGACAGCAGCGGGAAGATCTGCGACAGCTGGCGCGACAACTATCCCGACCAGGTCACGGTCATCCACCAGAAGAATACCGGAGTATATATGGCCAAGAGAAACGGCATCCGTTCCGCCCGCGGCCGGTATATCTATGTCATGGACAACGACGACCTGATCATATCCGAGAAGGCCTTCGAGAACCTCAAGGATACCATCAACGAAAAGGGCGCGGACCTCGTCGTTTTTAACGCGGTGGACAACATGGAGACCGGTCATCTCCTCTGCCACTTCCCGTACGAAGACGGGGAGACCTTCGAGGGAAGCAAGCTCTTGACGCTCTATAAGGATTACCTCGGTACGAAGAACCTCCACCACATCTGGATGATGACGTTCAGCCGCGCGCTCTTCGACGAGGAATACGAATACCGGGAAGACTTCCGGATGCTCCGTGACGGACCGATGCTGATCCTGCCGATTCTTTCCCGCGCGAAGAAGGTCATCTACCTCAAGGAATCCTACTACTACTGGCGCATCCAGAATATGAGCAGCGCCAGCAAACGCTACGATGTCCTGAACTTTTTTAACAGCATCCGCTGCCTCCACGCCCGCATCATCGAGTACTCGAAGACCTGGGCGTATAAGGATGAGACCTTAGAGGAACTGATCCACAGTAATTACATGATGGATGTTTCCATCACCGCGATCAAAGTAAGGAGCATCAACCCGGCCTGCGGATATAGCAGAAGGGGATTTCTGAAGATGCTCAGTAACGACGAGATGTTCCGGAAGGAATACTCGCTTAAACATCTGCAACTGATGCGGAAAATAGTGGTTTTCGCGCTTTATCACCGCATGATCGGTGTGGTGAATCTCGTCTCGTCCGTCGTGGGCGTCATGAAGAAAAGATAACAGGGAGGAAAGAAGATGAGAGTCTTATTTACCAGTGTAGGCCGCAGAGTGGAGCTGATGCAGGCGTTCCGCGAGAGCGCGAAGAAGTGCGGAATCGAGCTTGTGATCTATGGCGCGGATATCTCCGAGAGCGCGCCGGCGCTGCAGTTCTGCGACAGGAAGATCATCTGCCCGAGGATCAAGGAAGACAGCTACATCCCGTTTCTCGTCGATCTCTGTAGCCGCGAGAAGATCGATGTCCTGATCCCGACCATCGACACGGACCTTCTCCTTCTTTCCGAGAATGTAGCGCGGTTCACGGGTACCCGCGTGCTCATCAGTTCGACGGAGTCGGTCGCCCAGTGCCGCGATAAGCGCCTGACCGGCAACCTCTTTACGCGCGCCGGCGTGAAGTGCCCGCGCCCGACAGATAACGTCGAAGAATATAAGGACGGATTCCCCGCGTTCATCAAGCCCCTCGACGGCAGTTCCAGCATCAATGCTTTTAAAGCGAATAACGAGTTCGAGCTCGCGTCTCTTGCGAAGATGATCCCGGACTACATCATCCAGCCGTTCATCGGCGGCACCGAGTATACCGTCGATGTGTTCTGCGATTTCGACGGCGAACCGATCTATATCACGCCGCGTATCCGTCTGGCCGTACGTGCCGGCGAAGTCCTGAAGACGAAGATCGATCAGGACGAAGTGATCATCGAAGAGACGAAGCGGATCATCCGGGAGTTTAAGCCCTGCGGGCCGATCACGGTCCAGCTGATCCGTGACAGCAAGACAGGTGAAGATTACTACATCGAGATCAACCCCCGCTTCGGCGGCGGCGCGCCTCTGAGCATGAAGGCCGGCGCCAACAGCTGCGAGGCGCTCTATCGCCTCATGCAGGGTGAGAAGGTCGGCTATATCGCCGGCGCGGCCGAAAACGGCGCCGTCTACTGCCGTTTCGACCAGAGTGTCAGAGTAGAGTGAGACCGGAAGATATGATTGAAGTACTGTACATCATCGGAGGAGAAGGAAAGCGGTACGGCTCGGAGATCATCGCGATGGATCTGCTGGCCGCCGGTAAGGAAAACGGCATCCGCTACACGGCGGTCGTCGCCAACCGCGGCGTCGTTTCCGAATTCTGCGAGCGAAACGGCATCGCCTGTATCGTCGTTCCGTTTACATTCTTCGTGTACAAGGAGCCCGGCAATCCGCTTCTGAAGTTTGTCAAGAAGACCATCTGGAAGAATCGCGCGGAATTCCTCACGAAGCGCGCGGCGAAGGTCATCGCGCGCACGGTCGACATGAAGAAGATCGACGTGATCCACACGAACTTAAGCCGCGATATGCTCGGCGGCCTCCTCTCCAGAAAATACGATATCCCGCACATATGGCACATCCAGGAACTCTTCCGTTCCCATTACCAGCTGACTTTCTTAAAGAAGGATCAGGTCAGGTGGATGGATGAGCATGCGGACCGTTTCATCGCGATCTCGGATACGGTCGCGAAAGAATGGGGCAGTAACGGCCTGACACCGGAAAGGATCACGACCGTGATGAACGGAGTCGATCTTTCGCCGATCCGGACGAAAGAGACATACACCGAGGACGGCGAGCTGAAGATGCTCATGATCGGTCATCTGTGCCCGGCCAAAGGCCAGGATCAGATCATCCGTAAGCTCGCGCAGGTGCCCTCCGAGATCCGGGAGCACATCACGCTCAGCTTCATCGGCGACGGTGAAGAATCCTATCAGAAACTCCTGAAAGAACAGGCGGAAGCATCCGGCGTGAAGATCCGGCTTCTCGGCTACTGCGATCACATCGGCGATGTCCTCGCCGACTACGATATCGGACTGAACTGCTCCCGCGGCGAAGGCTTCGGACTGACGACGGTCGAGTATATGGCGGCGGGGCTTTGCGTCCTCGCGGCAGATACCGGCGCGAATACCGAACTGATCCGGGATGGGGAAAACGGCGTGCTCTTTTCGTACGCCGATGACGCGGACTTCGCAAAGCAGGTCGTTTTTATGTATAATAACCGGGAGAAGACCGCAGCGATCGGCGAAGCGGCGAAGCAATACGCGCTGCAGAACTTCGCCCTTCCGAATATGCAGCAGAAGGTATACACACTCTACCGAAAAGTAAGCCGCAGGGAAGAAAAGCAGGAAAAGTAAACAGTAAAGAGCAAATGGAAAAAAGCAACCGAAAAGAGTAAACGGAAAAGAGTAAAGAGGGAAGGTACGAAGACCTTAACATGAGAACGATCGATACAGAGGAATTAAAGAAATTACAGGTCGAGATGCTGGACTATTTCGATGCTTTCTGCAGAAGAAATAACCTCCATTACTGGCTCGATTACGGTACGCTTCTCGGCGCGGTCCGCCACAAGGGGTACATCCCGTGGGACGACGATCTCGATGTGACCATGCTCCGCGACGATTACGAAAAGGCCGCGAAGATCTTTAACGCCCAGTCCGACGGGAGATATCTGTTCCAGACACCCGTGAACGATAAGAAGGGGAGATATCCTTTCGGTAAGCTCCTCGATACCACCACCGTGCTCTATGAGTACGGAGAAGCGGGCATCAAGTCCCATGTCTATATCGATGTTTTCGTCTACGACAACGCCCCGGAAGAAAAGGAAAAGAGAGCGAAGGCCTTTAAGAAGAGAGATTTTCTCGGAAGAGTGAGACGCCTCCAGCTCCCGCTTCGTGAGGATGTGCGCGGCGCGAAAAAACTCGCGTATCAGATCGGGGGACTTCTCATGAAGCCGGTCCCGAAATCGAAGATCAACCGCTCCCTCGACAAAAACGCGAAGCGTTACCGCAATCTTCCGGCTAAGTCGGTATGCACCTTCGTCGATCCTTACGACAACACCTATTTCTGCGTACCGAAGTCCACCTTCGAGCACTTCTGCGAGGTGGAATTTGAAGGGAAGAAATACCCGGGGCCGGAGAACTATGATTTCTGGCTGACGACACTTTACGGAGACTATATGCAGCTGCCGCCGGAGGACAAGCGCACTTCGACGCACAAGTTCGAGGCCTATTACACGGAGGAGAAAAAGTGAATCCTGAGTTTACGATCCGACCCGGTCACCGATACCTCACACTCGAGAATGCCTACCATCTGTGCGTGGCGCTTCTCCCGTTCCTCTACATCTTCCAGATGCCGGTGCTGGGGATGAGCGTCGGCACGATCATCATCCTGGCGCTGGTCCCGTACTCGTTCCTCTTCTTCGTAAAAGGAATGGACAGATTCCGCGGCGGCGCGCTGTTCCTGTTCCTGTTCTTCTACATCTATCTCATCATGCGGTCGGATATGAATATCGTCCGCATCCTGCTCTGCGTCGCGACATTTATCAATATCGGCGGCATGATCCACGGCGCCGTCAAGACCTCGAAACTGAGAAAGATCATCGAGACATTTGCCATCATCAACCTGGTGCTCCTGATCATCCAGATCCTCTTCTTCTATGTCCTGAAGATCCGGCTGCAGTACGTGCCCAGAGGACTCGTCTATGCCGAGTACCGGGAGAGCTACGTATTCCGCCCGCTCGAAGGACTCTTCCGTCCGAGCGCGCTCTTCCTCGAGCCGTCCCACTTCGCGCAGTACTGCATCTACGCGCTGATTTCAGCGCTTTTCCCGCGGGAGGGGAAGCCGAAACTGAAGAAAGCGGCCGCCATCGCCGCCGGCTGCGTCCTGACGACATCCGGCATGGGCATCGCCCTGACCGCCGGCGTGATCGGCTGGTTCCTGCTCTTTAGTAAAGAAGCCCACGAGAAGAAGATCCTCCGCATCTTCGCGATCATCCCGCTCGGACTCCTCGGCCTTCTGGCACTGTCGCAGACGACATTCTTCGCGACCGCCATGCAGCGTATCTTCTCAAACGTAGACGGATATAACGCCGTCTCGGGCCGCACGCACAACTGGAACGATGCGATCGGGACCATGGACACCTACACGCTCTGGACCGGATACGGCGACAGTGTGAACTTTCCTCTGTATCTCGCCGGACTGGCGGATACGATCTATAAGTACGGCATCATCTGTGTGGTACTGGAGTTCTTCCTCTTCCTGTATCTGTGCCTGAAGAGCCGGAAGAACTACGTGATCCTGGGCAGCGTTTGCTTCGCCTTCCTTTTCGTCATCGCGCACATGACGAACTTCATCACCCAGACATTCTACTTCGGGATCCTGATCGCGGAGACATTTGATATGGCAAAACCGGCGACAAGTGGTATACTACCTGCTGACAAAGAGGAGATAGCTGCATGATAGAACTGCAACCGAAACAAGTCATAGAGATCCGAAAGAGGCTCTTAGACGAATTTGATAAGATGTGTACGGAGAAGGGACTGAAGTATTCCCTGGCGTACGGCACGCTGCTCGGCGCGATCCGGCATAAGGGCATGATCCCGTGGGATGACGATATCGATGTCGTCATGACACGCGAAGAATACGAGAAGCTCGTCGCGATCTACCGGGCCCCGGACTGTAAGGACCGCTTCCAGTTCGTAAGCCACAGGAACCATCCGGAGATCAAGACGAAGATCGGGTATTTCATCGATTTTGACACCATCACCGAGACGGCCCATAAGACCAACGAATACCATGGCGTGCATATCGACGTCTATCCGCTCGACATCATGCCGAACAGTTCGCTGAAACTTAAGATCATGTTGATGAGATGGTGGTTCCTCCAGAAGATCATCCGCGCGAAGGATGTCCATCCGGAGGTCATGCATGGCGCGGGAAAACTGCTGCGGAAGATGGTGCTGCTGGCCGTGGCGCCCTTTAGCTACGACCGCACACTCGAGAAACTCCACAAGGTCGCAAGAAAATACGAGAACATGCCGGAGAGCGAGCGCAGATCGACATGCGTCTTCTGCGAGTCGGAAGAACCGGTCTTCTACCCGTATGCCGCCACGAAAGAATATGCGCTTTACGAGTACGACGGAAAGCAGTACCCGGGATTTAAGGACTACGACTGCTTCCTTAAGACCTGGTACGGCGACTACATGACACCGCCGCCTCAGAGCGCGCAGCATCCCGTTGACCGCGCTTTCGTACATTTCTACATGAAGGACAAAACAAAAGGATAAGAACAGATGGGTCAACAATCGAGAGTCAAAGGCATAGCTATTTCCTATGTAGCTACGGCGGTGAGAACACTCATCAAGCTGTGTCTCACGCCACTTTATCTGAAGATCCTGGGTCTGGATGAGTACGGTTTCTACGAGTACGTATTCTCCATAGCCAGCTACGTCGTCGTACTGGATTTCGGTATCACGGCGGTCATCAACGCATTTGCGATCAAGTATAAAGAGAAGGGAGACCAGAAGGGCGTCGAGAACGTCATGTTCTACACGTTTGCTTTCTCCACGGTCTCGGCCATCATCATCGCGATCTTCGGCGCGGTCATCATCATCGGCGCACCGCAGATCTTCGGTGATGCCGTTGCGGGCCGGATCACGCTCACCCGGGAACTCCTGGTGCTCATGATCAGTGAGCTGATCATGCTCATGTTCCAGCACTTCTTCGAGGGCGTCATCCTCGCCGCCGAGAAGTACGTCACCTCCCGCGCCGTCGATCTCGTCCAGATTGTCGGACGCTGCACGATCACGATCCTCCTGCTGTACAGCAAGGTCGGTGTCATGTCGATCGCGCTCGGTGACTTCTTCGGCGTGGGCTGCTGCCTGCTGTTCGAGATCATCTACTGTAAGAAAGTCCTGAACCTGAAGATCAAGTTCCACTATAAGGACAACAAACTCCTCCGCGGGATCGCGAAACTGGCGACGGCGCTGTGCCTGCAGTCCCTGATCTCGTTTCTGAATTCCTCGATCGATAAGTACATCCTCGGAAGAAAACTCGACACCGTATCGGTCACGATCTACACGCTCGCGCTGACCTTCTCCATGTTCTACGACGAGATCGCCACCGTGATCCAGCGCCTCTACCTGCCGCAGGTCGTCAAACTGGTCGCGCGTAAGGCAGACGGCGAAGAGCTGACGAGCTTCGTCATCGGGCCGGGCCGGTACCAGCTGATCTTCTGCGGAGGCATCCTGGGCGGATTCATCCTCTTCGGACGCGAGTTCCTGTCGATGTGGTCCGGTGAAGAAACGACACAGGCCTGGACGATCGCCCTTCTTCTGATGGCGCCGTCGCTCCTGCCCCTGATCCAGAACGTCTGCCTGTCGATCCTGACGGCGATGAACAAGAGGATGTTCCGAAGTTATGTACTCGGCGCGATGGCCCTGGCCAACCTGCTGCTGACCGTCATCCTCGTCGACCAGTTCGGTCTGATGGGCGCGCCTATCGGCACATGTATCTCCCTCGTCCTCGGCAATAACATCGCGATGAACCTATACTATAAAAAGAAAATCGGCATCAACGTATTCCGCCTCTTCCGGTCGATCCTGAAGGGCATCTTCCCGTGCGCCGTCGTAACGACCGTCGTCTGCATCCCGCTGAATTTCATCTCCTACGTGGGGATCCTGCCCTTTGCGACGAAGTGTCTGGCGTTCTGCCTCGTCTATGCCGCGCTGCTGTGGTTCTTCGGACTCAATACCCTCGAGAAGGAGAGGATCAGCGCCGTCGTCCACGCCCGGATCGGGAAGAAGAAACATAAGGAAGAACCGGCCGAATAACACTGTTCCATCCGAGCCGCGCATCGCATCGGCCATTAGCGCGCACCGCCTGAATAACCAAGTGCACCGCCACCCCTCCGCGTGATATAATTGACGTTGAGGGGTGATAGTTTATGCTGATCTACTATGAGATACTACTGGGGCTTTCGATATTCCTGGCCATCGTCTATGCCTACATGTGGCATAAGCACTTCGATGTCAACATCACGATGATTTTCGTGCTCTGTCCGATCAGCCTTCTCGCGTACGTCGCGCAGGCGAAGTCGGAAAACCTCGAAGAGGCGATCCTCGCCAACAAATTCATCTACATCGCGGGATGCTTCACGATCCTTTTCATCATGCTCACGATCCTCGACCTGTGCCATCTGCGCGTGCCGAGATTCGTCCGCGCGATCTTCGTCTCGATCACGCTGCTGCTGTATCTTCCGGTCCTGACCATCGGCCGTTACGAGATCTTCTACAAGAACGCCGAGTTCGTAATGAGCCACGGCATCTCGACCCTCGGCAACAAAGAATACGGCTTCATGCACACCGTCCTCTACGCCTGGATCTTCGTCCTTTTCTTCTGCTGCCTGATCTCCCTGATTTACAGCCACATCAAGAAGAACGACGTCTCCCATAAGATTATCTACCTTTTGTTCCTGCCGGTCCTCGTCTCGATGATCGCCTTCTTCATCGGCCGCCGCATCACCGAGGTCGAGCTCCTGCCCGCGACGTACATCATCGCCGAGATCTTCTATCTCCTGATCGTCTTCCGCCTGGGCCTTTACAACATCGACGACTCCGGCCTCGACTCGCTGCTTCTGAAGGGCGAGACAGGCTTTGCATCCTTCGACTTTAAGATGCGTTACCTGGGCGGCAACGAGACCGCACGCGAAGCTCTCCCCATGCTCAAGGACCTCCACGTCGAGCGTGTCATCACGGAGATACCCGAGCTGCAGGACAACGTCGTCCGCTGGATCAGTGCTTTTCGATATAAAGAAGAGACAGGAAAGATCCCGGAGGATATCGCCGATGAGATTCATGGCGAAGACGGGGAAGACCTCCATTTCCATGTCAAAAGCGCTGACGCCAATAGGACTTTCCGTGTCGAGGTGAACTACCTCTACGACGGCCGCAAGAAGAGGGGATATCAGCTCTTCATCACGGACGACACCGCCGACGTGAAGTATATGGAATTCCAGGAGAAGTTTAATACTGTCCTTCGCGACAGCGTCGACCAGAAGACCGAGCGCATCCGTCAGATGAACGACCACCTCCTCATCAGCATGGCGATGCTCGTCGAGAGCCGCGATCCTTTCACCGGCGGACACATCCGCAGAACGAGCGAGGGCGTCCGGCTACTTATCCAGGAGATGAAGAAGGATCCTTCCATCCGTGTCTCCGAGAAGTTCTGCAGTCTGGTCGCCAAGGCCGCGCCGATGCACGATATCGGCAAAATCGCTATCCCGGATGACATCCTTCTTTTTACCGGCCGCTATTCGGAGGAGCAGTATGCCATCATGAAGAGCCACTCGGCCGAGGGCGCGAAGGTCCTGTGGAAGATCCTGAAAAATGTGGATGAGAAGGACTTCCTGAAAGTGACCGTTAACGTTGCCAAGTACCACCACGAGCGGTGGGACGGCAAAGGCTATCCGGAGGGACTCGCCGGCGAGGCCATCCCGCTCGAGGCGCGCATCATGGCGATCGCCGACGTCTACGACGCCCTCGTCAGCAAACGTGTCTACAAGAGCAAGATGCCGCCCGAGAAGGCCAACGCCATCATCCTCGAGGGCATGGGCACCCAGTTCGACCCGGGCCTTCAGAAGTACTACGAGGCCGCCCGCCCCGCGCTCGAGGCCTACTACGCCGCCCAGCTCGAAGAAGACCACACTCAGGTCGAGGATGCACCCGCCGCTTCTGCCGCACCAACTGCACCGGCCCCGGCTGCTTCTGCCCCTGCCACGCCGGCACCTGAAGCTTCTGCCCCGGCCGCAACGTCAGATACATCCAAAGAATGAGATACTGACAGGCGATGTCTTGTCTTTTTCATTTGGCTCTGTCACCCTTGAGCGTTGATTTCAGGACCCGACCTATTTAAATGTACTTTTTTGTTCATTCAATGTGTTAAAATTCCCTGTTTTCAAGGGCCCCAACACATTGAATCACAGATTTCTTCGAAATAATGTGTTATTTCCCATGCGAAAAGCACTTCAACCTGGGGGGCTGACACATTAGATCGACTGTCCGAGGCGTTTTAATGTGCTGACTGCTTCGGGTAGGGGAAGGAACGACTCATTAAACTAGCGATTTGAGAGAAATAATGTGTTGCGGAGACGAGACAGCGCTTCTTGCGGCACAACTTACTAAACTCGAAAAAAGAGGAAGTTAGTATGTCGTTTCAGTGCTTTTCAAGAGGCGCCAACATACTAGCGAATCAAAAACGTCTCTCCAGTATGTCGATTCTCGCCCGAAAAGTACTGGAAACACGTGATTTAACATACCAGCGGCATGAATTTCACCGTCTGGTAGGTTAGGCACCTTGAAATCATGGTGATTTGACACACGAGAGAGAGATTTCAGCTGGTTTAGTAGGTCAGGCATAATTACCAAGCAACCTCCGGGCTGAAAACTCATATAATCAACGATCTGACAACTGGACACTTGCTTCTCAAAATAGAGAAGAATCATTCTTACTTTGTTAACAAATGCGCCATAGTGCTTCCATTTTTCTTCTTTAGAATAAAGCCATAGAAAGAACAAAGGAGGACAGACCGATGCAGGACGAACACACAACTCAGGCAATGCGGATGACTGAATCCTCCCGTTGCTTGAGTGAAGATCAAGAAAGAGTTTCTCTTTAAGTTTTTTGAGTTTGTACAGTTTATTAACTAAAGAATATGCCTCCGGCGCGAGAGCCTCGGAGGTTTTCTTTATGCCCGCGAACTGTAAAAAGTTGTAAAGAGTTGTAAAAAACTATTCTAAACTGTAAAGAGTTGTAAAAAGTTGTAAAAACCTGTAAAAGGTTGTAAAATATCTGTAGAACTGTAAAGACTTGTAAAATTGAGCCGATCCTGGCTTGATCCAGACTACTTGCTGCTGGCGAAAATGGCAGTGTAAAGGAGGAAAGGAAAACATGGAGAAGATTAAGACGAATCCATTTACACTTGACTTCGGAAGGGAACCGTACGAGATGATCCCCAGATCCGTGCTTCTGACGGATCTGGTCAATGATTTCATGGCAGAGAATCCGAGTAGCCATATCAGCATCATTACCGGTGTTCGCGGAAGTGGCAAGACCGTTTTCATGACATCTGTGTGCAAACGCTTTAAAGAAGAGAAGGATTGGGTCGTCGTCGAGCTGAATCCTGACCGTGATCTGCTTCAGAACCTTGCCGCAAAACTTAATGGTGAGAAGCCTCTAAAGGACCTTTTCTCCGCGGCCAAAATCAATCTTTCTGCTTTTGGTGTTGGCGTGCAGATCAGCGGAACGGATCCGGAACAGGACATAGAGGTAGCACTGACCAAGATGCTGACAACGCTGAAGAAACATAATAAGAAAGTGCTGGTCGCCATCGATGAAGTCTCCAATACCCCTTCAATGAAAGTATTTGCCAGCGCATACCAGATTTTCCTGCGACAGGAACTTCCGATATTTCTTCTTATGACGGGCCTCTTCGAAAACGTCAGGCAGCTTCAGGACCAGAAGACACTGACCTTCCTATATCGAGCTCCTCGCATGGCGCTCGAACCTCTGAATATGGGAAGAATGGCAGACAGTTATGCCCGCATATTCGAACTTTCTTTTTCCGAAGCACTGGAGATGGCGAAGAAGACGAAAGGATTCTCTTTTGCATTTCAGGTTCTCGGGTATTTCACTTGGAAATACCGGAAAGATAACGAGAGGATCCGCGCGGAGTATAAACAGTATCTGGAAGATTTCGTCTATGAGAAGATCTGGCAGGAGTTATCTTCTGAAGACCGAAGAGTCCTATATGGAATTGCAAAAACACCGAGTGGAAATGTAGCGGCAATCCGCAAGTTCCTCGAGATGGACAACAACCGGTTTACGCCTTACCGCACGAGGCTGATCCGTAAGGGAATCGTCAACGGAAACACATATGGCGTAGTGCGTTTTGCACTGCCTTTGTTTGAAAACTTCGTGCTGGAACACTATGGCCTAGAGGAATAAGTGGAAGCTGCGCTCTTAGGTTCTGTGCTTCTTCGTCTTCTTCTCGATGTACATGATCTTATCGGCCTTGTTCATACACTCCATGAGCGTCTCGAACTCGGAGACCTCGCAGGTGCCGACACTTGCGCCGAGGGTGTAGTCCATGCGGTTCTCGGCATTGGCCTTTTTGATCGCGTTACGGAAAGAACGGATAAACTGGCCGATGCGCGCGGGGTTATTGAGGATCAGTACCGCTTCAAATTCATCGCCGCCCATTCGTGCCGCGATCTCGCCCTCCTGCAGAACTGACTCCAGACAGTGCGCGATACCCTTCAGCGCCTCATCACCGGCCGCATGCCCGAGCGTATCGTTGATCTCCTTCAGGCAATCCATATCGATACTCGCGACCGCGATCTTGTGCTCCTTCGTTTTTCCGTTCTCGAAAAACTCGGTGATCTTCCGTTCGAAACCACGGCGGTTATAAAGTCCGGTCAGTGCGTCCTTGATGTAGAGGTCCATGATGTTATTGACCTCGAAAAGCTTATCGTAGAGACGCAGACGGTTCAGCGTCTGTCCGAGAAGCACCATCGTAAACTCGAGCTTCTCGTCGAGGATGTACTTCACATCGTCCTTCAGCGCGAAGCAGGTGTAGCCGTACACCTCACTCTTATAGAAGACCGGCAGGAAGATGCGAAGACCCGGAAGCGGGATATCGAACTCCGCCGGCAGGATCTGCGAATTCGGGAACGAAATATCCGAACGAGTGCATTTGTCATCTGTGCAATAACCGACGAGCTGCCGGTCATTCTCACAGTATTTACAGAGATAGATCTGGCTGAAAAGCCCATATCCCTGAAGATTGTCGAGCGTGTAGTGCACACAGGCATCGTAGGAAAGCACGTCCTCATAGTCGGAGCTGAGAAGCACAAATGCGCGCGTCTTGTCATAGTAATTCCGCTGGAGCGCATCGAGCCGGCGGTGCATCTCGTCGTAATCCCGATCCTCCATCTTATCTCCGGTGGATTCGCGAAGGATCAGGCGGCCGGGCACCGTGATGTTGATATCCACGTCCTCGCCGTTATAGATCTTCTCGAGGCAATCGATCGCCGCGTGCCCGAGCGTCTCCTCGGGAATATCGGAAGTCGTCAGCGAAGGCACGTGCACCGCCGCCGCGTCCAGATTATCGACGCCCGTGATGATCGTATCCTTCGGGATCGAATAACCGCGGAGCATCAGCTCGTCGATCAGGGCGATCGCCATATAGTCATTTGAGCAGATGATGGCCTTCGGAAGCGTGCCGTCTTTTCTCGTGAAAAAGTCTGCCGTCTCGGGGCCCTGGTTCGTCCAGTAGTTCCCGTGGAAGATCATGTCGGAGTGGACTTCGTAGCCCGCTTCCTGCATCGCGTCGCCAAAGCCGGCGAGGCGCTCATGAGCGTCCTTCAGATCCTCGCGTCCCATGACAAAACCGATGTCGTCGCAGCCGACCTTCTCGATGACGTATTTCGCGATATCGTACATGATCTGGCGGTTATCGGGAACGATGGCGTAGAAGCCCGACTCCTCCGCGCGGACACTCACGACCGGAGGAAGATCCGTCGCCGAGGTCAGCTTCTCGAGAAGTTCGTAATTCAGGCCTGCGTGATGCAGAGTATCCGAACAGAGAATGATGCCGTCATAGTCGGAATAATTCGGAAGCGAGAGGATCTTCTTTAAGCCCTCGGCATGAAGCGGGTTCTCACTCGGCACCGAACAGTTCCCGAAAACATCCACACGGTGTCCGCGCTCGGTCGCATACTTCTGGATCGTCAGGATGATCTCCGACGAATAATCCCGATACATATCTCCGATAAAAGCACAGATCTTCATGCACGCACCTCGAACGATATCTCAAATACCGACATCCCATAAAGAGACATCTCTAATAAGGAAATACTATCACAGCGCCCGATTTCCCTCAAGGGAACTTGACGAAGGTTCACGGAAGGTTTACAACACTAGATTCTGAAAGACGTTATATTTTTCTGGAATTGAGGTAAAAGTGTGCTCTCCAGAAAAATATAAACGGATATGCCTTGAAAAATCGTCCAAAATCCGTTATATTTTTCTGAAGAGAGGTAAATTGGTTGAATTGCAGAAAAATATAATTGTTCTGTGGAGGAGTGCTGGTATGATTATAGGCCGAAAACAAGAAATCAAAAAGCTGAAGGATTTATATGAGAGCAATACTGCAGAGTTGGTAGCGCTATACGGACGTAGACGTGTCGGAAAAACATTTCTGATCGATGAAGTATTCGAGGATAAGATTACATTCAGACACTCGGGACTTTCCCCAATTGAAGCGGAGCAATCTGAAGACTATGACGGGAAGAGCAGAATGAGAGATCAACTGAAGCATTTCTGCCGATCTTTAAAGGACGCCGGAATGAAAAATGTCAAGATTCCCGACTCATGGCTTGATGCTTTCTATATGCTTGAGGATTACCTTGCTGAAAAGAATGATGGCAAGAGCAGAGTGTTAATCTTCATTGATGAGATACAGTGGCTCGATACTCCGAGATCCGGCTTCATGACAGGGCTTGAAGCCTTCTGGAACGGATGGGCATGCCACAAGCGGAATATCATGATGATCGTCTGTGGCAGTTCAAGCTCCTGGGTGCTGGATAAGTTGATCAACAACCATGGAGGTCTTTATGACAGAGTTACCTGTGAAATGAGGCTTTCGCCGTTTTCTTTGAAGGAATGCGAGGAGTATTTTCACTCCAGAGATTTCGTTATATCCCGATATGATATTGTTCAGGCATACATGATGGCGGGTGGAATACCGTACTATCTCCAGTATTTCAACCGTGAAAAGAGCTTGGCACAGAATGTTGATGCCGTGTTTTTTGCAAAGGATGCTCCTCTCAAGTACGAATTTGATCGGCTGTTCAATTCATTGTTTGTGAATCCGGATGCAATGAAGAGAATCGTTTGCGCCCTGAACACGCGATCAGCTGGGTTCACAAGACGGGAATTGATCAAGGTGTCAGGAGAGAAGGACGGCGGAGAATTCTCGAGATTTTTGGAAGCGCTCATTTCAGGAGGATTTGTAATACGGTATATCTCGTTCGGAAGTGGAAAGAGAGATGAGTTGTTCAAGTTGGCGGATCCTTTCTGTATCTTCTACCTAAAGTATGTGAAGGACAATATCGGAAAGAGAATCAGATGGACCAATTTAGAGTCAACTTCATCGGTGATCACATGGAGAGGGCTTGCTTTTGAAAACGTGTGCTTTAATCATATAGACCAGATCAAATCGGCGCTGGGTATCAGTGACGTCTCCACGGAAGAATCATTCTGGTCAAGGCGTGGCGATGAAGATAAAAGAGGGGCGCAGATAGATTTAATTATCAAGAGAAAAGATAATGTCGTGAATATGTGTGAGATCAAGTTTCTGAGTAACCTGTTCACGGTGAATAAAGACTATCACTTTGTTCTGGACGATAGACGCACGATGCTGATACCCATGATTCCCAAGAAGGCAGTTGTTCATAGTACATTAATTACAACATATGGATTGAAACAAAATGAATACTACGGTGATTTTGTAAAGGTTGTTTTGATGGACGATCTGTTTGCATTCTGACAGCAAAAAGGTCGTCGACTCGATCTTCCGTCGAGATTCAGATTGCGAAGAAACTGTCTACATGCTATGAAACCCAGTCCTCGACCTGCAGTTCCAGAACGCGTGAGAACTCGTCCGAATTGTGCGTGACAACGATCAGCTTCCGGGAAAGACCCTGTGCCGCGATCTGAAGATCGTAGGGCCCGATGGGTGTGCCTTTCTTGGCAAGCTCCGCACGGATACGTCCGGCAACAATTGCATCGTCCGAATCAAACGGAAGGATCGTGAAAGCAGAAAGAAACATATTCAAATGCATGCTGTTCTTTTCCTGTTGCTTACTTTTGGCCACTCCATATTCAAGCTCAAAAACAGTGACTGAAGAGATATAGAACAGCGAAGGATCAAGAGAGAGGACCTTGGATGTCAGCTTCGGATACTGATCCTTCATCAGTGATATACAGATGTTGGTATCAAGAAGGTACATTACAGTTTCTTCCTTGATGGCACCTCGTCCCAGGGTGGCTGTTCACGGTCTGCCATAAAGTCCTTGGCAAAAGCACCGATTGCCATTCGTGTCGTAGCCCACGGATCATCCGCCGGATAGGCGATAAAAACCTTGCCGACCTTTGTGATGTAGTAGTCCTGTGTATCTGTCCGCAGCTCCTGAGGGATGCGGATCGCCTGACTGTTTCCGTTCTTAAAAACCCGAGTCGGAACCATAAAGATCATCCTTTCATGAATATAACAATGTTACAAAGTGCTAAATATCAGCACTTGCGTGTTTGAATCAAAAGTGCACACATATTGTACACACATTATATAGCCGGTTAAAAGAAGAATCAAGACAGCGTTTGTTCACAGATTATTTACTAGTCACAATCAACAACAAGCGCTTGAATTCTTGTGCTCGATATGTACACGTTGTATAATCAATTCATATTAACATTTTCTTTTGGGAGGGTTTAGTTATGGCAAACATGGCAGCAAAAGTAACAGCGGCTTTCTTTGATTCGGAAGGGATCAAGTACGATCTTACCGGCGAGAACCAGGAAGTCATCCTCACCGGATTCTCGATGCATAATCGTCCGGGAACGCAGCGTCTGATTATCCACTTTGACGATGACGAAGAGGGCGTAGCCATCCGTGCGTTTGAAATCGCTAAATTCCCGGAAGAGAAGATAGATGCGATGTATAAGCTCGTAAATACTCTTAATGACAGATTCCGCTGGATTAAGTTTACCGTAGATGAGAATGACTTTACGATCACGGCTGCAGACGATGCGGTTATCCAGATCGACAGTTGCGCTCAGGAAGTTATGCAGTGCTCCATGCAGATGCTCGGAATCATTGACAAAGCATATGCAGACATCATGAAGGGCATCTTCTCCTGATTCTTCTATGTTTGGATTCGTAAGACATGATATGCGCAGATCGCACAGACGGTTTGCGCATATCGTGATTGATTCGGATCCGAAAGAGGGATAGCACCCGAATGATAAAAGAATACTGAAGGGACGGTTTGTTTCTCATGCCAGATAATAATATCTATACGTATGTTGAGAAGCTGACCGCAGACGCTTTCGGCAAAGATCAGGAAAGATCTGTGCTGGAAGTTATTTGCGGTTATGCGAAACTTGCTTCGATGGACGAGATGGTATTACATGCCATGTTCTCCGACGAAGACGATCAAAAAGAACTCGAGAAGATCGTTCAGATCTTCAAGGACAACGGAATCGACGTCAAACTCCTGAAGGCCGCCATGCCGTTCCTTCGGGGCAAGGAGATTCCGTCGTCGGATGGCAAGAAACTTCAGGAAGTGCTTACCAAGAACAGCCGACCATCGGTAAAAGAACCTGCTGCGCAGATCCTTAAAGACCTTCTCGAAGGAGATGTTCCCGGCCTTGCAAACGCGAAAGAAGGGAAAGACCTCGACGACGTCCTGAATTATCTCGAGACCGTCCCGAAGCGACCCGAACCGGAAAAAGAGCCGGAATCGACGAAAGAGAATAAGCCAGAAGAAAAGAAGGGCTCTGAGGAGGCCGAGAAGGGAAAGTCCGAGAACAGATCCGAAGGCAAGAAAGAAGAGAAAGACTCTTCGGATAAAAAGTCCGAGGGGAAGAGCGAGGCAAAGGCAGAGGAGAAGGCGACCTCCGTTCTCTCCGAGATCATTAGTCTCGACAAGCTCACACTCGAAGCAAACCGCCTCTACGAACGCCTGAAAGTGAAGGTGTTCGGACAGGACGAGGCGATCCGTCTCTTTGCACAGGGGTATTTCCAGAGCCGTCTCTTTCGTCGGGAAGACGAAGAGAAAAAAGGACCGAAGTCCACATTCTTCTTCGTGGGGCCTTCAGGCGTCGGAAAGACATATCTGGCAGAAACGGCCGTGGAGATCCTCGACGTACCGTTCCGCCGCTTTAATATGGGGCAGTATTGCCAGCACGACTCCCTGGATACGCTGATCGGTATCCCGAAGAACTATCAGGGAACCGGAGAAGGCGCGCTGACATCATATGTCAGGAAGAACCCGAGCTCGATCATTCTTTTTGATGAAATCGAGAAGGCAAACTCTGATATCATCACCATGTTCCTTCAGATCCTCGACGATGGAAAGATCGAGGACAAGAGCACCGGGAAATCCGTATCCTTCAAGGATACGATCCTCATCTTCACGAGTAATGCCGGAAGGAGACTCTACGAAGACAATGACCGTGAGAATCTCTCTACACTTCACCCGTCGATCATCCAGAAGGAGATCATCGACGAAGAAATCCTGTCGCCGGCTATCTGTTCCCGACTTTTCTCCGGAAATGTCATCATGTTCAACAGACTGTCCGTACATATCCTGGTCGACATCATCAATGAGAAATTGAAGAAGGATGCGGCTCTTTTTAAGAATACCTACAATTTCGATGTCACCTTTGACCCGAGAGTCGCGCCCATGATCATCCTGTCCCAGAGTGCCCGCTCGGATGCGCGCAAAGCAACCGCGCAAAGTGAACTTCTCCTGAGAAATGAGATACATGAGTTCTCTCGATTTGCAGTACGATCCCCGGAGACTTTCAAGAAAATCAAGTCTTTCAGCTTCACTTTGGATCTTGACGATGCTAGTGAAGAAGTTCGCTATCTCTTCGAGAATAAGGAGATCACAACTGTTCTCTACATCGGCGATCCCGCAGACTTTAAGGATGTTCCGTTAAGCCCGAAGTGTAAGATCGAGTTCTCTGACTGCGAACATGCTCTCGAGACGATCGCGACAAAGGATATCTCTTATGTCCTGATCCACATCCAGTATGCCAAGTCCGATAACAAGAAGGGCTATCTGAGCCTCGACGATATTAAGAGTGAATCTGTCCGCGCATTCGATCTTCTTTCCGAGAAGATGCCGAATCTCCCGATCTATCTGGTTCATAAGGAAGAGATCTGGGATGGAGATATGATCAACTTCATCGAACGTGGCGCACGTGCCTTTATCCACTGGAAAAATGACCTCGAGATGGCCGACCAGCTCGCGCAGATCGCTGATATGGTCTATCTGCAGGCCAGAGCAAACGAACTCTCCAGCCGCGGCCGTGTCCTCTCGTACAATACGGCACAGAAGATCTCGAAGGGTGTGGGTAACATCGTTTTCTATGACTTTAAGATCAGCATCGCAGCTGACGCCGGCGAGGGCAATCTCCTCCTGTCGGACGAACAAAGACCGAAGGAGAAGTTCTCGGATGTGATTGGCGCGCAGAATGCCATCGACGAATTGTCCTACTTCGTGGATTATCTGAAGAATCCGAAGAAACATATGGCACGTGGCGAGAAACCGGCGATGGGCATCCTCCTTTACGGCCCGCCTGGAACCGGTAAGACTATGCTTGCACGTGCCATGGCCGGTGAGAGTGACGTGACATTCTTTGCCACATCTGCCACCGAATTCATGGACAAGTACGTAGGTGAGAGTGAGCGCAAGATCCGCCAGATCTTCTCTGTCGCAAAGAAGTTTGCGCCGAGTATCATCTTCATCGACGAGATCGATGCGATCGGTAAGCAGAGGACCGGTGACAGTTCGACGGCACACACCGAGTCGATGCTGAATGCTCTCCTTACAGAGATGGAAGGTTTCGTATTTAACCCTGCCAAGCCGGTATTCGTCATCGCGGCGACGAACTACGGCCAGGCCGGTTCTGTAGGAAAAGAACTTGACCGCGCGCTCTGGCGTCGTTTCGATAACCACATTCTCGTAGATCTCCCGGTTGAGGAAGAGAGAAAGAAGTACATCAACATTCTCCTCGGAAAGGTGAAGGATCACGTGGTCTCAAACGAGGCAGTTAGTAATCTTGCGAAGAGAACCCCGGGTGAGAGCCTCGCCAATCTTAAGGCCATTTTCGGACTTGCCGTCCGTAAAGCAAATATGGCAGGTATCAAGCTCGATGACAACACCCTTCTCAATGCGTATGAAGAGTTCATGTACGGCGAGAAGAGAGAAAACAACGAAGAATATACCCGCTCTGTAGCGATCCACGAGTCCGGACATGCCTATGTCTGTGCACTTTCCGGAGAGAAACCAAGCTTTGTCACCATCGTATCCCGCGGTGATTTCGGCGGCTACATGCAACATGAAAACTCGGAAAAAACACCTTCCTATACGAAGGAACAGCTCATCTGGAAGATCCGCTGTGCATTGGCCGGACGTGCCGCTGAGGTCGAGTTCTTCGGTGATAAGGGCATTAACACAGGTGTATCCGGAGATATCCGTCAGGCAACGAGTATCGCTATGAGGATCATCTGCACCTATGGTATGGTCGACGGAAACCTGACGAGTGTGGATTTCGACGATCTCATCGGCTCCGAATCCGGCGACAGACGCCTGAACCAGGCCAACGAGATCCTCCTTTCCGAGATGGGCGAGACACAGAAACTCGTACACGAAGGTAAGGCGAAGATCAAGAAACTCGCGGATTACCTCATGAAGAACAACCAGGCCACTGAAGAAAAGATCCTCGAGATCTTCGGGATGGAAGAGAAGCCGGAATAGAACACTGTTGTGAGTTTTATGAAGAATATAGAAGAGAAGATCCTGTTGTTTGCGGCAATCGCGGGATTCCTGACATTTGGCGGGATCGAGCTCTGTCGGTTGCTGCGTTTCTATATCTTTGGCAATGGTTGGGTCGATAAGGCCGCGGGAGTTATGCTTGCTGCGGAGGTGGCGCTGTGTGTACTGATGATTGCGTCGATGAAGATCGTGAAATCTGTTCCGTATATACTCGAAGCAATATGGATTGCGGCGTATATCGTAGGTAGAAACAATATCTCCATTGCAAAGGATTCCGCCAACTAAGATTCCGGCACCGCAAAGGAAGTAATTATCTCGCAGCTCGTGTTCAAAATCAAAGGAGAGATAGTGCGAACAGCCGAAACATACTTCCATAGGCGTTTGCCTTGAGAACCTCTTCTCGCGGATGAATGAGAGCAAATGAATGAATTCATCTTTAGTTAAGAGCAGATCCTTATTGTGCAAAGCACGACCTATAGGTTCAATATTCACGACGCGCCAGGATGAGACACCCAGATCCGTCATGAGAGTATATAGTTCTTCCAGCTCGTTTATGTTCTTTCTATGTATTACCGAAGTAACCTGTACTGGTATTCCCACCTGTTTGAATAACTTGATGGCATCTATTGTTTTCTGATAGCAGCCTTGACTATTCCGTAGCCACTCGTGTGATTTTCTAAGACCATCCAAGCTTACTGTTACGGAGTGAAGTGCATATTGTTTTAATCTCTGTGCAGTGGGTAAATCGACGAGAGTTGCGTTTGTTGTGATTCCCCAGGGAAAACCCAGGCGTACTATTTCTTCGATAATAGGGAAGATATCCGGATGAAGAAGAGGCTCTCCACCAGTAAGGCAGATCATGACGGAGTTACGAGGAAAATCTTCATTGACTTCACGTAGTGTCCGGCAAATTAAGCCCTTGTCTAGGTACCGATGATTTGTACTAGTGCAGGTACTACCGCAGTGGAGGCAACCGAGATTGCATTGATCTGTTAACTCGAAGAATAGATACCTTAATTCTGGCTTTTCTCTGAGTCTTTCTCTTCTTGCAGATACTTGCGTCATATCCGCAGACTTGATTTGGGTTTTCTTTGAGAGCAGGTCTGCTGATTGTTCCATATAGTTAACTCGTCAATTCTTCATCGATTATTCAGGGCATAATATCAGTATACACTATCTTTCATGTGGATATCCCCTTGTCTATTCTTCTGACGATTCAATCTGGCTCAGAATCATCGATGTTTCTAATCTGGCATATTCTCTGGCCGATATTTCGCATGTTTGGGTGTAGTAGCCTAACTTATCTGTTTCAGGATTTATATAGTTTTCAAATTCGTGTTTGTACGTTGTAAGTGCGGTATCGATTTCCTTGGATTCATTTCCGCTATATTCATTGACTAATTGCTTTTGCATGGCGTGAAAAGACTCATGCGTAACTGTATTACATGTTTCGGCCGCACAACTGTAAGTTAAGCATTCTAAATCGATGACGATCATATGTTGGCTTTCGTCATAGTAGGCAAAAGCATCACTTTTGATGTCGGAGACAACAACATTTAATTCGTGATGTAGTCCTAAACGTTGTGTCTCGATATTTGCAATGATCTGACAAATGTTAAGTCTCCTTGTGATCGATAACTCCTTCCACGAGTCCTCATCTAGAAGTAAGAGAGATTCTTTCTGGTTCTGCAGCGTCCATACACCTGTATCCGATAGTTTAGCTGGCGAGACGGATGCCTTGATCAGATAACCGTGGAAAATGATAGGTAAACTTATGAATACCATAATGAATACGAAACCAAGAGCCCCAATTGACTTGCTTCTGATCAGAACTAGATGTATTCGTTTTTTTGTAGATAAAGCTGTACCGTGTCTGCCTCTATGGTTGCGGATGAACAAAAGAAGCGTACTCGCAATGGAAATGATACAGCAAGTTATTAAAGAAATGATTACCAGACGACTATGCAAGAACATATATGACATCGAAGCATACATACCAAATCCGATGATAGGGTTTAAAAACGGGAAATATCCATCTTTTTTGTATGTCACATCAATTGTCATTCCAATGATAGAAGTGCATATAACCAATCCAATCAGGATGCACTTCGATTCATGCAGTGAGTGATGTGGAAGACATCTGAACAGAATGATTCTGTACCATATCCAGAAAGTTATGACCCAGAAGGTATGGATGATAAGACTGATGTAGATGTACAAAGAATTAAATTTTTTCTTGGTCTTTTCCATTTTTATGTCCTCCCTCATCTTAATGCTAATCGATTACCGGTAAAGAATCGGATCACAGATCATCGGATAGAGTGTACGAAATCCTGTAATGGATGCCTCGGTTACATAGTCTCCGTAAAGCTCAATAGTCAGGTCTTTAGTGCCTGAAACATCTAGAGAAACACTTTCTGTTTCAAAATCTGAAGTGATCCCGACACGTTCGAAGATAATGACTCCATCTGCGTATACTCGTACACTCCCTTCAACATCCTTGTTGCTTTTTTCGTATTCATCAACCGCGAGAGTGAATGTAAAGAAACGATACGCGGAATCCAGACGGTAAGAAACAGAGGCTTCTCCTTTATTCGCGCGTATTCCTGTGCTGTAAGCATTTCCAAATATGTCCTTAGATCCGTCACACAACTCGTAGAAAGGAAATGAATTCGTTGAATATGTATACGGTTCGATGGATGTCAAATAGACGTGATCAGGAACGGTAGGCTGTGCAGCATTCGTATCACTCGGCTTGTGCGATGAACTGCCATTACTGATTGTATTCTCTGTGTTCCCGTTGCGATTCGCATTATCCGACAGAGTCCAGGAATCCTTTTTCTTTCCCAAGTTGAAGATGGATATGATCACTATGACGGCGATAACACCACAAGCGATAGCGGCGAAAGAGAAGCCGTCATTAAGCGAATGGCTGGGAATATTAGCCTGACTTGGTACAGAAGGGAGACTTGCCGGACTATTCTCTCTTGTTTCGAAAGTCGGTGTGTGACGAACCACTTCTGACTCGTCTGGAAGGATATCGAATGTGGAATTGCAGTACGGACAGTGATAATAACCATTTCTCACGTCATACTGAGCACCACAATTTGGACATGTTCTTGAACGTATCATAGAGTACCTCCTCAAATTTGCAGTTGGTTTATATAAATACTTTGACTTGACACTGTAGTTGATAAGGGTACACAAATGTGAGGTCAATAGTCTCGTCTTAATCGAGGCTGATGACAGGACTTAGTCCCAGTCTCCAAGTTAGGTTTTCTTCATCAGGATAGAATACGATGTATTCTCCGCTATATCCGATGTCAGGAAGAATTGACCAGATATCTGTATTGATTTTCTCGGCAAATTCATAGTAAGCATCGGAGTTCGCAAAATGAACCGAGGGGAAAAGATTGCCCGTAGAGTATTGTTCGCGAAAGATATTGACAATTGCGTTATAGTCATAGTAAGACAATTCGTATCCGTAGTACTCAAAGTAGGAGGGCAAAATATATGCATCCGATCCTTCGTTATATGAAACATAGGCTACCTCGTGAGCTGGAATCGAATTTACGGTATCAAGACTCATTCCGAAATATGTGTATCTGATAACAGCATTTCCGTTTTCGTCAATACAATCATCATCGTCCCAGGTCACATCAACATAGGTACTCCCGATTTTATTGAAGGAGTGGTCATCATTTTGGATGATTTGACAGGGGATGCCTAATCTGTTAAGGATGAAACAATATGTAGTCGCATAACCGCAACAGACCGCTTGGCCACGAACAAGACCGCCATAGACACTCGTTCTATAATCCTGAGTCAGAGTATGATCGTATGAGATCTCGGAGACTAAAATGTCATGAACAATTCTCGCTGTCTCAAAAGTATCGGCATCTTCCGGAATATATGAAACAATCTCTTGATAGCGTTCATCGATCTGAGCCTTCATCTCTATAATGTCGTCAGAAGAGACATTATAGTATTCAAAATAGTACGTGTTGTAATCATGTCCGTTTTCGGTATAATGTGAACTTGTGATGCTCTTGATCCAGAAACTCCCATATGGCATCGTGCCAACGTCCGCCCATGTAAGCGTGTACGCATCATCTTCAATTGTGATCTGAGATGCCATCTCTTGAATTGCTTTTTCAATTGCAGTATATGGATTTGCGTCCCAATATGAAGCAGATACGTATGAAGAACTGTTTTCGTTTTGCGAGTCGATTGTTTCATCGGAGTATGATCGTTCACTGCTGGTAGTGATTGTTCCGGTATCCCACAAGCTATCTTCTACATAGGTCTCGGGTTTAGCATATACTGTTTCCTCACATGTGGGAGAATAGACTTCTTCGGTTTTGGCTTCAGGTTGCGAACTATCTGACGACGTGATGCTGACAGCGTCATGCTTATTGCTTGAGGCATCATTATTGTTCTTTAAAACTGAATGAAAAATAAAGACAACTCCAAGTGTCAATAAGATGGGATGCTTGATCTTTTTTGTCCCTGCCATTTCTCTCTTCTCCTTTTCACTTGATTGTGATTCTATTATCAATCAGAAGACTGAAAAGGATGTATTTTAGGAAAATACAATACGAAAGAAACAGGCTTTTTCTGATTAATGAGTATTACTCATCGAGATCCTTTTTGGCACGCTGGGCTTCTTCTCGTGCTCTTTCAAGTACTTCCTCAATCATATTCCATTCTTCGTCGGTGGTTACGGCCTCTAAATGACCTTCGGGGTCTTCTGGGTCATAGATGGATGCAAATACTTGAATGCTGCCATTCTCATCTCTGGAATTATCTGTATAGACAATGTAGTTTTTGCCGGTTTCGTCACTTTCAAATGTGAAGAGTACGTCGTAAATGACCTCGTTTCCATTTTTATCAATCATAGAAAAACTGTTCTTGTTCATATTCTCCTCCAGGGTTTTTGACTTGGTTTTACTGAATGAATATTCAGTTGAAGTGCGAATGGTTTCCTATCCATGGTTTGAATTCATCTTCTAGATCCATATCAACATTCCGGACATACTCACAGTCTTTCTTATAGGATTTTGTCTTGGCTGCGAGATCAGTATATATATCAAGTGCAGCTTTAAAGTATTCCTTCGCTTCACTCAATCTGCCCTGCCGCGCGAGACAACGACCTAATCCGTAGTTGGACCATGCGATATAGTGACGGTATTTACCATGTTTGTTGGTGTTCAGTTCTTCTCGCATTTCGATTGCTTTTCTATAGTTCTTCTCCGATTCGGTGAGATTATCGCCGCCCATACATGTCTGCAATTCTGCAAGATTGTTTAGCGTCCAGGAGTACTCAGAGATATACTTGTATCGGTCTTCTCGTAGAAGCTCTTTCCTGGCATTAAGCGCTTTTTGCAGATGGTAATTTGAACCTGGATATTCCGGACCGATGTGGAAAAGAAGATATCCGAGGTTGTCATCTATTCTGGCGAGTAAACGCTTGTACTTCTCCGAATTAGTAACATATAATGTACATACAAGTTCTTCAGCAATCTTCAGATGCAGTTTCGCCTCTTCGAAATCTCCGTTGTTGGATATAGTCAGGATATAGCCCAAATGATCGAGAACGGTAGCATAGTCCCTGATGAATTCTTCGAGCTTGTTGGTATATCTTTCTGAGAGTACTCTTTTGATAAAGTGAGTATCAAGAAGATCAATGTCTGATTCGTGAAGAACCAAAACAATATTATTGGAAATGTAAACAAAATCCTTATCGGTATCGGTTAAGTATTTTGAGTATGTCTGGTTAAGAAAACCTGTAGCACGACGTAATATTCCTTCTGCCTCGGTATATCGATTGCTCTCTAATGAAGAAAGAAAATAACCCAAGTCAAAATGATAATGGAACATGAATTGCTGTGCTTCGAATTCTTCGGATCTGTTTCTGGCGCGTGAGCTACAACGTCTCATACAGTTGATGGCATGACTGTAACTGTTGTATGTAAGGATGTCATTTTTGATAATCTTGAATGAAATGGTAGCAATCATATGAGCGATTCTGGCACGCTGCATATTTGTAAGAATACAGAATATCAAAGTCGTTTTAAGAACCTCGACTAGACGAGTGACTTGAGAATAGATGGAAGGATCATATAAAGATGACTGGTTATTCTCACAAATCATACTTATCAGTTTAGTATACGAGTCAATAAATGAGGGAACTAAGCCCTCTCGAGATGCAAACTTGTACGTCATACTGTAATCTTCATATGCATATTTATCCTCGTCTAGTAGTATGTCTGCGCAATCCAGCCCAATCTTGCTTTTTTTGATAGCGTACTTGACAAGATCATGCATCTGATATCGATTATTATCGGAAGATTCATTCTCCAACCAACCTTCGCATGCAAGTTGGCTGATACAGGATAGATCGTAAGAGAACCATTCCGAACATTCATTTTCCGTCAGATATATATTTGGCAAGATTGCAAATCCGAGCACAATCCGCCTTTCTGCTTCAGAGAATGCCCTGTGTGCTATCGCAGCATCAATCAGTTGTTCCGTAGACAAGCTCGTATTCTGGTTGGCCGAAAAGTAACCTTTAAGATGCTCATATACACTTCTTAACGAAGAACTGGCGGCCTGCTTTGCAAACAGCATAATGGCGAAAGGGTTCCCATTGCACCAGGTCACGATTTGCTTGATTTGGCTTCTGGTTGCGCATGAAATCGATGAAGTTGATTTGAGCGAATTGTAGTGAAACAAGAATAGATCTTCGCCAAGATCAGTATTCTCTTTAAAGCTTTCTATACGCACAATGATATACTCTTCGTTTGGAAGAGCGTCGAGTCTTGTCGTAATAAGCACATCGACATGCGCAGATAGGCTTGACACATTTAGCGGAGTAAAAGTGCCTTTTTCGTGAATAGGATCTTGATTTGCAACCTTGTCGTCGATGACATTGTCGATAAAAAGCAACACGGGCTCCGTATGATTGGTAAGGTATTCATGTATCATCGATAGCCGGATGTCTCTGTCGGGTATTTCCGAGAACATATCTACGGCGTTAAGGATAGAATCGTCAAGGTTTCCGATATAGTCTATCCATATTACTTTGGAATAATGCTCGTTGATTTGGGTGTCGAAATAGAGTTCTCTGGCTATCGTGGATTTTCCGATTCCACCATCTGCAGATAGCGCAATGGCAGAGTGCTGGCATGAGAGTAGAAGATCCCTAATGTTGCTAATCTCGTCTGTACGGAAAAACGATTTGTTTTGACAGGCTACGGATACCTTATTTGCAGGGTATTTAACATTAGCGTTGGATGCTGAAGAAGTGTGGGTGGAATTGGTGTTCTCGTTACTGCTAGATATATTTCCTTCAAGTGAAGTGTCATCTGAGCAATTCTGAAAAACAGTTTCATCAATATCATTCGTGTTCTCAGAAACTTCTTGAGAGAGGGGAGCGTCAGGTATCTCCTCAAAATCACCAATTTCGAAGCCGTTCCCTTGCTTACCATTCTCATTTACTGGATGTCTGATCAGGCTATCCCACAGTTCGTTCTTCTCCTTGACGCGTTGGATTCTCTTCCTTATAGCGGGAATATCAAGATTGACACTACCCTCAGGTAAAAATTCGGCTATCTCTTTAGGGAGGATGCCTCGATGAGACTGATTGTACAAATATGCTAAAGCAGCAATGCATCTCTCGAGTACTGGAGTAAGAGCATTCGTTGAATCCGGATAATAGATATTGTAGAATCTTTCATCCTCACCTAATGGTTCTTCTATTGTTAAAAATCTAATTATAGCAGCTTCTCCGATTTTGTATCTGGTCATATTATTTGCCTTTCGAAAATGTCGCACTAATGTCGCACTTATTGATGCACTGATGTCTACGACAGCAAAAGTTGTCAGTTATAAAATGGTCACATACTATACGAGGAGGTAAACACCATGAAACAGCTTTCCACAAAAGCCTGCCGCAGAATCGATCAGATTCTGTTCGAATCAAGAAAGCGTTGCCACCGGACTGTGATTGAAGTCTGTGTGTATGCTGATTACGAATCCCGACGCTACTATTATAAAGTAAGGAGCGGAAAAAGTCACGACCCCGTTATTTATCTCCGCATTGGCATTGGCGCCAATGTCCCTGCAATTTTGTTTGCGGATTATCTTGAGGCGGCGAATATTGTGCTGAGCCCAAGGATGAGCGATGAGAACCGGCTGATCTGGCAGTATCTTCGCGAACATTCTGATGATTATTATGCCGACTATGATATTGACGAACTCAATGACTATCTTGATGCTCATGGTTGCGAGCGCCTGTGAGGACTGTGCTGTTTCGAAGTCGAGCGAATGAGTCAGATCTTAGAATACATGGGAAGTGATGAAGTGTATGGATAGCTTGGAAGAAAAACCGATAAGTTTAATAGATGTCATAAAAGAAGAACTTGATTGCAATTCGTTTGTATTTCTTACATCTTCGAAACATAGTAATGCTCTGGTAATGGAGATTGTTATCAATGATTACAAAATGCGTATCTATTTCTTTGCGTATGACAAGAAGATTAATATCCGGCTAGTCTTCCCTTTCGCTTCTGAACAAGGGATGCTTCCCATACTGGCATTGTTTCTGACGGAGTATAGGGACAAAGCATTTACCAATCTTCGTATTGATATGGAAACAGGTGTAGTCTTCTTTGATTATTCTTATCTGGTTCGCCCCGGGGCATTTGATAGTGAGTTTTTCTGGATATATGTGCGTTCGATGACAAGTGAAGCTTGTCGGTTATATAAGACTTTGAGTCGCATGTGTGCCGGGAGAATCGAACCAGATATGAAAGAATACTATCGAGTGTTACTGACATGTGCGCTTGAACGACTGCAATCGGACGATTCTTAATGAGCGTTTGATTTGTATCCTATGGGAATGCACGTCAGACATTGAAAGAACCTATCATGTAGATGGGAGGACTATGAAACGAAAACAGGAAGAGGTCAGTGCTTTTTCTTTGAATTAATACTATTCAAGTTTGAATGGAGGTCAAATATGAGTGAGTTGTTTATACCCAATGTAATTGTAAACAGAAGCGGAACTGAGCAGTTGATATCGCCGCTCAGTTATGAACTGAGTAACAGAAGGATCTATCTCTGTGGTGAGATCGAGGATATGTGTGCGACGAACATTATCTCACAGATGCATGTTCTCGAGGATATGTCTTCTGACCCGATCACGCTTTTTATCAATTCCCCAGGTGGGTCGGTATCGGCCGGTTTTGCAATCATTGATGCGATGGAAGAATCTCCTTGCATCGTCAGTACTTGTTGCTATGGACTGGCAGCTTCGATGGCGGCGGTGATCCTGGCCAGTGGCGATTCGGGTGAGCGTCTTATCGGAAAGCATGCTGAGGTGATGATTCATCAGCCGATCGGCGGGGTGAAGGGACAGGCTTCAGAAATCAGCAGGGTGTGCGACCATATTCTGAATACTCGTGAGAAGCTTGCCCGGCATCTTTCCGAACATACCGGGAAAGGAATGAAGACGCTTCTCAAGGATATGGACAGAGACTACTGGCTGAGTGCAGTTGAAGCGAAGAAATACGGCCTGGTAGATCGTATCATCGGAAAGGAGATTGAGGATGATGCTTAGTAAAGTGATGGATTACGAAATCAAATACGCCAATCACAGTGAAGATGAGGCACCGTGCCACTGGGTTGTCACGGGATTGCCGACATCGAAGATGGACTCTTTTGCTCAGGAATATGCCAATCTCATGGCTGAGAATAAACTGCGGGTGTTCCATGGCCTTGACAGATATCTGTTCTTTACTTTGGACGGAACTCTCTCACAAATAAAGTATGTCTTCGGATGTATTGCATCAGCAGCTGTATATGATAACTACTTTGAAGGCGTACTTGCCTTTGATCTGACGGAACTGCTTCTGCCTCGGAACAGGATGGCAGCAGAATACTTCTGTAAGACGATCTGTCAGCCTCAATACAGTCTGCATGCGAATTTTCTCTTCTTTGTCGATGATGTGAACGGAACAGATACCGGACGAGTATTGGGAAATCTTTCGGTTAAGATCCGGCTCATGACGTGCGATGTAAATGAAAGTGAGGTATTATCCTATGCGAAGTGAGAGATACTCGAATAAAAGCGAGATCCAGAATGTTTTGAATCCTGATGGCGCTGGGGCAGTTCTCTATGTAGATCCAAAGACCCATAAGAAGTTTGCACTTGATAACGAGTCGAATCTTATTTTCTTTGGCGTTTCCGGTGCCGGAAAGACCAGAAGAGGAACAACGCCGCTTGTTCTCTCCTGTATCGAAGGAGAGGAGAGCGAGGTTATCGTCGATCCCAAAGGAGATCTGCTTCACGCCTCGTATGCTGAAGCAAAGAAGAGAGGGTACAATATCGTTGTACTGAATTTCAGAAATCTGGAACAGAGTATGGGCTTTAACATCCTGATGTATCCTTACGAATTATACAAGAAGGGTACTGAGAGCGATGTGCAGCTTGCCCATGAACTCATCGGAACTGTTGCTGAATCCATATTCCTGCATGCGCCGGGATCGAGCCAGGATCCATTCTGGACCGATTCGGCTAGAAGTCTTTTTGAAGCGTCGGTGGAGATCCTGTTTAAGTATGCACGGAGTCAGAATGAGATCTCTTTGCTGAATGTATATAGAATCATCAGCGATGGAGTGGCTAGATCCGGCGTAAAGAAATACTTCGATGAAGTCTGTGAGATGGCTCCGTCAGAGTCATTTTCCTTTCTCCTGAAGAATGTCTGCTCGGCACCCAGCGATACGATGAATTCTATTCTTGCTGTGACATATCAACCACTTAACACATTTATTAAAAATCCGGGCCTGATGAAGATGAGTACGACGGATGACTTCAAAATCAGTTCGCTGGATGGAGAAGGAAAAACAATCGTGTACATCGTAACTCCGGATGAGACAGAGTATTACTCTGCGATAAGCGGAATCGCGGTCAACCAGATCGTCTCCCACTACATCAAAATCGCCCACGAGAGATTTAATGGCAAGCTTCCGCGACGCGTAAATGTTGTGATCGAAGAACTCGGCAATATCGGTGGCGGAGCGATTCCTAATCTGCCGACTCTGATGTCTGCCGGAAGGTCCCGCAATATCCGAACAAGCATCGTTTTACAGAGTTTCAGTCAACTTGACGATATTTACGGACACAGCCGTGCGACAACGATCACCTCAAATGCGGATACCATCGTGGCTTTTCGCACCAACCATGTACCGACGCTCAAGGAACTCTCCGAAAAGTGTGGTGAGCGTGAGGTCGATTATGGGGATAAACGGATCGTGGAACCGCTTATTACTCCGGTGCAGATCGGAGCGATGGAGGTGGGACAGGCGCTGGTAATTATCTCGGGACGCGTGAAGTTTATCAGCTGGCTTCCCGATTATACTCAGATTTTCAACGTCAAGCTGGTGACGGATCCAAAGATGAATAAACCTGAGACAAGAAGTCAACCTGAGGAATTTCACCTAAAGAAGATCGTGCAGGAGTATAGGGCTGGGAAACTGCCTGTTCCGGAGTGGTTGCAATTTGATGAAAGAGATGAAATCCTCAAATCACACCCAGAGAAAGGTCCGGAAAGTGATAACGCTAGCAAAGGGTTAGGCATAGAACAGGAGGACCTGAACGAGGTCATCAGACGGATCGATCAGAAAATCCATGAGTTGGAAGAGGTAGAAGAAGCCGATAAGGTCGCGAAAAAGAGGGGCATAAAGACATACTATGTTCTGGAAGTAGTGCAGGATAATAAACATCCGATCTCAAAACCTCTGCTTGACTTTGCTAATCAGTACAGATATAAGAAATTACTGCCGGCCAATAAAGAGACTTTCCAGTTGTGCATCATGGACAGATCAGAAGCTGAAAAGGTGTTTCATAAACTCAAGAAAGTGTTTCGCGTGAGAGTGAAAATCCAAGAGCGCAAGTGTGAAACAACAAACCCGGAATAATGGAAGGTCTGCGTTAGCCGAAATCATCCTTAAGATTCTTTGCATGTATTTCAGAGAATGGTATAGTGTAAATGCTTGTGTTTCGGTGGAATGAGTTACAGCTCGATACTGAAGGATGAGTCTAAGGAACGCTTGCTGCTTTGGGGTGAATGATCGTGGAGAAAAGATCTGACAAGTTTTTCTTTTTTGGCGCGGTTGCGTGCTTCCTGCTGTTCGGGGGATTCGAGCTCTACCGGTACTTCAATTACTACATCCGTCCGGTCGGCTGGGTGAGTGGGCAGACGGGGCCGCTGCTCGTCTTCGAGGCGGGCCTTTGCGTGGTGACCATCGTGATCCTCCTTGCGGAACGAAAACTCAGCCGGTACCTTCATATACCGTGGTATCTTTTCTGTTTTATTCTGTTATTTCTCCGGCCGAGGTGGGACACGGCAGTTGTCTGGAACTCTCTTTTCGAGATCGTGAGTGTCGTGACATTGACGTTGCTGGAAGTGTTTTTCTTCTTTTCGTTTATCGAGAAAAGATTTGACGGGAAAAGCGCTGCAAAGTGGGCCTGGTTTGTTTCCGTTGCCGCGCAAGTTCTGGGGACGGCCTGCGCCATGTGCCGCCCCGGAAGGATCAGCCGTTCCTGGCTCATGTACCAGTTCGCGTTCTTCCTGGCTCTCCTTGCGTGGATGGCGGCGACGATGCCGGTCCTTAAGAAAGTGGCGAAGTACCAGGTCTGGGTCGCTCTGGCCTCGGCGCTCTCATTTGTGGTTACTCCGTGGGTGTCCGCGTCAAATCCTCGCCCCGAATCAGCCGGATGGGTGGTCGTCGTCATCTCCTATGCACGGTTCGCGGTTCTGGGACTGGGCGTCCTTCTGTGTTCGGTATGGCTCCGGCGCAAGCACAATATGGGATGGAACCTCGAGCACAAGCGCAAAGCGGAATTGAACCCGGATTCGATCGAGATCCCCGAGAACGACACCATCGTTGTGGTGAACGATGAGTGACGAACTGGTTATAGTATTCCTCACAGATAAGGCTTGAGTTTCTTTACCAGAAGATGGACTTTCGTTCCGGGTGCCGATGCGGAGGGAAGTTTGCCACTGTTGACTCGATCAAGCTTCTCGGCGTTGGAGATGGCCGTATTCATGAACGGATAGAGGATCTCGTACATGTCCTGGCGATTCTTAGAGTACTTGCCTTTTCCAAGAGAAACGAGTTGTTCCGTAAGTTTCGGCCAGTATGTTTTTCTATGCAGATCAGACTGCAGATAACTAAAGTGAAGCAGGAACCACAGCTCGATACACTGGTTTGACCATATGGCATGGTATGTCGTTTCTTCGGAAGACTCCTTCTCGCAAAGACGTGCGGTCTCATCGATGTGCTCGGCAAGGAAATCATCCGTGTCGTACACGATCCAGACATGTTTATACCCGTTTGCGGATGATTCGGCGAGTCGCCTAGCCTTCTGGAAAAGACTAAGTGTGTTATCACCCATTCCCTGTACGACAAGCTGGATTCTGTCAGGATAGCTCTTGTTGATGATCTCTTTCATGGCACCGAAATAGGAAGGTTCCGTATCCGTACCCTCTGTAACGATCAGGTGATACTCGGGCTGGAGAGACTTTCGACGATCAATTCGGGGCTGCATCCAGTTTTTGGAAAGATCACTCTTTTTAAGTGGCTTCAGACTCATCAGAAATTCCCTCCGAGCATGTTCTGAAGATATGGATCTGCACCATAGCGGCCTTCGAGATACTGCTTGTTATATGATGCGGTATTCTTGATGCGGTCACCATCTTCGTTTCTCAGTTCGTGCAGAGAATAGATCTCGCTTGCGTGATCGTCGTCCTCGGCGGCAAACCAGATTTCATCCCTGCGGAATACCGTGCTGCGCATGGTGTACATGTCATGCGAAGTGAAAAGAAGCTGAGCACCATGCCGGTTGATCTCTTTGTTCTTGAAAAGCGAGATCACATAGCGAAGGAGCTTCGGATGAAGCTTGGCGTCGAGTTCGTCGATGATTAGTAGACGTCCATCACGAAGAGCGAGGAGGATGACGGGAAGGGCAGCGATCAGCTTCCGCGTGCCGTCAGATTCCTCGGCGAAAGATAATTCATACTCCTTCTTTCCGAGTTTTCTTTTCATATACAGTTGATGACTGTCTTCATCGTACCTGTAATCAGTAATATCGATGTCCATGTCGTTCAGGGCGAGGATAAGAAGATCCTTGAAATCCGGGTATTTCTCCAACATGATCTGGTGCTCGGCGATCGGGTTGGAATAACTTCTGATGATGCATCGCTCGAACCAGAGCATGACTTCGCTGATATCAGGAATATCGTAATTGATCGCCAGAAAAGAAAGATATGGCATCTTCGGGTTGACGTTGGTGTTGATGCTTTTCCTGTTAATACTGGATCCGAGAGTGATCTTATCGTTCTCCCGATCGAAAAGTTCTGCCGGCTTTTTCCCTGTTACGGTTTTGCGTGACAGGGATTCAGATGTGACCTCGTCATCCTGAAATGCGATATAGTAGCAGTATTCATTTCTGCCGATGCGGAAGAAAAGACGGAACTCGATGGGCTCGTTTGCAGATACGGTGTCAAAAAGAAACGGGACGGCATCTGTTTTCTGCTGAAGAATAATCGGTTCACGGTTTTTATCGAGGTCGTGTACAGACTTTACGACCTTCGAAATGACGCAGGATAGAGCCTGCAGGAGATTTGATTTGCCACCGCCATTCGGGCCGTAGATGACACTGACAGGAAGAAGATCAGATGCATCTTCTTCAGTAATCAATGAGTCATGGAATTCAGGAATAGAGGCTGCCTGGAAATCCAGGGTAGTCTCATCGCGGTAGGACTTGAAATTTTTAAACGTAAACTGACACAACATAGTAGATGCCTCCTTCTTGATGCTATTGTACATCGTAAAAAGACAGAAAACAAGTTTTTATATTAATGTTTCGGAAAGAAATTTCCGAAAATACGTGTATAAAAGTGCGGAAATCGGTTTATTTGGTTTCGGATAGGAGTTGTTGATCTGATGTATAATCTAACCTGAAAAAAGATTTTCAAAAATTTTTCTCGAGCTACCCAAGAAAATCTGTCCGTCATACGTCTAGTAAGTAGATGCGGATAGAAAAGGAGGCAAGATTCATGACGAACGAGGAACTGGAGCGGATCTATTACGAGTCTTACAAGGCGGTGTACTGGACGGCGATGTCGCTTCTTCATAACGAAGAGGACGCGGAGGACGTCGTGCAGGATGCATTTGTCACGCTGATCAAGTCCTATGACACGATCAAGGACAAGAGCAAGGTGACCGCGTGGCTCAAGAAGACCGCGGCGAACAAGTGTCTGGATCGCATCAGGATGGCGAAGACGGACACGGTGGACGATGAGTTTCTCGAGGACCTCGAGACCGTGCCGGAGGATTTCCTGCCGGACGCGCTTGTCGAGTCGGACGATGTGAGAAGGATCATCATGGACATCATCGAGAAGTCCCTGTCCGAGGAAGTAAGAAGGACGCTGATCCTCTTTTACTTCGACGAGATGAGCACGAAGGAGATCGCGGAAGCACTGGGGATCCCGATGGGAACGGTGTCGTGGCGCATCAATTTTGCCAAGCAAAAAATCAAGAAGGAGGTCGAGAAGTATGAGAAAGACAATGACACGAAGCTTTATGGTATGGCGATACCGTTCTTAAGCCGGTTGTTCGCCAAAGAGGCAGAGAAGGTGACGATCAAGCCTCTCTCCGCTTCGCTTCTGAGCCTGTCCGCATCTATGGAAAGTGCTCCCTCTGCGGCTTCGCAGGGGGCAGCGATGGAGGCTGCTACTGCCACAGCGCAGGGGGCAACGACGGGAGTTGCCACTGCTGCCGCGCAGGAAGTAGCGACGGAAGCTGCTGCTACTGCTTCGCAGGGTGCAGCGATGAAGGCCGCGACCGCGGCTGTTACGAAAGGAACAGGTATTATTATGAAGAAGTTTGTTATTTGGATCATCGCCGGAGTGATCGGCATTTCCGCGATCGCAGGAACGATCGCTATCGTTAAGAAGAACAGCGATTCGAAGGAAAAGACGAAGGTGGAAGAGAAGGAAAAAGATGACGATAAGAAGTCCGGAAAGTCCGGGAAAGGCGAAAAGGGCGGAAAGGATTCCGACGGCGCGAAAGGCACTGTCGACGGCGGCGATCCGGATAATATCTTTGGTGTAGATAGTGACGGGGACGATGGCGGTAAAGGAACTGCCGTGGCTCCAGGAGAAAGTGGATTTTGCGCGGTAAGCAAGGTCACGACTTCCTACGGAGACATCTACTTCAAGGAGACGCTCGGCGAGTTCGTCGCGCAGTTCGATCCGGAGGAGTTCGAGATCAGGATCTCGGACTACGAGAACAACCACTATACGCTCGATGAGCTTGATACGGCCGTTACATCGAGACACGTTGGCATCGTCATCAATCACGGATTTGAGCGTGTGTGCGATTTTGATGCTATGGATGTGGAGAATACGGCGATCGGCGAGTGCAAGATCTACCACTTCGGTTTCAACTCCAATCTGGCGACTTCGGTCGAGATCGACGGCCATGTCATCGTGCTGGGCGAGACGACCCTTGACGAACTGGTCGGCATGATTGGCGACTATGAGCCGAAACCGAACCCGGACAATGATCTTACCCCGAATACTTACAGCTTCATTCTCGAGAATTACGAGGCCAAGCGCTATTCGATCGATGTCAATGACGAGAAGAAGGTCGTAGATGTGACGGTGTGGGGGTACTGAGGCGCGCGGGCCGGGGCGCGGCGGCCGCGGTGAACTGAACGTGCTTGCTGAACTGAGCTGGGCGCGCTGAGATTGGCAGGGAGCGCAGAGGTGAGAGGTTTTGCTGAGTGGCGACAGCGCGGGGCAAGGACTGCGCCGGGCAGTCAAGAACATCACGATAAACAAGAAAAACTCTTGAGGGAAACAGAGGTTCTCTTAAGAGTTTTTCGCGTGGGGAGAATAACTCTTGGGCGCAAAACGGGGATGTTCAAGAGCTTTGCGCCATTATAGCCAAACCTCGTGACTACTGGTGATCGGGATTTCATGAGGTAGTAGTGATCAGGGCAAAACCTCATGACTACTGTCGACCGAGATTTCATGAGGTAGTAGTGATCAGGGCAAAACCTCATGACTGCCGAGGCCTACTTATGTCATGAGATTAATGCGATTTAGGCGAAACCTCGTGAATCTCATCGCGAAAACAATCATGAGGTCTGCGCCCAAACAGCGAAACCTCATGAATCGCCCTTCGGAATGGGTCACGAGGTTCTCTGGTTTTCTGCCATTCTTCGTGAGACATCGTAGCTAAGTAAGCGTTTTGAGACAACTGCGACAAAACTGTGGTAGTTGCCTGTTTTGTATTGTATTTTGTATTCTATCGAGCAGTATTGAAATGTGTACAACAATGTAATATAATTGTATTACAAAATAATGCAAAAGGAGGGATCCGTTATGGCTACTTCATTATTGCAGGTTCGTGTTGAGGAATCGTTAAAGGATGAGGCTGCTCAGGTTTTCGAGAGGCTCGGAATCGATACATCTACGGCTGTCAGGATGTTTCTGAAACGTGCAGTCATGGAAAACGGAATTCCATTTAGAATGACACTTCCCAAGACACCGTATCAGGCGGAGCGTGGCTATCGTGCGATGGTTGAGATTGGCGAGGAGTCGGAGAAGAATGGTATGTCTGAAATGTCTCTGGATGAGATCAATGCCGAGATCGAGGCGTCTAGAAGAGAGAGGCAGGTAACCGGTAAATGAGGTATTACGCCGTTCTAGATACGAATGTCCTGGTCTCCGCCATGCTGAAACATAACTCTATTCCTGCAGAGGTTTTGGCAGAGGCCTTGAACGGCGATATTATTCCTGTGCTGAATGAAGATATTCTTGCTGAATATGAGGATGTGTTAAAACGACCGAAATTTCGTTTTGACGAGAGAAAAGTAGATGTTTTCCTAGACGAGCTGAAGAGGCGTGCTGTCTATTCTGATTGTGGGCTTATCGAGGATGAGATTCCTGATCCGAAAGATGTTGTTTTCTATGCGGTGCTTATGGAAAAACGAAAAGATGAGGATGCTTATCTTGTTACCGGAAACATCAAACATTTTCCAATAAAGACCTATGTAGTTACACCGAGGGAAATGCTAGACATCGTTGCAGAAGGCAAATAACAAAGAGAAAATGAAATAGGCAATCGCGGTGTATCACGTTGCGGTTGCCTGTTTTGTTGTCTATAAAATCCTTAAACAGGCGATGAAATAGGCAATCTTCGGTGACACTGGCTGTGCTATACTTGTGTTAAGGTTAAGTGGTTTAGAAGGCCTGAGGGGAGGGTGGTTTCATGATCTTGTTCATCAATGCGTGTGTGAGAAAGGAGTCGCGGACGAAGCGGCTCGCGGATGCGGTTCTGCGGAAGGTCCTGGAGGACGCGGAACGCGGGATGTCGGCGGCGCCTGATATGGCGGAAGGGGCGAAGCGGCCGTTCGAGATCCAGGAAGTGCGGCTCGAGGACATCGCATTTCCCGTGGCGGACGAGGCGTTTCTGATGAAAAGAGACGCGCTGATCGCGCAGAAGAAGTGGGACGATCCGATCTTCGACCTCGCGCGGCAGTTCGCGGCGGCGGACGAGATCGTGGTAGCGGCGCCGTACTGGGATCTGTCTTTCCCGGCCGCGTTGAAACAGTATTTCGAGCAGATCAACTGCATGGGCGTCACTTTCGACTATACGCCGGAGGGCTATCCGGCGCCGATGTGCCGCGCGCGGAAACTGCACTACGTGACGACGGCGGGCGGCGCGCTCGTTCCGGAGGAGTATGGCTACGGCTATGTAAAAGCACTGGCGCAGGAGTTTTACGGCATCCCGGAGGTGGATCTCACGATGGCGGTTGGTTTTGACATCGCCGGGGCGGATGTGGAGAAAATCCTCAAGGACGCGATCGAGAAGGTCGAAGCCGGGGCATGATGATCTGCGTTTTTTCTGGATTACGTCTGGCCAACGATATTCTGAAAGGACAGGGTGTGATGTTGAGTATTTGACCTATAGCCCGTATAATTGTTACTAGATGAAACTGCAGTTTCAGAAGTTTTTCGAGATAAGCATTTGCAGGGAGAAAGCGAGCGCAGGTATGAGCGAACTGAAAAAAAGAATCAACTATACAGTAGTCTGCGTCAATGAGTTTGCGAGCAAGCATAATCTGGTCGCCAAAGAGGCGTTTTTCTACTTGTATGATTATAAGGGCATCGAATTTATCAAGGAGCACTACGATATTGAGCATACTTTGAGTCTGGATGAAGTTGTTGAAGATCTGACAAGAGTATGCAGAAACAACGGGGGGGCGTACTGATGCTGCTTTATCATGGGAGTAATACGGATATCAAAGTGATAAACCTTGCTATGTGTCGTCCGTACAAGGATTTCGGCCAGGGCTTTTATCTGACTGTGATGAAAGAGCAAGCGGTGAAAATGGCCAGGAGAGTGGCGAGAATCTATGGAGGCACGCCAATTCTTAATGTCTATGAAATCGACGATTCTTTCATGCAGACAGAAGACCTTAATATCTTGGACTTTGGAACAAAAACATCGGAGAAATGGGCGCGATTCGTCCAAAATAACCGTAATCGGAAATTTGAGGATTTCTCTGATCCGGAGTGCAATTTTGACAATAAGTATGATGTCGTTATCGGACCTATCGCAGATGACGATATGGCACTTCTTTTCAGACAATTCGAGAATGGAATGATCTCTTTTCAGACCATGCTGGACGGTATGGTCTTCAAAGAGACGACGAATCAATATTCGTTTCATACGCAAAAAGCAATTGCTTTGCTGCGGAAGGTGGGTGCGAACCGTGTCTAAAGAACTTCAAATGGTGGAATATATGGTTCAGGATCTTGTCGAGATCCTTACTGAAACACAGAGCATGGAATACGATGCCGCGATGCGTATAGTTTATGACTCTGAAGTATATGCCAAATTGCAGGACATTGAGACCGGACTTTACAGGGAGAGTCCTGCCTATGTGTATGGGTTGCTTCAGGATGAACTTAATTTCGGTCATGTGGTTCAGGCTGAGGTGTAAAGTCAAAGTTTTTTCAAGGTTCCATCCGATGCCTTTCTTTCCCGTGAAAAGGGACGGGAAATGGGCAGCTGAGAGTTAAGTAACAGTGTTACAAATGCTGAAGTAGCAGTGTTCCGGAGGAATTAAAAGAAACACAGCAAAGATGAGAGTTCTTTAGATAATGTAGATCATATCACAAAAGCAAATAGGTTGAGGAGGGACGGCGGATGCTATTATTTTCGACAGTTTTAGACGTGAAGAAAGACCTGAACAGAAGTGCTTTTCGCGCGGCAGTGGTGGAATGGAACGAGAGATTCCTGAAGTTCGAAGAGGACGGCGACGACAGGTATAAGAAGAACCACATCCCGGGCTTTAGGTGGGACAAGGAGAAGAGTGTCCGGTGCGGGAGCGAGAATCTCTGGATCGCGGCCGAAGAATACGAAGAAAAGAACATCATCGCAGTGCGTTATGAGAAGAAGTCGGCCGACGGCATCATCTGGGACACCGACTATGTGATGAATTTCGCGGAGAGAAAGCTCGCGATCCGGCTGGAGAGGAGCTACACCGAGGACGCCGATCTCACGAACAGCGAGTTCTCGGCGCCGTTCTTCATCACGATCCTGATCGAGCACGATATGTTCCCGATGGACGGCGATCTGCCGATCTCGAACCACCCGGTGCTCATCAACGACGGCAACATCGGGCTTCTCGCCGGCGTCGTCAAAGGGAAGAGCCAGTACCGGCTGCCGGTCGTTTTTGTATCGAAGAATGTAGACGGCAGCGATCCTGTGGATGTGAGGCGGATGGCCAGCCGGCTGAAGGGGATGGCGCATGTGCTGGTGCAGGAGGACCGCGGGAGTAACGAGAAGATCCGCGAGGCGTGCGATAGCAACAACGAGTACAACGGCACGATCGGAGTGTATTTTCCGAACCGCGTGATCGCGAAGAAACGGTACTTCTCGTCGAATCCGGCCGAGCAGGGCGCGGACGCGGTGCTGCAGGAGAAGGTGGTCTGGCGTGTGCTGCAGTTCTGTAATTCGAAGGTGGCCGACCCGCTCTATACGTGGCAGGGCGTGAATCACGCGCTTCTGCTCGCGGATCTGTCGACGCAGCGCCGGCAGAGCGAGGTCGCGGAGGAGGCGCGGAAGAAGGCCGAGGAGGAAGTGGCGAAGATCGTGGCGTCGCTGGACGATGAGCATAAGCGGATCGCGGAAGAAGCGGTGCGAAAAGCGACGGACGAGGCAAATAAGCTGCTCGAGGCATTTGATGAGGAGAACCGGAAACTCCGGGAGAAGATCGAGGCGCTGACGCGTGAAAATTCGCGGATGTACTACGAAAATGAGGGCCTGAACGCGAAGATCAATCGTGTCGATGCGGTGCCGGTGCTGGTGTTCGGCAATGAGAAGGATCTGTATCCCGGAGAGGTCAAGGAGCTGGTGCTGAGGACGCTCGAGGAATCCCTGATCCGTTGCCATGAGGGTTCGCGCCGTAAGGATGTGCTGACGGATCTGATCGCAAATAACGATTATAAGCACGATGTGGAAAAGCGGGCGGAGAAGATCGATACCCTCCTGGTCGGGTACCGGAATATGGACGGGAAGACGCAGCATGAACTGGAGTCGATCGGGTTCGCGATCACGGATAGTAATGTCCACTATAAGCTCGTGTATCGTGGGGATCCGCGGTATTGCCGGACGCTTCCGAAGACGGGCAGCGACGGCTCCCGCGGCGGCAAAAACGCTGCAGCGGACTGGATCAATATGGTGTGCTGAGGTTCCGCTGAAGTTTCATCGAAGTTTCTCTGATGGTCCGAGAAGTGGGGAGATATTTGGACAGTATGGCGAGTAGAATGGGGTCGTAGGGTGAGAGAAGATCCACCTTGCGGACCGGTTCCTGCGGGAGGCGGAGGCGCCCTCCTCCTGCATGAGCCACGATAAGCCGGATGGAGCGATCCATCATCTCTGACGGAGGTACTGGACAATGAAGAAGAGAAACGGAAAAGAAGTGAATTTCGAAGAGTATAAGGAAGTTAGAAATCTCGCACTGCTGGGGATGCGTGTCATGCTGGCCGGGATGGTCGAAGACGAGACGGATGAAGAGTTTAACGCGGTGATTATGAACTACATCGTGATGGTCGTCAGCAAGATTCAGGGTTTGCTCTACGGCATCCCGCAGGATGAGGAGCTTGATGAGTTCTTCACGCCGCCGCCGGAGGATGATTCCATTGAGGACGAGGAAGACTCCTGCGCAGAGGCGGATTTCTGCGAGGAGGTCGAGGATTTCGATGAGATGCGTGCGTTCGGGGACGACGCGGATACGGACGAGGAGCCGGCGTTCTTCGTCGACGGGAACGACTACATCGTGCTCGACGAGCACGGTTACGAGTGCGACGAGGACTTCTCGAAGTATGATGAGGATGACGGTCTCGATGAGATCGAAGAGATCGAAGATGAGGACGACTACGATGAGTGGGACGAGCTCGCAGATGGCTTCGCGCCGGATTTCGACGAACCGTTTGAAGTGATTTTTGACGAGGACGATGACGGGGAGGACGTGCAGGACAAGATCGCGTAAGGAGGTCTTCGAATCTCGCTTTCAGGCCGCGCCGCTACGCGTGGTAAAATGATGCCAGATAGTTGAGGCGGCGCGGGCGAGAAAAGAACGAGTCCTGGCAAAACAGCACGCGCGGGGACAAGGAGCGGATATGGAAGTTATCGACGGACAATGGATCATGCACGGGGTGGACTGGGACGACCCGGGATGCGTGCACAGCGCGGAGGAGCTGCTCGAGGTGATCGAGCGGGTCGGCTTTCTGCCGCTTTTCGCGAATGATGTACCGGGATTCTCGGTGGAGAACCTGACGGATCCGGCGTGCTGGTGGTGCGGGGATGCGCAGGTCGATCCGTGGGAATGGCGCGTCACGCTCACGAAGACGGGGAAGGTCACGTATGGCAAGTTCTTCGGTAAGAAGGCCGGGTATGTGTCGAAGAAGTGGTTCCCTTATTTCGCCAATTTCCGGCGCGACGGGTACGACTTCGACGCGCGTTTCGACGATGCGAAAGCGGAACTTCGGGAGAAGCGGATCATGGATCTTTTCTGGCCGCAGCGGCTGGAACTCAGTGAGATCAACAAGAAAAACCTCGAGAAGGAAGTCGGGAATCCAGTGCTTTTCTCGTATGAAGTGAAAGAGATGGCGGGGTTCGGAAAGGGCGGCGAGAAGAATTTCGAGGGGACGTGCGCGAAGCTTCAGATGGAGGCGTACCTGGTGGTGAAGGAGTTCCTGCCGCGGGTGAATAAGAACGGCGAGGCCTTCGGCTGGTCGGTCGCGCGGTACACGCTGCCGGAGTATCTCTGGGGGTATGAGTTCGTGACCGGGCGGTATAAGGAGAAGCCCGAGGAGTCGCGGGATCGGATCATCGCGCATCTTCGGAAGGAGTTCGACGTGGAGGAGAAGGCGCTGCTGAAGGTAATCAGGAAATAGTTGACCCTTGAGAAAAAGGCTGATCTGAAGAAGAGTGAATCACCCGTTTTCAAATCAGCCTATTTACCAAGATTAAGATTTTTAAGCTTATGTTTTTATCAAGCTTATGCTTCTTCCACCGGCGTTTGATTCGACGTCAGTATCAGATCTTCGGCGTCAAATCTGACGATTACTATTTCTAGAACCTCGTAGTTGTTTCCCTTATTCATTCCTGTTTTCTTCTATTAACCATCTATATATGCTTTCGCCTGCTGCGTGAATAAATAGAATGACGTCATCAGATCCTTCAGTTCCTGTGTTCTTGTCGCAGTTATATCTCTGGAGAGAACATTGTAGCAGTAGTGGAGCGGACTGTAAGTAATCGTATAGCGTACACCATCTACAAATACATAGACGTTGAAACAGTTGCTTAAGCGGTGGGCCGGGATGCCGGTCACACTGACTACCAGATAATTGCCGACAGATCTGGGAACTCTGTAGAAGCCGTCCGGATCGGAATCCGTCGCGAATTTGATCGTCTTTCCGGAGGTGTTCTCGAAATAGAAATTCAGAGTTGTATTTGACTCGAGAATCAGACTGGCCCCATAGAAACTTACGCCCTCGGGGAGAGTCACTGTGCTTGAATCAAAGTGCGGAATAGAACCCGGATTTACATATTTCAGTGACCGGTCTTCTTCGGATAGTATGGAGTTGGCCAGCTGATCCGCATCTGTCCGATACTTGAAATACAGCTGCGCGCGGGTTCCGTAATTGAGCATCGCTTTTACCAGCGGGACGGCATCAGCGTACTCTTTGTTTTTGACGTAGCCGTCATCGTAATAGGCATTCTCAAGGATGTATTCCGCATAGTCCCGGACGCTGATGTCATATTTTTTCCCTTCAAATCCGGCGTCAAGATCGATGATCTGTGCAGTAAACTCTGCAGTCATCTCTTTTGCTGCCATCGGGATCGTGAATACATAATAAGTCTCGCCATTCACTTCTCTGGTGTTGTTCAGGTTACTCTTTATCCAGTACCGCATACCGTCGTTTCCGTCGCTGTCCGGGAATGTGATCCAGAGAACGGAGCTGTCACTGGATGTGATACTTTCGTCAAGCGCCATATACAGGTTCACTCCGATCGAGCCATCCAGAATGAGCGAATAGCCTTCAAGTCTGGCTTCCGGAATCACAGTTTTCTCGACGATCAGAGAGACCTCTGCATCTTCCGTTGTATTATACTGATAGACCTTCAGTCTATATAGTTTCCCTGCTTTCAGATCGCAGTCAAATGAGAAGTTTCCTTCCTCGTCCTCTTCGTGTAAGCTCCCTATGGACGTATTCACATCCAAAAGATATGCTCTAAGAGCCGCATGACCTTCTTGCTCAGTGCGGAATGTATAGGGTCCATCTGACGGAGCAATAAACGTGAAGTAGTTATAGTCATAGTCCATATCGTACTGCACGGGATCGCCGGAGATGACCACGTTATTTGTACCCATGTTCAGAACCGGCTCATCATGGGTGACAACAATCGGAACCGGCTCGTCATACGAACCGAATCTGGAAAAATACGCCATGTATGTCACGCCTTTTTCGAGATAGGCATATCGCACATCTTCACTTCCCGTAAAGGTGAACTCCGGAGATTCATCAAGGGAAGTAGCATATCTGAAATATCTCGAATATATATCACCATCAGCTGTAGTAAAACCGTACAGCCCGCTTTCGGAGGGAGTAAACTCTGCACAGAACTCAAAATCGGAGCGGTATATCTGATTGGTGCCGATCGCTAGAGTCGGTGCTTTGTCTATATAGAAATTAAATGGGATGCCGGCGCCGGAATAGTTGGAATTTAACGTGACGGTATAGTCGTGGCCGGCTGTCAGATACACGACTTTGAAAGGTTCATTGCTGGTGGAGTATGACTTAACGGGATCGGCTCCCTCTTTAAAGTTTACATTGTATAGACTATAGTAGTAATCATTTTCGTAATGGATCTGGTAAAGCCCGGTTTTCTCCGGAGTGTATGAATAGTATGTATCACCCGATTGGCTATACGATACTTCATTTTTCCCGGTTTTTAGAACCGTGTGAGTTTCTTTCGTAACAGTAATCTTGTTTGTTGTGGGAGGATTGTCCATCCATTTATAACTTAGTGCCAGGATATATGTTTCTCCTGCGGAAAGAGTAACAGACAGAGGCGTGGCACTCGAAGGATAATCAACATATATATTGTCATTCGGATTCGAAGTATAAAGTCTGATAGTTGCGCAAGACTCAGAGGGCGTGAAAGAATATGTGCCGGACTGCGTCGGGGTAAACTTGGCATAGGCGTAATCATTTGCCAATTTGGTCATAGTCGTGCCTTCTCCACCCACTACCAACTCTGTATCAATCTTCTTAATGGTGAGGTCAAATGCCTGGTCGGAGTCAGTAGAATTTGTGCAATAGAAATAGTAGAGCTTGTCTTTTTCGAGATAGTATGAATAAGACAAATCACGAACACTATCTGAACCATCTCTGCAATATGCGTGCACTTTAGAAGAATCGTTGCAGGCAATATAGTACCCGGATTCCGAAGGTGTGAATGCAAAATAACCGTAAGCATTTGCTTCTACCGTGAGAGAATTGGGCCCATCATTTAACCTTGTGGCGCGATAGATTTTCACAGGTATCGTTGCTTCACCATAGTCGCTCATATAGAACCGCAGAGTATACGTCTTCCCAGCTTCCATACGAGCACCTAGGCGAAAATTACTATATATTCCGGTTTCCGATCCTGACTCCGGATAGCCGGAAGTAAAAGCATGGGTAGAATAATTGCCTTCTGATTCGAAGATATAAATGTCCGTCTCCGTCGGTGTAAAAGAGTAATATGTCGAATTGTAATAATCGGACTTAAAATCCACATCATTCGTGCCTTCATTCAGTTCCGGAAAACCATACCCTACAGAAACCAAGAATGCGCAGTATTGACTCGAATCTCGGTAACAATTACAGCACAGTTCATATGTTACTCCGGCAGAAAGCTCCGCAAACACGAAACTTCCCTTGGGAATTGAGGAACCATCAGCAAGGCGATCGTTTGTGCCATCCTTGTATAAGACGGTATTGACACTAGAAATGTTTGAAGTGAGACTCGTCACACGGAAAGTGTAAGAACCACTTTGACTCGGAGTGAACGAGATCCGTTTATCCGTATTCCCTCGCATGAAAAGCGCTGTTTCTCCCAAAGATAACTGCCTGGAGGATCGATTTATAAGAATTCTTACATAAGTATACTCGCTATATGCGCTCGAATACTCGTCCGACTCCCGGATATAGAAGATGTACTTTATTCCGGCCTCAAGCTGGAGATATTGCACCACGGATCGGAATGTAACATCCGATTCCTGAGGAACCACCTCGGTACCATACTCGTCTTTCACGGTGACGGATAGTTCCAGTCCATCTGCACAGAGAAATCCGTATCGTCCACTCACTTCGGGAGTAAACGTGCAGATCCTTAACTCTCCCTCGTGGATCTCTTCTGTAACGACCAGTTCTTCTCCCTCGGTGAGAGCTCCCAGGAACTCCGGCAGCTCTTCTACAGACGTTTGACTGTCTCCGGCAACCACCGGATCCGGGTTCCCGTTTTGTTCACCGTCAGCAAGAAGCACTCCGGAAAAAGCGCCGACCAGCATCGTAATAGCAAGAAAACAGGACAGAATTCTTCTCTTCATAACCAATACCTCCCATATCATGACACACTATGATTCATTATATCAGGGATACGAAAAAAAGTATATTTTGGTAAAAGTCAAGGCTCATTTCAAGTTAAAGGTTGACGCACGAACATTTATTCTGTATAATAAAGGCAATCAAATTGAATGGGGAAGGGTCATGTCAGAACTGAAGGACGTTATCACTGCATATCGGAATCTGTCGTTTGGAGACCGTGTCGTATTTTATTCCACGGTCACGAACGATGTCGATGTGCGGGAAGAGACACTTCAGGGATTCCTTATCGAGACAAGGATGGGAGACGATCTTTCCTGCCTCTATTGCAAAGGTGATCACGTTGTCAGGAATGGGAAGCGCAAGGATGGGACACAGCGTTTCCTGTGCCGGGATTGCGGAAAATCGTTCATACCCAGTTCTCAGTCTGTTACTTCTGGAACAAGAAAAGAAATGGGAATCTGGATCAGGTACCTGAAATGCATGCTGGATAAGAAGACACTGAAGGAGTCTTCGGAAGAGTGCGGGATCTCTATGCCGACAGCATTTTCATGGAGACACAAGATCCTCGATGCATTGCGGGATGTCACAGACAAGGTGTATCTGGATGGCACAGTGGAAGCAGACGAGACATTTTTCAACGTCTCCTACAAAGGAAATCACAAGAACAGCAAGACTTTTACCATGCCGAGGAAAGCCCATAAGCGAGGGAACGATATCCGCGTCAAAGGTCTGTCTTCCGAGAAAGTGTGTGTGCCTTGTGCTGTGGATACATCCGGAATCTCGTATGCCAGACCTGCAAAACTCGGCAAGCCAAGTTCATCCTGTATTTCAACTGTGTTCGACGGGATCATTGCTCCCGGTGCGACACTCTGTACTGACAACGAGAAAGCATATAAAGCCTTCTCGGAGACCAAGGAGATACGCCTGATCCAGATGGAGACAGACAGCCGTGTATGCGACAGAGACGGCATCTCGTACGGGATACAGCGTATTAATGCCTATCACCGAACATTGAAGGAATTCATAAACAGGTTTCACGGTGTCTCCACCAAACATCTTGGGAATTATATAGTATGGAATAATCTTATTGCCAACAACAGAAGAAAGAGTGAAGAGACACTGGTTCAGCTGTTTGCGCGGATACTGAGTGCCGGTATCTCCGTACGTAACAGAGAT
>JAFZLF010000005.1 GCA_017551625.1 Clostridiales bacterium | reverse complement strand
TTTTGTCAAAGTCGAGCATAAATGCCTTGTTACCTTTGATTTGTTGCTTTATAATGAATTAAGGCTTAATAGTGGGGGGTATGTATGGCAGACTTTGCAGAGATACTTCAGGGATACCGTTCTCTTGTCGTAGATTATTCTGCCTTGCTGGAGCTTAATGACCCGGGGATGTTGGAGGCCCTGATTCATTATTGTACCGAACAGGGAATAGTGATTTACATCAGCAAGTCTTTCAAGGCTTTCCATGAGTGCGCCCTCCGCGCAGCCAATCCTGCTGAAAAGGATATCGTTACGGCAATCAAGCGCGCGATGAAAACGCTTGTGGAGGCGCATCTTCTCCGTGCAAGTAAGAGTGCTTCTACCATAGACTTTTTCCTCGAACATGTAGGAAATGAGGATGAGTGTTTCTTTATCGGAAGAAACGGTACGGCGTTTTCGCGTCTCCGTAATATCAATGCTCAGGCCAGAGCCTCCGTATTCGTGATCAACAGCGGTAAGATTCGTTTCTATACCAGTGTCGCCGAGTGTATGGAGTCTGAACCTCCGTATTCAGTCAATCCGATCGCCGGAAACTGTGACTTTATTGCCGCGGACTATAATTTCGGTGTAGGTGATATTCTCTACACGGACGATAACGAGCAGGTCACGCTGACATCGCTGATCAGTACCGGTGCGGAAGGCCTTGTTTTCTGTACTCAGCAGAATAAGTGGGTCGCGAAGGTCTACCATAAGGGCGGGATCACACCACTGCGCTGGTATAAACTCATGAAGATGAGAACGCTCGAGATCGATGCGGATAACATCTGTTGGCCTCACCGGCTACTGTTCTCGAGAGAACATATCCCGGTCGGCTATCTGATGAAGAAGGCATCCGGTACGACGATCAGCCGCGCTTTTGACGGACCGGATGCGATGGAGAAGTATTTCCCGTCGTGGACGCGTCTGCATGTCGTTGACTCGGCGCTTTCGTTCCTGCATATCATGGATTATCTCCATCTGCACGGTGTGATCGTGGGGGATATCCAGCTTAAGAATGCGATGATCGAGGATGAGGAACATCTGTATCTCATCGATATCGACAGTATCCAGTATCAGGATCTGCCGTGCCCTGTCGGAACAGAAGAGTTTACAAGACCGGAACTGTGGGACAAATCTTTCGTGTCCTTCCTGAGAAGACCGCAGGATGAAGATTATTCGATCGCGATCCTGGTGTTCTCTATGCTGTTCTGCGGTCAGCATCCGTATGCGCAGAGAAACGGTCTGGAGATGCTCCGTGATGAGATGGAGGTCAGAAGTTTCCCGTACACGGTAGATGACTCGGAGAATGAACGTATCCCGCTCGGCGGTTACGATAAGATCTGGGATGCGCTCACACCGGAGCTTAAGGATATGTTTGTCCGTCTGTTTAAAAACGGCGAACTTTTCGATTCTGTAGAATGGACGATCGCGCTCGAGACATACCGTGAGAAGCTCGCTTCTCATGAATGGGAAGATCAGGAAGTGTACCGTGTCTTCCCGTACCGGGTCGCGGAGATCGTTCCAAAGGCGAAGAGAACGGGAAAGATGAGCGTGCGTGAGGCGGTAATGAGCAATTCGGCCAATTCACAGGAGGCGACGGAGTCCTATAAGAATCAGATGCCGTCGTCACATATCTCGCAGGAACCGAAGACGAGACCGCAGCCTGTCCAGCCTTCTTTCAAAGGGGGGAATCAGCCTCCTGCCCAGTCGGCGATCCGTCCTGCCACTTCCACGCCCTCGCAGGCCAGCGCGCTTGCCAGCCGTGTTAATACGACATCAGCCGCAGCACAACAGGGGAATAGTGCTAAGGCCGGCGCGTCTGCCGTATCGACACGTTCCGGTGGAGGTTTTGGTGATTTCTTGAAGAAAAACTTACTGATGATGCTGTTCATTCTTTTTGTACTGGCAGGTATCATCGTTCTGGTGGTTATGATGTCGTAAGTTCTGATATATCGGAGGAGATAGTATGAGTAACGAAGTGAATGGTTTTTCTAAATCTGATTTCGGCAGTAGCACGAGACGACGCCTGCCGATATGTTTTTGTCTGGATATCAGCGGTTCGATGGCAGGATATCCGATCGAACAGTTGAACGATGGTCTTCAGAGTTTCTTTGCTTCTATCCGTGAGAACGAAGAGACAAAGTCTTCGGCCGATATCGCGATCATCACGTTTGGCGGTTCGGTAGATATCTTCCTTCCTTTCGGTAAAACCGGTCAGAATACCTCGATTCCGCGTCTTGCCGCAACGACCAGCCTCACGCCGATCGGTGAAGGCATACTTACGGCTCTGGAACTTCTCAATGCCCGTAAAGAAGGATATAAACAGATGGGGATCAAGTACTATCAGCCATGGCTTGTCGTCATTACCGATGGTGCGCCGCAGGGAGATAACGCGGTGGAGAATATGGAGAAGGCGATCGAGGCCGTTCGTGAACTCGAGGACAACGATAAGCTCGTGGTCTTTAATATCGGCGTCGGCAGTAGCGCGGATTTCCCGCTTCTGCAGAGATTGTCCGGCAAACGCGAAAAACCGATATCTATCAGTACGGCACAATTCGGCAAGCTCTTCGCTTTCTTAGGCTCGAGTAGCTCGTCTGTCGTAAGTAACAGCATGAATAACGATGCTCTCTATAACCTGAATACCGAGCCGGAAGGCAATTCTATGGCCATGGATGATTTCTTCAAGGCCATCGAGGAGAATCAGTGATCGATGAGCAGGGAACCGGTACTCGTAAATGTTTCCCTGATCGGGAATAAACATATCTCTCGAGGTACTCCATGTGAGGATGCATCGTGCACGCTCTCGCGTGACGGTGTTTCCGTCGTTTGCGTGGCTGACGGCGCCGGCGGGTCGAAGTATACGCATGCGCGTTTCGGCGCGCGCTGTGCCGTCGATACGATAGCCGAGCTTCTCTGCAAGCATTTCGATGCTTTCTACTTCGAGAACCGGGAGAGTGTCTCTCGCAGTATGCTGGTCACGGCAGTGCACTCGTCGATGGCCGAGCTTCTCGTAACACATGAGCTCGATGGACTCGAGAGATTGTCGTGTACGTTGCTTTTTGTTGCAGTGAAGGGAGATCTGGTCCTGGCCGGGCATATCGGTGACGGTCTGATCTGCCGCGTCTCGTCTTCCGGCATCTCGCCGCTGACGCTTCCGACTAACGGCGAGAACGCATCCTCGACGTATTTCATAACATTTCCGAATGCACAGGAATACCTGCGCTTCATCCGTACGACGACGGACGATACGCATGCATTTGTTCTGATGACAGACGGCGTCGAGGAGATGGTCTTCGATTCCGGATCTCAGCTGATCCGTCCTGTGGTGGCCCGTCTGGCCGAATTAGCCGCAAAGGGTCAGGAAGAAGCGGAAAAAGAGCTTGCATCGACGATACAGGAGTTTGTCGTAGACGCCGGACAGAATACGGACGATGCCTCGGTGGGCATAGTATACCTGCCGGAGACAGAGGCTCCTGAATTCTCGTCGCTTTCTGATAGTAAGGCCCGACTTCAGCGGAACCACGAGGATACGATCCGAAGCGTGCAGATGGAGTGGGTGTCCAAGGTCAAACGGGCGCAGGAGATCCTGACGAGTGTTCGTGAGGGAAAACCGCTTGAGAATATGACAGGGGCAGCGCAGTCCGAAGATGAGGAGCCTGTTTCCGAGAAAACGAAGGACGTGCCTTCGGGAAAACCGGTCATTGAGGATAATAGAGATGTCAGAAATGACGTCGAGGAGAAGAAACAGGAGGAGAAGAAACAGGATGAGAAGAAGGAAGTTCCTGCTCCTGCTGAGAAAAGTGCGAAAATGGTACCGCTATGGGCGTTCCTGCTGGTATGCGGCGCGTTTGTATTGACGGCGATAGCTTTGATCGTACAGTTGATCTGATTTGGGGGACAGAATCATGAGCGACACACCAAAAGAGAGAAAATACCAGTTTGATTCGAAGGTAAGACTTCCGAATATGCAGGAGATCATCGATGCGGCATCGGACTTTACTCCGCCTACGGATAAGAAGTTTGACTCTGAGAAAGAGAGTGCCGTAACGGGAGGGAAGAAGCTTGATATCAAGGAACTGACGAAACAGGCCTCGATGTCTCCGGAACAGGCCGAGCTTCAAAAACTCGGCGACGCGGTGGCCAACGCAGAGATCCAGCGCGCCAAGGAGAAGGAGAGACTACGTGCGGAAGAACTGCGTCGCCTCTGCAAGGAGAGAGAGGAAGAAGCGCAGAAGAAGGCCCAGGAAGAACGCAAGGTCGCCGAAGAAGAGAGAAGAAAGGCGATCGAGGCGGCGCGCGAGAAAGCGAACGCCAGAAAAGAAGCCGAAGCAGCTGCTACGGCCAGAGAACTTGCAGAACAGGATGCCCGCGATACACATAGCTCGATGGAACTCGATCTCGATGATATCGTGGCCGCCCATGAATCAAAAATGCCGCCTGTTAAAACGGCATCTTCTGAATCTGCACCTGCTTCAGATACAGAAAAGCCGGCAGAAGAGGCATCACCTGTCTCTGATTTTCCTGCTTCTTCGATGTCGGCGCCTGAAGAAAGAAGAGAAGATCTCTCCGCTGTTGCCGAGAATCCTTTCGAGGATAAACCGAAAGAGACGAAACCGAAGGAGAAAGAGGAGTTTAAGGAGACCGTTCTTGAAGACGATTATAAGGACGAGATGGATCTTAGAGAGGATTCATCTGAATCGGTGGATGACGATTTCCTGGATTTTTAATCCGTAACCGAGAAATACAAAAGGAGAAGATATGCGCCCTCGATCATAAGATGAATGAGGGTGAATCTTTCTGTGACCATCTGATTGGCCCAGTTCCACTCCTTACGGCAGTGGTCGTGAAGCGGTGTACGGATCTTCTTCATGAATCCCTTGATCTTGGTAACTCGGATAAAAGCGAGCTTAAATAGAGAAGAACCGCCGTCGAGGACCATTGGCAGGCAGATGATGATGTACGAGAAAGGATTCCCCGATGCCATCGCAAAGAAGGCGAGAAATACGCCGATGGCCTGTGAACCGGAGTCGCCCATGAGAAGCGTGCTCGGATGACAGTTGTACCAGAGATAGACGAGTAGTACAACGACGAGGTAAAGCATGACGTTGTTCATCATGGAAACGCGCTTGGTAATGATCGTCATGGCGAAGAACGTAACGGTCGAGACCATGGTGAGGTTGCCGCACAGTCCGTCAACACCGTCTGAAGCGTTGGCGAAGTTTATCGATAACCAGACCAGAATAGAAGCAAGGACGATATACAGAGGCTGTGGGACCGTCCAGGTGATGTGCAGAATAAAGATATCGATCTCGAGCGGGAACAGGAAAGACGCCAGAGTTCCCGATGCAATGGCGATCACGATGTCGGTCATGCCTTTGAGTGTTGCCGACCAGGGACTCTTGTCATCCAGATACCCGCATATCATCGCCATCATGGCACACAGATAAAGAAGCGCATACTGCCATGTGACCTCGGAGAAGAGCCCGATGCCGACGAATAGACAGGAGATGAAGATCACGCCGGCGGAGGTCGGCTTGCCTTTCGCGGAGGCGCTATCTACGGCAAAAGCGCGGCCACCGTCCGACGGGAGCTTTTTGTTCTGCTTGTGGATCGAAAAAAACGTGAAGATCAGGGTGAAGAATGGCCCGATCAGGTATATATATCTGGTATGTAAAAGATAAGCAAACAAGAATTCGCCCTCCTCTTTGATGCGTATACTAAACCGTTACATATATTAACACAATGATTCCTCTAAAGTGTTCCCTATAATATCACAATTCGTAATAATATAGTATAATATACGGACGAATGTCATTGAAAAGAAAGAAACACGTGAAGAATAGGAGTTAGAACATGGATTTTAAAAATGCCGTGGCAGTGAAAGTAGCAGAAGCAACAGGTCTTGATGTGTCAGAGGTAAACAGGCTCGTGGAGATCCCGCCACAGGAGGATATGGGCGATTTCGCATTCCCTTGCTTCGTGCTGGCGAAGACGATGCATAAAGCACCGAATATGATCGCTTCCGATCTCTCTGAAAGTGATCAGATGAGCGCCGAGTGGCTCAGTAAGGTCGAGGCTAAGGGCCCGTATCTCAATTTCTTTGTTGACCGCGGAGCATATGCCAAGGAAGTCTTGTCGGAGGTCCTCTCTAAGGGAACTTCATACGGACAGTCCGAAGAAGGGGAAGGAAAGACGGTCATCGTCGAGTTCTCTTCGCCGAATATCGCGAAGCCGTTCCATGTCGGACACGCCTTTACTACGATCCTCGGGCACTCCCTGTCCCGCATCTATGAGAAACTTGGCTATAAGGTCGTCCGTATGAATCATCTCGGCGACTATGGTACTCAATTCGGTAAGCTCATCACGGCATATCGTCTCTGGGGGGATGAAGAGGCGCTCGAGAAGGACCCGATCACAGAGCTTCTCCGCATCTACGTGAAGTTCCATGAAGAAGAGAAGAACGATCCGGAACTGACGGTCTCAGCAAGAGAAAACTTCAAAAAACTCGAAGACGGCTGTGAAGAGGAAGTGGCGCTGTGGCAGAAGTTCAGAGATATGTCGCTTGTCGTTTTCGAACAGCTCTATAAGAGAATGGGAGTGACTTTCGATAACTATAACGGCGAGTCCTATTACGCGAAGATGGCCGATCAGGTCGTCGCCATGCTGAAGGAGAAGAATCTCCTGATCGAGAGCGAAGGCGCACAGGTCGTGGATCTCGAAGAGTACGGAGTACCGCCGTGCATCATCCTGAAGAGTGACGGAACCACGATCTACGGTACCCGTGATATCGCGGCGATCCTCTATCGTGACGAGAAATATCACTTCGACAAGAATATCTACGTTGTAGGTATCCCGCAGGCTCTGCACTTCAAACAGGTATTCTCCACGCTGAAGAAAGCCGGTTATGCGTGCGCCGATAAGTGCGAGCACGTCGGATTCGGTCTCGTGAAGTTCCAGAACATGAAGTTCAGTACCCGTGACGGTAATATCGTTCTTCTCGAAGAACTCCTCGACGAGAGTGTCGCGAAGACGTACGAGCTTATCAAGGCGAACGCCGAGACAAGAAAGTCGGATATGTCTGATGAGGAACTCCGTGAGATCGCCGAGAAGGTGGGCTTAGGCGCCGTTATCTATACGTACGTCAAGGCCGGAAGAGAAAGAGATATCGTATTCTCCTGGGATACGATGCTCGACTTCGAGGGAGATACGGCTCCGTATCTGATCTATACATACGCACGTACGCGCTCGATCCTGAGAAAAGCGAAAGAGCAGGGCTTCGAACCGGTCGGTTCCGGAAGTGTTCTTCTGAATAAGCTTGATGGCGACGAAGAATTTGCCTGTGTCAAGGCGCTTGCCGATCTGCCGGATGCGATCCGTAAGGCGGCCGGAAGTAATGAACCGTTCATGGTTTCGCGCGCAGTCGCAGGTATTGCCCGTGCTTTCAACCGTTTCTATAATAACTGCTCCATCCTCGGCGGAGAAGATGCAGAACTGAAGACAGCACGCCTGGCCATGTGCGAAGCGGTCTGCGATGCGATCGAGACCGGCACGTATCTGCTCGGTATCTCTGTTGTCGAGCAGATGTGATACGAAAGAAGGTACGACATGTCAGATGAAGATATGAAGATGCCGAAGTTCTCGGAGATCGAGTACAAACGGCCTTCGGTAGAACAATTCAAGGAATGTGCGATGAGTACCCGCCTGAAACTGATGGCGGCCCGCGATGCGGATGTGGTCGAGACTGCGGTCATGGCTTTCCAGCGGGAGATGAGTGCTTTTGACACGGCATTTACTATCTGTATGATCCGCCATGACCTCGATACCGTCGATCCGTTCTGGAACGAAGAGATGGATTTTTTCGATGAGAATTACCCGATCGTATCCGATCTGACGGCCGGTGTATATACCGCGATGCTGCACTCCGAGATCCGTGAGGAACTCGAAGAACGTTTCGGTACCATGATCTTCCGAAAGACGCAGAACCAGAGAGATATCGTCAGTTCTGAGGTACTTGAAGATCTTGCGAAGGAGAGCTCTCTGGAGAATGACTACAGCCAGATCCTCTCAGAGGCGGATATCCTTTTCAAGGGAAAACACCAGACACTGTCGACCATGAGTCCTTTTTTCGAATCGACGGACAGGGAAGTCAGGAAGAAAGCCCAGAAGGCTGTCTCGGACTACTATACGGCGCAGAAAGAAAGATTCGATGAGATCTACGACGAGATGGTGAAGATCCGTACCGAGATCGCACATAAACTCGGATATAAGGATTTTGTCGAACTCGGATATAAGCGTATGGAGAGATATGACTACGGTCCGGAGCAGGTGAAGGTCTTCCGCGATAATGTCGTGAAGTATATCGTACCAATCACGTCGGAGATACGAAGACTCCAGAAGAACCGTCTGGAGCTCGATTCTCTCAAGTATTACGATCTGCCGTGCCTCTTCGTGCATGGGAATCCTGTGCCGCAGATCCCGCAGGAGAAGTATTTCGAGACCGGATCCAAGATGTTCGGCCAGATGTTCGACAGAGATCCCAGTTATTTCCAGGTTCTGGGCGAGCATGATTTTATGGATCTGTTTTCTCGCCAGAATAAGGCGACGGGCGGGTACTGCGCGAGTCTTCTGGATTACGGTATTCCGTTTATACTGATGAATGCTAACCATACCGCCGACGATGTAGCCACGATGGTGCATGAGTCGGGCCATGCATATGCGGCACTTCGGAGTATCGATTCTTCTCAGTTTATCGAGTGCCTGTCACCGACGCTTGAAGCCTGTGAGATCCATTCGACAGCCATGGAGTATATGACCTATCCATACATGGAGATGTTCTTCGGGAAGTCTGCGGATGCATATCGTGAGCAGCACATGACGCTGGCGCTTCTGTTCCTGCCATACGGCTGTCTCGTAGACGAGTACCAGCATGTGGTATATAGTCATCCGGATATGACCCCGCAGGAACGTCATGCGGCGTGGAGAGACCTGGAGAAGAAATACCAGCCGGATATCGATTATGACGGCGATCCTTTCTACGAAGAGGGCGGCGCATGGATGAAGAAAGAGCATATCTTCACGTCGCCTTTCTACTATATTGATTATTGTCTGGCGCAGGTGTGCGCGCTACAGATCTGGGATATCTCCAGGAAAAACAGAAAGAAGGCCATGACGATCTATGAGCATCTGTGCGCGGCGGGCGGAACGAGGACACTTATTGATCTCGTTGAGTCTGCAGGACTTTCGTCTCCGTTTTCGGTTGATGTTATGAAGAAACTGGCGTATCAGATGTGTGATTATTTGAACCTATGAAACTGCCGGAAGCTTTTGTAAAGAGGATGAATCAGTATTTCGAGGAGAAGGGGAAAGCCGATGAGGCTCCTCTTTTCTTTGCTTCCTATGAGAAAGAAGCTGTCCACGGTATCCGATGGAACCGTCTGAAGCTTTCGTCTGATGCGTATATCTCCCATATGGAGACGATGGATCTTCCGATTAAACCGGTGTCCTGGTGTGACGGCGGTTTCTATACTCCGGATATCTCTCTGGGTAAAGATCCGTATTATCATGCCGGTGCCTACTACATCCAGGAACCGTCGGCGATGCTGCCGGCGTCGGTTCTCGGGACACGCCCGGGTGAGTATGTTCTTGATATGTGTGCGGCCCCCGGAGGAAAAGCGACAAGGATCGCAGAGGACCTGAAAGGTGAGGGCCTTCTTATCGCAAATGAGATCAATACCGAAAGATCGCGTGCGCTTCTTCGGAATCTGGAGCGTTGTGGCGCCGGAAATGTCGTGATCTTAAATGAAGACCCGGCGCATATGGTAAAAGCTTTTCGGTCATTCTTCGACCGGATCATTATCGATGCCCCCTGTTCGGGTGAAGGTATGTTCCGAAGAGATCCTTTCGCCCCGAAGAGCTGGGAAAGGTTCGGTCCCGATTCATGTGTTCCGATCCAGAAGGCGATCCTCGGATATGCAGATGAGATGCTGCGTCCCGGAGGCACGATCGTATATTCGACATGCACTTTCGGAGAAGCGGAGAACGAAGACCAGATCCACGGATTCCTTGCAGAGCATCCGGACTATGAGATCATTTCGCATAGAGAGCTTAACGGAGTTACTCACGATGACGAAGGCATGATGCGTATCTGGCCTCATAAGACGGAGGGCGAAGGCCATTTCTGTGTACATCTTCGAAAGAAAGAAGAAGGCGGTGAGCCGGAGGAGGATCCGAGAAAAATACGAAAGAATCCTTCCTCGAAGAACTTCACTTTTGTAAAAGCGAGAGAATGCTTCGAGTCCTTTATGCAGGGGCTGTTGGCTTCCGAGGAGGCGGCAGTATATCTGGAGAAGATCCGCACGGACTTTGTTCTTCACAAGGATAAAGTGCATATGCTTCCGATCTCGGAAGACCTTTTCAAAGGCCTGAAGGTAGTGAAAATGGGCGATTTCCCCGGTGAGATCAAGGAAACGGCGAAGGGTAGAACATTCATCCCGTCGCAGGCGCTTGCGCTCGAGCTTTGTAAAGAGATGATCAAACCGTCGCGTTTCCTTTCCCTAGGGAGAGACGATGAACGTCTGACACGATATCTCCGTTGTGAGACGATCATGCTCACTGACGACGAGATCGGGCTTCTCGATGCAGGAGAGAACATCGTGGTTGCCGTCGAAGACTTGCCTCTCGGATTTGCGAAGGTGACAGGGGCGGTTCTTAAAAATGCTTATCCGAAGGCGTGGAGACTGATGTGATGGCAAGGAAAAAACAGGATCCGGCGACATCCGGTAAAACAAAGAATAGTACGAGAAAGAAGGAGTACGGTAAGATGGAGAGATTTCTGGTAGCAAGTAAGAATAAGGATAAGATCCACGAGATCAAGGAGATCCTTGAAGGGTTTCCGTTCGAGATCGTGGGCATGGAGAATATTGGGATCCATACAGATATCGTGGAGGATGCGGACTCGTTTGAAGGGAATGCTCTCATCAAGGCGACGACCATTCATAACGAAGTCGGCGGATACGTAATGGCCGATGATTCCGGTCTCTGTATCGATGCTCTCGACGGCGCGCCGGGAATCTATTCCTCCCGTTTCTGTGGTGAAGATTCCACCTATCCCGAGAAGTTTCAAAAGATCTGGGAAATGCTCAAAGACGTCCCGCAGGAGCAGTGGACCGCGCACTTCGTATGCGCTATTGCTGTTGTTCGGCCGGACGGGTCTCATTTCGTGGTAAAAGAGCAGTGCGACGGAGTCCTTCTTTCAGAACCCCGCGGGGACAATGGTTTCGGCTACGATCCGATCTTTTTTGTACCGGAGATCGGCAAAACCACAGCCGAGATCTCCGATGAAGAGAAGAATGCGATCAGCCATCGTGGAAAAGCGCTGCGCTCTATGCTTGCCATCTTGAAGGAATCGTGATATACTTTCCTGCGTGTACAAGTGTTCGCGCACCGCGGACACTTTCGCGCAGGAGAACTACTTCAAGATGAGGTCGGAAATGTCTGATAACAACGAGTATTTACTAGTCAAAGCAGATGTGCTCCCCGAAGTATTTGTGAAGGTGATGGAAGCCAAGCGTCTCCTGAATTCCGGTAAAGCGGTATCAGTTAACGAGGCGGTCAAAAAGGTCGGTCTTTCCAGAAGTGCCTATTACAAGTATAAGGATGCTGTTATGCCTTTCTATGAGACCAGTGCAGGTAAGATCGTGACACTGATCGTCGCAGTGGAGAACTTCCCCGGTATTCTCGCAGGAATTATCCAGTGCATCGCTTTTGCCAAGGGAAACATCCTTACGATCAATCAGAATATCCCCATCAACGGTCTGGCGGATGTGTCCGTTTCCATGGAGACGGACCGTATGACAGATTCCATCGACACGTTGATCCGTGAAGTAGAAACGATACCGGGAGTAAGATCCTGCAGAATAATGGCCAGGGAGTGATTCAGATGAAATATATAGCAATTCTAGGTTTTGGCGTGGTAGGTTGTGGCGTGGCCGAGGTGATCGCCATGAACGAAGATCGTATCGCCAAGCGCCTCGGTGAAGACCTGAAGGTAAAAAAGATCCTCGATATACGTGAATTCCCGGATAGTCCTTTTGCCGATCTGGTAACCACGAATAAAGAAGAAGTATTTGAAGATCCGGAGATCTCGATCGTGGTCGAGACCATCGGCGGTGCGCGAATCGCATACGAATATACCAAGATGGCGCTCTCCGCAGGGAAGACTGTCGTCACTTCGAACAAGGAACTCGTATCCACTCACGGTGTTGAACTGATGCGTATCGCGCACGAGAACAACTGTAACTATATCTTCGAAGCTTCGGTCGGTGGGGGTATCCCGATCATCCGCCCGCTGCACCGCTGCCTGGCGGCCAATAAGATCGAGCGCATCGCGGGCATCGTAAACGGTACCACCAACTATATCCTCACGCAGATGGCCGAGAATGGCTCGGACTTTGAGGTCGCGCTTAAGGAAGCTCAGGAGAAGGGTTATGCCGAGAACAATCCGGAAGCGGATATCGAGGGTATCGATGCGCAGAGAAAGATCGCGATATTGAGCACCATTGCGATGGATGGCGCATATGTCGATCCGACAAAGCTTTTTACAGTCGGTATCACAGCGATCACCACCAAGGATATGGAATATGCCCGCGAGATGAATGCATCGATCAAGCTACTGGCTGTGTTTGAGAACGGCGACGAAGGCGCTTTTGCCTATGTGGCACCGCACCTTGTCTCCAAGGACCACCCGCTGGCCTGTGCAAACGGCGTTTTTAACGCTATCATGGTCACCGGTAATGCTCTTGGAGATGCGATGTTCTACGGTCAGGGTGCCGGTAAGATGGCGACTGCTTCGGCCGTGGTCGGCGACGTTATGGATGCGGCCGAGCACCAGACCCGCAATGCACACGTCTATGAATGGTACGAATCCGAGACTCCTGTCCTTACACCAATCGAGGAACATAGAATCTCCGTTCTTCTGAGACTTCCGGATTCCGTGTCCGATGATGCGATCTCGGAGGCTTTCCCGGAGATCTCCTGCCAGCCCTGCGTATACGAAGCGGAAGGCGAGAAGGCAGTGATCCTCGGAAAAGACGGAGATCTCAACGAAGCAAAACTGGCGATCGGCCTGGAGAACTTCGACGAGGTTATCAGTGTGATTCGCATCTTTTGATTTGTTATTTGAATAGAAAAGTATATCCCCTCTGTGACTCAAACAGTTTGCTAAAGCAAAACTCGTCACCGAGGGGATTACTTTTCTATTCATATTCACTCAAATAAACAGAATCACACTGATAACCTCATCGTTCGGATTGATACACCGAAGTTAGAAGATTCTGATAAAAGGGAAAAAGAAATCTCTCCGACGACGAGTTTTGCTTCAGCAAACTGTTTGAGTCGAAGGAGAGATATTCTTTTTCCCTTTGTTTATCAGATCTGATTTGCACCGTAATCCGCGTACAGTTTGTTCATCTCGTTCATGAGGGAGTTCATCTTCTGCTGGAGTTTGCTGAGCTCCTTTAAGTTCTTCGCGTCGATGGCGAGTCGGATCTCCTTGAAGATGGAGACGTACTCGGAGGTGTCCTTGGCCAGGCGGTTGCGGATCGCGTCGATCTCTTTCCAAAGAGCGACGTCGTAACCGTTGGTCGGATCGTGGAAGGGTACGATGTTGCGGATCTGTGACAGGTTCGACGGGATGATCCTCTCGGACAGTTCCATCTGCCAGCGGTCGAGCATGGCGTGGGCGTATGAAGAGATCAACTGGTCGGAGAATACATCTCCGGCACAGAGGATCGGGATCATGTCATCGGCGTGCAGCAGGCAACGCAGTGAATCATACACGGTGGCCGGCGGTGTGCCGAAGAGCTTGTCACGTTCTTCTGTCGTGTAATGTGTGAAGATGTCTTCTTCACAGCGGTAAACGCGGTCTTTAGCCAGATAATCGGCTTCTTCGCCATAGCCCTTGCAGAATTCTTTCTCGAGATCTTGTGTGCTATGTCCGGATGTGACGGCGTACTCGATTCCGTCGAGCATGCACTGATATGAGGCGGACAGGCACAGATATGTGTTGGTGTGCGGGTTCGGGGAGCGTACTTCAAAACGGGTCTGTACGGCACTGTCGGAGTTGCGGATCAGGCCGAGCAGTACGGACCGGTTACGGGAAGGCGTGTGAATATCCTTGCCGAGGGATGCGATCGCGTGTGTCGGAGCTTCGTAGCCGGGCTGCAGTCTCAGGAATGCGTCAGTGGTGACGGAGATGAAGGGGTTGATGAGCTCATAGTGCTTCATGAATCCCATGAGCGCGCCCCAGCCGATCGTACCGAGGAAGTCCTTGCTCATATCCTTCGGGCTGAAGAGATTGATTTTGTGACCGTCCTTAAGAAATGCGACGGCATTGAGATGAGTGTGTTCACCGGAACCGGCCACACCCGGGAGAGGCTTCGCGCAGAAGCTGACTTCCAGCCCGTGCATACGGAAGATCTCTTTGATGAAGATACGGGCCATGAGCTCGTAGTCGGCTGCCTGAAGGGCATTGGAGTAGTGCCAGTCGATCTCGAGCTGTTCCATGATGTCCTGAAAATCACCGGCATCAGAGAGGTGTGCCTTTACGCCGCCGACTTCCTTATGTCCCATCTCCGGTTCGAAGCCGTAGAGGTCGAGAAGCATGACGGCCTGCTCGAGAGCGGTACGCACGACACCCTTTGTTCTTTTCCAGTATTGTTCTTTCAGGCTCTGGGAAGTGGAGAGCACTCTTGTGTTGATCTTTTCTTCCGGCGAACTGACCCAGAACTCCAGTTCGGTTGCAGTAGTGAGCTCGATGCGGTCGAGATCGTCGATCGTGAAACCGAGCTCTTCGGTGAGCGCCGGATACTCGCGGAGATAACGCTCGAGCTCGGATGCGAAGCGGTCTGCACAGCGCTTGAGGATCGAACGGGAGCAAACCTTGTCGCCGTTATGGATCAGGTAAGAGGGGATGCGCAGCGTACCGATCGGAAGCCCGGTCTGCGGATCCAAGTGCTCATAGTTATAATCGATGAACCACATGACCTTCAGGTCAGGCTCGAAATCGACCCGACCGTCGTTAAGTGTCGCGATTCCGGGAAGTTCAACGGAGGAACCGTCGGTCTGCACCACACAGCCGTTCAGGTATCCCTGGAGATTATCGATGAAGTTGCTGATCGGTATCTTCTCGTCTGTGTCATTGCCGGCCAGATCGATGCCTACAAAAGAGACGAACTTGATCTCGGGATGCTCGCCGAGTGTGCGTTCGAGGTCACCGATATTGTGTGTCTTAGGAGGTAAGAGATAGAGGAGATCCGGATAAATGTGAAAATTGGTCATGTTTTTTGGCCCTTTCATCTAAAAATCAGCGTTATTATACCATTAAACTTGCCTTGCACCTCAGTTGTGTTATAGAGAAATTACACGAAATTAGGTAGCACAATCGCCTATATAATAATATAATTAACATAACATCTGTGAGGTGCGATGTAGAGCCGCCCATTCGGTGAACGGTCCAAAGATGGATATATATCGCATGTTTTAGGAGGTCTTGATATGAAAGTTTGTGATTGTGCAGAGCTTCTGAATGCCGAGATTCTGGTAAAAACAGACGGTTTTGAGGAGGATCTTTCGATCGCCTGCGGCTCAGATCTGATGAGCGATGTCATGGCGTTCAGTTCTGATGATAGTCAGATCATGATCACCGGTCTGGTCAATCCCCAGACGATCCGTACGGCCGAGATGCTGGACGTGAAGGTGATTATTTTCGTAAGAGGAAAAGTCCCGGATGAGACGATGCAGAAACTGGCTGAAGAGAAGGGTATCGGACTTATGACTTCGCCGCTTTCCATGTTCACTGTATGCGGTCTTCTCTACGAAGCGGGCCTTCGCGGGAAGGAGGCTGCCCTATAGAACCGTTAGTGCGCCAATATGAGATAAGGGCGAATGATTTTACCCATGCGGGAGAAGCGAGCAGTTCGATGAAGAAGTCTCTGTCCCGTCTCGGAGTGAGAGCCGAGGACATAAAGCGTGCTTCGATCGCGATGTACGAGGCGGAAATCAATGCCGTGATCCATGGTCAGGGCGGCATGGCTGAGGTTGCCGTGCATCCGGACAAGGTCGTGATCGTGATCGAGGATCACGGTCCGGGTATCCCGGATCTGGATCAGGCCATGACTGCCGGCTGGTCGACGGCTCCGGATATCGCCCGCGAGATGGGCTTTGGAGCAGGTATGGGACTTCCGAATATTAAGAAGAACTGTGATGACCTTAAGATCGATACGAAGGTCGGCGAAGGTACTAAGGTCACGATGACAGTTAACTTTACATGAGAGGAATAACGTGAAAAAACTACACAGTGTTTCATTGATAGGGGATCTGTGTGTCGGGTGCACTACCTGCAGTAAAGGGTGTCCGACACAGGCGATCCGTGTGCGTGGCGGGAAGGCGACGATCTACGATATCCGCTGTATCGACTGTGCCCAGTGTATCCGGATTTGCCCGTACCATGCAAAGATCGCGGTGACCGATACGCTGGAGGAGCGTCTCGCTGCGGCGAGCGGCAAGGTAAAAGTGGCCGTAGTAAGCCCCGCGATCTTCTCCCAGTTTGAGAACAGCGCGACTCGTATAGACGTGATGAAGTGTATCCGTCAGATGGGTTTTGATTATGTATTCGATGAATCGATCGGCTATTCGGGATATGTATCTGCCGCGAGACAGATGCTCAGTGAGAAGCTCGAAGCAGCGGAAGAGTTGTCCGAAGATGATAAAAATGAGATCTTCCCGATGATTAGTACGACCTGTCCGGTCGTGGTCCGTCTGATTCAGATGAAGTACCGTGCCCTCATATCACATCTGGTCACGCTCGATTCGCCGATGGAGCTGACTGCCCAGTATGCGATCGATTATCTATGCCAGAAGTTGCAGATCAAAAAGTCCCTGATCTATCTGTGCTATATTTCTCCATGTCCGGCGAAGGTGACCTCGGTGATCAATCCCCTGTGGAAGAAGAAGTCCCTGATCTCGACCTGTGTCGGCACGCATGATGTATACCCGCAGCTTCGCAAGCTTCTCGATAAGATCGAACACCACGATTCACTGACTCATGAGGAAGAACGAGCGATCCGCATATCGGATCCGAACGGCCTTCGTTGTGCGGCAATCGGCGGTGAGTCAACGGCCATGCAAATGGAGAACTTTCTATCGGTAGACGGTATCGAGAATGTGATCGATATCCTCGAGGAGATCGACAGGGATAATATCAAGAAGATCGATTATGTCGAGGCGACATGCTGTTTCGGCGGATGTATCGGAGGACCGCTTACTGTCATGAACCGTTTCGCTGCGCATGCCAAACTTCGTGAGCACGTCCATGATTTCTACATGGAGAATCAGCTGTTCCCTCAGCTGATCGTTCATGAAGAGGACATCATACCTCAGGTCTGGGAGCTTCCGCTTCCGGAGAATCATGCGATGCGGCTTTCCGAGAATATCGGTGAAGCCATGACGAAGTACGAACAGATCGATGAGATCCTCGCGACACTTCCGCAGCTCGACTGCGGTGCCTGTGGAGCGCCGTCGTGTGCTGCGATGGCCGAGGATATCGTGCAGGGAAGAGCGAGTATCAATAATTGTATTATCCGTCAGAAACGAATGAATAAGGAATGAGACCCATGAAGACAGTATCAGAAATCATCGAAGCGATGGAACTTACCGTGCTGACCGAGGTGTATCAGCCGGATGCGAAGATCAAGAAAGGTTATGCCGGAGATATGCTGAGCCATGTTATGGCGCATCTTCAGAACGATGAGTGTTGGTTCACGATATTGAACAGTATGAACGTGATCGCCGTAGCGTCCCTCAACGAGTGTCCTCTGGTCATTCTTACCGAGGATGTCGTTCTTCAGGAGGCGATCCTTCAGAAGGCAAAGTCCGAAGAGATATGTGTCTGTACGACTTCTATGGATACCTATGCGGCCTGTGCGGCGCTACATGAGATCATGGAATCAATGGAGGTCTGATCACTTAGAGATATGGCCATTTTCGTATGTGATCTGCATATGCACTCCGCTGTATCGCCCTGCGCCGAAAATGACATGACGCCCGGCAATATGGTCTCTATGGCTCTTCTTAACGGGCTGGAAGTTATCGCGATCACAGATCACTGTTCTGCGAGAAACTGCGAAGCGGCGATGAAGTGTGCCGATTTTCTGAAGAAAGAACATGGGAAAGCGCCTCTGGTGATTCCCGGAATGGAAGTAGAGGTGGCCGAAGGCTTCCACGTCCTCGGTCTTTTTCCTTCTCTGGCAAAAGCGCTCGAGTTCGAAGAATACTGGACTTCCCATCGGCCGAAGATCAAAAACCGTGTCGAGATCTTCGGCAACCAGTATGTCATGAACGATGATGATGAGGTCGTGGAGGAACTGGAATATCTGCTTTCCACTGGTTCGGATGTCTCGATGATCGAGTTGTTCGATAAACTTGACAGTATGGGCGCGGCGGCGATCCCGGCGCATATCGATAAAGATTCCTACAGTATGGTGGCCTCACTGGGCACTGTTCCTCCCGAATGGAAGGGACGGCTCGTCGAAGTAAGCAAACGCTGCAATCTGCCGGAATTCTGGGATAAGCATCCTGAACTCTCGACATATCACTATATCGTGGATTCGGATGCGCATCAGCTTCCGGATATCGCGGATCCCGGCTATTCTTTGAAGCTACCTCTGGAAAAAAGTCCTGATCTCGATCCTGTGAGCTTCGTAAATGCATTGCGGGATCTGATGAGAAAGTGATATAATGTTAAAGTTGACAATAACAGATAGATATCTGAAGTGCTTTTCCGGCCGGAAACCGGTCGGAGACAGGGGAGTTGCTTGAGAGAATTATCGCTTCACATTCTGGATATCCTGACCAATTCAACGAGAGCCGGAGCTTCTCTGGTGACTCTGCGGATACACATGATATCGAGGGAAGACCGTCTGATTATCGAGTTTGTTGATAATGGATGCGGAATGAGTGAAGAGTTCGTCGCGAAAGTGACCGATCCCTTTGCCACGACGAGAAGTACCCGTAAGGTCGGATTGGGACTTCCGCTTCTGAAGGAACTCTGTGAATTGACGGGCGGAAGTCTGGATATTCAGAGTAAGCTCGGAGAAGGAACGACCGTCACTGCGGAACTGGTGCCATCCTCGATCGATTGTCTCCCACTGGGCGATGTCGGAGAGTCGCTGGCGGCGCTCGTTGGGTCCTGCGAGAAGACGTGCGATTTTGTCGTGATCTTCGAACATGATGAGAAGGGCAAATCAGTGATCGACACACGCGAGATCAAGGAGAAACTCGATGGCATGTCGCTTCAGGAACCGGAGATCTATCTGTTCTTGTGCGACTATTATCGCGAACAACAAGAATTAATACTTGGAGGTTTATAAGTATGAAATCATTAGCAGAACTCGAAGCAATCAAGAACAAGGCGAAGTCCGACATGTCCGCAAGATCCGAAGCCGGCAAGCGTATCGTAGTTGGTATGGCTACCTGCGGTATCGCAGCGGGTGCCCGTCCGGTTATGACCGCGATCGTAGAAGAACTGAAGACCCGCGGCATCGAGGATGTTGCTGTTACGATGACAGGCTGCATCGGCCTTTGCAAGTATGAGCCGATCGTTGAAGTTATCGATGCAGATGGCTCCAAGGTCACATACATCAAGATGGATCCGAATAAGGCGAAGCGTATGGTTGCTGAGCATATCGTTAATGGCCAGGTTTGCGAAGATCTGACGATCGCTACTGCAAATCTCTGATATTCCGGGGTTAAGAGACGATTATGATCCTCTCGAAACCATTAGAATCGTTTAAGATAGACTCTCTTAGCAAAAGGTGGGCAGCAGTGCTGCTCCTCCTTTTTGCGTGGGGAGTTTCTTTTTGGTTCCTGAAAGCGCCACCCGGCGATTCCGATTTTTCACAGTTGATGTACTGGTACGAAGATCTAACGGAGGCCGAGGATTATGCGGCATTTTATGACGCGCATCCGTTTGAGAATGCTTTTACAGTAGACAATATGCTGTATCTGTGTGCTCTGGCGGGATATTTCTCGGTGATGTTTCTCCTGGGGCTCTTCTATTTTGTGATGTATGGCTGTGATCTCCGGGAGGTTCCTCTATCTAAAGCGCCTGGGATCTATTTCACGCGCATCTGGTGGCTCGTGTTGTATTCGGCCTCGGTCTGTTTTCCTGCGCTCCTGATACTGGGCTTCCTTCCGGTAGCATTCCTGTTTTTCATCCCGTCTTTTTATCTACGGTCCGGTCTGGTCTTCTTCGAAAAGAAAGATGCATATAGCGCGACGCTGCTTAGTTCCGTTCGTTCTCACGGGCACCGTCTATCTATTGTTGCGGAACTTACCGGCATCCTTCTGATCTATATCGTACTGCATCTGATCGTCATGTTCGTGCTGAAAGAGGAGTCGGTCGGCCTGTTCCTGGTCGAGGCTTTCCTGCGGGCGTATTTCGTGATGGTTTTATTCCGTAATATGGGCTCGAGATACCATATGGCTACGATGCTTGAGAAAGAGTAATTTTCATTTTTCTTCTTCATTTGGCAAAATGCCACCAATCTTTCCTATTTAATAGGTATCTTTGTATATTTCATGAATTGAAATTTCAGTAGAGTTTCCCTATTATTGTTATGTTCAAGTTATATCATCAATGGAGGATTGAATTATGGATATTAAAGAAGAGGCCATTCTTAAGCATACCGAATGGCAGGGTAAAATCGAAGTCATCACGCGTGCTCCTGTAGCTTCCAAGCACGATCTTTCTGTAGCATATACACCGGGTGTTGCTGAGCCGTGCCTCGAGATCTCCAAAGATGTCGATCTCTCCTACAAATATACACGTCGTCACAACCTGGTTGCTGTTGTTACAGACGGTACTGCAGTCCTTGGTCTCGGTGATATCGGACCGGAAGCCGGTATGCCGGTTATGGAAGGTAAGTGCGCACTGTTTAAGGCTTTCGGTGATGTAGACGCTTTTCCGCTTTGCATCCGTTCCAAGGAAGTGGACGATATCGTTAACACGGTCGCTCTGCTGGCCGGTTCTTTCGGCGGTGTAAACCTCGAGGATATTTCCGCTCCGAGATGCTTTGAGATCGAGAAGAAGCTGAAGGAAAGATGTGATATCCCGATCTTCCACGATGACCAGCACGGTACAGCTGTTATCACTCTTGCAGGTCTTACCAATGCTCTTAAGATCGTTGGTAAGAAGATCGAAGAGATCTCCGTTGTTGTTAACGGCGCAGGTGCTGCTGCTACAGCTATCACCAAGCTCCTGATCTCCCGTGGCCTGAAGGACGTTGTTCTCTGCGATAGAACCGGTGCGATCTACCAGGGCCGTGAGAAGCTCAACTCCGCAAAAGAAGAGATCGCTGCGATCACCAACCAGAAGATGAAGAAGGGCTCCCTCAAGGATGTTATTGTTGGTGCTGATGTATTCATCGGTGTTTCCGCTCCGGGCGTACTGACCGCTGAGATGGTAGCAACCATGGCTAAGGATCCGATCGTATTTGCCTGCGCGAACCCTGTGCCGGAGATCCTGCCGGATGAGGCGAAGAAAGCCGGTGTTGCTGTTATGGCTACAGGCCGTTCCGACTTCCCGAACCAGGTCAACAACGTTCTTGCTTTCCCGGGTATCTTCCGTGGTGCTCTGGATGTTCGTGCTTCCGATATCAACGATGAGATGAAGATCGCTGCTGCGAACGCGATCGCAGGTGTTGTTTCTGATGAGGAACTGAATCCTGAGTACATCCTGCCGGATGCTTTCGATCCGCGTGTCGGTAAGGCTGTTGCTGCTGCAGTTGCTGAGGCGGCAAGAAAGAGCGGCGTAGCGCGTATCTGAATACGTAAATAGTGTTCCAAAGATGGGCTATCTATGTTTTAGGTGGCCCATCTTCTGTATATTCTGATACTCATAGTTTAGATAGAACACATAAATTGAGCCGTTGTGGTAGAATAGCAGAAGTGATTTTGCTCGGAGGAAGCGAATATGGTTAACCGCATCGAATTACTAAAATTGGTGGAACATAATGCAAGGATCAAGATCGAGGATCTGGCAGTGATGCTAAATGCATCTCAGGAGGAGATCACTGCCGAACTCGAAGCCTGCAAAAAGGAAAATGTGATCCTCGGATACAATACCATGATCAACTGGGAAAAGACAGAGCGCGAAGAAGTGACCGCTCTGATCGAGGTCCGGATCACACCGCAGAGAAATCAGGGCTTCGATAAGATCGCCAGCCAGTTCTACCGTTATCCGCAGGTATCGTCATGCTACCTGATGTCCGGCGGTTTCGACCTGATGCTGATTATTGAGGACTCTACTCTCCGTGAAGTGGCGAACTTCGTATCCGAGAAGATCGCTCCTCTGGAAGGCGTGCTGTCTACGTCGACGCATTTCATTTTGAAAAAGTATAAGAGCAACGGAACACTGTTTACACAGAAGCAGACAGATGACCGTGAAGCAATTGTGCTGTGAGATATTGCTGAGAGGAAAGAGGACTCATGGAAATCGATTATCAAAGCAAAATATCGACAGTAGTAAACAATATCGCACCTTCTGCGATCCGCCGCTTCTTTGATCTGGCAAATGAGATGAAGGGAGAAGTGATCTCTCTTTCCATCGGTGAGCCGGACTTCGTTACCCCTTGGAATATAAGGGAGGCCGGTATCTTCTCTTTGGAAGACGGATACACGCATTATTCACCGAATCAGGGATATATCGAAGTAAGAAAAGCAATTTCTGAATATTTGGAAAGACGTTTCGAGCTGAAATACGATCCCAAGAAGCAGATCCTGGTAACGGTCGGTGGCAGCGAAGCGCTCGATCTGATCGCGCGTGCGCTTATCGATCCGGGCGATGAAGTCATCATTCTGGAACCGTGTTTTGTTGCCTATAAAGCAACGGTAACGCTGGCTCATGGTATTCCGGTCGTGATCGAGACAAAAGAAGAAAATCACTATAAACTGACTCCGGATGCACTCGAAGCAGCGATCACGGATAAGACGAAGTACATCATTCTCGGTTACCCCGGTAATCCTACAGGCGCGACGATGACCTATGACGATTTGGCGAAGATCAAGGATGTTCTTGTGCGACACCCGGATATATTCGTCGTTTCTGATGAACTGTACTCTGAACTTAGCTATACGGGGCAAAGACCAGCTTCGATCGCAAATTTTCCGGAGATGTATGACCGTACGATCGTAGTCAACGGTTTTTCCAAGTCTTTTGCGATGACAGGCTGGCGTATCGGTTATATGGCCGGACCGGCTCCCCTTGTTGCTGCTATGAACAAGGTTCACCAGTACTGCATCATGTGTTCTCCGACGACGGCCCAGTATGCTGTCATCGAGGCATGCAGAAACGGTGACAAAGAAGTAGAAGATATGCGGGATGAGTATAACCGAAGACGAAGAGTGATCATTAAGGGACTGAATGATGCAGGACTTACCTGTTTCGAACCCACCGGCGCTTTCTATGCTTTCCCGAGCATAGAAGGACTGGGTCTGACCTGTGAGGAGTTTTGTGAGAGATTCCTGATGGAAAAGAAAGTCGCGATCGTTCCGGGCAATGCTTTCGGAAAGTGCGGAGAAGGCCACGTAAGAATCAGTTACGCGGCGTCTCTAGAGAATATCCAGGAAGCGATGAAGAGATTGAAGGAATTTGTTTCGGAATTAAAAAATGGGAGTATAGAGTAATGCTGGAATTTGATAATTTGCGTCTGGAACTGGAAGGATATGAGGAGAAGATCGAGCTTCTGCGTGATGCCCTGCATATCAAACAGGTCAGTGATCAGGTCTCTGAACTGGAGGCCAGATCGCAGGAACCGGATTACTGGAACGATGTGGAGCGCGCACAGAAAGAGCAGACGAAGATGAAGCGGCTGCAGAAACGAATCAAGTCATTTGAGGATCTCGCAGCAGAACGCGAGGACCTTCTTGTGCTATGTGAACTCGGGAACGAAGCTGAGGATACAGATGTGCTTGCTGAAGCCACAGAGGGCGTAAAGAAGTTTACCGCTGATTATGAGAAGATGCGCCTCGAGACGCTTCTTACCGGAGAATATGATAAAAACAATGCGATCCTGACACTACATGCCGGCGCCGGCGGAACCGAAGCGCAGGACTGGGTCAGTATGCTCTATAGAATGTACACGCACTGGGCACAGGATCACGAGTTCGAGATCAAGGAACTCGAGTATCTGGATGGCGATGAGGCCGGCATTAAGAGTGTCTCGATGATGATCTCCGGTGAGAATGCTTACGGTTTCTTAAGATCCGAGATTGGCGTGCACCGTCTGGTCCGTATCTCGCCCTTTGACTCTTCTGCGAGAAGACATACTTCCTTCGCTTCTTGCGAAGTCATGCCGGAACTTGATGACTCGATCGAGATCAAGATCGATATGGCCGATGTCCGCGTGGATACATATCGTGCGACCGGTAAAGGCGGTCAGCACGTTAACCGTACTGACTCAGCTGTCCGACTGACCCATATTCCGACAGGATGTGTCGTGGCATGTCAGGCGGAACGTTCTCAGATCCAGAACCGTGAAACAGCGATGAATATGCTGAAAGCGAAGCTCTATGCACTTGCGATGGCCGCACATATGGAAAAAATCGAGGACCTCAAGGGCGTGCAGATGGATATCGCATGGGGAAGCCAGATCCGATCCTATGTATTCTGTCCGTACACACTTGTTAAAGACCATCGTACCGGATATGAAGAAGTGAATGTTGATGCCGTAATGAACGGAAATCTCGACGGATTCATTAATGCGTTCCTTTCAGGTATGACCATTGATAAGTAAGCGAAAACTCTACTTGTATCGAAAAACATAGAGAATAGAAGAAGCGCTGTCTGATGTCGGACAGCGCTTCGTGTTTCTTCTGCGTATGTCTTTTCCGAAAAGGATCACTTTTTGTATTCGACGTAGAGATTCTTGACCCTGTAGCTTCCGAAACTGGAATTGCCGGAAGCCTCGATGGAGGCGTATATGGCTTCGCCCTTGGCAATTGCTTCATTGTTGTTCGGATACAGATAGTAGGTGTTGCTCGTACCCTCTTTCTTCTCGATCCTGAAGTTCGAGCAGGAGATATCCGTAACTGTCGTATCGGATACTAACGTGAACGTTACATATTCGATCGAAGCGTCAAGGGAAGAGGTCTTCGAACCGTTATTTGTGAACTTGATATCGAAGGAACAGGAGTTCGAGGTTCCCGTCGCGTTCACGATCTTGGTATTAAAGGAGGTTACCGGGAATTCCGATGGAGTCGGAGATGATGTAGTCTCGGTAGGCTCTTTCGACGTTGGCTTTTCGGTGGTGGTCGTGGGCGCCTCGGTTGTAGTAGTCGGCGCCTCAGTTGTAGTAGTCGGCGCCTCAGTCGTTGTAGTCGGAGCCTCAGTTGTGGTCGTTGGGGCTTCGGTTGTCGTAGTGGCAGGTTCTTCCGTGGTTGTTGCTTCTGTCGTGACCGTTGTCTTCTCTGTATCTGTCTCGGAAGATGGTTCGGTCTCGCTGTCGGAAGAAACATCGATCACAGAAGTTGTTTTCTCCTGATACGTGGTAGTTTTCGGTTTGGTGGTCGTTCCTGAAGAGAAAGACTTGCCAAGATCGAAATACTGCCAGCAGAATGCCAGACCTCCGAGGCAAAGCAGACCAAGCGCAATGAAGATGATCGGCTTGATGATGCCCTTTTTCTTCTTGTCGATGTGATCCTGCTGCTCTACCGGAGTAATCGAACCTCGCTGGGTCGCAGCCGTGTAACGGTGGTGCTGAGCCTTGACGATCTGGGCGCTGGTGCTCATACCTGCTGTAGCGGCAGGGCGACTGATCGTGCCGCCCGGTCGGGAAACATTTCTCTCCGTCTTTTCCGCGTCGGACGACGTGGCGGAAGGACGGCTACCGCTGAAAGAAGAACCGGGGCGAAGTTTCGCGGCATCCGACTGGCCTTCAGCGACAGTTTCAGATTTAGCGGCCGCAGCGGCTGCCTCGGCGATTTTTCTCTCTTCTGCTTCGCGTCTGGCTGCTTCGTGGAAAGACTGCTCGTCTTCGTCTCCGAAGAGGAGATGATTCTTAAAAGAAGTTTCCGACTGAGCTTGCTGTGCGGGCTCGGGCTCAATTGGCGCTGTGGTGTTGTAGACGCTATCAATCGGTTCAAGGTTCGTTGCCGCGATAGAAACATGAGGGTGGATCGCCGGGGACGAATATGAAACCTGTTCTTCGGTATTTACGTCGCTTTCACGATAGACAGACTCAAGATCGTCCGGGAAATCATCGATGAGAGAAGGTTCCTCGATTGGTGCTGTATCGTAAAGGACGGACGTATCTATATCTGATGGTGACTCGGAATTGGTGTCCGGTTCCTGCTCCTCGGACGGCACAGAAGTATCACTTGCGAGAGCAGCCGGGGTCAGCTCTTCTTGTGATTCGTCTCTTGTTCCGGCAAATACGCGCTCGTCTTCCGCATCCGGCTGACCTGCATAACTTGATATGGAAGCAAGATCAGAAGCATCTACCTGTTCGGAAGGAACAGATTCTTCTGCCGGAATGGGCTTGATAGGCTGATCAGGCTGAATAATAGCCGCGGCATAAGAAGGAACATGCTCTGCTTCTTGTGTGGGTTGCGTTTCCTCAGGAACGTTCGCCGGCTCATCAATCTTCTCCGGTATTGGCTCGGACACAGATTCGGTGACCGGCTCGGCGATCGGTTCGGCCGCAGTTTCACTTATTGGTTCAGCTGTCGGCTCGACGATCTGTTCAGACGCTGCTTCAACAAACGATTCGGTTTCCGGTTCATTTTCTGCTTCGGCAGAAGCAACGTTATCTGACTCGACAACCGGTTCAGAAGCAGAGTCGACAACAGTTTCGATTTCCTGTTCGGTAGACGGTTCTGAAGCAGTTTCGAGTTCGGGTTCGACATCCGGTTCAGAAGTTGGTTCAGCAACCGGCTCGACGACCGGTTCGGCAACCGGCTCGACGACCGGTTCGGCAACCGGCTCGGATGCTGCTTCGGGCTGCGCCTGACTGAAGGGAACATATGAAGGGGAAGTCTCTACGGGTATGGATATGATCGGCTTAGAAACGACAGGTTCCGCAGCAGGCACAGGTGAATCCGGTACCGGAGATGGTGTTTCCTGTACAGGAGAGGGTGTTGTCTCCTGTGCTACCGGAGTGGCAGGCTCCTCACTCTGTGCAGGAGCGGCCGGTTTAAATGCGGCAAATGGACTAAAGGGAGAGAAGCTCTCATCGTTGAAACTTGCATTGATCTCGTCTTCGAGAGAACTGTCCACTTCGTATTTGGGCATGTTGCTGCGGTAATCCTCTTTCGCATACATCGTATCCATCATGGAGGGCTTTGGCGGTTCAGAGGGCATCAGTTCCTCTTCAGGTTCCGGGGAACGGGGAGAAACGGACGCGAAAGGAGAAGCAGGCGCATCTTGTGGAAATGCGTCCATGTATTGATCTTCCTCGGAGAAAGCATCCTCCTGTCCAAATGAGAATTCAGGATCATCGATCGGCTCGGATTGATATATAGAAGCGGCCTTGTTCTGTTCTCTAAGCGCTTCGGATACTTCAGAGGCCGGATCATTGGCCTTAAAGGATAGAAACAGAGGACCCCGCACGGAGTCGTCCGCAGGATCGCTATCCGAAAAAGAAGGATCCTCAGGAAGTTCTTCTGGCTCGTGCCTAAGCAGGAATGCGGGATCAGAAGAGGATCCGCTGTTATTTCCGCCCGAAAGCAGACTTCCTTCCTGTGAGTGCCGAAATGTACCGAATACAGACGCTTCTTCGTTTTCAGAATCCTCGTCTTGTGGTGCGTGAAGAAGACGTTCGTTTTCTTTGCCTTCATTATCCTTATCACGAAGCATGGGTTAGTCCTCCGATATGCTTTATAAGTTCTCTTAATATCTTATTTCAATTAAATAGAATCCGCAACAATATTCGACAAAGAGAAGTGTGTTTCTTTTAAGAATATCGACAAAAGGACGAAAATTGACAGTATTTGTCGAATACAAATCCGATTGGCGCAGGTATGATGATTCTACCAACGAAAGGGAGGATATGAAAATGGAGAGAAGACGTCTGTATATAACTACCATCATGCTTCTGCTGGGAGTAGGAATATGTATTTCTGCTTCGGTATTTTCAGGGAGAAAGACCGTCGCGATCGAAACGTATCCTGAAACCTCGCCAATAGCGACGGATCATATTGAGACTCCGGAAAAAGAAATATCGGATACGTCTTTTCCCGTGTATATCTGTGGAGAGATCGCCACGCCCGGGGTATATGAACTGGAAAAAGCGGTATATCTTTATGAACTGATCAGCATGGCGGGTGGCTTGACTTCGGAAGCGGATGCGGAGCATATTGATATGGTATATCTTATTGACGATCCGCAGAGTATCTATATCCCTTCGGTCGGATCTTCTTGCGATGAAGAGGACAATCAACGTGTTGATCGGGTGGACCGTTGGACGCCTGTATCAGGAAGCGGCACATCGTCGACGCGACGTGTGAACATTAATAAGGCGGATGTAGCTGTGCTGGCCTCGCTTAACGGAATCGGCGAGAAGACGGCTCAAAAGATCATCGACTACAGGGAAGAAAACGGCCCTTTTGCTTCTGTGGAAGAAATCATGAATGTTTCAGGTATCGGGGAAACTAAATTCGAAGCGATAAGAGAGGATATCTGCGTGTGAAGTGCTGTGGGGTGCGGTCAAGTCATCTTCCAAAAGGAAATTAGCCCTGTGGTAAAAAAGGGTTTGACATATGAGAATATCAATGTTAGTATTTACTAGCATTAAGAGTGACTTGCTCGTGTGGCGGAATAGGCAGACGCAACGGACTTAAAATCCGTCGGGGTAAAACCCGTACCGGTTCAAGTCCGGTCACGAGCACCACCTGGATGCAGATCATATATCGCGGAGTGGAGCAGTTGGTAGCTTGTCGGGCTCATAACCCGAAGGTCGCGAGGTTCGAGTCCCGCCTCCGCAACCATAATGGGTGTCCGTAACTGATTACGGACACTTTTTTATGCCCTGAGCAGACACTCTGTCACGGGATCGAAGGGGGCCTTGCCTGGAAGAGACGATCTTTTTAGCAATTAATTGAAGTTGTTCGTTCGCATATTCTTGTGAAATAGGTATAAAACAATATGTTTTGCAATTATTTTGAGTTGCGATATAATTACGATGAATTCTTATGCACGAGGTGGAGACATGCCTTCTTCAGATAATCCGAATACCGCGTCCAATGCTGCCGGCAATGTTGCGAAGGTGCTGTTCCTTTCTCTATTTGCGCTCATCCTCGTCGTTGTTTCGGTTTCTTTTGCCGTCCACCATATGCGTGTCGGTTTTGAAAAAGAGTACCAGAAGACGTTGATCCAGCGCATACAGACGGATGCGTCAAATGCAGCGTCGGCTGTGTCGGGAGAAGAAATAAAGACTGATTCTGCAAAGGCTGCCCAGAAGTATAGCGCAGTGCTTCCTTATATGCTCATGGATACGAACGAAAGTGATTACTCGACTCAGTCATTCGGACTTTACGAGTATAATAACGGATCCCTTAATATGTTGACAGGGAACGATTCGGATCTGCTGATCGCGATGAAGATTCCTGTTTCGGAATGGCTCACATCGGAAATCGTGCCTTATGAGAAACGCGAGGAAAACGTGTATCACTACATGGTCCCTGTAAAGGATCAGGAAGGAAAAGCCGTGGCGCTTCTTGAACTGTCGGCCCAGTATCGTCCTATTGACGAGATGGGAGATAAACTGGAAGAGAAGATCCTTAGGACGGTCATTCTTGCGGTAATCGTGGCTCTGGGTGTTTTTGCACTTCAGTACATCATACCGCCGATCATCAGGATCGTCTCAAAGAAGAACTCGGAGGCAGTATTATGAACGACTACCTGATCGAGAATTTTACCAAAGCACCGAAGGGGAAAAAGGCGATCGCCAGCCAGATCGGATTCTGCTTCGTAACTGCGATCGTGATCCTGTTTATGATCTCGTCTGTCGTTACGGATGTCTATGTTTCGGCGCTTCAATCCCAGAGAAAAACGGCGATCTCTTCTTTTGCAGGCAGCGCTTCTGTGGCTCTTTCGTGCAGGGATCTGGTGGAAGGTATGTCTTTCCCGATGGATATCCCTCATTACGATACGGATAAACAGTATATGGTCAATATCTTTGTAAAGGCCGGAAATTCTTTCCTGCGTGTCTATACTTCTGACCGTACTCACGATGAAGGAAAGCAGTATGTGTTATCCGGAGCAGGTGAGGAGTATACGGAGTCATATGAACAGCAGCAGTTGATCGTCACACACAGACGGTTTGAGAATGTCCTGTATGTAACGTCGGTGGCTCCGATCATCGGCGCGGACGGCACCGTTTCCGGTATCGTGGAAGTGATGCAGCCCCAGCGCGATTTCGAATTCACGGAGAATGGCATGTCGCTGTCGTGGGTATTTACGATGATCTCTATTGCAGTCGCGATTGCGATCATCTATGGGGAGATGAGAAGACTCTTTGACACGCTGATCGCCAAACCGGATAAGAACGTTCCGAGAGCTGTAATGTACGGTATGTCTACTTTCCGCCTGATTTCTTTCTTCTCCAGTATCGGATGCTCGATGCCGTTGATCGTTCTTTCCACCTATCTGAAGGACTCTATGGGAGACTACTTCGATAATTCCTTCCTCCTTCATATATGGATCGTGTTGGCCTGCCTGCTCTATCTGTTCGGATTCTGGAGATTCGTCCATATGCGCGATCTGATCATCCGTAAGCTCACGTCACGTCTCGCTGTGATCGTTTCGGTAGTCAGTGCTTTTGTATTATTGCTGATCTGTGGTCTGGTAGATTTCCCGTTCCTTACAGTCTTTATGCAACTTCCGATCGGTTTCTTCCTGGGGATGCTGTTCCAGTTCCAGCGAGAGTACCGTCTTCAGGCGGCGCATACCGGACAGACCGATTTCAGCGAGCGTAAAGTGCACCAGTGCCAGTATGTCGGCAATCTGCTCGGTGTTTCCGTAGGCGCGGTCATTTGCGGTATTCTTTACGAAAGGTTCGGCTTGTTTACTGTATTCATGACGGCTTCTTTCTTCTTGTTTGTGGATGCGATCCAGGTGCTGTACTTCGTCCGTCATTGTCCGCCGTCGAACGAACCGATGATCCGTCTGCCTAATTATTTCTACGCCCTTAAGAATTCCAAGTCGGGGACTTTTGCGTGGAGCACGGTTTTCCCACTGGGTCTTCAGTTTGCTTTCTTCATGGTGTTCATACCGGATTATCTCGGTAAGGTGAATATTTCTCTTGCGACCTGTGCTTTCTACTATATGCTGGCTGTTGTGTGCGGAGAGCTGGTCATGCGTCTGCTGTGTATCTGGTTCGAAGACTTTTTCTCTCATAAATCCAGGATTACGTTGTCGGCGGTGCTTAGTTCGGTGGGGTATCTGGTATTTGCCCTTTCTCCGTCAGCTAAGGTACTTGTTGTCGGAGTAGCGTTCCTCGGTCTCTCACAGGGCCTCCACCAGTTCGGGTATCTGGACTATTATAAGTCTCTGATCCGTCAGGATAAGCATCCGATCGCCAGAGTTATCCTGATGCGGACATTTACATGTGGAACGATGATCGGTACGATCGTTTTCGGTATTGCCAATGCGTTCTCCAGCGTGAGAGTTCCTATGATCGCCGAAGCTATCGTGATCTTCCTGATCTCCTCTTCGTATCCGCTTCTTATGCTTATGGACAATTCTTCTGCACAGAGAAGGCCGCCGGCCGCAAGACAACGTCCGATGCCTCCGAGACAGCAGTATTGAGGTGCCTGACTTATGGAAATGTGGAATGAAAGATTAACACGTGAGAATATCGAAGCATTCTATGATATGTATGCTTCTTTTGCGTATCGTTGTGCCTATAAGAACCTTCGCGATACGACTCGTGCCGAGATGTGTGTAGTCGACGCATTTATAGACACATATCACAAACGTGCCAAGTTATCGGAGGAGAAAGTGATCTATTTCTTCTCGGATTCTCTTCAGTATCATATCAACGAACTGGCTGCTCGTTATCCTGTCATCAATGATGCTGCACCGCTCGAGAAGAATCTGGATGAGTATACTGCTTCAACGATGAAAAGTACGATTCTTGAGAAGATCGATTCCCCTCGGTTCCGTATCGCAGAGTTCATGGCCTCCACGCCGGATAACAAGATCAGAAGAAAGACGCCGCTGGCTGATTTTTTCCAAAATTCCGGTATTACCGTCATGCTGTTGATCAGATTGCTGATCCTGCTTCTCGTGATAGCTGTTACGACCTATTTTGGCGCTGTGACTCTGTTCCACGCCAATGAGGATATACTTAGTTCCACACAGAAAGGAACAACAAAGCTTGAAGAATATATTGTCGGGATCCTCGATTACCTGCCGGTTTCGATAAACGGAAAAGGGGAGACTGCAGCGGCTGCAGTACCCTCCACAGAAGAAAACGGGGAGGCCCCGTCCTCTGAGGAGACTACATCAGATACCGAGCCTTCATCGGAGCCGTCGGCCACACCGGGATGACAGTTGCAATATAACAAATTAGTAATAATATATTAGTTTGGATGCGATATAATGATGCGTGCAAAGGATTAGAAAAAGGAAAAAGAAGAAGTGAAACACCATAGTGAACCATCAGCGAACGTGAATAAGAAGACGGACGCTGAGAAGTATCATATCGCGCATATTGATGATAAGGGAAGAAAAGTAACTTCTCCCAAAGCGAAGAAGACCAAGAAACCATGGACCTTCAAGCGTGTGATGCTTCGTATCATTCTTCCTATATTGCTTGTGCTGGCGATTATTGCCGGAGGAATCTATATCGGATTCCTTAAGTACAAGGATCATCTGCTCGATCAGATCGAGTATATCCCTAAAGTGGAGAACCCGACATTTATTAATGAAGAAGGTTCTGTAGTGACTCTCTCCAATTATACTTCCGAGACTTTCTATGAGCCGGTGGAAGAGGAGCATATCCATAATTTCCTTCTGATCGGCATCGATAGTCGGGATCGGGAATATTCTTCCGACGGATCAGGTAGTCTTGCTGATGTTATTATGGTGATGAGTGTTGATGATAAGGCCGGAACGGTCAAACTTCTCACGATTCAGAGAGATTGCTACGTTTACATTCCAGGATATAAGAAGATGCAGAAGATCAATGCGGCCATGACATTTGGTGGTCCGGAACTCCTGTCCGTAGTTATAGAGAATCATTTGCGATTGTCTCTCGACGGGTACGCTTATGTGAATTTCTATCACATGGAGGAAGTAATCGATGCAGTTGGCGGTATTGACATCGAACTGACGAAAAATGAGGTCTTCCGTGATCCGGGCGGACTGAATGCCAATCTCCGTGAACAGAATCTTCTCAATGGTGATCCTGAAGAGAAATATTTCCTCTCCGATTACGGCATGCAGCATCTTAACGGCAGACAGGCCGTGGCCTATAGTCGTATCCGTAAAGTCGGAAATGGCGTCTACGGTCGTTCCGAAAGACAGGTCAAAGTGCTCAATGAACTTCTGAATAAATATACGAGCCTGAGTATGACGTCTAAGCTTTCAGCGCTGGATGATATTCTGAGTATGATAGCAACAAACATCTCGCGCGATGAGATTGAAAAGTATGCCTTTGATTTTCTGCCCAGCGCGAGGAATCTCAAACTGCAGACGATGGGAATCCCTGTCGAAGGATATTCTGTTGAAGGTGAGTTTGACGATGACATTCGTCCCGGAGACTGGAGTATACGATGCGATTGGAATGGTATGATCCCGCTTGTTCAGGAATACTTCTACGGGGAAACGTATCCTTTTGATCCTGTTCCTGAAATTCCTCGTGCGCCAAAGCACGAAGTTGATTTTACCGGTGGATCGTGAGATATTGCCATGAATCTGTAATTACAAAAAAGAGTGCCGGCAGACACTCTTTTTTTTGTTTTTGTCTTTCTTTGATATTGACATCCGAAAACAAAATGGTATAGTAGTAATTGCTTTTAGCACTCGCGTGTGATGAGTGCTAAACAAATTTACTGGAGGTGATTCACTATGACCATTAAACCTTTAGGTGATAGAGTCGTGATTAAGATGGTAGAAGCTGAGGAAACGACGCACAGCGGAATTGTGCTTGCGGGCTCTGCGAAGGAAAAGCCGCAGATCGCCGAGATCGTTGCAGTAGGTCCCGGTGGTCTGGTTGACGGTAAGGAAGTAAAGATGGAGCTTACTGTCGGACAGAAGGTGCTCGTCAGCAAGTATGCAGGCACTCAGGTCAAGATCGACGGCGTTGAATATACGATCGTAAGTCAGGCGGATGTTCTGGCTATTGTAGAATAAGTCCTTGGGACCAGGAGGTAAAGAAATGGCTAAAGAATTGAAGTATTCCGAAGACGCGAGACGTGCTTTGGAAAACGGCGTGAATAAAGTTGCGGATACTGTGAAGATCACATTAGGGCCAAAGGGAAGAAACGTAGTTCTCGATAAGAAATACGGTGCTCCGCTGATCACGAACGATGGTGTAACGATTGCAAAAGAGATCGAACTGGAAGACCGCTTCGAGAATGCCGGTGCCCAGCTTGTCAAAGAGGTCGCATCTAAAACAAACGATGTCGCCGGTGATGGTACTACGACAGCGACACTGCTGGCTCAGGCGATCATTCGTGAGGGTATGAAGAATGTGGCAGCCGGCGCTAATCCGATCATCCTGAGAAAAGGCATCCAGTTGGCTGTGGATGAGGCTGTGAAATCTCTCGAAGCCGCAGCTAAGAAGGTGGACGGTTCAAAGGATATTGCCCGTGTAGCTTCGATCTCAGCCGGTGACGAGGTCATCGGAGATCTGATCTCTCAGGCAATGGAGAAGGTTTCTTCTGACGGCGTCATCACAGTAGAAGAGTCCAAGACCATGGGAACCGAACTTGAAGTTGTTGAGGGTATGCAGTTTGATCGTGGTTATCTGTCTTCGTATATGTGTACGGATATGGATAAGATGGAGGCAGTCCTCGACGATCCGTATATTTTGATCACAGATAAGAAGATCTCGAATATCCAGGATGTGCTGCCGCTTCTCGAGCAGGTAGTGCAGCAGGGTAAGAAACTCCTGATCATCGCTGAAGATGTTGATGGCGAAGCGCTGGCTACACTGATCGTCAACAAGCTCCGTGGCACGTTTACCTGTGTGGCTGTTAAGGCTCCGGGTTTCGGTGACAGAAGAAAGGCGATGCTTGAGGATATCGCGATCCTTACCGGCGGCCAGGTCATCACCAATGATCTCGGACTGGATCTGAAGGAGACCACTATGGATCAGCTCGGCCGGGCACATCAGGTTAAAGTACAGAAGGAGAATACGATCATTGTTGACGGTATGGGTGATCCGGATGCGATCAAGTCCCGTGTTTCCCAGATCCGCACACAGATCGAAGAGACATCTTCTGATTTCGACAGAGAGAAGCTACAGGAACGTCTGGCTAAGCTCTCCGGTGGTGTGGGCGTGATCAAGGTCGGCGCAGCGACTGAGACCGAGATGAAGGAAAAGAAGCTTCGCATCGAGGATGCTTTGGCAGCTACGCGTGCTGCTGTAGAAGAGGGTATCGTACCCGGTGGCGGAACAGCTTATATCAACGTTCTTCCTGCAGTTGCCGCGCTGGTAGACAAGTATGACGGAGATGTTGCAACAGGTATCCGTATTATCCTGAAGGCTCTCGAGGCTCCGATCCGTCAGATCGCAGCTAATGCCGGTCTTGATGGTTCTGTTATCTGCGAGAATATTAAGAAATCCGAGCCCGGCAACGGATACGATGCACTGAATGATCAGTATGTAAACATGTTCGAGGTCGGTATCGTCGATCCGGCAAAGGTAACACGATCTGCACTTCAGAATGCTGCTTCTGTTTCCGCGACACTTCTTACGACTGAGGCTGTTGTCTGCGATATTCCGCAGCCTGAACCGCCGATGCCGAATCCGGGTGCAGGTATGTATTAATCGGAGCGAATCTGATAAAATAGTGGGGGCGTGGCAGAGATGCCACGGCCCCTTGTTTTTTCTTAAGGAGAAATCAAATGCAGTTATATAACGATTCTGTTGCGGAACATATAGTGAAGAAGAATATCACGACCAAAGAGAAGGTATGCAGGGTGCTGATCATCGTGCTTGCTGTGATCGCCGGTCTTTTTGTACTCGTTCTTCCGTTGATGTTCGGTATCACATATCTGTTCCTTCTTTCCGGCGCACTGGTCTTCGGGATCGCCTTCTTTTGCTATTACTATGTAACGGGTATCGAAAAGGAATACGAATACAGTATCGTTAATGATGAGTTTTCGATCGATGTTATACGCGCTAAGTCCCGCCGCACTCAGCTATATTCCGGCTCGATCCGACAGTTTGAGATGGTTGCGAAAAAGAACGATCCCAGACATCCTCTCTCAGAATTTGACCGAGGCGATGCTATCCATGGAAACTGTGCCTCAGGATCAAATCCTGATGAGGAATGGTATATTTCGACAAAAATGGGAAAACAGAAGGTGATCCTGTTTATCGAGCCGGATGAAAAGATGCTGCAGATGTTCTACCGGATGAATCCGAGGAATACGATGTACCGCCCGACGGGAAAGAGCAGAAGTAAAGATATTCCGAAGGGAGAAGATAAGGAAGAGTAAGATGCAGTATTTACCTGATAAGAATCTGTTCCGGTTTACGATCATCGGCCCGGAAACGGACATACATGACCGGCTTTTCTATCACTCTCTCTTTGCCATGCTTCAGGAGGCGGCCTGCCTCGATGCGGATCATAACGGCTTTGGCGCTGATGTGATGGACAGGATACCGGCCTGCTGGCTGCTCCTTCGGATGAAGGTCATCATGGAGAAGATCCCCAGATGGAAAGATGTGATCTATGTTAAGACATGGTCGTGCGGTTTTGAGAAGGTCTTTTTCAACCGCGACTTTGATATTTTGGATGAGAATCTGGAGGTGATCGGTAGGGCGACTTCTGTCTGGCTGGTCGCACATCAGGGAGATCACCGTCCGATGCGTCCATCTACGATTCCCGGAATGGAAATATACGCCTGCCGTCAGCCTTCTGACCGGCATGTGGAGAAGATTTTTCCGACGTCTGAAGAAGAACGTCGGGGAGTGACGAAACTCACGAGATATGCGGACTACAGTGAGATCGACAGGAATATGCATGTAAATAACACGCGATATCTGGCATGGAGCGCCGACGCATATTATGCCAATGTGTCGCATGAAGAACCGATCATGGAGCTTTCTATCAACTATTCTTCGGAGGTCCATCCCGGGGAAGAAGTGCATATGTACTGTATTCCGAAGAACGGAAGTATGCAGGTGGACGGATACGAGGCGGGATCCGGCCGGCATGTTTTCTCTACTCTGATCGGCCGAAATATCCCATGACGGGCGAAGTGGTGAAACGGCTTTATAGAATGATTGTTTTGCGGTACAATATTTGGGCGAATGTGCGGAGGAAGATGGAATGATTGAAGTCTCAGATCTTGTGAAGTTTTACGGCGACAAAAGAGCTCTCGGTGGTATCTCCTTCACGGTAAACCAGGGCGAGATCTTGGGCCTGCTGGGTCCGAATGGCGCCGGTAAAACGACGACTATGAATATTATTACCGGATACATTTCCGCAACGAGCGGGAAAGTTTCGATCAACGGGTACGATATCCTCGAACAGCCGGAAATGGCTAAGAAAAATGTCGGCTATCTTCCTGAGCTTCCGCCGCTGTTTCTGGATATGACCGTCTATGAGTACCTCGAATATGTCAGCGAGCTTAAGAAGGTGCCGAAAGATGTGAAGAAGAAGCACATCTCCGAAATCATGAAAATGGTGCATATCGGAAATGTTTCCGGAAGACTCATCCACAATCTTTCCAAGGGTTACCGCCAGCGCGTCGGCATCGCGCAGACGTTGATCGGCAATCCGGAAGTGATCATCCTCGATGAGCCGACCGTCGGGCTTGATCCGAATCAGGTCATCGAGATCCGCAAACTGATTGCTTCTCTTTCTAAAAAACACACGATCATCTTCAGTTCGCATATCCTGTCTGAAGTACAGGCTGTATGTGACCGTGTGATCATTATCAATAACGGGAAAATCGTGGCCGATGCGCCGACGATGGAGTTGTCTGCCCAGATGGAAGGCAATACACACTATCTCATTACGGTGGAGGGGGCTTTTGCAGATGTGCAGATGCCGCTTCGTGCGATACCTGGCATAAAGACGGTCACGCTCCTTCAGGAGAAGAACGGATATCTTCAGCTGGACCTGATGACGAACGGCGACACAGATGTGCGTAAGTCTATCTTCTTTGCTATGGCGAAGATCCATGTACCGATCATAGAGTTCCGATCCGTCGCGCCTTCGCTGGAAGATGTCTTTACAAGTATTACAGCGCCCAAGAAATAAGGAGATTATATATGTTTGCGGTATTTAAACGAGAGTTTCTTTCCTATTTCAGGACCCCGGTCGGATGGGTGGCCATTTGCCTTCTCGGCGTGATAGGCGGGTACTATTTTACAGGAATGCTCACATCAGATCTGGCATATGTCAATATTTCCCTCGAGGTTGCTTTTCTGCGATCATTCTTTGTTGTGCTGATTCCGATCATCACGATGCGCCTCTTTGCAGAGGAGAAGAGAAACGGCACGGATGTCCTTCTTTATACCATGCCATTTTCCATGAGAGATGCCGTGATCGGCAAGTTTCTGGCAGCTCTGGCTCTTCAGGTCCTGATGCTGATCAGTCTCTTTAGCCATATGATCATCACGGTGATTCTTTCAGGATATATCAGTTCCGCGACATGGGGCGCGATATTCGGCTATATTGTTCTGGCGGCGCTCTTTATCTCAATCGGGATGCTCGCTTCGGCGATGACGGAGAATCAGATCATGTCCGCTGTGGTCTGCTTCGTGATCCTTCTGTTCCTCAGCATGCTTTCTTCGATTGCTTCCTCGATCTCGTCGATCATTAAAGCGGTCCTCAAGTTTACGAAACTGTTCGGGCTATCCGATGCAGCGATTTATTCCGCAGGAGAGAATACAAGAGCTTTTATCTCATGGTTTGACCCGTATGCCCGTACGGAATGCTTTACTTCCGGAGTGTTTAAGGTCGTTCCGCTTATCTTCTGTTTAAGTTTTACGGCTGTATTTATCTATATCACTTTCCGCGTGCTCGAGAAGAAACGCTGGAGTCAGTCTTAAGGAAGGAGGATACTGTTATGGCTAAGAAATCTGCAAATGAAAGTATTCTCCGGGAAAAAACGGTCAAGTCGTCGAAAGCCAAGGTGGTTTCTGACAGTCGTTTTAAATCGCTTAAATCTATGTCGATCATTTCTGTAGTTCTTGTCGTCGCGATCTGTATCGTCGGCAACGCGATCCTCTCGCTTACCTTGGATAAACCGCTGACGTTTGATACTTCCTCCGTGAAATCCAATACGGTAAGCCAGTTTACAAGAACGTATCTCAAGGACCTCGATAAGCAGGTGGAGATCATCGGTCTTTTCGACAGAAATGACGATACACTCGAGTGGCGGGAATACTTCCTCCCGATCGTGGATGATTATGAGGCGAAGGGTAACGGTAAGATCGAACTCCGCTATGTCGATCCGGATGTTGATCCCTTTATTCTTACACAACTTGATCCTGACGGGATATATAATCTACAGGCAGACACGTATGTCATCCGTTGCGGCGATCGTATGGAAGTTATCTATCCTTATGCGTGCTTCGGATATGATCAGGAGTTCCTGTATTATTATGGCTATGGTATGCCGGTAGTGAATAATGTCGAGTTTGAGTTCACGAGGAGTATCGTATATGTCGCATCTGAACGGCCTTTGCGGGCTTATTATCTGACCGGTCATGATCTGCCGACACACAATTCTATGGATATTATCCTCAAATCACTCGGATTTACGGTTTCTGAACTGAAGTTGAGCGGCGAATCCGCCGAGATCCCGAATGACTGTGAACTGCTCGTTATTCTGGAGCCGAAGAGCGATATTACTCCGATCGAAAAAGAACTGATAAAGTCTTATCTGGATAATTCGGGCAAAGTCCTGCTGGTGGCTGACTATGATCCGGATGACAATGTTTCGTATACCAATCTGAATGACTTAACGATGAAGATGGGTGTGACGCTCGAAAATGCACTGATCCATGAGAATAATATCGACTATCTCAATAGTCCGGATGATCCGTATTCTTCAATTGGAGTAGTCGATCCTTCCTATGCTGAGTATATCAGTGTTCCTGCGAATTATTCTGTTTCAAACTGCCGTTTCCTAAAGATCTTCCCGGATCGGGAAGAAACGGTCTATGTTTCGCCTCTGGTGGTCACTTCAGATACCGCCTCTGTGGACTTTAAGGACGCGCTGATCGATGTTTCTGCGTCAAAGGGAACATATCCTGTCGTACTGGAGTGTGTGGATAATTCCGGAACAGAACCCTCCTGCATGATCATCATCGGATCCAGTTCTTTTACGTCCGATGAGTACTATTCTGTAAAGACCATGAATGATAACAACGCCGATTTCGTCCGGATCGTACTTGATGATATCTGTCCGGTCCAGACCAATGTGCTCATTCCCTCGAAGCGGGTCCCCAGCTATGTCCTGGGTAAACCACTTTCTTCTTCGGCGGCCACGATGTGGTCCGTGATCGTGATGACGGTGATTCCGGTGGGGTGTCTGATCTGCGGTGTGTATATCTATAGAAGAAGACGCCATTTGTAATGGAGGCGGCATGAAGAATTCTCGCAAAAACTTAATACTTGCTGCCATTCTGGGGGCGCTTCTTCTGATCCTGGGCACGGTGCTGGTCGTACAGTATGTCAGCGAACGTCTCCGTGAAGAAGCCGAGAAGGACAGATTTATGGAGATCTGTTCAGACGTAGAACTGCAAACGTTACGGATACAGTACAGTGACGGGGCGGAGATGAGCATCCAGCTCGGGAGCAACCGGTCTATCAGTTCCATTACGCATAATGGTGTGCAGTATGAGTCGGGCAGGATCGATGAGTCTGAAGTACAGAGAATCATTGCCAAGGTGACTTCCTTCTCAGTCGGTAACAGTTTTGAACCTCAGACAGCCGATCTGTCTTCGTATGGACTTTCACCGGAACAGTGCAGGCTTACTGCCACGAAGACGGACGGTTCATCGGCTGTGCTTCTTGTAGGGAATCTGACTTCCGATAAGAGCGGTGTATATGTGTCGCGATATGGGGAGAGTCGTGTATATATAGCCGAATATGCGCTATATCAGGAGATATCGCTGCCATTTGAAGATCTTCTGAATAAGATGGTGCTGAATTATTCTCGCCAGGAAGTAAACCGTATCGATTTCGAAAGACGCTCAAACGGCGATAAATGGACGTTGTTGCCTCTGGAAGATTATGACAACGGCGTTTTCCTCGAACCGCGTTATCAGGTCACGTATCCGATGGAACGTGAACCGAAGAACGAGATGATCACATTAGCTAATCTGATCTTGCAACTGCGAGTGACGCAGTACGTGCCGATTGCCGCAGAAGATTTCGAATCTTATGGCCTTTCAGATCCGGAGTATACTTTCACGCTCCGTCTCAATTCGGGTGAAACGATCTATGTCTATCTGTCTATGGAACTGGGCGGTTACTATTACGGGTACTGTTCGAATAATCAGAACACCTTCTGTATCAGTGCCGATTCGCTTCCCGGACTGAACTTATCGCCCTTTGAAATGATCGACTCATGTGTGATCCATGGATATCTTGATGATGTTCGTACTGTGAATGTATCGATCAAGGACACTTCTTTTACGATCGAGATCCTGATGGGCTCTGACTTCGTAAGCGATGAGACGATCTTTAATCTGGATCAGCGTAATGCGAAAGTGTATACGACGCAGGGCGATTGCTATGCTCTGATGCTTTTCGAGTCCATATTCTGGATGCCGGTATCACGGGTCGACTATGAAGCGTCACCGCTTCTTGAAAATGTGGAAGCGACCATCTCGGTGGTGAAGACGAACAGTGAGACGATAAGCCTGAAACTGGTCCCGAACGGGGACAATGAGTTCTACTGTTTCATCAATGACCGGTATAGTGGATTTATTGTGGATAGAAGCGTATTATATAAAGATAATGGTCATCAGTTTTCCGGGTTTGGAGTGTGGGATGCTTATCTCCTTACTAACGAAGCGATCGACAACAAGAATGTAAATGATGTGTATGACCGAACATAAGAGAGCAGAAAGATATGCCGGATAATAGAAATGAAGAGATGAGGCGGCGCCCGGTCCAGATCAGGAGAAAGCCTGATGTGAATGAAGAGGGACAGCAGCAGAAGAAAGAGAAGAAGGAAAAGAAGGAGAAGGTGAGTCAGCGCTATGCTACGCCGTTTCTGGTCATTCTCTGTGTTTTGATGGCCGCCGTGACGATTGTTCTGGTATATATGATCCGTAATCATGTCGAAGCGAAAAAGGGTGTCAAGGAACAACTTCGTTTGTCCGCTATCGCCGGTTTTGACTGCGAGTATACGGAAGCGCAGCAGTTGTATCCGTTCCAGAGTGGCCTTCTGAAAGTAACGAATAATCGTGTGGCCTATCTGTCCATCTCCGGAAACGAAGTCTTCGGTGTTGATATTGAGATGAGCAGTCCTGTATGTATCCAGAGCGGCGCATATGCGATGGTCGCAGATGCGGAAGGTTTCGTGTGTGCTTTGTTTTCCGAGGAAGGACTGGTATTTAAGTCCCACATGACCGGAAAGATCGGAAGCTTTGCTCTGGCGCCGTCCGGATTGTCGGCATTGATCATAGATGAAGGAGATTCCTTTGGCTGTGTCTACATGATGGAAAAGGACGGGACTTTCCTTGCCAAGTGGTCCTCGTATGAGTCCGGATATCCTCTGTCGCTTGCGTTTGCGCCGGATGAAAGCACGCTCAGTGTGTCACTTGTCGATACGGACGGATCTCAGATGATACCTCACGTGAAGCAGTTCACGATCCCGAAAGACCGGACATCTGCCCGTCCTACTGAATATGCCTTCTATTCGCCGGTGCTTTTTGATGTGATGCCTCTTCTGGCTTATATGGGCACAGATAAGGTCATGGTCGCCGGAATCAGTGATGTAGCAGTGATCGGTAATGGTAACTGTAATATGGTGGATCCGTCCTTTGCCTGTGTGTCCAGCATTTTCCCGTTTGATGGCGGATGCGCCGTGATCTTCTCGGACGGGATCGATCAGCCGTTACGGCTCTCTGCTTTTAACTCTTCCGGAAATAAGTGCTGCGATATCGCGCTGGGAAATGATGTGCACAGTTTCTCCGTGTCCGGTTCCCGCGCTCTGATTGCCGTCGATGAACAGATCCTGCTGATCGATCTTCCTTCCGGACGGATCAGTTCTACGCTCACCGTGGATGAGCCGATCCTTCGGGTGTCCTTTTTCGGCTCGAAAAATGTCTGTGTGATAACGAATGCCGGCGTGCGTGAAATCGCGCTGTAAGCGTTTCGGAGGGGCATATGGAGACGGAATTAAAGCTTTCTTTTCCATCTGATGAACTGCTTTCTTCCTGCGAGGATGCTTCCTGGCTTCTTCAGTCTGTCCGAGTGACGGATAGGAGAACAGAATCATATGAGAACCGGTATCTCGACACGAAGGAGAGGATACTCCATAAACGCCGTACGTCTCTTAGAGTGCGCCATATCGTCGGTCAGGACTATGTATTCACTGTCAAGACCGCTCCGGTACCGATTTCAGGAAAAGCAGGAGAAGATGCGCTTTCGGGACTTACGAGCCGATGTGAATGGAATGTCAGATCAGAGCACCCCGATTTTGATCCGCGTGCATTTATCGAAAGCGCAAAGGAATCCGATGATCCTTTGCCGATCCTGGAAAGTGCACTTCTTCCGGTCATGGACGAACCGCTCGAGACAGTCTGCATGACGGAGTTTAGAAGACGGATCCTTGATGTACAGTATATGGATAGTGTTCTGGAAATCTGTCTGGATACAGGAGCTTGTCTGGCAGGCGGTAAGCGTCTGCCTATCTGTGAGATGGAAATCGAATTGATATGTGGAGATACAAATGCGGTCTCGAGTCTGGGCGCGATCGTTATGCGTCATTGCAACTGCAGTAGCGGGACATTGTCTAAATATGCCCGGTGTCTCCTGCTTCTGAATGAGGAGAAGGTATGAGCACGACGGGCAGGAGAATCGCTGATCTGATCATTATCGGAGGCGGAGCATCGGGGATGTCCTGTGCTATCGCATTTGCGAAGTCGCGCAGGAGAGAAGGTAAGTCTTCGGATGTGCTGATCCTCGAGAAAAATGATCGTGTAGGAAAGAAGGTCCTCGCGACGGGAAACGGCCGCTGTAATCTCGGTAATCAGGATATGCAGGTATCGCACTTCCATAGCAGAAAAGAGGACTTTCCGAAGCAGGTGCTGGCCCAAGTCCCACAGAAAGAGACTCTTTCATTTCTAAGTGAGATTGGAATTATTACGGCTGCGGAAGGGAATAAGTATTTCCCGCTGAGTAAGTCTTCTTCGTCGGTGGTGGATGCCTTCCGGTTTGCGCTTACTGAATATGGGATCGAGGTCATACTTGATACAGAGGTGACGGAGATCTGTAAAGACAAGATCTTTCACGTTTCTTCGCAAAAGGGAGTAGAATATGCTGCAAAACGAGTCGTAATCGCTTGTGGAGGCGCTTGTGCTCCGGCACTCGGTACGACAGGCGATGGATACAGGTGGCTCCGTCAACTGGGGCATAAGGTATATGCTCCGAAACCGTCGATCGTCCAGCTGGTGACAGAGAACTCCGTGACGAAAGCACTTGCCGGTCTGAAACTGGAAGCAGAGCTTACGCTCGTTTCTGACGACATGGTTATTGCGCAGCAGTTTGGGGAAGTCCTCTTTGCCGCATACGGACTTTCCGGTCCTGCAGTGTTTCAGGTGTCCGGAGAAGTGTCCCGTCGTGTGAGAAAGGGAAATCTCACAGCCCCTATGAAAGTGTCGCTTCGTTTGTTTGAGGAGGCCGATCTGCTCGCCATCTCTGAAGAACTAAGCAGACGAAGAGAAACCATGGCCGGCCGCCCCGTCGATCAACTTCTGCTGTCGATCCTTCCCGGAAGGATCGCGTCAATGCTTCTTAAGTCTGCTCTGGACAGGCCACTGTCAGTCCTGATCAGTTCTCTTTCCGATAAAGATATTGCGAGAATCGTAGCTACCATGCGCGCGTGGGATTTTGTAGTGCTTGGTACACAGGGCCTCGAGAACGCGCAGACCACGATCGGCGGTGCAGACTGTGAAGAGTTTGCCCCGGAAACGATGGAGTCGCTCCTTGTTCCCGGTCTTTATTGCTGCGGTGAAGTCATCGATGTCGATGGGGACTGTGGCGGGTATAATCTCCAGTGGGCCTTTTCCTCCGGGATCCTCGCCGGACGTTCTGCATCAGAAGCTTCTCTTCGGGAGGGAGAGTCCTGATGGACAAGGAAATACAGCTTTCGATCCCTCTTTCTTCCTATGAGTCACTGGAAAAGATCCACTCGCCCTATACGGATAACTGCGATATCAGGAAGTACTTCGAGAAGAAAATAAAATCGAAACTTCCGAAGTTCTGCCGTATCCTGAAGAAGTCCATCGATGCACGACATAAACAGGATATCCGCGTAGTTATCTCAGCGCTTTTTACGGATGAACCATTTGAAGAGGAACTGATGAACCCGGATCTTGCTATGTTTGTCAGAAACACGTGTTCGGGAGATCTCAGACAGAAACAGGATGAAACAACTTCATCGGAAGAAGCGGATAAGGGACAGAAAAGTCGTGTGGTGGTCTGCGGCAGCGGCCCGGCAGGACTATTTGCGGCCATGACACTTCTTGCTTGTGGCGTCCCGGTCATATTGCTGGAGCGGGGCGAGGATATCGATACACGTACATCGGATGTGACCCGTCTTAAGGAGGAAGGTATACTGAATATCCATTCAAACGTACAGTTCGGAGAGGGTGGCGCCGGAACTTTCTCAGACGGGAAACTCTTCAGTGGCGTTTCAGATGGAAGAAAAGACCTCATACTTCGCACTTTTGTGAGATATGGCGCACCGAAGTCGATCCTTTTTGATGCACATCCGCATATCGGAACGGATATTCTTCGTATCGTGGTTAAGAATATGCGGAAAGAAATTCAAAAATGCGGAGGACAAGTGCTTTTCGGGCGGAAAATGACGGATATCGGGGTGAGAAACGGTCGCGTCGTTTCCGTTACGCATGTTGCTTCGTATAACGGAGGAGATGCAGTCACGATCCCGTGCCGCGCTCTGATCCTCGCTATAGGACATAGTGCCAGAGATACTTTCCATATGCTCGCAGAAAGAAACGTGGATGTGGAGAGTAAGCCGTTTGCCGTCGGTGTCCGTATCGAGCATCGTCAGGAATCGATCGACCGGGCCCAATTCGGGGATTGCTTCGAAAGTCCGGTCCTGCATCCTGCGAATTATAAAGTCGTAACGGCGACATCCACCGGACGGAAACTGTACTCTTTCTGCATGTGTCCCGGCGGAGAAGTCGTCTGCGGATCTTCAGAAGAAGGCGGCGTAGTGACAAATGGCATGAGCGAGTATGCCAGAGATAAAGAAAATGCGAACTCGGCTATGCTGGTCGGCTGTGATGAGAGTGATTTCGGGTCGGATGGCTGGGACGGCGGTATCGTGTTCCAGAGGGAACTGGAGAAGAAGGCATACGTTCTGGGAAAAGGCGGGTATTATGCGCCGGCACAGAGAGTCGGCGATTTCCACGCACACCGGACAACGACTGCATGGGGGAACGTGACTCCTTCGTATCGCCCGGGAGTGGTGATGAGTAATCTCTGGGAGATCCTTCCTCATGAAATCGCGAAGACGATAGATGAAGGCCTCGTCCTTCTTCAGACGAAGATACGCGGATTTGATGATCCGGATGCAGTACTGACGGCTGTGGAAACGAGGTCGTCCTCGCCGGTACGTATAAGGCGTGATGAGAGAGGGGAAAGTGTAAGTGTGGCGGCCCTTTATCCGACAGGAGAAGGCGCCGGTTATGCGGGCGGCATCATGAGCTCCGCGATCGACGGGATCAGACAGGCCGAAGCACTCATCAAGAGATATTTCCGGACGGATATGGTAGAATAGTACTGTTAATCTAACGTTAGAAGGTTTTGTTGGCTATGGAAGTAACGATTTTAGGCTGTAGCGGCGGCTATCCGGGTCCCGGACAGGCGGCATCCGGCTATCTTCTCACCATCAATGACAGAAAAGTGCTGATCGACTGCGGTTCAGGTGTTTTCTCGAATCTGCAGCTTCATGTTCCCCTTAACGGATTGGACGCAATTCTGATCACACATCTTCATGCCGATCATTACAGCGATCTTATGGTCATGCGGTATGCCATCGACATGAATGCCAAGAACGGCATGGAGTTTAAGAATGTGCCGATCTTTGCGCCGAAAACTCCTGAGGGAGTGATCCATTCTCTTACGAATGACTGGGGATACAAGATCGGATATATAGGGCATGAGTCTGAACTGCCCCTCTTCGGAGCAAAAGCGAAGTTCTTCCGTACGAGTCATCCTGTGGAGTGCTACGGGATCCGGGTCGAGCATGAGGGGAAGGTCTTCGTCTATACGGCCGATGCATCGGTAGATTCGTTGTTCGCCGGTTATCTGGATGATGCGGATCTGTGTATCATGGATTGCGGTGAGATCGAGGCGAAAAGAAAACCGAAGATGCTCCATATGACGCCGAAAGAGTGCTACGCCTGCGCCAAGGCGCTTCGGATAAAGAAGACGATCCTTTCGCATCTCGTTCCACTTTACGACAGAGAAGATGTGGAACTGGAAGCGAGAGACTGCGGTCAGTGGGAGTATGAGCTGGCCCAGATCAATAAGACTTATCGTATCTAAAGGAGAGAATCATTATGAGTACTGAAAAAGATAAGAACAAGGCAGTTATTACCGTTGTCGGCTGTGACGCGGTCGGAATCATCGCAAAGATCTCGACGCTCCTTGCGGAGGAAGGTGTCAATATCAACGATATTACCCAGACGATCCTCGATGACATCTTTACGATGATCATGCTCGTAGATCTGAAGACAGCGAAGTCCGATATGAGAGCGCTCTCGGAGAAACTGGATAAAGTCGGTGAGGAAATCGGAGTCTCGATCCGTATCCAGCATACTGATCTTTTCTACGCGATGCACCGTATCTGAAACGGAAGTTTCTGAAACCGCCGCCCGTCGGTCATCCGGGTATATCATCTTAACAGTAAGAAGCAGGTAATGTTATGATTACAGATTTTGAAGTATTGGAAACCGTCCGGATGTTCCAGGAACAGCATCTGGATGTTAGAACGATCACGATGGGCATCAGCCTCATGGACTGTGCGGCCGACACTCCTGAAAAGTCATGTCAGAAGATATATGACAAGATCACGCGCTATGCGAAGGATCTGGTCAAGGTCGGAGAAGAAATCACGGAAAAGTACAGAGTGCCGATCGTTAATAAGCGTATCTCTGTTACCCCGATCTCGATCGTAGCGGCGGCCTCAGGTGCGACAGACTACACGATGTTTGCCAAGACCCTCGACCGTGCGGCGAAAGAGTGCGGTGTGAACTTTATCGGCGGATTCTCGGCACTGGTCCAGAAAGGATATACGATTTCGGATAAACGCCTCATCGACTCGATCCCGGAAGCACTGTCCGTCACGGATAATGTGTGTTCTTCCATCAATCTGGCTTCTACACGTTCCGGTATCAATATGGATGCGGTCAGAGACATGGGCGAGATCATCAAGAGGACCGCTGAGGCTACGAAAGACCGTGATGCGCTGGGATGCGCCAAACTGGTCGTTTTCGCCAATGCGCCGGAAGATAACCCTTTCATGGCGGGCGCCTTCCTCGGCCCCGGTGAACCGGAGTGTGTCATCAATGTAGGTATTTCCGGACCGGGTGTTATCAAGGCAGCACTTGAGACGGTCAGAGGCGAAGACCTCGGTGTCGTTGCCGAGACGATCAAGAAAGCGGCGTTTAAAATCACTCGTGTGGGTGAACTGGTCGCCAGAGAAGCTTCCCAGAGGTTAGGTGTGCCATTTGGCATCATCGATCTTTCACTTGCGCCGACACCTGCAGTCGGAGACTCAGTCGGACGTATCCTCGAGGAATTCGGGCTCGAACACTGCGGAGCATGGGGCACAACAGCTGCGCTGGCTATGCTCAATGACGCGGTAAAGAAGGGTGGCACGATGGCCAGTTCTTTTGTCGGAGGTCTATCCGGCGCTTTCATCCCTGTTTCCGAAGATGAGGGTATGATCGAGGTCGCCGAGAAGGGTTTCCTGCGTCTCGAGAAGCTCGAAGCCATGACATGCGTATGCTCGGTCGGTCTGGATATGATCGCGATCCCCGGTGATACGCCGGCCTCGACGATCTCGGGAATCATCGCCGATGAGATGGCACTTGGAACTTTTAACAATAAGACCACCGCTGTTCGTGTGATCCCGGTTCCGGGTAAGAAAGTCGGAGATCAGGTAGAATTTGGCGGACTTCTGGGCTACGCGCCGATCATGGAAGTCAATACGGCATCCTCGGAGGCTTTTATTTCCAGAGGTGGAAGAATCCCGGCTCCGATCCACAGTATGAGAAATTAAGCACAGGACGTTTGTGTTGATTTGGGACAGAAAGGATAAAGGCGGATGTTCACGTCAGCCGGATTCCTGATCGTCCTTGTAGTTCCGTTTGTTCTTGTACATGATCTCGTCCGCTTTGCGCATGCAGTTGACGATATGGATCGTGTCCCTGCCTTCGAGATCACATGTGCCGATGCTGACGTGAAGCGGATAGGGCTTCCCGGTATTGGCCGATACACTCTTGAGCATCTCGGTTACCTGATTTGCATAGGCCTCGGCACGGCCTTCGCCTAATGAGACGAGCACTACGGAGAATTCGTCACCGCCGAAGCGAGCACAGAATTCTTTCTCGTCGAGGTTCGTTTTTAAGACCCAGGCAATCTCGGATATCGCAAAATCACCATCGGAGTGCCCGTAGATATCGTTGATCTTTTTGAGATTATCCATGTCGATGCTGGCGATGCTGATGATGTATTCTTCCGGCGTAGTGGCCAGAAGCTCCTGTAGCGCATTTTCAAAACCTCTGCGGTTATAGAGTCCGGTCAGTTCGTCTGTTCTGGAAAGATTCGTGATTTCCTTGATCACACTGAACTTCTTCTCGTAATAACATGTCTCGATTGCAGAGGAAAGAGAACTGACATACGTGATGGTCAGAGAATTGGGCCACTGTTCTTTGTTCGGCTTAAGAACGATATATCCATAATCTTTGTTCTTGAAAAACAGAGGCAGCACGATATACAAACCGGGTTCTTCTGTCTCGAAGTATTCCTTCGGCAGGATATCCTTCCTGGGAAAGTGAAGGTTCGACATCTCAGCCTGACGTCTGTTCTTGCTGTGCATGATCTGCAGAAGTATGATTTCATCGGTAAATGGGGTCTCTTGATCAGATGAACCGGTCTCGGAATCGTCGCAGAAACAGATGAAGCCTGTCTCGCATCCCAGTGTGTGGAAGTAGTAATTGGCAACAGAGAGGGAACTGTCGATGTCAGAATTGTTCTGATAGTCGGCGGTGATCCGTCCGGATTCACGAAGGAGAAATTCTTTCTCTGCCAGTGCGTGATAGATATCCTCGACATTTCCGCAGACATATTGTTCACCGCATCCGCAACTGGCGCGGAAATGGAGTGAGTCCGAGATCGTGATCCTTTTTGGTACTTGCTTTCCGGCCTTGAGGTCGTCGATAATCTGGAAGGCGGCCTCTGCATATTTTTCCGGCGTGATCTGTACGGTGGACAGAGAGGGGGTCGCATCCTTTCCCTCCTGTATTCCGTCAAAACCACAGACGCAAACATCTTCCGGAACGCGAACGCCTCTGGCTTTCAGCTCATCGCAGATCGACAGCGCCATGTAGTCATTGGCGCAGATGATGGCCTGCGGATAAGATCGTCTATCCTGCATAAAGAAGTCGACGGCTTTCTCGCCTCTGTTTCGCCAATAGTTGCCCTCATAGATCGAGTTCGGCTGAAGGGCGATGCCGCCCTCACGGATCGCATCTACGAAGCCCTGCAGTCTCTCCGGGGAATCTTTCGCCTTAAAAGGACCGGACATATAGCAGATATCGGTGAAATGGTGTTTGTCAATGAAATGACGTGTCATCTCGTACATCGATTTCCTGTTGTCGATCGATATCGTATAGAAATCAGGCTGTCCGGTCTGAAGACAGATGACCGGGCATCTGGCACTGCTTCTTACCAATTCGTAGAACTCATTGTCCATCCCGGTGATGTCAAAGGTGCTCGGCATGGCGATAATGGCATCGAGTTCCGAATAGTCAGGAAGATGGATGATATTTTTCTTGCCGATCTCGGAGAGAAGATTCCTTCCGTAAGGCGAACTATAAGAACCGTAGGAGGCATAGATGATGACGTCCATATCCCGTAGGGAAGCTAGATCTGCGATCGCTCTCCCACAGGCTGTCTGGAAAACCTGGGTGATCTCACTCATGAATACACCGATCTTCTGCCTGGCCAATTTCTTATCCTCCTGATCACACTCTCCTTATAAATCGATTATAACATGTTTTTCCGCGGCATCGAAATAACCGGAAATGGGTGTTCAGCCCTTAAGACTTTCCAGCGCAGTCTTTACGGTCTCCGGGGCCGGAGCGCCGGTGATGGTCCGCTTGTTAACACAGGTCTGAAGCGAGATCGCATCATATACGTCCTCGTCGATCAGTTCAGAGAACTGTTTAAACTCTTCGAGTGAGAGTTTCTCAAGTGTGGTGCCGTGCTCGATGCAGTAATGAACGAGTTTGCCGGAGATCTCATGTGTGGAACGGAACGGTATCCCTTTCCTTACCAGATAGTCGGCGAGGTCCGTCGCGTTGGTAAATCCGCCGAGTGCGGCTGTTTCCATATTGTCTTTTCTTACCGTCATGGTCTTGATCATGCCGGTAAAGGGAACCAGTACGCCCTTGATGGTATCGATCACGTCAAATAACGCTTCCTGGACTTCCTGCATATCTTTGTTGTATGTGAGCGGCAGGCCCTTCATGGTAACGAGAAGCGAGATAAGGTCACCATAGACGCGACCGGTTTTTCCGCGTGTCAGCTCGGCTACATCCGGATTCTTCTTCTGTGGCATCATGGAAGAACCGGTAGAATAAGCATCGTCGAGTTCGATGAACTTGAATTCCTGAGAAGAGTAAAGAATGATCTCTTCCGAAAGACGTGACAGATGCATCATCAGAAGTGATGCAAAGGAGGCAAGCTCGATCGCCCAGTCTCTGTCGGCGACACCATCGAGAGAATTGAGTGTCACCCCGTTCATGCCAAGCTGATCTGCCACGGATTCACGGTCGAGAGGATAGGTCGTGCCTGCGAGGGCGCCGGACCCGAGAGGAGAGATGTTGGTGCGGGCGATGGCCTCGTCGAGACGATCCATATCGCGACCGAACATCTGGATGTATGCCATGAGATAGTGCGCAAATGTGATGGGCTGTGCACGCTGAAGATGTGTATAGCCCGGCATATATGTCGTGAGATGCTCGCCGGCCAGATCGATAAGCGTATCGCGAAGTTGTCCGAGGAGAGACTGGATCTCTTTGGCTTCATCGACAGCATAGAGCCTCTGGTCAAGCGCGACCTGGTCATTTCTGGAACGTCCGGTATGGAGTCTCTTACCGGCATCGCCGATTCGATCTGTGAGTTCTTCTTCGATAAACATGTGGATGTCTTCTGCATCCGAATCAAATGTGAGCTTGCCGGACTCGATATCGTCTAAGATGGACAGAAGTCCCGCCTTGATCTTATCGGCATCTTCCTGTGAGATGATGCCCTGTCTGGCCAGCATCTGGCTGTGAGCCACAGATCCCTCGATATCCTGTCTGTACATCCTGCAGTCGAAGGGGAGAGACGAGTTAAAATCGTTCACTGCCTTGTCGGTCGCTTTCTCAAATCTGCCTGCCCACATTTTCTTAGCCATAGGTAGTCCCTGCCTTTATCACATTTTTCTGGTTAATGATACCACAATTAAGGGCCGCGATGATATATATAAGTAAATGTAGATGTATTGACAAAAATACATCGTGTTCTATAATTGATTTGCCTAAGGGGAAGCGGAATAACTGCTGATAGCAAGGTGTATATCTTATGTGATATTTCTGTGCTTATGTTTGTTCACGCCTTTTGGCGTGATTTTTTTGTTATGAGGAGAAAACTATTATGGAAAACCGTGTAGCTGTGATCAGTGTGATCGTCGAGGAGAACGGAGATACCAATGAACTGAATAATCTTCTTCACGAATATGGACAGTATATCGTGGGAAGAATGGGGATCCCATATAGAAACAGAAAGATCAACATCATCAGCGTGGTGATCGACGCACCACAGGATGATATTGCCACTCTTTCCGGAAAAATCGGGAATCTTCCGAATATCAGCGTAAAGACCACTTATTCTGCCGTTAAGGATTAAAAAGGAAAGGATAAAAACACATGTATAAGTATGACCCGAAATCATTGATCGCCGACGAGTTCATCAATGATGAAGAAATCAAGGAAACACTGGCGTATGCCGAAGCCAATAAGAACAACTTCGAACTGATCGACGCGATCCTGGAAAAGGCTCGCCCGGGTAATCTTCAGGCAGCTGAGCACGGAACGGCTCTGACCCACAGGGAGGCGTCTGTGCTGCTGGCCTGTGAGGATCCGGAACGTATCAAGAAGATGTTTGAGATCGCAGAAGAGATCAAGCAGGCTTACTACGGTAACAGAATAGTGCTTTTCGCGCCACTGTATCTCTCCAATTACTGCATCAACGGATGTCTGTACTGTCCTTACCATGCGAAGAATAAGACGATCCCGAGAAAGAAACTCACTCAGGAAGAGATCCGTCAGGAAGTCATCGCGCTTCAGGATATGGGCCACAAGAGACTGGCGATCGAGGCAGGCGAGGACCCGAAGAACAATCCGATCGAGTACATCCTCGAGTGCATCAACACGATCTACAGCGTTCATCACAAGAACGGTGATATCCGAAGAGTCAACGTCAATATTGCCGCGACGACAGTTGAGAACTACAGAAAACTGAAAGAAGCCGGTATCGGCACATATATCCTGTTCCAGGAAACATATCATAAGGAAAGCTACCTGAAGCTCCATCCGACAGGCCCGAAGCACGATTACAACTATCACACCGAAGCCATGGACCGTGCGATGGAGGGTGGTATCGATGACGTCGGACTGGGAGTGCTTTTCGGTCTGGAACTGTATAAGTATGAGTTTGCCGGACTTATCATGCATGCTGAGCATTTGGAAGCAGTACACGGTGTAGGACCGCATACGATCAGCGTACCGCGTGTAAAGCGCGCAGATGACATTGATCCGAACGAGTTTGACGGCGGTATCGACGATCAGACATTCGAAAAGATCATCGCCTGCATCCGTCTGGCGGTTCCTTATACAGGCATGATCATTTCTACGCGTGAGAGCCAGCAGGTCCGTGAAAAGGCCCTGAAAATGGGTATTTCCCAGATCAGCGGCGCCAGCAGGACTTCCGTCGGCGGTTATACGGAAGAAGAACGTCCGACAGACACGGAACAGTTCGATGTTTCCGACCAGAGAACGCTTGATGAAGTCGTAAGATGGCTGATGGAGACGGATCATGTCCCGTCTTTCTGCACTGCCTGTTATCGTGAAGGACGTACGGGAGACCGTTTCATGAGCCTTTGCAAGAGTGGTCAGATCCTGAACTGCTGCCATCCGAATGCGCTGATGACGCTTGCCGAGTTCCTGGTTGACTACGCTTCTGAGGAAACGAAGAAGGTCGGTTGGGCACTGATCGAAAAGGAGCTTGCTAAGATCCCTAAGGATAATGTCCGTGAGATCTGCGCAAAGCATATCGAGGAGATCAAGAACTCCAACAGCCGCGATTTCCGCTTCTGATCACGAAAAGTCCCGTGTTATTGCAATAGTATCCTCTAATGTTAAAATGTTATTGGCATCTGAACAATTGGGGAGAAGAACATGGGAAACAGGTTTCGGTACGATGCGTTTATCAGTTATCGTCATTGTCAGCCGGACAGCGAGATCGCGCAGCAACTTCAGAAAACACTGGAAAACTTCCGCCTTCCGAAGGCGATTGCCGAGAAAACCGGTAAGAAACGCCCACTTCGGATATTTCGCGATGAAACGGAGCTTTCTGTTGCCGATGATCTTTCTGACGCGATCACGACAGCGATCTGGGAATCGAAATACCTGATCTGTGTCTGTTCTCCTTCCTATCTGGAATCAGTCTGGTGCATGAAAGAAATCGAAGCTTTCCTTCGATTCAGTGACAGAAAACATATCCTTCTTGTCCTTGCGGAGGGAGAACCGAATACAGCCTTTCCTGAAGTAATGCTATATGAGGAAGTTTTTCAGCTGGGGCCCGACGGTCATCCTCAAAAAATCAGACAGTATAAAGAGCCGCTGGCTGCGGACTGTAGAGGAGATTCTTCAAAAGAGAGAAAAGTAAAGACAGATATCGCTGCGATCCGTCTGGTCTCGGGAATCATGGGGATCTCTTATGAGGAACTTGCGCAGAGACATAGAAAAGAAGCGTATAACCGGGCGAGAAACCGCGTTCTCACAGTTTTTGGAGTTCTTCTGGCGATCATTGCCGTCTGTGTATTCTTCATTATCCGAATCTCTAACCAGAAGGCGCAGATCTCAAAACAGCAGGATGAGCTTCAAGCGCAGAAGGATGAGATCGAAGCTCAAAGAAATACCATTCAGCAGAAATACGCGGATTCTCTTGCTCAGACATCCGCAGTCATTCTTCGTGACGGTAATCGAAAAGCATCTGTATATGCCGCAAGACTCGGTTTTCCTGATGATAATACGGATGAATTCAGTGAACTTGCGATGCAGGCTCTTGTAAAAGCTCTTGGCATTTATGATCCGCCGGATTCTTTCTCTTGTGATGGTGATATCGTTATTCCGACTTCTCTCTATTCATTTGCCGTGTCGCCGTTCGGCGGATTCTCTGTGGTTCATGGCTGGGACAGCAGAGTTTATGTTATTGATATGAGTTCCGGAGAAGTGCTGCTTGATTACGAGACCGGATTATACAGTTATGCTTTTGACGGAGACAGCGGATTCATTTTTCAAAGAGTCGGTGAGAGTTTCCGTTATTTCGATCTGAAGACTCGTATTGAGACGGATCTTTTGGTCAATGATGCAAAAGCAACCTATGATCAGATGGGAAATGGGTATGCTCTGATCTCTCCTGATCGTATTGAGTTTTTCAGAGGAAGTGTGTTTGCCAGCAGCTTTGATCCGAAGATTCAGATCTCTTCTGATATTGACCGTTATGATATGGCTGTTTTCTTTTCTTCTGATGGAAATGAGGCTTTTGTCCGGGTCAATGATTATCCGTTAACCTATTTCTTCAAGGTCGATGTGGCAACCGGTAACACTGAAGAGATCACAATTCCGAATAATAATTCTGTCTATGATCTATATACCGATGGAAATTATATGGCATGGACGCGTGTAGAAGGATACGATAATTACCTCTGTCTGAAAGATGTCCATTCCGGTGAAGATCCTAAGGAAATATGGGTGGATTCTCCTTTATCAAGTGTATATGTGAATGGAAGAGATGTCGTTGCCTCTGATGACGATACGATTTGGTTATATGACCTTGATCTTAATCTCCTGGCCGAGTATCCGCGAAAAAGCTATGTCGGACCCGCATTGATCAAAAAAGAAGAGATACTCTTGTTTGATAGCGGCGGTTATCATCGGATAAGCAACGGAGAGTATTCTTATGTTGCTCCGGAAATCTCCGAAGGTGCAAATTCGTATGTCGAAGACTATTGCGACGGAACACTTTTCCTTGCCTACATAGGAGATAACCACATATATTCATTTCAGAAACGTGAATCCAGCCTTATTCAGACATATTCGGGAATATATGAAGAAGTGGATTATGATTCTTATTATGATTCCCCCGAGAAAGACATTTTTCTTGATCTTGTTCTCCCAAATGATGAGGATAACGTTGAGGAACGAATGAGAGGTTCCATTCTTTGTCAGAATGCGGATCTTGGACTGATTTATCTTTTTGACGGGACGGTCTATATCTACGAGCGATCCACAGGAGAGCGGGTCAAGGCGATCTACGGATTATTCGGATATATCTCTTCTTTCTGTTATGACGAAAAGCATGACTGTTACTATATCAGCGCCGATGATCTGGAAGTATACGATTCAGAGTTTCGGAATATCTACAGGATAGAAAACGTATATTTTGCAGGCTTTGATGAGGAGTCAAAAGACCCGGTAGTAAAAACACAAATTGAAAACTACGACGATCCGGTTTATCAGTATATCTTCCATCCTGTCTCCTGCGACGAGATCTTATCTATGGCAGATGAATATCTGGACGGGTATGAGCCGGATGAGATCGTAAAAGAGAAGTACGGCCTGGAATGATAAGGAATTCCGATCGATATTGAAAAGCAGCTGTCTTTCGAAGACAGCTGCTTTTTAATCTTTGTATGTATCGATGATCTCAAGTTCCTCTAGCGCTTTGTTTCTGTAGTTAAGATCTTCTCTTAGTGTGAATCCTTGCGCTTCCCAGAACGCGTTGCCGAGTTCATTGTGTTTGAATGCGACAAGAAGAACTTTCTTGATGCCCTCTTTCTTTAAGGCTTCGAGCGCAAGTTCAACGAGTTTTCCTCCGATACCGAGCCTTCTGTGATCAGGGGATACAGACATGTGCTGGATGATTCCACGTCTTCCATCGTGCCCGCAGAGGATCACGCCGACTACGTGTCCGTCCTGTACGGCTACAAATGTCGTGGTCGGATTACGTTTCAGATATTTCTCAATGCCTTCGTAAGAGTCGTCAGTGGTGTTTATTCCGTTGTGACAGGCGACCCAGAGCCGATATACCTCGTCATAATCTGCCATCGTCATTAATCTGTATTCCATGTGATGTCTCCTTATCCATTTGCCTTAATCGATCCAGCTATAGTCGCCGCCGGTGATGGCTAGACTAAGTAAAGTATCGTATTTTTCCACGTCTTCATCCTCAAGCATTTTGATGAGCTTGGCAGCTTCGCGGACTTTCGGTATTTCCTCATCCGGACCAATCTCCATATCTACTTCCTGGCCACAGTAAGGACAGACAAGTCTTGGCGCGATGCGAAGATCCAGAAAACCCGTATCGCAGTCTTCACATTCATAATATCCACACTGAGTGGTTCCATCCGGAACGTAATACATAGATTGCCTCCACTTTCGCTTTGCGATCTATCATGGATTGGCAAATGTAAGAAAAAAGCTTTCGACGTGCCTCCGCAGGCTTCGCCGAGGACAGCACGAGAAAGCTTCTTTTCTTACAATGCTAATCAAAGATCAGAGCAGACCGTTCTTCTGCTTCATCTTTGCGATGACCTTCATCGGGAGACCGAAGCAGTTGATGAATCCGCCTGCATCAGCCTGGTTGTAAACGTCGTCAGCCTCGAAGGTTGCGATCTCCGGATCATAGAGAGAGAACGGAGAAGTTGTGCCGGCCGGTGTGCAGTTACCCTTGTAGAGCTTCATGCGGACTTCACCGGTAACGACTTCCTGTGTCTTATCAACAAATGCGGAGATAGCCTCGCGGAGCGGGTGGAACCACTGACCGTAGTAAACGAGTTCGGAGAACTTCTGGGCAACGAGATCCTTGTAGTGGATCGTGTCACGCTCAACAGTGAGAAGTTCAAGCTCACGGTGAGCCGCGAAAAGAAGTGTTCCACCAGGTGTCTCGTAAACGCCACGGCTCTTCATACCAACGAGACGGTTCTCAACGATATCAGCGATACCTACGCCGTTTGCGCCTGCAACCTTATTGCAGTATCTGAGAAGATCAGCAGGTGAGAGCTTCTGACCGTCAACTTCTACCGGTACACCCTTTTCGAACTTGATCGTTACGTATGTCGGTTCGTCAGGTGCTTTCTCAGGAGATACCATGAGCTCCAGGATCTTATCGAGGTTCGGCTCGTTAGCCGGATTCTCGAGGTCCATACCCTCGTGAGAGAGGTGCCAGAGGTTCTCGTCCTTGGAATAGTTGTTTTCCTTAGTTACCGGAACTTCGATGCCACGAGCGTTAGCGTAGTCGATTTCCTCGTCACGGGACTTGATATCCCAGATTCTCCAAGGAGCGAGGATCTTCATGTCCGGATCCAGAGCCTTGATGGAAAGCTCGAATCTTACCTGGTCGTTGCCCTTACCTGTGCAGCCGTGAACGATCGTTGTGCAACCGTTAGCGTGTGCTGCCTCAACAAAGTGCTTCGCGATTACAGGACGTGCCATGGATGTGCCGAGGAGGTACTTTCCTTCATAAACAGCGTTTGCTTTAAGAGTAGGGAAGACAAAATCAGAAACAAACTCTTCTGAGATATCTTCGATGATGCACTTGATAGCACCGCACTTGAGAGCTTTCTTCTCGAGGTAATCGTGATCGACGCCTACGCCGACTTCGCCGCAGTACGCGACTACTTCGCAATCGTAGTGCTCCAGGAGCCACGGAATGATGATGGATGTATCCAGTCCGCCTGAATACGCAAGTAAGAATTTTTCCTTTGCCATAAGGCACCTCCATGAATAATTATTAACAATTTTGCATAACGGCATTGTAGCAGACGTTTTCGGAAGCGTCAACACCGAATCTCATGTCTTTTACGAAATCTATTGTATGTATATCTTCATTAATACTCAATAAGGAAATCGTTGTGCAATTAACGATTTTTCATGTGTTTACGAAAGAAGTATTAAAGAGTAGAATTATACGGTACGTGGGGGATTAATGTATAAAAATCCCATCATGAGTGAAAGGGGACGGGATCATGGCGTATCCGCTGGTGGAAGGAAATATAGGGAAATACTGTATTCTTAACGGACAGATAGTCGATTTTGATTCCATAGAAGGGCAGCAGCTCTTCGTTCCTACAGAAGAGATCACCTATTACGAGTCTGTACGCTTTCAGGAAGGCGTGCTACTTTTCTGGGAAGATCATATGGACAGACTCTCTAAATCAGTCGCGGCCAAAGAAAACTTTCCAATCGATCCCGATACTTACCAGTTTTTTGCCGAGTCCATGATCTTTGAGAGCGGGATGGCAGATGGGAATGTCCGTGTGGTGCTGACAAAATCCCTCTATCTTATCTATTTCAGCAACATGACCTATCCGACGGAAGAGATGTATAAAGAAGGTATCGTGACAAGAAGTCTTACCTGGGAACGTGTCGAGCCACATGTGAAGGTTTTTCGTGGCGACTATAAGAAGGCTGTGGCTGAGGCTCAGACGACCTCGACTTCCTTCGGTATGCCCTATGAAGTCATTCTTCGCGGAAATGACGGGAAGTTCGTCGAGGGTGGCCGTTCGAATTTCTTTGTGCTTAAAGGAAATACCGTATATTCTCCTTCGGAAGATCTGATCCTTATTGGAATCACGCGAAAATATGTTAAGGACGCCATCGCCGAGGCCGGACTTAGTCTCTCGGAAGGTGCTTTTACCATGGAGGAACTTGTCAGAATGGAGACGCAGGAGGATGACGGTCCTCCGGATATGGGACTGTTCGTGACGAGTTCGCCGTTTGATATCCTGCCTGTCTCTTCGATTGACGATCAGGCTTTCCCATCGGCGAAATGCCCGAAACTTCAAGATCTGATGGCAGCATACCAGAAAATCGTACACGCATATATTGATTCACACAAATAGTTTTGGAGGTTATATATGGCTAAAAAAGGAACAATATCAGTAACGACGGAGAATATTTTCCCGATTATCAGAAAGTGGCTCTATTCGGATCAGGACATCTTTGTCCGCGAACTGGTTAGCAATGGTTCGGATGCGATCTCGAAATATAAAAGACTGGTCGATCTCGGAGAGGCGACCAAGGATGACGAAGAAGCATATCAGCTCCATGTAAATTTCGACAGTGAGAACGGAACGATCGAATTTACTGATAACGGTATCGGTATGACGGAAGAAGAGGTCGATAAGTATATCAACCAGATCGCTTTTTCCGGCGCGATGGATTTCGTAGAGAAGTATAAGGAAGAAAGCACTGATGCCAGTGGCATCATCGGTCATTTCGGTCTGGGATTCTACTCCGCGTTTATGGTCGCAGATAAAGTCAGGATAGACACGAAGTCTTTCGTCGCCGGTGAGAAGGCCGTGTCATGGGAGTCCGATGACGGCATGGATTATGAGATCGCAGATTCGGATAAGGAAGAGCGCGGTACGACGATCACCATCACGCTCTCTGAAGAAGCAAAGAAAATATTCGATGCCGGGAAGATTCGCAGTGTGCTGAATAAATACTGCGCATTTATGCCGTTTGATCTTTACTATAGTGATGTTGTTGCGGATAGAAAGCGTGAGGCAGAAGAAGCAAAGAAAAAGAAAGAAGCAGAGGAAAAAGGTGAAGAATACAAAGGCTTCGATAATGAAGTAACGCCGATCAATAACACCGAGCCGCTCTGGAAGAAAGCACCGAAGGATTGTACGGACGAGGAATATAAGAGCTTCTACCGTGATGTCTTCCATGATTTCAAAGAGCCGCTGTTCTGGATCCACCTCAATATGGATTTCCCGTTCCATCTGCAGGGTATCCTTTATTTCCCGAAAACGAATAACGTCTACGAGACACTCGAGGGACGGATCAAGATCTATAATCATCAGGTCTTTGTTGCCGATAACATCGAGGAAGTGATACCGGAATTCCTGTTCCTTCTCCGCGGTTGCCTGGATTGTTCGGATCTGCCGCTGAATGTATCCCGTTCGGCACTTCAGCAGGACGAATATGTCAAGAAACTCTCATCGCACATCATCACCAAGGTCTCGGCAAAACTGAATGAGGTGTTCAAAAATGATCGGAAGGCTTTCGAGGGGTACTGGTCCGATATCAGCATCTTCGTCAAGTATGGCATGATGAAAGAGGAGAAGTTCTACGAGAAGGTCAAGGATATCTGCCTCTTTAAGTCTGTGGACGGGGAGTTCTTCACGATCGAGGAACTGACGAAGGCGAAAGATAAAGATACGATCCGTTATACCAAGGCTCCTGATCAGCAGGCCGCCTACATCGAGATGGCAAAGGAGAAGGGCTTCGATGTCGTGATCCTCAATGAAGAACTTGATAATAACTTCATTTCTTTCCTCGAATATAAGCAGAATGCCGTGAAGTTTAAGCGCGTGGATGCAGAACTCGAGGGTGAAGCGGCTTCTGAAGATGAGGTAAAAGCACTGAGCGAGCTCTTTAAGACGGCGACCTCGGACGATAAACTGGAGGTGTCTGCTGTAGCGCTCGGTGCCGATCAGCTTCCGGCCTTTATCCGTGAGACGGAGGAATCCCGTCGTATGGCGGAGATGAGAAAACAGTTCGAGCAGATGCGTACCGGAAAGGAAGATGATCCGTACAAAGATCTCGATTCGATGTTCCCGATCAAGAAGGATCTGGTGTTAAATACTGATCATCCACTTGTTCTGAGGCTCCTGGGCATGGCTTCTGTCGCGGACGAGAAGGAAAAACTCGACGCGCTCTGCGTGCATCTCTACGATCAGGCCAGACTGGCCCATGGTTCACTCGATTCTGAGGGGCTGAAGCGATTCCTCAAATATAATAGCGAACTTCTCACAAAGGTCGCTGAAAATCTGAAATAAAACCACGAAACCCTTGTTTTCTTTCTCAAGATAACGGGGTTTTGTGATACCATAGAAATGTTAAGTGGATACATCATTTGGGAGGTTTTGTATGAGTAATCAAGTTCGAAGGATCTTTTCGGAGAAAAAGAAAGAGTTCGCTGTCGAGGCTGCAGGACTGATGAAGGATGTCAAGTCCGATGTGGGCGTCAAGACGATCGAGAACGTGAGGATCTTCCACAGATACGATGTATCCGGTCTTACGGATGAGGAATATGCTCTGGCGAAGGACGTTGTTTTCTCTGAACCGCCGGTAGATGTCGTATATGACGAAACGATCGATGTAGGTGATTGCTCCTATGTTCTGGCGATCGAGTCTCTCCCTGGTCAGTATGACCAGCGGGCAGATAGCGCGGCGCAGTGTTGCCAGATCCTGACACAGAAAGAAAAACCACTGGTTCGTGTCGCTCGTGTGATCGTGTTCTACGGTGAAGTTACCGATGAGCAGAAGAAGGCGATCGCGAAGTATCTGATCAATCCGGTAGAGTGCCGGGAAGCCTCGATGGAGAAGCCGGAGACGCTTGAAGAAGTATTTGATGTTCCGTCCTCCGTGCCGACGATCGACGGCTTCACGATAAAGACGAATGATGAGCTCTCTGCGCTTCGAAAGACATGGGGGCTGGCGATGTCCGATGCGGATATCCAGTTTACCCAGGAATTCTTCCGTTCGATCAAGCGTGATCCGACCATGACGGAGATCCGTGTTCTGGACACTTACTGGTCTGACCACTGCCGCCACACGACATTCCTTACTGAACTTACCGATGTAAAGATCGACGGCGACAGTGCTTTTGCCGAGGAATTAAAGAGTATCTATGCCGATTACCTCGCAACCAGAGAAGATGTCTATGGCGAGAGGATCAGTAAGAAGCCGGTCTGCCTCATGGATGTGGCGACCATGGCGATGAGAAAACTCAAGAAAGACGGCAAGCTCGCCGATCTCGATGAGTCTGAGGAGATCAATGCCTGCTCCATCAAGATCCGGATCGATGTGGACGGCAAGCCGGAAGACTATGTTCTGATGTTTAAGAACGAGACGCATAACCACCCGACCGAGATTGAGCCTTTCGGTGGCGCGGCGACCTGCCTCGGCGGCGCGATCCGTGATCCGCTCTCCGGGCGTTCCTATGTTTATCAGGCCATGCGTGTCACCGGCGCCGGCGATCCGACCGTTCCGGTATCTATGACACTTGAGGGTAAACTCTCCCAGAAAAAACTTGTCCGTACGGCAGCTGCCGGTTACAGCTCTTATGGTAATCAGATCGGTCTTTGCACCGGTCATGTCGATGAAATCTATCACCCGGGTTATGTGGCCAAGAGAATGGAGATCGGAGCCGTTGTAGGTGCGGCTCCGGCAGAAAATATCGTTCGTGTGCGCCCGAGACCGGGCGACATTGTCGTTCTCCTCGGCGGCCGTACAGGCCGTGACGGTATCGGCGGTGCGACAGGTTCCTCTAAGGCGCACGATGAGAAATCCGTACTGACCTGCGGTTCTGAGGTGCAGAAGGGTAATCCGCCGACAGAAAGAAAGATCCAGAGACTGTTCCGTATTCCGGAAGTCAGTAAGATGATCCTCCGCTGCAATGACTTTGGCGCCGGCGGTGTATCTGTTGCGATCGGTGAGCTCGCGGACGGTCTTGCGATCGATCTCGATAAGGTCCCGAAGAAGTACGAAGGCCTCGATGGCACGGAGATTGCGATCTCTGAGTCTCAGGAGAGAATGGCTGTTGTCATTGATCCGAAGGATGAGAAGGCATTCTTCGACTATGCCGCGAAAGAAAACCTCGAGGCGACTGTCGTTGCTGTAGTTACAGAAGAACCGGTCATGAAGATGACATGGAAGGGCAATACGATCGTCGAGCTTCCGAGATCCTTTATTGATACAAATGGCGCTTCCCAGTATGCCAAGGCAGAAGTTACCGAGCCCGATTTTGCTAACGGTATCATCGATAAGACAGTTGGGTCTTATGTAGACGGGAATTTCGCGGAGTCCGTTAAGGGCACGCTCTCCTCACTGGACGGTTGCTCAAGAAAGGGTCTGGTTTCCAGATTTGACGGTACGATCGGCGCGGGTACTGTCCTGATGCCTTTCGGAGGCCGCTATCAGTTGACGCCTGAAGAAGGTATGGCCTGCAAGATCCCGGTAGAAGAAGGAAAGACAAATGCCGTTTCCGTTATGGCTTATGGTTTCGACCCGTATTTCTCCGCATGGAGCCCGTTCCACGGCGCATACCACGCGGTAACCGAATCCCTCCTGCGTCTGGCCTGCATGGGCGTTGATCCTTTTAAGGCAAGACTTACTTTCCAGGAGTACTTCGAGAGAATGGCCGGCGAGAAATCATGGGGCAAGCCGCTGTCTGCGCTGCTGGGTGCTTATAAGGCACAGCTCGATTTCGGTACCGCTTCGATTGGCGGTAAGGACAGCATGTCCGGCTCCTTTAACGAACTGCATGTCCCGCCGACGCTCGTTTCTTTCGCAGTGGGTATGACGACTACGGATAAGGTGATTTCTTCCACACTCGCCGCGTCCGGCAAGAAACTCTATGCAATCACGATCAGACGTGATGAGAACGGCTGCTATGTAAAGGAACACGCGATCCGCGTTATGAAGTGTCTCACACAGATCCAGGAAAGAGGCCAGCTCCTGACAGCCGGTGTCGTTCGTTCGGCCGGTATTGCAGCCCGTGTTGCCCAGATGTGCTTCGGCAACAAGCTAGGTTTCAGTTTCTCCGATAAGTTCGCTATGGAGGATCTCTTCAAGCATTCCTTCGGAACCGTGCTTCTTGCAGTCAGCGACGGAAATGCGATTGAGAAGATCGAACAGGTCGGAGGAAAACTCCTCGGTGTGACTACGGATGATGCGAAACTGACATATGGTGCTCAGTCTATCTCAATCGACGAGGCGATCAAGGCCTTCGAGAGTAAGCTAGAGCCGATCTTCCCGACGGTCGTGGATGAGGGCGCTGCCGTTTCTTATGACAGAGGTGAGATCGAAAAGAACGCGATTACCGCGCCTTCTATCCTGACAGGCAGTAAGCCGAAGGTATTTATCCCGGTATTCCCGGGCACGAACTGCGAGTACGATACGGCATTCGCCTTCTCCCGTGCCGGTGCGGAACCGGATGTGATGGTGATCCGTAACCGCGATTCTCAGGAGGTCGAAGAGTCCTTCCGTGAGATGAGTGAGAGGATCAGGAAGGCCAATATGATCATGATACCGGGCGGTTTCTCGGCTGGTGACGAACCGGAAGGATCCGGTAAGTTTATCGCTGCTGCTTTCCGAAATAACGCTGTGACAGAGTCCGTAAGAGACCTTCTCTTTAACCGTGACGGTTTGATGCTCGGTATCTGTAACGGTTTTCAGGCACTCATGAAACTCGGGCTTCTCCCATATGGTGATATCCTGCCGCTCGAACACGACGGTCCGACACTGACATTTAACCGTATCGGCCGCCATCAGAGTGCGTATGTTTCGACTAAGATCGTCTCTAATAATTCTCCGTGGCTCTCCTTCACGAATGAGGGTGATGTCTATGAGATCGCGATCTCCCACGGTGAAGGCCGCTTCTGCGGATCGGAAGCCCTCCTCAAAGAACTCTTCTTGAAGGGACAGGTCGCGACGCAGTATGTAGATGCTGATGGTAATCCGACGATGGATACCGCCTTTAACCCGAACGGTTCTATGTGCGCGATCGAGGGTATCATCTCTCCCAACGGTCGCATCCTCGGTAAGATGGGCCATAGCGAACGTATGGGTAACGGTGTTGCAAAAAATATTCCGGGCGAAAAAGATCAGAAGATCTTCGAGGCCGGCGTACGGTATTTCGTCGGATGAACCGGAAGGAAGTTCTGACCATACTGGATCAGTACGGCTATGAGGCGAAGAAGAGCCTCGGGCAGAATTTCCTCTGTAATGATGATGTGATCGGGGAGATACTCGATCTGGCGCAACTTGATAAAACGATGACATGCCTTGAGATCGGTCCCGGTCTCGGGGCATTGTCCGAAAGAGCCGTTCTTCAGGCGGGGAAGTTTCTGGCGGTGGAGATCGACACGAGATTTGAGGACAGACTTAAGAAGGTCATCCGGGATAATGGCGGGGAAGTGATATTTATGGATTATCTGTCATTTTCAAAGCAGGATCTTCCGGATCCTTCCTTTGATCCTCAGGTGATCCTTTCTAATCTGCCGTACTATGTCATGACCCCGATCATGCTGAAGGTGTTGAAGGATTTTCCCAATTGCCGGAAGATGATCTTTATGGTGGAAGAAGAGGCACTTGACCGGATCTTTGCAAGGCCCGGAACTAAACAGTACGGTCCGCTCTCTGTTCTGACGGATCTTTTCGGGAAGAAGAGAAAGTGTCTGACTGTAGATAGCGGTAGTTTCTATCCTTCGCCGAAAACGACCTCGGCCGTCATCGAGATCGAAGCCGGGACCGTATCCGGGATGTGGGATCCGGCATGGATCGCCTTCGTGGAGAGTGCTTTTGCCTTGAGAAGAAAGACGTTAGTCAACAGTCTGTCCTCGGGTGGGGAATACAGTAAGGATAGCATCCTAACGGCACTTAAAGAAATGAAACTTAACGAGACAGTAAGAAGTGAACAGTTACTGCCTCAGGATCTGGTAAGACTATACGAGATCCTTCACGAAAGAAAGGACAAGGAATTATGGCATACGAACGTATAGCAGATTCGCTTTTTGAGAAGTATTCCTCTAAGGGCGCTGACTCGGCCAAGACGAAGGCGAAGAAGAGTAAAAAGACGGAAAAGCCTGTACTGGCTGAGTATGTTCAATTGCCGAGAGATTCGGCCGGTAAGTCGCGCCGTAAGAAGAAAGACGAGAAAGAGGAAGGCTTCCCGCAATCGATCATGGTTCGTATCGCCGGTATGAGCTACCGTTTCTGCGTAGATTCGCAGGAAGAAAAAGACAGGACCGAGAGATGCGCGAAGGTCGCGAATGATCTGCTCAATGAGACGCTGGAGGAAAATCCCATGATTCCTACGAATCAGGCTCTGATCCTGGCCTATATGGAAGCATGTTTCCGCTGGCAGAACTTGAAAAACAAGGAGAAAGAAGAGAAACCGAAGGAAGCGCCTCTCCTGCCTCTGGAGCTTTACTGCAAAGAGAATAACATTCCGATGGAGGAATTATGAGAAAACCGGAACTTCTTGCCCCGGCGGGCTCCATGTCGATGTTAAAAGCTGCGGTCGATGCAGGAGCGGATGCCGTGTACCTCGGACTTAATCAGTATAATGCCCGTATCCATGCGGACAATTTCACGTTGGAATCGCTTCAGGAGGCGCTGAGTTATGCGCATCTTCGCAATTCGAAGGTATACATCACTCTTAATACGCTCCTCAATGATGATGAAGTCATGGATGCAGTTGAACTCGCTCTCGATGCATATATGCTCGGTGCAGATGCTTTCCTCGTACAGGACAAGGGACTGGCTTCGTATCTGGCTTCTCATCTGCCGCAGATCCCGCTTCATGCCAGCACGCAGATGAACATTTTCGGTCTTGATCAGACCGCAGAGATGAAGGAACTGCATATGCAGAGAGTCGTACTCCCCAGAGAATTATCTATCGATGAGATACATGCGCGCACAGAGCTTTATCACGATGCGGATATCGAAGTGGAAGTCTTCGTGCATGGCGCGATGTGTGTCTGTTATTCCGGGCTTTGTCTCTTCAGTAGCATGAATAAGTCCGGATCCCGTTCCGGTAACCGGGGATCCTGCGCACAGCCGTGCCGTCAGAGCTATCAGATCTGGGACGGGAACAGAGAAGTCGCAGTTGGCGGTAAACCGCTTCGGTCGGGCAAACTCCTTTCTCCGAAGGATCAATCCGCACTTCCGTATCTTCGTCAACTGATGGAGATCGGTGTCGATTCTCTCAAGATCGAAGGCCGGATGCGCGATGAGGAGTACTGTATGGCTGTAGTTTCCGCCTATCGTAGATTGATCGACGCCATCTTCCTCGGTAATGATACGAAAGAGGTCATGGAAGAAGTAAGAAATGATCTGCTGATCACGTTTAACCGCGGTGGTGCCTTTACTACCCAGTATATGCAGGGAAAGAAGGGGCCGGATTATCTGTCAGGTGAGTATGTCGGGAAATACGGGCTTTATTGGGGAGAAATCACCGGCGTGTATCCTAAGCTTGGCACGATCGATATCCGTTCCTTCCAGAATGATCCGCCTAAGAAGGGAGATTTTCTCTCGATCCGTGACAAGGAAGAAGAGATTGCGAGTTTCCCGATCGGAAAGATCGATGTGGATCGACAGTCTTCTTGGGTAAAAGGACTACATCCCGATGCGATGGCGAAACTCCGTAAGGGCATGTCTGTGTACCGAATGAGTAAGAAAATCGAGATTCCCCGCGAGGCTCTGCGCCGCACGCCTATTACAGGCGTATTCGGTCAGGATAATGATAGGTTTTTTCTCCGGGTCGAGGTGTCCGAGGGAGCATATGCCGGTATATCTACTGTCTGTTATGTGGATATGTGTGATCTCGGAGAAGGAGAACCGTTGACATGGGAGAGAGCCAGAGAACAGTTTATGAAGACGGGGCAAACACCGTTTTCGTTTACAGAGATTTTGAAAGAGGGGGATTTTCCTATATTTCTCCGGATCGCCCAGATCAATGCACTGCGAAGGGATGCGATGGCGTATCTGGCAGAGTCTCTGCTTGATAGTCAGACCAGGAACCGTGATCGCCATTTCTCGGAATGTGACGATGTGCCTTCTGAAGATAAAGAAGTACCGGAGAAGAAACATATTATCATTGCTGATTACGCGGATATGGGACGTATTTCCGGCGGATACGCATGTGGCGCGGATCTTTACATTTTCTCGGCGCTTCAGGTATCTCGGGCCGGAAGGATCCGATTCATCGACGAACTGCTTTCCGAAGAACCATCTTCCCGGATCGCCCTTCGGCTTCCCGGCGCATATAAGGATGATATGCTTGAAGTACTGGAAAAAGCCTATGATCTACTTAGAATGCATGCGAAGGAACGTTTCGTCGGATTCTTCGGTACTCATCCGACAGAAAAGACGTCCGGCCTTCTTCCCGGAAGCAACATTTATAACCGTTTTGCTTATCGGTATGAGATGAAGAAGGACCTCGACTATCTCTTTCTTTCACATGAACTGGATGATGAACAGATCAGGAAAATGGGGGCCGCTCTCCGGGATGACGCACTTAGAGCATATATGGCTGTGCATAGATATGGCCCGATCGAGTGGATGCAGTCGGAGTTCTGTCCTCTGGGACGGCACCAGAAGAATTGCCATATGTGTCAGGAGCATCCTGAAGTATCGATGGGAGAGCTCTCTTCGGGGAAAAATGATATGCATCACGATTCGCGTGTGGATATCGTGTGTTATCCGGGTTTTTGCAGAGCGGATCTCTTTGGTGAGGGAAAGAATCTTATCGGCGGTGCGACGGTACAAGAACTGCTTGCCATGGGGATTCCGACCGCTTCTGTAGCACGATTTATGAATGAAGATCAGGAAGAAAGAAGGGTGATAATCGAATCCCTGATTCCTTACGGACAGGATGAGACTGAGGATGAGGAGGAATGGTATGAATACTGAGATCTTTGTTGAGAAAATAAGTGAAGATGCGATTCTTCCTGCATACGCCCATGACGGGGATGCGGGAATGGATCTGTATAGTGTCTCGGATGTGGTGATTGCTCCGGGAGAAACGGTGCTGGTGCATACCGGTTTAAAGTTTGCGATCCCGCAGGGCTTCGAGGTGCAGATCCGTCCGAGAAGCGGTATTTCACTTAATACTCCTCTTAGGATCCCCAACGCACCGGGTACGATCGATAGCGGTTATCGCGGAGAGATATGCATCATCATGGAGAATACGTCTTCTGATAAGTACGCACAGGAACCGGAACTCCTCCTTTCCGATAAAGGGAATAAGAAGGGCCCTTATCATATCAGAAAGGGTGACCGTGTTGCCCAGATGGTCGTTGCCAGGTATGAACAGGCAACTTTCCGGATCACCGAGAGCGTAGATGCGATCGGAGTTGATAGAGCCGGCGGCTTTGGATCTACCGGCGTGAGCTGATACCTGTGGTTTATGGTCAATCAGGCATAGAAGTGATAAAATGATTAAATTCTGAAGAAAGGCGACGAAGCGATGTTGGACATTTTTATCTCGGAAGAGACAAAATCCAGTAAGGATAAGACGGTTTATTCGTTACGGAAAGTGGACGAGATCTGTGACGATTGCTGGATCCATCTTGTCACCCCGTCAGATGAAGAGATCGCGATGCTTGTTGAAAAACTCGATCTCGCGGAAGAGTTCCTCCGATATCCTCTGGATGACGAAGAGAGACCGCGTGTCGATGTCGATGAAGACAACGGAGATACGCTGATTATCATGGATATTCCGTATATCTATGAGGACGATCATCCGGATCAGTACGAGACGGTTCCTCTTGGCATCATTATCAAGAAGAGACAGATCATCACTGTATCTCTTCGTGATGTGCCTTTTCTCAATTTGTTTATGAAAAATCAGATGAAAGACTGTAACGTCCGCTTCCGTAACCGTTTCGCGATTCAGATCATGCTGGCCGAAGCGAAAGAATACCTGCGGCTTCTGCGTGTGGTAGATAAGAGTATCGAGTCTTCTGATAGAGAACTTGCCAAAACAACGACAAACAGAGAATTGTACCGCCTTCTCGAACTGTCGAAGACTTTGGTTTATTTTTCCACTTCACTCAAGTCGGATGAAGCTGTGCTGGAGAAACTGATGCGTGGTCGCGCCATCCGCCAGTATGCGGAGGATGAAGAACTTCTCGATGATGTAATTATCGAGTTTAGACAGGCCAGAGAGATGGCGGATATCTATATGTCTGTAGTAAGCCATACGCTCGACGCGTATGCTTCGATCATCAACAACAACATGAATGATGTCATGAAGATCTTAGCGGCTGCGACGATCGCACTTTCTGTCCCGACGATTATTTCGAGCTTTTTCGGACAGAACTGTCCGATGCCGTGGGATGCAGGCTTTGCATCCCAGCCTGTGCCTTTCTTTATCCTTGTCGTTTCCGGCGCTCTAAGTGTGGGACTTGCTATCCTTATTCTCCGGAAACACAGGATGCTGTAAGAGGTGATTATGGGTCAGGGGATCACGAAACATGAGGGAACCAAGTTCTCGTTTTCCAAGATCATCGTCCGGATGGCGCTCGTTCTGAGTATTCTGGCTGTGGCTACGATCGCGGTCATTGTGATCACTGCCTCTACGGCGAATAGTCTCATGAGTCTGGAGAAGAAGGAGCTTCCGAATATTCCTTCCAATGTTCTCCCGTCTTATTCAGCTACCAGTTTCACTTCGGCGGATGATCAGACGATCCTTTCGGGATGGTTCTTCAAGACGACAGATCCGATCAGTACGATCATCGTCGTCCACGATACACAGTCGAACCGTATCCCTTATAACGTAAGTATGGTCGAGATGATCAATGATTTCCTGAATATGCATTTTAATGTATTCCTGTTTGACCTTCGGAACTCGGGTGAGAGCAGTGGCGCCATTTGCGGCTATGGGTATCTGGAGTGGCAGGATGTACTCGGCGCGATCAAGCATGTCAAGAAGATCTCGGTCACGACCGATGTGATCCTCTATGGCATCGGTTCCGGGTGCAGTTCTTGTCTGATCGCGATGGACAAACTCCCGCCTTCTCTGGATATGGAGGTGCTTGAAGGATATAACCAGAAGATCGCGGATCTTGGATTCGATGTGCATTACATCGCAGGGATCATATTGGATTCGCCTGCGAAGAACTCGGATGACTATATTGTTCCTTTCGTCGTGAAGAAGTCGAAACTGTCCTTTATTACGAAGTATTTCGTACCCTATGCTATTCGTGTTTCAGCCGGTGAATCATCAAGTATGAATCTGGCGACCGAGATCTCGCGTCTCCCGATCCCGGTCTGTATCATCTACGGTGGCCGTGATACTTTTGTTGGTTCAGATAAGATCGGACAGATCGTTCAGGAAAGAAAACGCCTGAATCCGAATACGACCATGGCAACGATGATCCCCGGCGCCGGATATGTGGAGTCCTATATGATCGATCCGGAAGGGTATCGTCAGACGCTCCGGGACTTCCTGGAAACATATTTCAAGTAAAGGAGAGGTGAAGATGGCTGTACTTACACTGGGTATCGAATCATCTTGCGATGAGACCGCCTGTGCCGTGATCGAAGACGGACGGATCGTACGCGCCAGTATGATCGCCTCTCAGGCTGATTATCACAGCCAGTACGGTGGCGTCGTTCCCGAATTGGCTTCTCGTATGCATGTCGAGGCCATTGTTCCCTGTCTTTCTGAGGCGATGGAGAAGGCCGGCATCTCTTACGATGAAATAGATGCGGTCTGTGTGACAAAGGGCCCCGGACTTGTGGGCGCTCTTCTGGTCGGTGTTTCAGCGGCAAAAGCACTGTGCGAGGTAAAGGGCCTGCCACTTGTAGGAGTAAATCATATGGCCGGGCATATTGCCGCCAATTATCTGTCGGATTCATCATGGGAACCGCCTTTTCTATGTCTGGTCGTTTCCGGCGGACATAGTGAGATCCTGCTGGTGAAGGATTACGCAGATATGGAGTATATCTGTTCGACTCGTGATGATGCAGCGGGAGAGGCCTTCGATAAGATCGCGCGTGTGATCGGGCTCGGTTATCCCGGTGGCCCGAAGATGGACAAAGAAAGCCAGTCAGGGAATCCTCATGCTTATTCCTTCCCGACGCCGAAGATCGCGGATTCTCTGGACTTTTCTTTCAGCGGGATCAAAACGGCTGCCCTCAATACGATCAATCAGATCCGTCAGCAGGGCGGAGAGATAAATGTCCCTGATTTTGCGGCTTCTTATCAGGATGCGATATGCTCTGTTCTGATCGATAGACTGGACCAGGCGATCAAACTTACGGGGATGAAGAAGATCTGCCTGGCGGGCGGTGTGTCGGCAAACTCGTGTCTTAGAAAGAAGATAACGGAACTTGCGGATAAGAGAAAGTGTTCGATATGTATCCCGAAGATGGCTTACTGTACAGACAATGCGGCGATGATCGCCTCGGCCGGGTATTATGATTTCCGAAAAGGAATCAGGGACGGGATGGATATGAATGCATATCCATCATTGGAGTTAGGAGTGTAATATGGCGATTCAAAGAGGAATAAAGATCATAGCTGAAAACCGAAAGGCCTTCCACGATTATTATATCGAAGAGAAATATGAGGCCGGTGTGGTACTCTCGGGTACGGAAGTCAAATCTCTTCGAGCCGGCAGAGTGAATCTTAAGGACAGTTATGTGCAGGTGAAAGAAGGCGAGATGTTTCTGATCGGAGTGCATATCAGTCCTTACGATCACGGTAATCGTTATAATCTCGATCCGATGCGTACGAGAAAACTGCTGATGCATAAGAACGAGATCATCCGTCTCTATACAACGGTGAAGCAGGACGGATTGACACTTGTGCCGACGAAGTGCTATTTCCGGGACGGAAAGGTCAAATTCGAGATCGGTCTGGCCAGAGGCAAGAAGAATTTTGATAAGCGTGATGCGGCTGCGGAAAAAACAGCCAAGCGGGATATTGACCGCGCACTGAAAAGTCACAAGAAGAATAGTGATTATTGATAAACCGCTAATAATTTTGAGAACTTTTCCTATTTGTAGTATACTTTGCATGTAGACTAATAAGGAGAGCAGAGAGGTATGAGCCTGAATCAAGAGAATAAGAAATCGGTTTTTCACCCGCTTTATTTTCTTTTCGCATTCATCATGTGGATCCTCGTGATCGGCTGGCTGGCAGTGATTTTCTCGCTTTCTTCCGAGTCTGCGGATGTCTCCTCGATGCGTTCACAGGACTTGGTGCAGCGTATCGCTTCGAGTCTGCATCTTTATATGAGTGAGGAGTTTCTGCGTTGCTGCGCACACGTCTTTGAATATGTGGTCCTGTCTGTTCTGGCCTATATTTCCATGTTTGCGACCAATCATGTTTTTGCTGATGCAGTTGCGGATTTCGAACAGAAACTGGAGAAAATGAAGAATGATAATGAGGTGTATATTGCGGTTTCACTCTGGATCACTTCATTAGTTGCTGCAGCAGATGAGTATCATCAGATATTCGTTTCCGGCCGTTCTGCAAGTATGTTTGACGTTTTCCTCGATGTTTCCGGTGCATTCGTGCTGATGTTGATCATTCGCATCGTTGTATCAATATATGCCTATATGAAGAACAGAAAACAAGTCCTCGAGATGATTTCTGCAGAAACGCATATGGAGGAAGTGAAGTAAAATGGGGATATTTGACAAGAAAAAAGAGAAAGACCGTGAGAAGAGCGATTCTCCGGTATGGCAGCGTGCTTATGTTCCTGCATATTCTTTCATGATAGATGGGAACGGTGATCCTGCCGGTGGCTTTGCCCTGAATGAGGGCGTGATGACGAGACTGCTGAAGAAACCTTCGGAGTATTACGAAGAGACCTCACGATTTGTGCTGGTCCTGATCAGTTCTACCGATAAGAAAATAATCGGTGAGATTCCCTATGAAAAAGCACTTAAAGCCTTAGATCCGTTTAGAGAAGATGAGACAAAAGACGAGCTGCTCATCCGTCCGCTCACTTATCAGGAAATCACGAGCCTTTTGAAATGATTGTCTAGAGAATGATAAAAAAGCTCTCCGGGATATTCCGAAGAGCTTTTTTTGTGGCGGTTTTCGATTGTCAATTCATCGTTAACTTACTGATCTCGTCATCATCAACGACACAGATGTAAGATTTGCCTGCGTTAACCTCGATCTCGTTGCCGTTCTTGTCATAGCACTTGATCAGATCATTGGGAGTCGGCTTGGTCCATGTGATCGCCTCAGCCTTGCCATAGGAAATATAGTAACCGGTTCCGCCTTCTTCCATATGGATATCGACATGGTGTTCGGAGCTGGTATCGCCCGGACGGAGATTGATCGGGCAGTAGAGAACGAATACATTTGTAAAATGGATCTGTGTGTCGTTATTGATATCCATCTGCGGCTGTCCTTCATACTGACTCTTATAATACACACATTCTTCCGGATTGTAGACGAAGAGCGCGTCGTCATTTGTAGAGGAGAAGTATACCGATACTTCTGAACAATTGACGCTGTCGGTCATCTTGGCCGTTCCGGATTCGACAAAGTGGAATAATCTGGGCATCTCGCCATTGATGTCGATATTGTTATACTCCACGGCTTTGACAAGAAAATCACCTCTCGAGACACCGCAGTGCTCCTGAGCGCGCTGTGATTTCCACTCGCGGTCATACCAGCAGAAGCAATTGCCGGAAACATCGCCTGCATCATGGCCCTTGCCATATTCGAAGATGTTTCTGTTCAGATCGACCCATGAGATATTGTTGTTTCTAACATGTGCAGGAACTGCAGTTGGATCGGCGCCCCATGAGAAGAAGATCGCACCCGTACCGGCGGCCATGTCAGCTGATCCGACTCGTCCGCTGCGGATGGAACCAATCAGCGGGATCTTGGAAATGTCCTCGTAGACACAGAGCATCCTGGTCTGTCCGCCTTCTGTTTCGTATTCGAAAATCACGGAAGCATCGCTGGTCCCTCTGGAAGGATTGGCTGCTCGGGCGTTGTTAACGGATACAGCGGCACCACGCTTGCCAACATTGTTGATATCCATCTCGACAAGTCCGGTGAGAGGATTTTCAACCACGTCGGATGGTGTGGGGATAATATACTCAGTTGTCTCTGACGGGGTCGTATCTCCTTGTGATTCGGACGCCGATGTCTGGCTGGAATCGTTTGTGGCGTCTGATGTCCACCATGTCTCGTAACTTATGGATTCGGGAGCTTTCTTCCCGCATGCTGATAAAGGTGCAGCCATCAAGATGACGGATGCCGTAATAGCTGTAAACCTGATGAGTTTCTGTTTCATGTAAACTCTCCTTGTTGATTAATATGACTCTATTGTAACATAACGTCGTAAATATATAGCATGTCATTGAAATGTAACACAAAATCGGGTAATATGGTGCAAGGTTAAGAAAGGGAAAGATTATGTCTTCTAATACGATAGATAGTCGTTCTGACGGCAGCAGAAGTGAACGCCGGCAGAATAAATCAAAGGTGCGGATCGTGATCCGTATCCTATGTTATATATTATGTGCCGTGCTGGGGCTGGGATCCGGCGTGGTGCTCTATGTTTATAAACTTATGGGGTCTGTCGGATTCGTGAATACTCCTTTTGTCAATAAAGCGCAGTATGAGACGATCGATTTTGATGACCTGGACAATATTGATCTAAGTTCCGGTGATGTAACCTCCTCATGGGATGCCGGCGGACATACCAAGGTCTATGTTAACCAGAAGTATCCTATCAAGAAAGTAGCTCAAAAGGACAGTAAGGTCGAGAACATCCTTGTTTTTGGTATTGATTCCCGAGGCACGGATGATGTGCATTGCCGCGCTGACGCCCTTCTGATCGTGTCCATCGACCATCGTCATGATTGCCTGAAGATGATCTCCCTGATGCGTGATACCGGTGTTAAGATCGAAGGAAGGTCCGAGACGGATAAACTTACCCACTCATATGCATATGGTGGTGTCGGTCTGCTTATCAACACGATCAATGAGAACTACGGCCTCGATATCCAGCGCTTCGTAATGCTCGATTTCGGCAGTTCATCCAATCTGATCGATCTTGTCGGCGGTGTTGATATTGAGGTTTCTGCCGGCGAAGTCAAATATGCCAATAAGCTGATTTCACAGGAAAATATCCTTCTCGGACGCGATGTGCCGCTTCTCGAACACGAAGGACTTCAGACATTAAATGGTGTACAGGCGACATCCTGGTCCCGTATCCGTTATCTGGACTCGGATTATGTACGTACGAGCAGACAGAGAACTCTGGCTCTGGCATTGATTAATAAGGTCGCTTCTTATGGCAGACTGGAACAGACCGCGCTTCTCGAGGATTCGGCCGGGATGTTCGAGACGAATATGAACGCGATGGATATGATGCGTATCGCGATCTCGGCTATGGAAGTACTCGATGAAGTAAAGCAGTACCGTGCTCCTGCAGATGGAATGTTTACTGTTCAGGAAGATCCGTGGATCATGCATGTCGATTGGGACAGGCAGCTTGAGGATCTGCATCGTTTTATCTGGGAGGAAGAATCATGAGTAAGACATCGTCCGCGGTCGTCTGTGAGACCAACCAGATACAGGGCCAAAACCAGGAAAATGTATTCTTCCACAGTCTTTTCCGTGTTCCGGAAGAGTTTGCTTCATCGTATGTACGTTCCGCGAAATCGACAGCGCCTATTCAGATCTGCGCCTGTTTATCTGCGCAGGGAGAAGATACACTTTCTGCCATGACATTGCAGAAAGTCCTGGAGAAAATGCGGGAACTGACCGCGCAGACGCAACTTATGAGTGTGCTAGATTATGAGAGCTTCACGTCTCAGCTGGTCAATGTTCTCAACAATACGGTATGCCATGAATCGATCAGCCATAACGGTGCCAAGATCCGTGTTTCCATGTCGATGGTCATCATCGAGGGTGATACGCTTCGTGTGCTGAATATCGGAAATACGCGGGTCTGGCTGTTCAGACAGGGGAAACTGATTTCGCTGACGGAGAATCAGACGGTGGCACATCGTTATGTTCAGATGGGAGCGATCCCCAAAGAGGAAGAATACCACCATGAAGGCCGTAATGAGCTTACACAGTATCTGGGACGCTTTGCACAGGATGGAGAAGTACTTCCGGATAAGAAGGTCCATCTGAAACTTCAGGATGGCGATGAGATCGTGATGATCGGTACGGGATTGGATCAGGGGCTTCCGATCCAGAAACTCGGTGTCGTTATCGCACGTCCCACACAACCTGAAACGAAAGCGACGGAGATGATCCAGTATGCCATGGACAATGGTGTCAGGTCAGGTCTTACGGCACTTGTCGTGAGGATTGAAAGTACGCTCCTTCTTCCGGGAGATGCGGATATAGGTCAGGCAGCGGTCACGAATGATCTGTCGGTTGCCCCGAAGCCTGTCGCCCCTGAAGCAACACCGGTTGCTCCTGTACCTCCTCCGCCGCCTGTTTCCGCTGAGGATGCCCCGACGATCCAATCGGAAGAGTTATGTTATCAGGTAAATCAGGCAGTCTCTCAGAGTACCGTTCCCGAAGATGATGAGAATTTTGACGATGACGAAGATGAACTCTTTGAGGCCGCTCCGAAGGCCTCCAAGAAAGAAAAGAAGGAGAAGAACGGTAAGAAGAACGCTGTCTGGAAGAGTATCCTTATAGGTTTTCTGATTTTCCTGATCTGCGGGCTTATCGGATATGGCGGCATGTATGTGCTCTTTAACGCAGGGCACTGGACAGGAAACCTCAAGTCTATCCCTACCGAAACGAAAAAGGATAAAGATGAGGAGAATGCCGGCAGGGTCGTCTATGCGCTCTTTGATGAGACTTCCCTGTTTGTGGAGGAATCTCTGGACAGTCAGGTCATTGACACCCTCTCGCGCGGTGAAGCGGTGACTCTTCTGGCCGCTAACGAAAGCTTTGCTAAGGTGAAGAAGGAAAATGGACTGATGGGATATGTTCCGCTGGAGATGCTTTCTGATGAGGATCCGACCAAAGATGAGACGATGACAACAGATTTCTACGATCCGACTCCGGTTCCGACTTCTGAACAGATCGTTGATACAGAACCACCGGAGACGACTCCCGACGTGATAGATTCTGAAGAATCAACTGATGAGACGACGGAAAGCGAAGAGACCTCGAGTGAAGAGACCTCGGAAAGCAGTACGGAACCTTCAGAATCCACCTCGGAATCTACATCGGAATCTACATCGGAGTCCACATCGGAATCCACATCGGAGGTGACATCGGAATCGACCGAGAATACCTCAGAAACGTCTGATTCTTCTGAGCCCGAGAGCGCTTCGTCGGATAGTTCGTCTGAAACACCGGCTCCTTCTGAAGACGCGCAGGACGCGGAAGCGCCATCTGAGGGTTGATTCTCTAAACGAAGATCTTTTGAAGATAGGAAAAAAGCTCGAGTCGCACTAAAACTCGAGCTTTGTCATTTCTTCGATCTTAAATTCGGAGGAAAGCGGAAGTTCTATTTCAGTGTTTTTGAGAACGGCCCGATAGAATCCCAGAACCATGTCTACGGCAACGTATCCGGATCTTCCATCTGCGATAGGCGTGGTACCGCTAACGATAGCGTGATACAGATCAGAATAGATCCCGTAATGTGGATTCTTCGCAACGGAGATCAAGTAGGAAAGACCGAATCTCTTGATATATCTTCGCAGGTAGCGGAATGCCAGATTCCTGCCTTTGGGTGTGACAATCGAGTAGGAGGGCTTTCCTTTATGCAGGCTGATGCGGATGGCTGCCTTCTCTGTGTTAATGAAGAAGGAAGCTTCGTGATCATTCGGGAATGTGGCGGTCGTACCTTCGACCTGACATAGTGCGCCATTACCGAAACGGTAAACGCCCATGGCAGTGTCCTCGGCTTCCATTTCCCGGAATCTTCTGGCCATCATGCCCTTGACAGACAGGGCGTCTGAATCCATGAGGTAGCACATGAGATCTAGGGCGTGTACGGTCTGATTCATCAGCGCGCCACCGTCACTCTTCCATGTTCCACGCCAGGCCGCCTGTTTGTAGTAATCGTCATCATGCCCCCAGCGGACGACTACAGATCCGTGACCTGCTTTGCCGAAAACACCGTTCGCCATATCTTCGTGCAGAAGGGAAACGATCGGGAAATAGCGGTAAATATGTCCCATGGCGATGCGAAGACCTAGATTATCTGCCATCTGATATAACTCGCGCGAAGTCTTATTACTCATAGTCATCGGCTTCTCGAGCAGAAGATGACAGCCGGCATCCAGACAATCTCTGGCAATCTGGAAATGAAGCCCGGAAGGTACCGTTATGGCAACAATATCCGGTTTGGCATCACGGAGCATCTCCTTATAGTCGATATATTTCTTTGTTCCTTCTGAAAATTCCTTGAATCTCTTTATTTTGCGACGGCAGGAAGAGAGCAGATGCGCGGGGGCATCCGGATTGGTGTCGACGAGCGCACAGAGAACGAGACGGTCACGGAGTTTGTCTACGGCCCGAATATGTTTCTCGCTGACACGGCCACATCCGATAATGGCGACCTTTAATCTGGTGATTTCCGAATTCTCCTGCATGTTCCGACCTCTCTATCCCGTTGATCTATAATCTACAACGTTATTTTAGCATAATAGAAAGAGAAACTAACATTAAATGGTACAATAACGATATAAGCAAAAAGGAGGCTCTCCCTATGAATATGCTGGAATTAGTAGAGAAGAAACGTGACGGCATCGCACTCTCTAAGGATGAGATCGAGTTTTTCGTCCATGGAGTTACGGACAAGACAATACCGGATTATCAGATCTCTGCTTTTCTAATGGCCGTTTTGTTCCGAGGTATGAATGATCAGGAAACGGCTGATCTGACGATGGCCATGTCCCGTTCAGGTAAGATCTGCGATCTTTCTAATATCCCGGGGGTCAAGGTAGATAAGCATAGTACTGGTGGGGTAGGTGATAAGGTAACGCCGATCCTTTTGCCTATCGTGGCTTCATTTGGCGTGCCGTGCGTCAAGCTCTCCGGGCGGGGGCTCGGATTTACGGGCGGGACGATTGATAAGTTCGAATCAGTAGAAGGTTTTTGCACTTCTGTGGATCCTGCTGATCTCAAGGCCAAGATCGATAAGTGCGGTATGCTCCTTGGTGGACAGACAGGGGAACTCGCGCCTTGTGATAAGTATCTTTATGCGCTTCGCGATGTGACAGGAACAGTTCCGTCGATACCCCTGATTGCTTCGAGTATCATGAGCAAAAAGATAGCAGGCGGCGCTGATGCGATCGTTCTGGATATCACTTGTGGCAGCGGTGCCTTCATGAAAGATGAGGCATCTGCCCGAGAACTGGCGGAACGGATGATCGCGATCGGAAAATTGGCGGAAAGACCTGTATGCTGTGTGATGACGTCGATGCAGCAGCCTCTGGGCGAAATGGTGGGAAACATCCTGGAGATGCAGGAAGTCGTTAGAACACTTCAGGGACAAGGAAGAAAAGATGTGCTCGAAGTCGTACTGACGATGGCCGCCGAGATGTTGAAATTCACACCTGCAGGGGAAGGACATTCATCAGCTGAACTGAAATCGATGTGCTTGGAGAAAATCAATAACGGCGAAGCAATGGAAAAATACCGTGAACTTCTCTTATCACAGGGCGGTAAGATCGGTTCGGATGGCGATCCTATCTATGTAGATGTCCCGTTTGAAGTAATGACTGTCTTTGCCGAGAAGGACGGGTATGTATCTTCGTGTGATGCGCTATCGGTAGGAGAGGCTTCCTGTCTTCTCGGAGCAGGACGCATGCAGAAAGATGATGTGATCGACATGGGGGCCGGGATACAGCTTCATAAGAAGATCGGCGATCCGGTCCGCCGTGGGGAAGAATTATTTACATTCTTTACCGGTACTAAGCATCCTGTCGGGGACGATCGTATCGATGAAGCTCTTCTGCGGATGCAGGATGCATATGTGATCTCTCCGGAGAAACCTGAAGTTCCTTCTGAGATCATTGATGTGATTTCTCCGTGAGCGGTTGCCAATATCAGACGGGATTGTTATAATACTTGAGAACGAATGTTCAGATTTTGGCGAGGGGGAGATGCATATGGTGATCCTGGGCGTCGATCCGGGATATGCGATAACCGGTTATGGCGTAGTTTCCTATGAGAAGAACCATTTTAAGGTCCTTGATTATGGCGCGATCACGACGAAGGCACATACTCCTTTCGAGCAGAGACTCCTGACTCTTCACCAGCAGATGGATGTGCTGATGGAACGTCATCATCCGGATGTCATGGCCATCGAGGAACTCTTCTTCGAGCGGAATACGACCACGGCGATGGGTACGGCTCAGGCCAGAGGTGTCGAGATTCTCGCAGCGGCCGAGGCGAACGTACCGGTCTATGAATATACACCTATGCAGATCAAGCAGGCGGTGACCGGTTATGGCCGTGCGGATAAGAATCAGGTAAGTCAGATGGTCAAGATGCTCCTGAACCTTCAAGAACTTCCGAAGCCGGATGATGTGACCGATGCCCTCGCCCTCGCCATCTGCCAGGCACATACGGGCGTGAACAGTGCTTTTGCAGCGGTATCCGGTTATCAGTACGGCCGATACGGGAAAAAGGAGTGGGATAAGTAATGTACGCATATATCAAGGGGATTTTCGAGTCAGCTCGTGGTGAGAATATCATCGTGGAGAATAATGGGATCGGATATAAGATCTATATGCCGCTTCTTCTACAGGGCAGGATCGGCCATGTCGGAGATCAGGTGTGTGTCTATACCTACCACTACGTAAGAGAGGATGCGATTGCTCTGTATGGTTTTCCCGAGCCGGAAGATCAGGATATGTTTGAGCTCCTGCTTACGGTAAGCGGGATCGGCCCGAAGATCGCGATTTCCGTCGTAGAAGTTCTCCGACCGGCTGAGCTGGCTATGGCCGTGATCTCAGGTGATGTGAAGAAGTTGTGCACGGTGAAGGGCCTGGGTAAGAAGTCTGCAGAGCGTATCGTGCTGGAATTGAAGGATAAACTTAAGAATTTCGACGTGGGTGATGTAGCGGAGAAGGCTGAAATGGCTTCTTCTGTCCCGTCGGCAGGAAAAAGTGAGGTCGAGGACTGTATATCTGCACTGGTGGTATTGGGTTATCCTGCTTCGGAAGCCAGCAGAGCCGCTTTTGGGGTCTATGAAGAAGGAAAGAGTGTCGAGAAGATGATACGCGAAGCCCTTCAGAAACTGGCGAAATAATGTGTGTTGCCATTGATTGATCGATAGAAGGAACGGTTGGGTTATATGGATTTTAATGATTTTGATCATGATGAACGGATGATCGCCAGAGAGCGTCTCCCGGAAGATCGGGATGAGAAAGGACTGCGCCCGCTGACATGGGCGGATTATTCCGGACAGAAGCAGGTGACAGATAACCTCAAGATCTTTATCGAAGCGGCGATGCGCCGGGGTGAGGCGCTTGATCACTGCCTGCTATACGGCCCTCCCGGTCTGGGGAAGACGACACTTGCCGGTATTATCGCCAACGAGATGGGGGTGAATCTTCGCATCACGACCGGACCGGCGATAGAAAAGGCAGGAGATCTGGCGGCGCTGCTTACCAGTCTCTCTGAAAGAGAAGTCTTGTTTATCGATGAGATCCACCGTCTGAACAGAAATGTGGAAGAAGTGCTGTATCCGGCTATGGAGGATTTCGCGCTGGATATCATGATCGGAAAAGGCCCGGCGGCGAGATCGATCCGTCTCGATCTGCCAAAGTTTACTCTGATTGGTGCGACTACCCGTGCAGGTATGCTCTCTGCGCCACTTCGTGACCGTTTTGGAATGGTACATCGCCTGGAATTGTACAAGCCTGAAGAATTGAAGGTGATATTGAAGCGTGATGCCGGCATTCTTAATATCGGTATCGATGATGAGGGCCTGGAGTGTCTGGCAAGACGTTCCAGAGGCACTCCACGTATTGCGATACGTCTCCTGAAGCGTCTGCGTGATTATGCTGAAGTTCGTGGTGGAGGCGTGATCGACCGAAAGATCGCCGAGTTTGGACTCGAACAGCTTGCGATCGATGAGCTTGGTCTGGATCTTACCGACCGCCGCATCATGACGACTATCGCCGAGAAGTTTCTCGGAGGCCCGGTCGGACTCGATACCCTCGCTGCTTGTACGGGTGAGGATGCCGGAACGATCGAGGATGTTTATGAGCCATTCCTCATGCAGTGCGGTTTTATTGCGAAGACGCCGCGCGGTCGTGTTCTAGCGCCGCAGGGCTGGAAGCATCTCGGCCTTTCCTGTCCGTATGATATTGACAAGAAATTGAGCGGACTGGGCGTTTCGGCAAATAGCAGCATAAACAGTGCTCAGATGACGATAGACGACATGCTGGGAGAGAAGGAGAAAAAGGATGAATAAGTCCGAAAATGCGGACAGACTTCTGCTCCATGCTTGCTGTGCGCCTTGTGCAGAGTACCCGGTTTTTGATCTTATCTCTTCGGGAGTAAGACCGGATGTTCTCTACTATAATCCGAATATTCATCCGCGATTCGAGTGGGAAAGAAGACGAGAACAGGTTGTCAAGCTCGGCGGGATCTATGATCTTGCTTGTTTCTTTTCCGATGATTTCCGCATGAAAGAATGGAAAGCGAAAGCATGGGAGGGAGAATATGACTCCCGCTGCGATATGTGCTATTTTATCCGGATGGACTATGTGGCCCGTTTTGCGAAAGAAAATGGTTACGATGCTTTCTCGACCAGTCTTCTGGTAAGTCCTTATCAGCAGCATGATAAGATCAGGCGTGTCGCGGAACTTTGTGCTGAGAAATATGGCGTTCGTTTCGCCTATACTGACTGGCGCCCGAATTTCCGTAAGGGCCAGGATATGGCAAGAGAGCATGGCCTTTATCGTCAGAAGTACTGCGGATGTATCTTCTCACTTGAGGATTCGAAGTATCAAGAAAAGATCGTCAGGGATTTTCCGATGAATTGGGAAGACCAGCACTGACCAGAATCGTGCTGTATTCCTCGTAGATGACCATGCCGGGTTTAGCTTTGGGGATCTTTTTGACATGGCTTACCGGACAGTAGTCGATCTCGACACGGAAATCGTATTCTGTCTGTGATTCGGATCTCCCGGTGCAAAAGGCTTTATTGCTGCGTGAATAATAGGCGGCAATAGAGGCAGCATCGACGATTGCTCTGTCTGTCGGTGTCCGTCCGTCTGTTCTAAGGATCACATGTGTTCCCGGCATATTCTTCACATGAAACCATAGATCGTCTTTCGCAGCGGTCTTAAAAGTCAGTTCATCATTTTGGATATTGTTTCTCCCGGCTAGTACTTCAAAATGATCAGAGACACGATATCTCCTCGGAGAAGACGGGTCAGATTTCTTTTTCTTCGAAGATTCGGCTTTTTTCTTGTTCTGTGCCATCTTCGCAGCCTGTCGTAAGGCGCGGGAAGAGGCTTTGCCTGACTTGGATCTGCCGGGGTGGTGTTTTTCTTCGGCCTTTGGACGTTTTTCTTCTTTGGCTTCGTTAAGGATCGTGTTGATCTCATAGTCGATTGCGTCGAGATCCTCGGGTTCGGTAGCGGCATCCACGGCCTGAAGAAGCGAGGTCAGATAGGAGACCTCCGCCTTTTCTTCTACGATGAAACGCTCGGCGGCTTCTTTGCGGCCGATGGCTTTTCTGTAGTTTTTGAGATAGTTTTGCCCCTGCTGTGTCGGTGTAAATCCCGGTTCCAGTGGAATGACGGTAGTCTGTCCGAAGTCAGGATAATCTGTGATTGTCAATTCCTCGTCACCCGGATGGATCAGATACTGATAGGCCATCAGTAGTTCTCCCTGTTCCTTCAATTTCCCGGAATTGGCAGCACAGCGGACATCTTCCTCATGGATCGAGAGTTTCCGGGAAGCATGAGTGTGTGCATTCGTGAGCAGTGTCCTGATCCTGCGGCGACGTGCTTCGAACCGTAATCGCTTTTCACGGAATAGTGAAACAATATCCATCGCTTCGGAGATGGACGAGACGGAGTGGGAAATGCCTGCGTCACTTAGTGCCAGAGCGTGCCAATCGGACGGTTCTCCGTCTATATAGAAAATAGTCGGATGGGCGGAGAATCCGCATATATCAGTGAGAACAGACAGAAGAGTATCTGAGAGCGCGCCCATCTCAACTTCGGAGAGGGAAGAGACCCCTTTTCTGGGATCAAGCTTAGCTGTAAAACAGATGTCATTGGCAAGAACCGGCGAGAATCCCATGAGCGAGTCAACAATTGCTTTGGAAACAGGACGCTGGCGGGAATCCGCAAGGATCGGCAGTTCTCGATTTCTTATCATTTCAAGGGCCACAGGCGGGGTGATCTTCCCCTGCGATGGCGGTGATTCATATTTTCTGGCCGGCATGATCTCTCTTACACGGCTCGTACTGCTGTCTACGTGTACAAGAGAATCTATGATCCGATCTTCGTTGTTCAGAAAGATGATATTGCTGTAGCGGCCCATCATCTCGATAACCAGTTTCTTGTTCGAAGTATCGTGCAGTTCGTCGGTAACGGAGATGGTCAGAATAATGATGCGCTCAAAGTCCGGGCATCGGATGTCCATGATCCTCCCGCCTTGCAGGTACTTGCGAAGCAACATGCAGAAATTCGGCGGCATCTGCGGATTCTCAGGCATCGAGTCTGTTAACTGGATACGAGGACTCTGTGGATCGCAGGAAAGAAGGAGCTTCCTGTTGCCTGTGGCTGTACGAAGAAGAAAGTAAACTTCGAAACGGCCGGGCTGGTATATCTTGTCGATCCGGCTTTCGGTCAGAACTTCGGAAAGCTCATGAGCAAGAAGATGTGTGGAAATCCCATCCAGAGGCATATGGATCAGTCCTCTTCGATAGAATCCGGATCTGTTTCGTTGCTGTTACGCTGCTTACGTCTGTCCAGAAACAGAAAAACGATCCAGCCGGTAATCATGGCGACGATGATTTCGATACCGAGAACCGTGAAGAAACGGTCATAGTGATTCATCGCGATAAGAAAGTCCAGTCCGATCAGCACCAGAATACCCAGAAGAAGATAGAGTGCTTTACCCCAGGAGTAAGTCCAAAGGACACTCCAGAGCGGCTCTTTATCAGGCTCCGGTGGCAAGGCGCGACTACTCTTTACCGGACGTGAAGAAGCAGAAGACTTCGAAACGGGACGTCCGGAACGGGAAGATGAACGGCTGGGTGTAGTTTTTTTCTTCTGCGCCATAGTAAACTACCGATCAAGACGGAGAAGATGTATCCTTCAGATCGCCTTTGCTTGCGAGGAGCTTCTTGATCTTGTCAGTAGGCTTGATGAGATTGGACAGAGAAGAGTCGTGGTTGATCGCATCGATAAGAAGTGCGACGAACTTGCTCATGTTTACATCTGCAAACCAAGGCGCGGCAAGGAGTTCCGGTCTTCTGTAGATAAGATTGGTAGCGAAGACCTTCGAGATGATTCCTTCTTCATAGGCTCTGTCGAAGTGCTCGACGCCCTCGGTGAAAAGACCAAATGTAACGGCGCAGTAAATGTTTCTGGCTCCGCGCTCCTTCATCTCGCGTGCGATATCGAGCATGGAGTCACCGGAAGAGATCATATCGTCGACGATCAGAATATCGAGGCCTTCGACGGAATCACCGAGGAATTCGTGGGCCACAATCGGGTTTCTGCCGTTTACGACACGGGTATAGTCTCTCCGCTTATAGAAAGTGCCGAGCGGAACACCAAGCATGGAAGCAAAATACATAGCTCGGGAGATACCGCCTTCGTCCGGGCTGATGACCATGAACTTATCTTCGGTGAAATGCAGGTCCGGGATAGAACGGTACATCTCTTTGATGATCTGATATGTGGCCGACAGACTCTCGAAACCGGAAGTCGGGATGGCGTTCGCGACACGCTCGTCATGCGCATCAAAAGTAATGATATTCTCGACACCGAGACCGTAGATCTCCTCAAGGGCAAAAGCGCAGTCGAGGGATTCACGGGAATTTCTCTTGTGTTGACGTCCTTCATATAGAAACGGCATGATAACGTTTATACGCCGCGCTTTGCCGGAGCAGGCAAGAATGACACGCTTGAGATCCTGATAATGATCATCCGGACTCATGTGGTTTTCCTGGCCGAACATCTTATATGTACAGGAGAAGTTGGTCACGTCACTGATGATGAACAGGTCATGACCTCTGACAGAACTCTGAATGACGGCTTTGCCTTCACCGGAAGAAAACCTCGTGTTTTCCACTTCGATACGGTAATCCTGACGATAGAATCCCGGATATTTACTGATAAACTCGTGTTCCTGATACTCGGATCTGCGCTTGCTCAGGTACCAGTTGACTTTATCCGTGAAATCAACGCTTCCTTTAAGTGGCACGAGTGCGATCGGGCCGACAGGAGCCATCGGGTTGTCACCATACTGATTATAGCGGGAATATGCGCCTTCATCCGTGCTTTGCATAATCGGTTCCATACTGTTCCTTCCTTCTGTTTCGAGCATGTGTTTCTGAATCACTCCATCAATTCTTCTATTCTGACCTGACCGAGAAGTTTGTCGAACTTTTCGACCGGGCTTATCAGGTTTCCGATCGATTCATCCACGTTCAGAGCATCGATCAGACGGGCTACAAATGGTGTCATATTTACATCTACATACCATGGCGTCTCGAAGAGTGCATGGGGACGGTAGGTGAGGTTGGTGCAGTATACCTGCTTGATGATCCCGTTCTTATGGGCTTCGTTAAATGGCTCGAGACCTTCTGTAAAGAGACCGAAAGGCGCTGCGCAGAAGATGTTCCCGGCTCCACGCTCTCTCATATATGTAGCAGTGCGTATCATGGTGTTGCCTGAGTTGATCATGTCGTCTACTATCAGGACATCCTTGCCACTAGGGTCATCACCGAGGAAATGCACGGATTTGACAGGATAGTTGCCGTCTTCGTCGACACGGGTGTAGTCTCTGTCGCGGTAGAAGATGCCGAGCGGCAGTTCGAGCATGGAAGAGTAGAAGATCGCACGGGAAACACCGGACTCGTCCGGGCTGATGATCATCATGCTGTCCTTGTCGATATGAAGTCCCGGATTCTTCGAGATCAACGTGCTGATGATCTTATACGCAGACTTAGGCATCTCTATGCCCATAAGCGGAACAGCATTGACGATCCTTGAATCGTGCGGATCGAAGATGATCAGGTTGGCCACGCCGAGATTATAGAGGTCTTTCAGCATCTGCGCACAGTCGAGGGACTCTCTCGTGATACATAGATCCTGACGTCCTTCGTATAGGAAAGGCATGATGACATTGATACGACGCGCTTTGCCACTGACGGCCATGATGATGCGAAGAAGATCCCTGAAATGGTCATCAGGGCTCTTGAAGTGCGGAAAACCGGAAAGGGTAAAGGTCTCGTCATGAGAGAGTACATCTGTAACGATATAGATGTCATGACCACGGACAGTCTGATTCAAGGTGACCTTGCCTTCACCTGTGGCAAATCGGGTAATGGTGGCCGAAATTGTATAATCCCTACGCAGATAGCCGGCGCTATTCACATAAGGACTATAATTGTTCTGTTGTTTTTTCAGTCTTTTCTCGTAGAGAGTATCGTTTACCTGCTTTACGAAGGCTTCATTTGAAGTATGGGCAATGATACCAATCGGACCGAACGGCTCCAAAAGGTAGCCCCGATAGTCAAAAGCATCTACACTTCCTGATGAACGTGCGTTCTCTGACATAGCACCCCTCCGCAAAAGTCAATATAGCATAAACACTACGAAATAAGTATAACGCTAATTTTTTGATTTTTGTACTGGAAACTTTTGAGAATTATTCCAAAAATTCTGTTTGTATATAGGTAAAGTGCATATAAAAATCATTTGCGACTTTTTCGAGCCTGAACGGTTGTGGTATCATTGAGAAAACCGAGAGGAGAACAATATGGGGATTTCGTTTCGTAAGACTGTATTTTGGGGCGTGGCATCGGATATTTCATCCTGTCCGGCTTCGGATCGTCCGGAAGTAGTGCTGTCCGGAAAGTCCAACGTCGGGAAGTCCTCACTTGTAAATGCGCTGGTAGATAACAAGAAGATGGCCCGTGTGAGTGCAACGCCCGGAAAAACCAGGCTTGTGGTCTATTTCAATGTGGATGATGCCTTTTATCTGGCCGATCTCCCCGGTTACGGCTTTGCCAAAGCGCCGAAAGACGTCAAAGAGAAGTTTTCAAAACTTTGCGACCAGTATTTTGTCTCGGGACGGAAAATCTCTCTTGTCCTGCATCTGATGGATATCCGTCACGATCCTTCAAAGGAGGATATCCGTATGCTCGAGTACATGAATCATGCGGAGATACCGTACTTTCTGGTTTTTACGAAGTGTGATAAGATGTCCCGGGCCCAGATGAACAGAAAAATCGTCGAATTCGGAAAGATACTGGATTTTCACGATGATGCCCGTATCTATGCTGTTTCTGCTGAGAAAAAAGTGGGTCTTGATGATCTTCGAAAAGGTATTGAGGAATTTCTTTTTCCCGACGCCGAACAGACCGCGTGCGAGTGAATATGGTATAAGATTCGACAAATGTGCGTCTTTTGTCGATAATTGTCGTTTTTTTCTTCGTTCGTGTACAGGAAATCCATATACAATGTTCCCATACTCGTGAAGAAGGGAAGAGAGTTCATGGAATCCTGTATTTGTTTTGAAAGAAGAGAATACTACCGTTTCTCCATCCGGCCGGTTCGCTTGTTTGACAGGATTTCGCGAGCTTTTCTGTATCGTCCCGCTGTTTGCATGCTTGTTTCTATGATGCTTGGCGGGTATATCGCTTTCTTTGTATCCGGATTATTCCGAATGGGACTTTCCTGTGCTGTAAGTGTTGTTTTATTATCTCTTTTTGCGATAAAGACCGGACATATCCGGGAAGAGATAAGTATCGGTCTCGCTGTGGCCGGTTTCTCCATGTCATTTATCGGTTTTTGCTTTATCCGTCAGAGACTGCTTCTGCGCTTGGAACCTATCCGTTATCAAGGAGAAGCCTCGGTTGTGTCTAATAATTCCACAGATGAGGGTTATAAGAATCTGATATTGGAATTGAAGACCGGAGAAAAAGTGATCTGGCTGACGGATATGCAGTTTGATTATGGTGAATCACTTGAGATCTCCGGTTCGCTGGAACCGATTCGTTCGAAAGGAAATCCCGGAGATATGGATGTCAGAGAGTATTATCGGAGAATGGGCATCGTCCGTTCACTGCAAAGATCTTCCTATCATTCTCTCGGAGATTCGTGTGTTTCACCAATCATTCTCGGATACAGGATCGGAGATTCGCTCTCGAGAGCCTGCTATCTTAAGTGGATAGAGCTGACAGATGAGGAAACTGCGATGCTTCTGGCCGCAATGATCGTCGGGGATGATTCCCATCTGACTTCGAGCGTAAAAGAGGATTTTCGTGAAAGCAATCTTGCTCACCTCCTTGTCGTTTCCGGTGCGCATGTCGGTTATTTTGCCGGGACGATCATCATGCTGAGTTCTGCTGTTTTGGCGGATCGAAAGAAAAGAATGATTGTTCTAACGGCGCTGCTGATATTCTTCGGTTTTGTATCCGGATGGTCCGGCCCAGTTGCCAGAAGCATCTTTTCATATATGCTTGTCTGTCTGCTCTCGGACGGTAAGCATTCTGTGGATCGGATCTCAGTCTGTTCATCAAGCGCCATTCTGATCATTCTGTTTGATCCGTATTCGATGTTTTCTTCCGGTATGCTTCTCTCGTTTGGCGCGACTTTCTCGATTCTGATGTTCCGTGAAAGTGTGGAAAATGGCCTGAAAACCTATTTTGCGTGGCTTCCTGTCGAGCTTCGCAGATCCGTGGCCTGTTTTGCCTGTGCTCAGCTGGGGATGGTGCCGGTCATGTTGACGATGGGGAATTCATTCTCCGTTAAGGGACTTCTGGTCGTGATACTTGCAGGGTTTCCAGCGGAAACGATCTGTTGTCTGGGGCTTCCGCTAACTGCATTGAGTCTTCTCATTCCGCTGGCGTTTGCAGGAAAGATTTTGTTCGTTCCGATACGGGGATTGACTTTGTTTCTGGCAAAATTGGCCGAGATAGGAGCAGGCAAGGAAGTCAGCAGGTTTTCTTTGCGCTATCTCCCCGGGTGTATGATTGGCTCTGCCGTCTGCTTTGTGCTAGTGATTCTTGTCCGTAGCGGTTTCCGCCGAAATGTCGTGCTGACACTGGGGGGCGTGTTGTTGGTGCTTTCCTTGATACTTCCTGATCCTTACTCTAAAAAGAGCCGCGTCTATTTTCTGGATGTTGGACAAGGCGACTGTGCACTAATTCTTCACGATCATTTTACTGTATTGGTGGATGGCGGAAGGAAAGGGAATGGAGAAAAGATAGAAAAAATAATGGAGTATCTGGGAATCGGGTCAATTGATATTGCCTTTGCGACGCATCTTGATGTCGATCACATAGGCGGCCTGCTTGAATTGTACGAAATCGGCCGTATCGATAGCCTGTACACATCGTTTTGGTCTGAAAGTAATGAGATGAAACAGTTACGGTCAGCTTACCCGTATCTGATGTCAGATGTTGGGATCCTTTCAATGGGCGAGAGTGTGGTGATCGATGATGACCTGCGATTTGATGTGTTATGGCCTGAAAAACCGATAAATGGAGGGAATGACGATTCTCTGGTTATTCTTATGAGTCTTTATGAGACCGAGGTTCTTTTTTCGGGAGACATATCCGGAGAAACAGAACAGAGAATCGAGGGGAGTGTACCGTGTTCGCTCGATGTCCTCAAGGTCGCTCACCACGGGAGTAAGTTTTCTACATCTGAAGAGTTCCTGAAGAAGGAAAAAATAGATGCGGCCATAATTAGTGTAGGGTATAATCTGTATGGACATCCTTCTTCTGAGACGCTTGCACGTCTGTCGGAGGCGGAAATCCCATATTTCCGTACAGATGAAGGAGGGTGTGTACTTCTTTCCGTTTCGGAAGAGACTTGGGAAATGGATTATTATTTTGCGTGAGAGGATTAGTATGGCAAAGCAGGAGAAAAACAGCAATTGGAACAGTTTCCCGACTGTGATCGGAGAACTGAAAAAGGGAAATAGAGCGCAACTTTATCTCGTCGGCGGATCGGAGAAGTATCTCATCGATAAGCTTATCGCTTCGATGAAGAAGATGTGGGTGTCACCCGGTGCGGAAAGTATAGACTTCTATATGAAAGATGCCGGGAATGCCAGATTAGATCTTCAGGAGTTTCAGAGTCTTTGCGGAACACCGCCGTTTATGTCTGCGTGCAGATTGACTGTAATATTGAATTCCGGGCTATGGTCTTCGGATCTGGCGGCTAATGAAGTCGAGAACTGGAAGAAAGCGCTCGGTTCTGTTCCTGAATTTGCAACGGTCGTCTTTGTCGAAGAAAAGATTGATAAGCGCAAAAAGCAACTCGTGGAAGCTGTTTCCGCTTCAGGTATGCTCGTAGAGGTCAGTCTGCAGGATGCCGATACACTTCAGAGATGGATCAAGACATCCTTTTCTCTTCAGGGAATCAGCATGTCTTCTGAGTGTATGGACAGTCTTATCAGCCGTACGGATTCTTCTATGCGGATGATTGAGAATGAAACGACGAAAATCGTGCATTATTGTAAATATACCGGTACTGATCGTGTGGATATGGATCTTCTTGACAGGCTCTGTGTCCCGGATGTACATGCTTCTGTTTTCAATATGATCGATGCGATCGCGGAGAAAAATGTGGGTAGGGCTATCGAGATCCTCAATAATCTTGTTACCATGAAAGAACCTATCCCTAAGATACGTCTAATGTTTTCAAGGCACGTCCGTCATCTGATCTGTGCCAAAGAACTCGGAAATGCCAGAGGAATCGAGAATACTTTGAAAGTGAAACCATTTGTGGCCAGAAAACTTGTTAATCAGGTCAGCCATTTCACTATGGAACAGCTGGAACGACAGTATTTCCGATGCTTTGATTCTGATTCGGACGTAAAGAGCGGGAAGATGGATGACCGCACATCGATGGAGGTCCTGCTGATCGGTTTTGCACAGCCCTGATCAACATTGACGGAATAGAGGAATTAAGATAAAATCATTGGGACTTTGAAGGTTTTGGAGGGAAAAATGGCCAAGATTCAAATGAAGACGCCGCTCGTCGAGATGGACGGCGATGAGATGACAAGGATCATCTGGAAACAGATCAAAGATATTGTTATTGAGCCTTTTGTTGATCTTAAGACAGAGTACTTCGATCTGGGATTGGTTCATCGTGATGAGACAGATGATCAGGTAACGATCGATGCGGCAAATCGAGCAGCTGAACTCGGTGTAGCAGTAAAGTGCGCGACGATCACTCCCAATGCGCAGAGAATGGACGAGTATCACCTCAAACAAATGTGGAAGAGCCCGAATGGCACGATCCGTGCGATCCTTGATGGTACTGTTTTCCGTGCTCCGATCCTGGTGAAGGGCATCAGTCCTTTTGTTTCCTGCTGGAAACGTCCGATAACGCTGGCCCGTCATGCTTATGGTGACGTGTATCGTGATGTCGAGATGTATGTCTCTGGTAAAGCAACAGCTGAAATCGTAGTGACCTATGAAGACGGTCATACGGAAACAAAGAAGATTCACGATTTTCAGGGCCCCGGCGTGATCGAGGGTATGCATAATCTGGATGCTTCGATCGAGGCTTTTGCCCGTTCCTGCTTTATGTATGCGCTGGATGTGAAGCAAGATCTCTGGTTTGCGACTAAGGATACGATCTCAAAGGTCTATGACCACCGCTTCAAGGACATTTTCCAGGAAATCTTTGATAAAGAATTCAAGGAACTCTTTGATGAGGTCGGTATCACATATTTCTATACTCTTATTGATGATGCCGTTGCCCGCGTGATGCGTTCAGAAGGCGGCATGGTCTGGGCATGCAAGAACTATGACGGTGATGTTATGTCTGATATGGTTGCGTCTGCGTGTGGCAGTCTGGCCATGATGACATCGGTCCTTGTTTCTCCTTCCGGCAAGTATGAGTATGAAGCGGCTCACGGAACCGTGACGAGACATTATTACCGCCACCTGAAAGGTGAATCGACATCGACTAATCCTATGGCTACGCTCTTTGCATGGACAGGAGCACTTCGTAAGAGAGGTCAGTTGGATGAACTTCCGGAGCTGGTTAGCTTTGCAGACCGTCTTGAGAAGGCTTCGATCGATACGATCGAGAGCGGCGTCATCACTGGTGATCTGAATAATCTGATGGAGCATCCCAACAAGACTGTTGTAGATACTGAAGCATTTCTAAGAGCCATTGCGGCGAAATTGAATTGATATTGGAGGAATCATGTTATGAGTTATTTTGAAGATTGGACGAAACACTCTGAAACTGTTGAAAATGAAGCGGATTATAAGGCGTATATCTCCAAGTATTACGAACTTGAAAAGAACGCATATGATGCGATTCTTAGCAAGTATCCGGATAATGAAGATCTGCTGAATGGAAAAGCTTCCGAACTAGCCGCCAAACTTGGTTTTTCCAAGGAAAATATGGAAATTTTCGTTGGTTTCCTCGAAGGTATTCATACGAGTCTTATTGAGGAGATAGATTATAAGTCTGTTACGGATGATACTGAGATCTCGCTGAAGATCGATTATGAAAAACTGTATTACAATATGCGTGATGCAAAAGCTGAATGGCTCTATACTCTGAAGAGCTGGAAAAATGTGCTTTCTGACGAGAAAATCGATGAGATTACTAAGCAGTACCGTCAGGACAATATTGCGCATGTTGAAAAGATCGGCAGAAACGATCCGTGTCCGTGCGGAAGCGGCAAGAAGTATAAGAAATGCTGCGGTAAGAAGGAAGCGTAAGCTCTTCTTGAGGAAAACTGAATATAATTTTTTGAAATGATGATGGGACTATTGATCTGATGTCCCGTTGATATCGGGATAATTGTCCCGTTTAGATTTCGGTCAAGAACCGACTATGAGATGAAATGACATGATTTTTGCATGTTTACGATCTCGTAGTCGGTTTTTGTATTTTTGTCGAAAAGGAGGTGAGAAAATGAAAATCTGCGATTTACAACCATCTGTCCGTCCTTATGAGCGCCTGGAACAATATGGCGCCGGCGTGCTGTCTGATGAAGAACTGCTTGCTATCGTTATCCGAACGGGAATGAAGGGGAAGTCGTCAAAAGAGATTGCATCTGCCCTTTTGTCTTCTAAAGATCTGCCTAACGGCATTTCTGATCTGCAAAGGATGAATGTTGCTGAATTGTCTAAGTTTGAGGGCATCGGGAGAGTCAAGGCTATCTCGATCAAAGCGTGTATGGAACTTGGCAAAAGAAGCATGATTAGCGGCGACCGGAAAACGATACGCTTTTGTAACGAAGAGACGGCCAGACGATTCTTTGAAGAGGAGATGGCTTTCCTGGAATCAGAAGAGATGCAGGCTGTATACATCGACATGCAGAAGAGGATGATCCTTCACGAAACGATATGTAAGGGAGGGATGAATTATGTCGGTTTATGTGTACGGGAAGTATTTAGAACGGCGATCAGGGTCAATGCGGCCGGTCTCATTCTGGCACATAACCATCCCGGCGGGACTGCGGTGGCCGGTCCGGAAGATATAGTAATCACAAACTTGTTGGTGAAAAGCGGGCGACTTCTCGGTGTGGATGTGATCGACCACGTCATTGTCGCTCAAGGAACTTCGATCAGTATGAAAAAATTAGGAATCATGGAGGATAAAGAAAATGCTGAAAGATAGAACAATAACCCCGGAGATGCTTTCTTTTAAGGATTTTATGGCTGCGTTCCGTGCACAGTACAGATACGGGTATCCGCAGTTTTACGGTAAGTATTCAGTTACCGAACAGAAAGTGCGAAAGAATAACCGAGAATTGCACGGCTTGATCATTCGCACACCAGGGAATCATGTCGCACCTGTGTTTTACTACGAGGACTTCTATAAGGCGTACAAGAATGGTACGACTATTGATGAGTGTATCCGTACGATCATCAGATTCGTGGAAAATAAGAATCTTCCGGACAACGAATTTGGAGAGAGACTGACTTCGTGGGAGAAAAACCGTGAACGCTTGGTCCTGAAGATGATCAACTTCAAGAAGAACCGCCATATGCTTATGCACGCGCCTTTCCGACGTTTTGGAGATATGGCTGTGATCGTACAAATCTATATGACAGACCCGAATCTTGGAGAGGGGGCTATTACCGTTGATGACGATCTCGCTGAAATCTGGTCGAAATCAAGTAAAGAACTCTTTGAGACGGCTTTGAGTAATATGAATAATTACCCGATCAAGATGATGGATCTTATGGAGCTTTCTTCATGTGAAGAAGAGGATGACATGAAAGCGCCCAGAATATACTTGGCTACATATGATGCTGCATTTCACGGCGCTTCCGTCATTCTTCAGACAGATGTGCTTCTGGATTTTGCCAAAGAGAAAAGTATGGATTTTTATGTTATGCCTGTTTCCACGCATGAGATACTTTTGATCGAACAGCGCGAAGATGTAAATAATGCTGTTTTGTTTGAGATGCTGGAATCAATCAATTCAGATGACAGAATACCAGAGAATATGATATCCGAGGAAGTGTATTCCCTCGATCGCGAGCAGCACTGTCTGCGTAGCCTGTCGAGCGGCGAACAATTGATACTTGCGGAAAACTGACAAATTAGTCATTTTGCATCGAAGACATTTAGGAGCCCGGAAAGTGTGGTATACTTTTAAGAAGTATAAAAAGGGAGAAGATGCATTGCGGAACTTATTCAAAAACAGATTATTTGTGTTGGTACTGTCAACGTTGCTGATTATTGCTGTTATCGTGATCAGTGCTATGCCGGGAAGCCCTCTGTCATTTGTTACCAAACCGCTGTCTGTGGTGATCGATCCCGTTCAGGCCGTATTCCGCAGTGTAGGTACGAAGATTTCCGATTTCTACTCGGCAATTGCCGAAGGTATGGATATCCGTAAGGAGAATGAGGAACTTCGTGCAGAAATTGCCGAACTTGAGTATCAGGTCCAGCAAGGTGAAGAGGCCAGAATCCGCTGGGAAGAACTGAAGAGCGCTTTTTCCATCCAGGACTCCTTTGAGAATTACCATATTCACGGCGCGTCCATTCTGACGAGAGAATCGGATGAATGGTTTAGTGTGATCCGCATAAATGTAGGTACGAGCAGCGGGATAGATTCATCGACCGGCTCCTACGCAGTAGTAGATGCCCGTATGAACCTGGTAGGCCGTGTTATGTCAACAGATGTGGACTCATCGAAGATCCTTCCGCTCCTGCATGAGGGGTTTACGGTCAGTGCCAAGGTAAATGAAGTGAACGGTGCGGTAGTTCTTGTGACCGGTGATATTACTTTGAAAAATGACGGTTTATGTGTGGTCACAAGAATTCCGTCCAATATTGTCCTTGAGGTCGGCGTCGAGCTTGTCACGAGCGGTGAAGGCGGTCTTTTCCCGGCCGGTATCCCTATCGGCACGATCGAGAGTTTTGATGATTCGGATCCGGATAATCTGAAAGCTACATTGCGCCCTTACGTTTCTATCTCGAGTATCAAAGATGTCTTTATCATGGTTCCAAACACCGAAGACGATAATGAGATACTTCCGACATCGATCAATACTTCGAGCGCTACAGGTGAAGCCGAGCTTGAGGATCCGTCCGAGAATACGACTTCACAGGCTGCCCCTGAAGTTCCTGTTTCTTCTTCGGAGGCTGAAGTATGAGCAAGCAGGAGCGGGTGCGACAGATATTGCTATACACTGTATACATCACGGGAGCATGCTGCATGCAGGTGACGTTTTCTCAGGTTTTCAATCTCCTCGGCCATGCCTGTGATCTGATGCTGGTTCTGGTGGTTCTCTGCGGTTACCTGTTTGGGACGAAGGATGGCATTGTTGTCGGTGTGGTTGTGGGTATATTTCGTGATTATTTCTCTGGACCTGTTCTTACAGGCCTTGACCAGAAACCTGTTGCTGTTCTTGGCGTTGGCCTTCTGGCTTTTCTGTATATCGGGATACTCTCGTCCGTTCTGTTCCGCAAGCGTTTCCGAAGAAAGTATTCGCTGGGGATACTACAGGTCGTGATCATCTCGCTGATCTATTATTCGCTCGGGCATATTGTTTCCTTTATTTATCTGTCTATGTCGGGAAATCTGGTTAGTTATTATTCTTTCCGGTATATCGTATTCTCCAGCATTGTTCCGCAGATCATCGTGAATGTTCTTGCGAGTCTTCCGATGCTTCTTCTCCTTCGTTTTGCCGGACCATATAAGAAAGGCGTCCGCTCCGGTCTGGTTGACGGCTATAGTGTGGAGGACAGAAAATGGCAAAGCGTCTGAATGATGAAAACTTGTATGTTTTCGATGAAGATCACGTTTCGTCTAACACGAAAACGAGTAACGGCGATATGCTTCAGCGCCTTCTGGAGTTCTTTACCAGCCGCTACTTTGTTCTTGGACTGATCTTTGGCGTTTTTGGCTTGCTGATATTGATCAAGACCGTCTCTCTTCAGTTTTCTGACTATTCGAAGAAAATCTCCGCGAGTTCTGTAGGTGTGTCACATCAGTATGTGGTGCCGGCGCCACGAGGAGATATCGTAGACAGAAATGGACGTGTTATCGCGACAAGTCAGGAGATAAATGTGCTCATGCTCGCAAATTCCGGTCTGGATGATACTGCGTTAAATAGTATGTGCCTAGAGTTGTCGTATCTTTTTGATCAGTATAATTGTGTGCCAGTTGCGGATCTGGACGATTATTTTTCCGTGGATCCTTATGAGTTCCTGAAAACAGACGAGGAGATCGCTCTTTGGCAGACAAACAGGAATCTGTTCGCTTTAAAAGAACCGAATCCCAATACCGTCGTCACATACACGGATGACTATGTCAAAAGTGATCCGAAGATCTTCTTCCTGTATCTTCGCCGCAAGTTCAAAGTAGATGAGAACTATAACGAGGACGAAGCGTACCGCATCATCCGGATGCGATATCAGATTTTTGTGGACAACTGGTCATTTCAGACGGGAACGCCTGTTTTGATTGCTAAAGATGTTCCTGAAGAATTGATCCGGTATCTTCTGGAACAGAATTACAGGTATATGGGCATCCTGGCGAACAAGGAGTACCGTCGTGTATATACTCCGCTGGCCAAGATTTCTTCTCATGTCATCGGATATGTCGGCAAGATTTCCCAGACTCGTCTTACAGAACTGGCTCCGGTCGGTTATCAGGCTTCCGATATGGTTGGTCAGGCGGGCGTAGAATCGCAGATGGAACGGTATCTGCATGGCCAGTATGGTGAAAAACCGTACAATGTCTGGTCTACTGACGAAGAGAACGGATTCTTCTATGATTCTAATATCGGTATTGATCCGGTTCCAGGCGCGACCGTAAACCTTACGATCGACACGAACATTCAACAGGTAGGAATTGACGCGATCAAAGATTACATCGCTGCTGCCCAGCGCGCTGAAGAGCTTAAGCCGGAAGATGAAAGATATAAAACGGCAAATGCAGGTGCATTTGTAATGATGAATGTCAAAAATGGTGAGATCATAGCGATGGGTTCATATCCCGATTTTGACCCCAACGACTTCGTTCTGTCTATGGAGGGTGATGCGCAGGCCAAGGCACAGGTCAAGTATTATCTCGGCATCGATGAGTATCAGGATATCACAGCAGTGGATATGCCCCTGTGGAACCGGGCGATCATGTCCATGTATCCGCCGGGATCTACATTTAAAATGGTTACGGCTCTTGCAGCGCTGGACTGCGGGCGGATCACGCCTCAGAACAGTGAAGTCCGTTGCGTAAGTCCTACTGATTTCGGTGGCATGCCATGGAAGTGCCTGGAACGCCCGGATACCGGACATGGACTCCTCGATCTGACGTCGGGGCTGGCGACTTCATGTAATATCTATTTTGCGACTCTGGGTGTAGATACCACGATCAATGAGATCGATCGCATCGGCGCGGCTCTCGGACTCGGTGAACTTACCGGAATCGATCTGCCAGGTGAGATTCCGGGAATCCGCGCAAACCGCGCCAATAAGCGTCTGCTCCGACAGACGATCACTGACGAAGATAAAGAATGGCACGTTGCTGATACGGCCCAGGCTGCGATAGGACAGTTCGATAACTGTTTCACCGTTATCCAGCTCGCGAGATATACAGCAGCGCTGGCAACGAATACGCTGGTGACGCCTCATGTGATCGACCGTGTGGTCGCAGAGGACGGATCGATCCTGTATGAGGGTCCGACGACTGCGATCCCGTGTGGCTTTGACCAAAGTTACCTGGATGCGATCCATGAGGGGATGAAGGCAGTTGTTACCAGCGAACAGGGAACTGCGCATAACCGACTCAGCGATCTGCCGATTCATGTAGCATGTAAGACGGGAACGGCAGAGACGGGCTTTGAGGAGATAAAGAAGGAATATTCAAACGGCCTCTTTGTCTGCTATGCCCCCGCCGATGATCCGGAGATCTGTATCGCCCTTTGTATCGAAAAAGGTGAGTGGGGTTCCTATACGAGCGATATTGCCAAGAAATTACTTCTGGCGTATTTTGATCTTCCGGATCCGAAAGAAGATGCGCCGGTCAGAACGTCTCCTCCGCTCGGGGATGTACCTACGGTTACTCCTGTTCCCTCGGAAACCGAGGATATTGTCGAAGAATAATGCGCTTTATGCAAAGTGGAAAATTTTTGTTGAAGTTTTCCGTGTGAATTAGTAGAATGTATATATACTTTTTTGGAGGCAACGAGAATGAAGATCGTAATAATGGCTGATAATCGAAAGAATGAGCTTCTCGTCAATTTCTGTATAGCATATCGTCAGTTATTATCCAAACATACGTTGATCTCCCTTCACAATACGGCTACTCTTCTTGAGAGTGCTGCGGAATTGAGCGTTGTCGGCCTTTCTACAGATTACTCAGGAGGCTTCGACCAGTTGGCCTCCCGCGCTGAGTATAATGAGATCGACTGCGTGATCTATCTTAGAGACACACAACTTTCCAACTATAATGAGATCAATCCGCTTCTTAAGGCCTGTGATTATAACAGCATTCCTTATGCGACGAATCTGGCCAGCGCCGAGATCCTGATCCTGGCGATCGATCGTGGTGATCTCGATTGGCGTGACCTTATTCGTGATTCTTCTTTCTGATCGGCCATGAATGTCCAATCTTTTTCTTACGGCCTGGTCGGGGCAAATATGTATGTTCTCACTTTTGGGAAGCGTGCCATTGTTATCGATCCTTGCTGCCCATGGGAAGAGACAGATGTATCGCCTGAAATCGCTGTCTGTGCGATATTGTGCACGCATGGTCATTTTGATCACATTTCTGAGGCGGATAGCATCGTTGCCCGTTTTTCCTGCCCTCTTTATATTTCACGTGAGGATGCAGCGATGCTTCCGGATGCAGAGCTGAACCATGCTTCTTCTTTTGGCCTGGATATCTCTGTTCGCACTACTCCGCATCTCCTGTCCGGTGAGGAATTATCGCCGAAAGATCTTGGGTTAACGGATGATGAGCCGTTTTTACTAAAGGTCGTCCCTACGCCTGGTCATACTGCAGGTTCAGTGTGTTTTCTTTTTGATCTTGGCACGGATGCGAAAAAAATCATGTTTACAGGAGATATGCTTTTTTACGGGAGCGTCGGCCGAACTGATCTGGGTGGTTCTGAAGAACAGATGCGTATGTCGATCGAGAGACTCCGCGGTATGGATGATGACATCGTCTGTTTTCCCGGACATGGGTCATCGACATATCTGGGAAAAGAGAAGCTATATAATCCTTTTTTCGTGAACTGACGTCGTTTTGTCGATAATTGTCGAAAACTTCCACGGATTCGTACATCACCTCCTGCTATATTGAAGCAGGAGGTGAATCATTATGCATACGATACAAACTTCAATGGTTTTTACGGTGGTTATGGTCGTTCTGTGCGGAATTATCGTTGCGAATCCCGGTTATTATGTCAGAACACAGGAACTGGCACGATTGAGTGTTATTTGTCAAAACGAAGGCAATACCAAACGTTCCATCTTTGAACTGAGAAATCAACAAAAAGACAGATATAGCTGGGATATTGAGATCAGCTGTCCTGAAAAGGCCTATCGGCTCGGCAAAGGACTTCGGGATTCTCTGGATATCCTGATCGATTAACGGAGGTTCCTATGAAACAGAAACTGTGTGGAAGACATGGGACGATAATGCTGTTTTTATGTTTTCTTCTGTCCGCTGTGATCATCATGGAGAGCATCTATATTGCAGGTGCATACAGAAGAAAACGGGAAGTGATCCTTGCTGAGGCGGTATCTCATCAGGTGGAACAGGCTCTTTCTCAGTTTGACCGGAACTACCTGGACTGGTATGGAGTGTATGCACTGACATCTGTTGATGCGGATCGTGCGGTCTTTGACAGAATGACGAAACATCTTGGGAATGTTGATTACTGCTATGAATTGACGGATGAATTGAAAGAGGACGATCTTCGCGCAGTGATCTCCGAATATATGAGACTTCGCGGGATTGCCTTTGAGGGCTCGGTTATGATGGACCGCCTAAACATATCGATCTCGCAGATCACCGGCAACGATAAGCTCTCCGGTGTCGGCGTCGCAGCGTGGTTGCCGACATTTAAAGCCTATCTGGAAAATAAAGAGAAGTATTCTCCGTTGATTACTGTTGTTGAGAAAGTCTGCAAAGCGACCGGTATCAGCGATAAGCTTTCTGATTTCTTTGATTTTATCGATGACCTGAGTGAGGTGTGGGCGAAGAACAGCAGTACGACAATGCAAATAGGGGATTCATCGGCATATGTATCCGTCTTTGATCCGACGTGCCTTCAGTCTTTAACCGGTGCGATGGATGCCTATATGGATATGGATCTGCCTTCTGTGGCCGACCGTCTTCTCATGAATGAATACGCCACGTTCTCCTTTGATTCTAATGTCAAGTCTTATGACGGGGATGAAGAAGAAACAAACATCATCGGTATCCCTTTTAAAGAGATGCATGATAAGAATCGTGGCGATCTGGAATATTTGCTGGTCGGCGAATCCAGACCTATCGTAAATACGTATGTATCCTTTGGTTTGCTTTTGGGCACAAGGCTGCTTCTTGATATGAGTGCATATCTCATGGATGACACCAAAAAAGCGATCGCACTCGGAATTGCTGAGGTGCTTTCTGTTCTGATTGCCGTACTGTCGGGCGGCTCGATCTTGGTTGAACCTTCGACTCTTCAGTACGTCGTACTCTTCATCATGGCGTATATCCGTGCGTATAGAGACGGAATGACTCTCCTTTCAGGTTATAGTGTGCCTCTCTTTTATAACGATAATGTAACGGATACACTTGGCGATTTTGCCGATACATATTATCGGGACTATTTTAGGATTTTTCTTCTGTTCGTGCCAGAAGAAACACTGCTTTGCCGTATGCGGCAGGTTATCACTATGGATTGCGGACAACTCTATACAGGGATCTCTGCAACAGGAAGTCTGGGAGACGCGGAATATCATGTGAAAAGGAGGTATGAACTCTATGAGGCGAAGAATTAGAAATGTGCCGCGAAGACGTGGTTCGATCGTTCTCGAGGCTGCTTTTTCCGTACCGCTGTTTATTCTCTTGATCTGTGCGATGATGTCATCTATCACTCTGGTAAATGCTGATCTGTATATACAGAGGGCAACAGAAAATGTTGTATCCGAATTGAATGTGGCCATTCCTTTTGCTTCTAACGGGATCCTTTGTTTGGATGACATTGTGTCTCAATTAGGAATAGGAGCTGAAAACACCGTTCAAACCGAAGAAATAGATGAGGTGCTCGGTGTGATTGGCGCTATTTCCGGTGCCACAGGAGTAGATCTTCATGATGTAGTAGCGTCAGCCGTCCTGGGACGCTATGTACGTGACCGTATCCTGGTCGAGTACCGAAAACTTAATGATAACAGTTCTATTTACGATACGCTTCTGGATAGCGCATCTGTATATCTGGACTATAACGGTGAGGAAAAGAGTATATATCTAACTGTGTTCTACGATTTTGCCGTAGGTTCGCTTACAGTTTCGAGGTCTTATTGTACTTCGATCGCTCTTTATGCCGAGTCGATACCGCTCGGCAAGGGAAGTGCCGGTCTGGATTCTTCTGAAAGTGTCTGGGATCAGGAGAATTTTGAACGTGGAATCGCGCTGCGTGAAGAGTTTGGAGGGAATCTGCCGTATAATTACCCGGTGATCGGATCTTTTGACGGTGGTGAAGCGACCTCGATCAAAAGCCTGGACACGACATCTCCATACTATCAGGAACCATCGAATCTTAAGAAAAAAGTCCGAGGATATATCCGTGAACTTTATGCGTTTGAAGGGAGTAATTATGGAGGAGTATCGGTAGAAAACAATGAAATCACTAACAAGAGATTGTTGATTATTGTTCCGAAAAACGGTTCACAGGCATGTTTCGAAACGATCGAGGAACTGAGATCCTATGCCGAAGAATGCGGGATTGACCTGGAAATCGCCGCGTACGGAGAGTCTCACAGATATATAAATATAGAATAAAAAAAGATGTTGTCACATCAGAAACCTTGCTGTATAGTATTAGTGCTGATATTTTGAGAAACTATGTTTTATTGGAGGAACGGGATTGAAACAGAATATCGAGCGGGTAAGAGAAGTAGGTTCTTCGAAGAAATCTTCAGGAAATGCGGGTGAGGACAAGCCTATCGGAGAAGTTCTTCGAATAGCGAGGAGACAACTTATGACCAAGAGGATCCTGATCGCGATCGTTGTGATCCTTCTGGTCACGATCGTTGCTTTCTTTGCGTTGACCGGTTTCTTTGACCGTTTCGTCGATTATCTGAGCAGTCTGGCAGAGTGAGGTTGTCGTGAACGATAAACTGAAAGATAGTCATACGAATGACCTTTTTGACGCGATCCTGACATTAAAGACTCGCGAAGAGTGTTATGCTCTTTTCGAAGATCTTTGCACGATTCCTGAGGTAAAATCTCTGGCCTCGAGGTTCCAGGTAGCGATTCTTCTAAATGAGGGGTATACCTACTCCGAGATCTTCAATAAAACAGGTGTAAGTACAGCGACCATCAGCCGTGTCAAGCGCTGTCTCGATTATGGCGCTGATGGGTATAAGACGGTTCTTAGCCGTATGGAACGGCGAAACGATATAAAAGAACAAGGAAAAATGGAAGGAAACAAATAGAGATGAACATTATTACCAAGATATTTGGTACACACAGTGAACATGAGATCAAGCATATTATGCCGATCGTGGAAGCGATTGAGAGTCGGTCCGATCGTTTTTCGAATATGTCGGAGAAAGAACTCCGTGGTATGACCGATGAACTGAAGAAGAGACTGGCGGATGGAGAGACGCTGGATGATATCCTGCCTGATGCCTTTGCAACGATCCGTGAGGCATCTGCCCGTGTTTTGGGTCTTCGCCCGTACCGTGTGCAGTTGATCGGCGGTATCATCCTTCATCAGGGTCGTATCGCAGAAATGAAGACAGGTGAAGGTAAGACGCTTGTAGCGACGCTTCCCGTATACTTAAATGCGCTGACAGGCCGTGGCGTCCATGTTGTTACTGTTAACGATTACCTGGCCCGCCGAGATAGTGAGTGGATGGGTAAGGTTTACCGATATCTCGGTCTGACTGTCGGTCTGATCGTGCACGATATGGATAACAATGACCGTCGTAAGGCCTATGCAGCAGACATCACTTACGGAACGAACAATGAGTTCGGATTTGATTATCTTCGTGATAATATGGTCGACCGTAAGGAAAAGATGGTAAAGCGAGATCTGGTCTATGCGATTGACGACGAGGTGGACAGCATCCTCATCGATGAAGCGAGAACACCTCTTATCATCTCCGGTATGGGCGGAGAGTCTTCCGATATGTATGTCAAGGCCGACCGCTTCGTCAAGACTCTGAAGAAGTTCCTAGTCGTGGAAACTGATGAGAAAGTCGATATCGATGATGTGTCCGGGGATAGTGATTATGTCGTTGATGAGAAGGCGAAGACCGCTGTTCTTACTGCGAACGGCGTAAGTAAGGCTGAGAAACACTTCGGTGTGAATAATCTCTCTGATCCGGAGAATTTCGATCTGCAGCACTATATCAACAATGCGCTTAAGGCAAATGGTACGATGGCCCGTGACCAGCAGTATGTCGTAACTAATGGCGAGGTAATCATCGTTGACGACTTTACAGGACGTCTGATGTATGGACGTCGTTTCAGTGATGGTCTCCATCAGGCAATCGAGGCCAAGGAAGGCGTAAAAGTAGAAAGAGAGTCCAAGACTCTGGCTACGATCACTTTCCAGAACTACTTCAGAATGTATGAGAAACTGGCGGGTATGACCGGTACAGCGTATACAGAGGAATCGGAATTCCGTCAGATCTATAGTCTCGATGTTATCCAGATCCCGACGAATAAGCCGATCGCCCGTGTCGATGAGCATGATGCGGTATATAAGAATCAAAGCGGGAAATATGCGGCGGTTCTCCGTCAGGTCAAGGAAGCTCACGAGAAGGGTCAGCCGGTCCTTGTAGGTACTGTCGAGGTCAGCAAATCGGAGTTCCTTTCTAAGATCTTCACTCGTGCAGGCATCAAGCATGATGTCCTTAATGCGAAGAATCACTTAAGAGAAGCGGAAATCGTTGCTCAGGCCGGACGGCTCGGCGCGGTTACGATCGCCACGAACATGGCCGGTCGTGGTACGGACATTCTTCTGGGTGGTAACCCGGAGTTCATGGCGAAGCAGGAGATGCGCAAGCTCGGCTATACAGAAGAACTGATCGATGCTTCTACTGCTTACAATGAGACCGATGACGAACTGATTCTCGAAGCACGTGAGCGTTTCACTACACTGGAAGATGAGTTTAAGGCAAAGATCAAGGATGAGACGCAGAAAGTAATCGAAGCAGGCGGTCTCTTCATTATCGGTACAGAGCGGCATGAATCCCGTCGTATCGACAATCAGCTGCGCGGTCGTGCCGGCCGTCAGGGCGACCCGGGACGCACGAAGTTCTTCCTGGCTCTGGATGATGATCTGATGCGTCTTTTCGGTGGCGAACGTGCAAATGCGGCTTTTGAAACACTGGGAGTTGATGAGACAGTCGAGATCCAGTCCGGCATTCTCTCTAAGCAGATCGAGAGTGCCCAGAAAAAGGTTGAAGGTATGAACTTCAGCGCCAGAAGACACGTTCTCGAGTACGATGACGTTATGAATGTTCAGCGTAACCTGATCTATGAGCAGCGCCGTAAGGTCCTCGATGGTGTGGATATCCATGATACGATCAAAAAGATGCTCTCGGCTGTAGCGGAGCGTACTGTAGATAAGGTCGCGCTTGACGGGAAGATCGATACGGAAGAGTGTAAGAGCCTGAAGGCTAGTGTTGCAGATATTTTCGGAGATGTTCCGGTACTCGAGGACCTCTCATCGATCATCTCCAATAAAGAGATAGCGGATGCTGATGAGATTTCCGATAAACTGGTGGAACAGGGCCTGCAGAAACTCGAAAAACGTGATGAGGAACTGACTCCGGAAGTCTTCCGTGAGGCAGAGCGCCAGATCCTTCTTTTCAATGTAGACCAGAAGTGGATGGATCACATCGATGCGATGGATCAGCTTCGCAATGCGATCGGCATGAGATCTGTCGGTCAGAAGGATCCGGTCGTCGAATATCGTATCGAAGGTTCGGAGATGTTTGACGAGATGAACATGCTCATCCAGAATGACACCGTCCGTCTGATCATGAAGGCAAATATCGAGGCCGGACAGCGTATCGAGCGCAAGTCTGCTGTTAAGAAACTTCAGGAAGGTCACGGAAATGCACAGCTTGATTCGGTTGCTAAGCGCGCGCAGTCCGGAGAAGACGCCAAGGCCAATCAGCAGGCGGGACTTACCAACCGCGAACCCGCGAAGCGTGATTCGAAGAAGGTCGGCCGTAACGATCCGTGCCCGTGCGGAAGTGGTAAGAAGTATAAGAACTGCTGCGGAAAGGATAAGAATGACTAATTCTGAGTACTGCACGAAAGTGGCGGAAGCATCTGAGTTTATTCGATCCCAGATCCCTGATATTCCGAAAATATGTCTGGTTCTCGGGTCAGGACTCGGACCGCTTACTGATCGCGTAGAAACGATTGTCGAGATTCCTTACGAAAAGATCCCGCATTTTCCTGCAACTACTGTTGCCGGTCATGACGGAAAACTATTACTTGCGGTGCTTTCCGGCCGTATGTGCTTTATCATGAAGGGCAGATTCCACTATTACGAGGGTTATTCAACGCAGGAAGCGACATTCTATGTCCGTGTAATGGCCAAACTGGGTGTGGAAATACTCGTTATGACAAATGCTGCCGGTGGAATCAATACTGACATGACGCCAAGTGATCTGATGGTAATTACCGATCATATCGGCCTTTTCTGCGACTCGCCTCTGCGTGGAGGTAACCTTGACGAATTTGGCCCCAGGTTCCCGGATCAGACAAGAGTCTATGATGAAGGTCTGAAAGATTCCCTTCTTGCGGCGGCAGAAGAACTGAATATCCCACTTCATCAGGGTGTATATGCCTATACGCGCGGACCGCAGTATGAGACTCCGGCTGAGATCTCTGCACTTCGGATCCTTGGTGCTGATGCCGTGGGTATGTCTACTGTCGCTGAAGCTATCGCGGCCAGCCATTGTGGCATGAAGATACTGGCTGTTTCATGTATAACGAATTATGCTGCAGGAATTACCGGACAGCCATTGTCGCATGCAGAAGTTATGGAGAATGCCAATAAGTCATCGAATAACAGTATTGCTTTGATGGAGAGATTCTTCTCAAAGCTATAAGGAGGCAACCTATGAGTGAGCTACCTCAGTATGAGATCAGAGACATCTCGCTTGCGCCGGAAGGCCATCACAAGATCGACTGGGCATATAGGAATATGCCCGTTTTGCGTATTATCGAACAGGAACTTAAGGCGACCCGTCCTTTTGAGGGACTTAAAATCTCCGTAAGTGTTCATGTGGAAGCAAAGACCGCCAATCTGGCCTTGGTGCTTCGTGAAGGCGGAGCGGATGTCGCGCTGACCGGCTGTAACCCGTTATCGACTCAGGATGATGTCGCGGCTGCGCTTGTGGAACGTGGCATGAAGGTCTACTGCATTCACGGAGCCGATCCTGATACGTACAAGAAACATCTGGAGATGACGCTTGCGTTCGGGCCGGATATTGTCATCGATGATGGCGGTGATCTGGCGATGCTCCTGCATTCTACGCACAAGCATCTCGTATCGGGTATGCTCGGTGCTTGTGAAGAGACGACAACGGGTGTCCATAGATTAAAGATCCTCGAAGAGGAGGGAAGACTGGCGTATCCTGTCATTGCAGTTAATGATGCCCGTTGCAAACACCTCTTTGATAACCGTTTCGGAACGGGTCAATCTGTGTGGACAGCGATCATGGCGACGACAAATCTGATCGTTGCCGGTAAATATGTTGTTGTTGCAGGGTTCGGTATGTGCGGTAAGGGTGTTGCACTCCGTGCGAAGGGCATGGGTGCCCGTGTGATCGTAACAGAGATCGATCCGGTCAAGGCCTGCGAAGCGATTATGGAAGGTTATGATGTCATGACCATGGACGAGGCGGCTCCGCTGGGTGACGTGTTTGTTACGGTAACGGGCTGTAAGGACGTTATTACCAGACAGCACTTCGAGAAGATGAAAGATGGCGCGATCTGCTGTAATGCGGGACATTTCGATGTAGAGATCAATCTGGTCCAGCTTGCTGAAATGGCTAAAGAGAGAAAAGAACTCAGAAAGAATATCGAAGGTTTCGTCATGCCTGACGGCAGAACAATCTGTATCTTGGCAGAAGGTCGGCTTGTTAATCTGGCAAGCGGTGATGGCCATCCGGTCGAGATCATGGATATGAGCTTCGCACTTCAGGCCCAAAGTGCCAGATTTATCGCAGAACACGGAAAAGAACTCGAAAAGAGAGTCTATGACACGCCTACAGTAATTGACGACCGGGTCGGTGAATTCCTTCTGCAATCTAAAGGATATTCGATCGATAAACTGACACCGGAGCAGGAGAAGTATATCCATTCCTGGGATCTGGAGGAATAACATGAGCAAGGCTGTTCTGTTTTCGGATATCACGATCGTTAGTCCTCACGATGACGCGCCGGTCTCGATTCTCGAGCATGGATACTGTGTCGTTATAGATAAGATCATCGAGTATGCAGGTGTATCGAAAGAGGAGGCAGAAGAGGTCCTGGCATCATATCCGGATGCTGAAAAAGAAGTCTATGATGGACATAACAAGATCCTCTGCCCGACGTTTGCCAATGCCCACGCACATACCCCGATGTCGATCTTCCGAAATATCGCTGATGATAAATCACTTCAGGACTGGCTCTTTGGAGAGATCATCCCCAGAGAAGATAAGATGATCGCGGAGGATTTTTATTACGGAAATCTCCTTACTCTCGCTGAGATGATCGAAAGTGGTACCGGCTGTGCCGCGAATATGTATGATGGTCAGATCATGATCTCGAAAGGAGCGATCGAATCGGGCTTCCGTATCCAGCAGACTACTATGGGGAAATCCTGTACGGACGGTAAATGGTCTGTCGACAGGAAAAATGTCGATGATCTGATCGGTTTTATCCGTGAATCGGGAAGTGAGCTGGTAAAGCCCAGCCTTCTTGTTCACTCGATCTATCTGTATCCGGAAGATTTCTATCAGCCACTTTCGGATCTGGCAAAGGAATATGATATTCCGGTTAGCGTACATATATCGGAGACCATCACCGAGAACGAGAATTGCCTGAAGAGTTATGGCTGTTCACCGGTCCAAAAACTTGATTCCTACGGTCTGCTTACGGATACTACGGTAGCGGCGCACTGTGTCCATCTCAGTGATGAGGACAGAAAGATCCTTGCAGAGCGCAAGGTCTGGATCGCGCACAATCCGTCCAGCAATATGAAGCTTGCTTCCGGGTTTGCGGATGTTCAGGCCATGCAGAAAGCAGGTATGCGTCTTTGCCTGGGCTCGGATGGCGCGGCCAGCAACAACAATCAGGACATGTTTATGGAGATGCGTCTGGCTTCTTTTATGGCGAAGGGTAAGACACTCGATCCGACTGTTCTAAAGGCAGAAGAAGTGTTCACAATGGCTACGAGAAACGGCTATCTTGCATGCGGTTTTGACGAATGTGGTATCATAAAGAAGGGTATGCGCGCCGACATCCAGATCATCGACTATGATTGCCCGCAGATGTGGCCGCTCGGAAACCCGTTGTCGGCACTGGTATATTCCTGCGGACCTGACTGCGTCGAGTCTGTTATGATTGACGGGATGTTCGTCTTAAGGAATCATGAACTGACCACGATCGATATCGAAAAGGTGAAGGCAGAAACGAAAGCGATCATGCAGCGCCTGAAATAATAGATAGAATCGGTTTTGCCGCATTTCTATATGTCCACGTAGCTCAGCAGGATAGAGCGACCGCCTCCTAAGCGGTAGGCCGGAGGTTCGAATCCCCTCGTGGACGCCAGTTAGACTTCTGAGTGTGGGATCTTAATGGTTCCTGCATCGGGAGTCTTTCTTTTTATCTCGTTACTGTTATAATGGCTTTATCAGGGAATGCAGGAGGGCATTTTATGAAGACGCTTATAGTAGTGGATATGCAGAAGGACTTTATCGATGGCGCGCTCGGTTCAAAAGAAGCCGCGAAGATCGTCTCCAATGTCTCGAAGAAGATCAAAGCATATGTGAAAAACGGCGGTAGAGTGATTTTTACGCAGGATACACATAAGAATAACTACTTGAAGACCCGTGAGGGAAAGTATCTGCCAGTACCGCACTGTATCAAGGCCTCCGACGGCTGGAAGATCCCGGACAAGCTCTTAAAAGCAGCTCCTGAAGATACTCTCATCGTTGAAAAACCTTCTTTTGGTTTTACCGGTTGGAAGAACATCTTGAAGGGGGATAGTGATCCGGTCGAACTGATCGGCCTTTGCACGGATATCTGTGTTGTGTCCAATGCCCTCACGATCAAAAACCTCTTTCCCGAGAGAGATATCATCGTCGATGCGGCCTGCTGTGCCGGCGTTTCACCGGCTTCGCACGATGCGGCGCTACTTACGATGAAGTGCTGTCAGATCGATGTTCTGCATGAAGGCAAGGAGCCATGGAGGGAAGCATAATATGAAACTGCATAGAATCATTACCAGTCTTCTGGAAACGGATATGTATAAGTTTTCCATGGGACAGGCGATCTACCATCAATTCCCGTCCTATAAGACAACATGGACTTTCCGGTGCCGCAATAAGGATGTTAAGTTCACGGAGGAGATGATCGAGGAGATCAAGGATCAGATCCGTGCATACTGCGAACTGCGTTTCTCGGAGGAAGAACTTGAATACCTTGATGCGATTAAGTGGATCAAGGGTTCATATATCGATTTCCTGCGCCTGTGGAAACCAAGATACGAAGACTTTGATATCGGTACGGATGCGGAATGCGGGCTGTCGATCGAAACGCGCGGAACATGGCTGAACACTTCGATGTACGAGATTCCGACGCTTGCAATCGTAAATGAAGTGTATTTCCGCATGGCGTATGATTACGATGAACTGATCGAGAGTTTCGAGGAACGTCTAAAAGAGAAGATCAGCTGGCTCAGCAGCGGGAAATACTGTCTTTCTTCTTTTAGTGAATTTGGCATGAGGAGACGTCTCTCCGCCCAGGCACAGGAGATGGCGGTAAAAGCGCTGGCTGCTGCAGATGTGGGGACGAGTAAGTTTGTCGGTACATCTAATGTATACCTGGCCAAAAAGTTTAATCTGACTCCGGTCGGAACGATGGCTCACGAGTGGATCATGTGTGTCGGTCAGGGCGATCACAAGCACAATCCTGCGTATTCCAACTGGTATGCGCTTCGCGCCTGGGTCGATGAATACGGTGTGCTTAACGGAACCGCTCTGACGGATGCGATTACTACGGATTGCTTCCTTCGGGATTTTCAATTGACGTATTCCACGCTTTTCTCGGGCGTGCGTCACGATTCCGGTGATCCGATCGAGTGGGGAGAGAAGATGCTCGCACACTATAAATCCCTGGGTATCGATGCGAGAACCAAAACGCTCCTTTTCTCGGACAGCCTGAACTTTAAGAAGGCTGATGCGATCTACCGGCACTTCAATGGACGCGCGAAGGTCGCCTTCGGTATTGGAACGTATATCGCGAACGATACCAGTGTACCGGCGCTGAACATCGTCATGAAAACGACTCTCTGCAATGGTCAGGACGTAGCGAAGATCTCTGATGTGGACGGGAAGGGGATGTGCAAAAACCCGGACTATGTTCACTATTTGCAGCGTTGCATAGACTGGCGTATGCAGCACGAGTGAGATCGGGACTTCTTCAATTGCAGTGGCATTTCATCGGATAGAATCATTTCACTTGACATATTACGGATAAATCGGTATATTTTATTGTGCTTCAAGAAGCAATGCCAATGTGGCTCAGGGGTAGAGCAATTCACTCGTAATGAATAGGTCGTGGGTTCGATTCCCACCATTGGCTCCACAAATCAGCAGAGTATCTCCTTTGTGCGAGGTGCTCTGCTTTTTGGTTTATACCGTTTTTGCGAATTTAAACATTTCTTATGGCGTTCCCTGCATTTATTGTATAATGAAATTACCAAGAAAAAGAGGTCTTCTCGTCTTTATGTATCGACCGTCAGGAACAGTAAAAAGAAAAAACCGATCAAGTAATCTATACATCCGAATCACGGCAATGGCCTTACTGATGGCTCTCTGTTGCATGTTTCTGCCTGCCTGTAAGAAGACTTCGAATAGTTTCCCAGAACTACCGACTTCTTCCTCAACGGAGAGCGAAGAAACCACCGGCGCTTCGCCGAGTATCGATGTGGATTCTTCCGAGATCACGATCGCCAGTTCGCTCTCGTATGAGACATGTATGTATCTTGCGAAGCTCTATGTGGCTAAATCACAGAATCTTCTGGGTGAAGGGGTAACGGGAGAGACGGTAGACCTTTCTTATCTCGATTCGATCGATCTTCCTTTTATTCTTCGAGTGTTTGAGACGTCCGAGAATGGTTGTGATACAGATACTCTGAAACAATGGAAGAACAGTGGTGATATGCCGGATGTTTTTCTGACGAACACCTTTGATGCAGCCGTGTCAGAAGGCTTTGCTCTTCCGATCTCTGATTATGTGGCGGGAAACAGGCTTCTCTCCGCCGATCGTCTCTACACGCAGCAGATCTCTCTGTTTTATGCACAAGGCCGTCAGTATGGGATTCCGTATCAGACCTCAGCTGCAGTTCTTTATTGTGATATGGAGGTTTTGCGTCAGGCCGATATCCTGACCGTGCCGTTCCGGCTCGGAACCGTTGAGCTTAACAGTATGCTTGAGAAGTTATCGGCGCTGAATCTGGAAGAACGTACGGTGCTTCCGTTCTATCAGGTGTCATCGATGCTTCCTTATCTTCCTTGCTCGATGTATAAGTCCGGATATCTATCCGCATCTGTTGAGTCAGACCGTGCAGAATCTGCTTATCGCGAGGCCTTGGCATTTGCGGATAATATTATTCGTTCCGGATATGCATATGAGAGTATGACTGAAGAGGAAAAAGATGTATTCTTTACCGGTCTTTCTCCGCTTCTTTCACGAAAGGTAGGCATTTGGACAGGTACTACAGATGAGATCCCGATCTACGATAACTACATGCCCAATACACTGTGTCTGATGCAGATTCCTTCTTCTAATGATGAAGATCTACCGGCGCCTCTCCTTGTTTGCTATCCGCTTTGCATTTCTTCGACGTGTGAAAATCCGAAATTAGCCTGCGATCTGGCCTGTTTCTTCGCTCTGGACGAGGATGCGCTGCTCCTTGCCGCGCGTCTGACAAATAGGGAAGGATACATGCCGTGTATTTCTTCGCCGGCCGTATGGAAGTCCATGACGTCCAAACAGAAATACGGAGCATATATGATCCAGTTGCAGGAACTTATGGATCAGGCGATCTACATTCCTGTCGTGTCAGGAAGCGAAGGTTTTAGAAAGGATCAAGAGTATATAAAAGAACAGTTCTCTGCACTTTATCCGATCACGGAGGACGACGAGGCTTAAGTTTAGCGGCATGACCGGAAAAACGGTCAGAAAGAAGGAAAGATGATGCGAAGGGACATATTTTTGTCACCCATACGTGTGCTGGATGCGTCTTTACTTAAGGAACGCGGCTTCTTCCTGCATGTCACGGATGATGTGACTTCCTTTATCCGTGCTGTTCTTGCCGATACGAGAAAGAAATACTTCATCGCGACATATGAAGGGGAACAAGGCAAGACAGTCATAGGCGTGCTCGGCCTTAACAATATCTCCCGGATGAATAATAGTGCTGAGGCCGTGTTTTTTTTCGATTCTTCGGACGAGGGGGAATCTAACGCTCAGACGGACCTTCAGATCATCGCGATGGATCATCTGCTCCGTCATGCTTTTTTTGAACTGCAGATACATCGCATTTCCATGCTGATCCCGGTTACGGACCTTCATGCAGAAACAATCCTGTCTTCCTGTCATATGCGACAGGAAGCACTGCTCGAGGAGGCTATTCGCATCGACGATGTGTATGTTGACGGAGCACTGTTCTCGCTTCTGGATTCCGAATATCCGGACTATTCTGTCGGCTTTGTTCCATTTAAAAAGGGTGTCATCGCGATCCGCGGGGATAATGAAGTTGTTGAGTCGACGCATTTTCTGACTTATGGGAAGAAAGTAGAGGGGGTGCTCGAGAGAAATGTCGCGATCCGTTCAGGCATCGCTGATGCAAACGGCATACTGAAAGAGGCGGATGCCATGGAGTATTCTGATCTCCCTGATATGGCTTTCCCGGACGAAGTGAAACGCTGTATGCAGCAGATCGCAGAGTATTTCCTGAAACGCAGGTCGGACTTTTCTATTCATGCCAGACCGATTCGTGGAAGCGATTTTCAGAAAAAAGTGTGGGAGAAAGTCAGCAATATCCCATATGGGGCGACTTGCAGTTATGAGGATATCGCGCTTCTTCTGACCGGCGGGGATAAAAGCACAGCTAAGAATCTCACCCGAGCAGTGGGCGCGGCCTGCTCGGACAATCCTCTCCCGATACTGGTGCCGTGTCACCGTATCATCGGTAAAGATGGTAAACTGGTCGGTTTCTCCGGCGGACTTGAGATAAAGGAATTTCTCCTGAATCACGAGATGTTCGGCATCCGTAATTTCCCGTAAACTTTAACTCGAAAGGAATATCCACTATGAAAATCAACGTTTCTCCTTCTACTATGCTTAATCCTGTTCCGGTCGTGATGGTATCCTGTGCCGGAAAGAATCCGGATCATCCCGAGACCAGACCGAATATATTGACGGTGGCCTGGGCCGGCACGGTCAACTCCGAACCTCCGATGGTCTCGGTATCTATCCGTAAATCACGGCATTCACACGAACTGATCTGCCAGACGCAGGAATTTGTGATCAATCTGGTGACGAAAAAGCTTGCCAAAGCTTGTGATTACTGTGGTGTCAGATCCGGTGCCAATGAGGATAAGTTCCTAAAACTTGAACTTACCCCACAGGAAGCTCCCGGCCTTTCTTATGCTCCGCAGATTGCTGAATCGCCGGTCTCCATCAGTTGTAAACTCAGGGATATTATCGAACTGGGCTCACATGATATGTTTCTCGCGGAAGTGGTAGGCGTATCTGTAGACGAGAAACTGATGGATGAGAAAGGGAAGATCTGTCTTGAAAAAGCCGGACTTATTGCCTATTGTCACGGTGAATATTTCACTTTGGGCGAGATGCTCGGTTTCTTCGGCTATTCTGTCGCATCTAAAGAAGCACTGAAACGTCGTATGCCTCCTAAAAAGTCAAAGAAAAGTAATAAAAAGTAAGCGGGAAATCGTCTAAATAAGTTGACAATCGAAGTATTTTATCATTAAAATTATAAGGTGGTTCGCTGGGCGGGCCACCTTATTGAATCTTGAAAACTAAATATTGGAGGTGAGTACCATAGAACTTTGGTTAGCAATTCTATTAATTGTTATTGCTTTCGCAGTCGGTGCTCTCATCAGTGTAGGATTTTCCGTATTATATTACCGCAAGGGTATGTCCAGCAAGCAGAAGAAACTTGCCGAGGATGTGGCCAAAGCAGAAGAGAATGCAGAAAGAGTTATTGGTGAGGCGCAGAAAGCTGCTGAAAGCAGAAAGAGAGAACTTCTTTTACAGGCAAAGGAGGAGATCACGAACGCCAAACTCGATCTTGAGAAAGACGTAAGAGAGAAGAAATCCGAGATTGCCAGAGAGAGAAACCGTCTCGAGCAGAAAGAGGAATCCCTTAACCGTAAGGTCGAAGCGATGGAACAGAAGGAGAGTGCCCTGGAGTCCCGAGTCAATGATGTCATGGCTATGGAGGAAAAGGCCAAAGAACTGGAACGTCAGAAAGTGACCGAACTGGAGAAGGTATCCGGTCTGTCAGTAAGTGATGCTCGAAATCTTGTTCTGGATGCTGCACAACGTGAATATAGCCATGATATGGCTGTCATGCTCAAGCAGATGGAAGAACAGACTAAGGCTGAAGCCGACAAAAAGGCCAGAGAGGTCGTCGTAAACGCGATCCAGCGTTATGCTTCAGATTATGTGTCCGAAGTGACCGTTTCGGTTGTGTCCCTGCCGAATGATGAAATGAAGGGACGTATTATCGGCCGTGAAGGAAGAAATATCCGTGCGATCGAAACCAGCACCGGAGTAGATATCATCATTGATGATACACCAGAGGCCGTTATTCTTTCGAGTTTTGATCCGATCCGGCGTGAGATCGCCCGATTGACGATCGAAAGACTGATTCTGGATGGACGTATCCATCCTGCGAGAATCGAAGAGATGTCTCACAAAGCCCGTAAAGAGGTCAACCAGACGATCAAGCAAGAAGGTGAAAGAGCCGCTTTTGATACAGGAATCGTCGGACTGAACCCTGAGATCATCAAGTATCTCGGCAGACTTCGTTACCGCACTAGTTACGGGCAGAATGTGCTGCAACATTCAATTGAAGTCGCCTGGCTCGCGAGCATGATGGCGGCGGAATTAGGACTGGATGAGATGCTTGCTCGAAGAGCAGGCTTGTTGCATGATATCGGAAAAGCTGCTGACTTTGAACTTGAGGGTTCTCATATTGATCTCGGTGCAGATATCGCTCGTCGTTATAAAGAGAACGACACCGTGATCAATGCAATCATGTCCCATCATGGTGATTGCGAACCGACATCGGAGATTTCGGTGCTGGTAGCTGCGGCGGATGCCATTTCCGCGGCAAGACCGGGCGCACGGCGTGAGAACATGGAGACCTATGTCAAGAGAATTCAGAAGCTCGAGGAAATCGCTACGAGTTTTGATGGTGTCGAGAAAGCCTTTGCGATCCAGGCAGGTCGTGAGATCCGAGTCATGGTAAGTCCTGACAAGGTCACTGATGACGATATGATCCTGAAAGCCCGTGATATTTGTAAGAAGATCGAGGAAGAACTCGATTATCCGGGTCAGATCAAGGTAAACATTATCCGCGAGACACGTGCCTCGGATGTAGCAAAGTGATCCTAAAAAACCAGAAGAAAGAGTCTTCTCCATGTGGAGGAGGCTCTTTTTTCTGATATTTATGGTAAAATATCTCGTAGGCTTTCTGAAAGTAAAGGAATTGAGGAGAAAAATTTGCGAGTACTTTTCGTTGGTGATGTCGTAGCTCATCCGGGTAAACGGATACTGAAGAATAGGTTAAAGTCTTATCTTCAGCAGCAGGCTGTCGATGCATGTATCGTTAACGCGGAAAATGTTGCAGCCGGACTGGGCGTGAACTATCCATCTGTCAAAGAGATATTCAGTTACGGTGCGGATTGTATCAGTCTCGGGAATCATGCTTTTTCCTGCCCGGATTATCTTCGCTTCGCGGACTCCGAGAAGAAAGTGATCAGACCGGGAAATGTAAGTGAGAACTGGCCGGGTTTCTCTGAGTGTCTCCTTGATCTCGGAAACAAAGGGAGACTTCTTGTAGTAACTCTTCTCGGGCAGGTATTCGTGACACCTCAGGCAGATTCTCCCTTCCGGTATTTCAGAAACAACATCGGACGATGGAAAGCAGAGTACAAACCTACCAATATCCTGATCGATTTCCATGCGGAAACGACCAGTGAGAAAGGTGCGATGGGATTTTTCGCGGACGGACAGGTCTCTCTGGTACTTGGGACACATACACATGTTCAGACCGCAGATGAGACGATCCTGCCGTGCGGCACCGGATTTATCAGCGATGTCGGAATGACCGGAACTATGGCCGGCATCCTCGGCATGGATGCCGAAGCCTCCGTTCGCCGTCTGGCAGATAAGCTTCCGTCAAGATATTCACCGGCGGAGGGACCCGCGGAGATGAATGCCGTTCTGGCGGATCTGGATATTGAGAACGGGAAATGCTTGAAAATAGAAAGGATAAGATTATATGAATGCGAATCGTAAACCGACCTGGATAACGTATGTTTTATTCTCCGAGGTGTTAGTGGTGCTGGTCTTTATTGACCAGTTTACTAAGGATCTGATCACGAAGAGTCTGGCGCTGTCTCAGGTCGATCCGGTAATCAAGGGCTTTTTCTCTCTGATGTATGTACAGAATAAGGGAAGCGCCTTTAGCATGTTCTCCACAAAATCATGGGGCATCACATTTCTAAGTGTGATTTCCGCAATTGCTTTTCTGATCGTGCTTTTTCTGGCGTATTTCGTACTGGTGAAGTACTGGAGCAGAAGGCTGTCAATGTGTCTCATCTTTCTGGCTGCCGGAACGCTGGGTAACCTGATCGACCGTGTCAGGCTCAAGTATGTCGTGGACTTCCTCCGGTTTGATTTCGGAAGCTATACGTTTCCGATCTTTAATGTTGCCGACATCTGTGTGACACTCTCCTGCATCGCTCTGGCCGTGCTGCTGATCTTTAATGAGAAGTTCATCCCGGAGATCCCGTTTGCGGATAAGGAAGAAGAAAAACCCATGTATCATAATCCTCTGGCCGAGAAGGAAAGCGGGAAGCATATCGAAGAAGAAATGAGAGAACTGGAAAAGAAAGAAAAAGAGGCTCGTAAATGATCGAGTCTTATACAGTAGAGGAGTATCAGGGAAGGATCGATTCCTACATTCCCATGGTCTGCCCGGACCTGACACGTTCACGCGCCTCAGCGCTGATCTCTGATGGCGCTGTAACGGTAAACGGAAAGACAGTGAAATCATCCTTCAAACTTGTAGGCGGAGAGACGATCGAGATCGATTTTCCTGAACCTGTCGATACCGATGCAAAGCCAGAAGAGATCCCGCTGGATATCGTCTTCGAGGACGATGATCTGATTATCATCAATAAACCGCAGGGGATGGTCGTACATCCTGCTCCGGGGCACTATTCCGGCACTCTGGTCAATGCGCTGCTTTTTCATTGTGCCGGACGGCTTTCGGATATAAATGGCGTGATCCGCCCCGGTATCGTTCATCGTATCGATATGGATACTTCCGGATTGATGGTCGCGGTCAAAAATAACGAGACGCATCTGGCGATGGCGGAGATGATTGCCAGACATGAAGTAGTACGTGAATACAGAGCCTGCGTGTACGGTATTGTCGATTCGGACAAAGGAACGATCCATGCCCCGATCGGACGTGCGCTCAATGACCGGCGCAAGATGACGGTCTGTGAAGGTGGGAAGGATTCCATCACTCACTTTGAAGTTCTGGAGCGTTTCCGCAAAGGGACAGATCTTCTCTGCCGGCTCGAGACCGGACGCACCCATCAGATCCGTGCGCATATGACATATATCGGGCATCCTTGTATCGGTGATCCGCTATACGCTCCTAAGAGAGAAAAATATAACCTTCATGGTCAGGCGCTCCATAGCACCTCGATCCGTTTTATCCACCCCAGAACTCAAGAAGTGATGGATTTTCACGCCGATATTCCGGAATACTACAGGAAACTTCTTGAGATATTGCGCAACGATGTGTAAAGGAGTCAGAAAGATTGAACGAAGATAATGTTATTTCCGTAGAACATCTCTGTGAGTTATCATCTAATAACTGTGCCTGGTTAAATGCTGCTTCCGATCTTCTGGGCTGTGAACTTGTTGCTCTGAATAACGGAGTTCTTGTTCATGGAGATGAGGATAGATCTGAGGATGCACGTGCAGTTCTTGAAGCCATGGATCAGATACTCGGAAAAAACGAACAGCTTGATGTACTGGCTGTCCGTTATCTCTGCATCCTTCAGAAACAGCACAGGCTTGCGGATTTCATGGCTGATGAAGATCCGGTGATCCTGACAACTCCGCAGGGCCGTTCCGTGCGGGCAAAGACGCTTGGACAGCGTGTCTACGTAGATGCGATGTCGAAAAATGACGTAGTCATCTGTAAGGGCCCGGCCGGTTCAGGCAAAACGTTTCTCGGCGTGGCTATGGCGGTACTGGCACTCCGTGAAAGGTCTGTCTCACGGGTCATCCTGACACGTCCTGCTGTGGAAGCCGGTGAAAAACTCGGATATCTGCCGGGAGACATCGAAGAAAAGGTGGATCCCTACATGCGCCCTATTTATGATGCTCTTCTGGAATTGATGGGAAGAGAGGCCTTTGAGAGAAATATGGAACGTGGCATCATCGAAGTATCTCCTCTTGCTTATATGAGAGGCAGAAACCTTGATGATTCCTTCATTCTTCTTGACGAGGCACAGAATACGACGATCGAGCAGATGATGATGTTCCTGACACGAATGGGCATGAATTCACGTGTATGTGTCTGTGGCGATACGACACAGATCGATCTTCCTTCCGGATATGCCAACGGACTGGATGATGCGATGCACATCCTCTCGGATATTCCGGGTATATCTGTTGTTTCTCTGCAGGAATCGGATATCGTGAGAAATCCGTTGGTACAAAAGATCATAATGGCTTATAATGCAAGAGAAAGGAGAAGGGGCGGACATGCGTAATTCTTCGAAGAAGAATCAGAAACTCTTCAAAGCCATCCGGATCTCATCGATTGTGCTGTTGGCTGTTCTGATGATCGCGATCGTTTATTTCGGTTCACTTCCGAAGAAGTACGATGTGTATCAGGGGCAGACCAGTGAGTATGATATCAATGCTTCGCGCTCCGTGACGGATTCCTATGAGACGGAGCGCCGCGCTCTTATCGCCAAGTCCGAGATCGCTCCTGTCTATGTTATTTCCGAGGATGTTTCTGCCGCGAATTCCAGCCTCGTAGAGGAGTTCTTCCATTATTGTTCGGAATTGAGAAAAGGAAATGTAGATGAACTGGGTATGGTGGTCAGAAATAAGCAGGAGATGGCTGATCTTCTAAACAGCGCCATCAGACTTTCCTATAATTTCGAACTTCCTGCTGAATCGGCCTATACGCTGGCCAATATCTCTTTTATCGATTACGAGTATATCGAGACGGAAGCCATGGAGATCACCAATGTCATCAATATGGCGTCTCTGGATAGTCAGGGCCTGCAGGTCGAGATCAACGAGTACTGTTCCCATGTGAAAAATACAAAGACGCACGAGGATTCGGAGTATGTCTCTTCCGGTGAACTTCTGAAGGTGATACTGAACCGTCTTCTCAAACCGAATGCCGCCTATGATGCCAAAGCGACAGAGATGGCTCGTACAGCGGCATATAAGAATGCGATCAGTGAGCCCGTTATGATCCAGAAGGGGACACGTATCGTAAGTGTCGGCGAGACGATCACGCCTCATGTGTACAGCCAGCTCCAGGATCTGGATCTTCTTCCTACGGATTCGTTCAATTTCCTGCTGCTGATCGGCATCATCATTTATATTTTCATCATTTTTGCCGCCGGCGCTTTCTATCTGACGCGCTACGAGCAGGCATATTCAAATGATTCGAAGACATGGCTGTCCTTCATGATCGCGTTTATCGTACCTCTGATCTCGAGCCGGTATCTGTCATCCATTTCTCCGTTGTTCTCGACGATCATGTTTACTACAGTTATTTTTGCTGCGTTTCTGGGCATGCAGGGCGGTATCACATTAAGTGTCCTGTCTCTGCTTGTAGTTCTGCCGATGAGCGGCTTTAATACCGAACTGATCTTCGTTTCGATCATCACCATCTATGTCGGCTCCGTTATCGCGGGACAGCGCAATCACAAGTATAATGCTGCGACGCTCATCATACTGACATCCGTTGCTTCTGCCGTTTCTTCTCTGGGCTATAATCTGGTTGAACAATCCTCCAGAACGGACACGTTCAATTCTCTGCTGTGGGCTGTCATCGGCACGGTTTGCTCTGTTGTCGCGGCCGTCGGTTCCCAGCCGATCTTCGAGCTCATCTCAAATACCGCTTCGCCGATGCGCCTTCTGGATCTCGCCCAACAGAGCCATCCGCTTCAGAAGAGACTCTTCCTCGAAGCTCCCGGTACGTTCCAGCATAGTATGATGGTTGCCAATCTCGCTGACTCGGCGGCTGAGGCGATCGGCGCAAATGCACTTCTCAGCAAAGTCGGCTCGTACTATCACGATATCGGTAAGCTCGAAAGACCGGAGTATTTCACGGAGAATCAGTCCAATGGTATCAATCCGCACGACAAGCTTCCGGTAGAGAAGAGTATCGAGATCATCACGGCTCATCCTTCCGATGGCCTGAAACTGGCCAAGAAATACCGTCTTCCGATGGCGATTCAGAATATCATTTTAGAGCATCACGGTACGACTTGCCCGGGGTATTTCTATCTGAAAGCCCAGAAGGAAGCCGAAGAAAAAGGAGAACCGATGCCCCCGAAAGAGAATTTCTCTTATAAGGGATCTGTTCCGACGACGCGTGAGTCGGCCATCATCATGATTGCGGACTCCTGTGAGGCCGCCGTCCGCTCCAGGGGTGTCCACGATGTCGAGGAGGGAGAAGTGCTCTTCCGTAAGATCATTAAGTCGAAGATCGATGAAGATCAGCTTGTGCACTCCGGTCTGTCTTTCGACGACCTTGAGAAGATCGTCGGAGCTTTTATCCAGGTGTATGCCGGATTCTTCCATGAAAGGGTGAAATATCCAGAATGAGTATCTCAATCGAGAATAAGACGCGTACATTTAGTAAAGAAGAACAGGCTGCCTTTGCGTCCCATGTAGATGCGGCGCTGGCGCTTCTGCTGAAACAGGACTATATAGACGAGCGCATCAGCAAGTCCGATGCTGAGGTTTCCGTGGATATCCGCCTGGTAGGTGAGGATGCGATACGTAAGCTGAACCGGGAACACAGAAAGAAAGATGCAGTAACAGATGTACTTTCATTTCCGATCCTGTATATGACAGACGGTGAACTATCTGATGATCTAATGCCTTATGATTATTCTTATGACGAAAAAGAAAAGAAGCTGCTTCCGATCGGCGATGTCGTGATCTGTGTCGAGCGTGCCAGATCACAAGCCGTAAAATACGGACATTCTCTCGAAAGAGAGATGTGTTTCCTGGCTGTGCACTCGTTCCTCCATCTTCTGGGATTTGATCATGAGAACGGCAGAGATGAAACGCTGATGTTCGAGCAACAGGAGAAGATCCTAGCGGCGATCGGACTTCCGAGAGATCCTTCCGCGAAGGAACATGCCGCTTCGGATGCGGTCATTTCCGCTAAGACGGATACGGATGAACATCCGGTAGGCGAGATGCTCCCGCACTGTGGTTACTGTGCTCTCGTAGGTCGCCCGAATGTCGGCAAATCCACGCTTTTGAATACGATCTCCGGCATGAAGCTCGCGATCGTATCGCATAAGCCGCAAACGACGAGAAACAATATCCAGGCCATCTATAACAGGGATGATGCGCAGGTCATTTTTGTCGATACGCCGGGTATCCATAAACCACAGTCTAAACTTTCGGAGTTTATGGTGGATTCTTCTTTCCGGGCCGCGAAAGGCGCAGATGTGATCGTACTTATGGCAGACGGCCGGTTTAGTAAGCCCGCCGGTGTTGAAGTCCGTGCGGCCGAGATGGCAAGAAAACTCAAAAAACCGATCATCCTTGCCGTCAATAAAGCTGATGCGGTCACGAAAGAGTCTCTGCTCCCTCTGATCGCGAACTATTCGCAGATCGCCGATTTTGAGGCGATCATCCCGATCTCGGCACTGAAAGATGACGGTGTGGACGAATTGATGGAGGTAATTATCTCCCATCTCCCGGCCCAGCCGAGGTATTTCCCGATCGAAGAGGTAACCGACCAATCTGAGCGTGAGATCGCTGCGGAACTGATACGTGAGCAGATACTTCACTATACGAACGAAGAGATCCCACACGGTACGGCTGTAGAAATTGATTCTTTTGAAGAAAAATTGAAAGAGGATGCGATGGATTCTTATGATAGGGATCTTATCAGTATCCACGCTTCCATCATCTGTGAGAAGGATTCCCATAAGAGTATCCTCCTTGGCAAAAACGGCCAGATGATCAAGCGTATCGGCACGGCCGCCCGTGAGAATATCGAGAAGATGACAGAGTGCAAGGTCTTTCTGGATCTGCATGTAAAAGTACGGAAAGACTGGAAGAACCGTCAGGTGTTTCTCGACGAGTTCGGGTATAAGAAAAAGGATGACTGATCCATGGGTACGAGTTTTCGCATCCGTGGTGTCGTGATCGCGACCAAGCCCCATAAAGACCAGGATGCCATCATCACTATACTTACTCCTCAGCACGGGCTTCTGTCCGCGGCCGTTCCCGGAGCACGGAAAAGTTCCTCGCGCCTGGCATCGATGGCGACCCCGCCGGTCCTGGCCGATATGGTCTTAAGTGAGAGTAAAGGTTTCTATTACTTAAAAGAAGGGGAAACAGTCGAGAGTTTCCGCGGACTTTATGATTCTTTTGAAGGACTGACATGTGCCTCGCATATCCTGGAAGTGGTGAAGGATACGGCTGTGGATCCCGAATCTTCACAAGTCCTGTATCCGCTTCTTCTCTATATCCTCTTCGATCTTTCCCAGCATCCGCAGAAGTACCGGCAGATCGTCGCGGCCTTTGAGTGGAGAACGATGGACGCACTCGGTTTTGCCTTTGACCTGAGTGAGTGTGATTGCGGAAAACCCGACGATATGCCGACACGTGCCTTTTCATTCAGCCGCTGCCGTCTGTACTGCTCGAATATCGGATGTGTTGCTAAGGCCAAAGAGTACAGATTCATCTCGCTTGGCTGCGTAGAAGCACTAAGATATATCAGAGAAGCGCCGCTGGAGAGGTTAAGTGCATTTCACGCGGAGAAATACGTGCTTGATGACCTATGTGCCGTTACTCATCAGTATCTGTGCGAGCGGCTCGAGAAGAACTACGATAAGATGTCGATCCTCGATACGCTGCCGCCTCAGTCGTAAATCTCGGAAATCCAGGATCGCCCTTATAACGGTTCACAGATCATCCCACTGTATCTCGGCTTCTGAAGCGAGATATTCCGTCGCTTTCCAGTGCTTCGGCCATAGGATCCTGTAATCTTCGCGAATGTAACGCTCGTCCATCAGGACGATAAACCCCCGGTCGTTCTCATCTCGGATCACACGCCCCGCAGCCTGCAGGACCTTCTCCCAGCCCGGAAACTTATAGGCGTAAGCAAAACCATCACCGAATTTGTTCTGGAAATACTGACATAAGATTTCTCTTTCCTTACTGATCTGAGGAAGACCGACACCGACGATAAAAGCACCCTTCAGGCGGTCGCCGACGAGGTCGATGCCCTCTCCGAAATGCCCGCCGAGCACGGCAAATCCCAGAAGCGTCCGATCGCCATGCCGGTCAAACCGCGTGAGGTAACGTTTCTTATCTTCGGCGCTCATGCCGGGATTCTGGAGCATCAGTTCAAATGCATGATTCTTCTGCGTCTTCTTCGAAATGATCTGATACACCATCTCCATATACGCAAAAGACGGGAAGAAGACCATGAAGTTCTCTTTATGGCCAGAAACCATGCGAAGGATCGTATCCGCTACGGCGTTACTGCTGAAGTTCCGTTCCTGATAGGTGGTGCGGATGTCCTTAATGACCACGACCTGCAGATTCTCCGGCGGGAAAGGACTCGGGAGCTGCAGCATCCGTGAAAAGGTCGTGTCTTTGCCGACGATCATGCTCTGATAATACTGGGACGGGGACATCGTCGCCGAGAAGAAGACGGCGTTATGGTTGTCCGCCAGGATCGATGCCAGTTTATCTGAGGCATCCAGACAATCGAGTGTGATCGTGATATCATACTGGCCGTTCTCACAAACACCAGAGCGCGTCACCTCGATGATATAGGCCTGATCTAAATACAGTTCGAGTATCGTCAGGAAGAAACGCGCCTCGAAGTAAAACTCCGAGAGTATGCGGCGCTTCGCACGGTCTTCCAGTTCGGAAAGAAGATTCGCGATATGGAAACACAGTGCCCAGAGCACCTGATAGAGGTTCTTCGGCACATTTCTCGTCGCGCGGAAATCCTCGCCGATGACGATCTCGTTCTCTTTGATCGACGGCTCAGCCATATTGAGCCCGGGAGCGTCTTTCTCGAAAGCATAATCGAGAAGTGTGAAATAGTCGACAAGCTGGTGGCTGTATTTCTCGGTCTTGGCCGATATCGTCGACAACAGAGGCAGGGCTGTGAGCAGCGTGCTCCTGCTAAATGGCGCGCTGAACATATCCCGTGAACGCGAGATCATGTTATGCGCTTCATCTATGAGAATCGTGTGGCAGAACTCGTTGACCGCGAAATAGCGCTGCAGGCGGATCCTCGGATGGAAGATGTGGTTGTAGTCGCAGATGATGACATCGCACATGTTCGAGGCGTCGAGCTGGAGTTCGTGGGCGCAGATACAGTGTTTCTGCGCCGTCCGCCTGATATCTTCCGGATAGATCGCGTCGAGGGCATATAGCTCCTCGAGAGCAGCATTTAATCTCGAGTAATATCCGTCGGCAAAAGCACAGAAACGGCTATCGCAGAAGTCCTCTCCTGCAGTACACATGATCTCCTTAGGTGCGAGCTGGATGGACTTGATAACCAGACCCTGTGTACGCATGTCAGAAAGAGCCTTATCGGCAACCTCACGCGTCGCGAGCTTCGCGGTCGCATAGAAGATCTTGCCGCCCTGTGCATGCGGGAGCCATTTTATAGCAGGATAGAGAGTACTGATGGTCTTGCCGATGCCGGTCGGAGCTTCGGCAATGAGGGTTTCCTTATGTTTCATGGAGGAAAGGACGGACTTCATGAAATCTTTCTGGCCGCTGCGCATCAGGGGATAGGGGAACTTCATATTCTCGATCGATTCATCTCTGGCGCGCTCGTAATTACAGATACGGGTCGCCTCGGCTAGATAAAGCTCCATCGTCTCATCGAAGAATTCTTTCGCTTCGTTTCTGGTAAAGATGCGGCTCTTTTCGAGATGGTGATAATTGAGAAAAGAGACGTATCGCAGGGTGATGGTCAGTTCATCGATATCGGGGTGCGAGAGGTAATACAGATGCGCATAGATCTTGACCTGCGCCTCATGTGTGGGAAGGATCAGGGACTCGACTTTTTCTACGACACGGTTGTGCGTCTTGATCTCAAATATCGTGATTCCTTCTTCGCGTTCGAGGATGCAGTCTGCCCGCCCGGATATCTGAAGAGTAAAAAGTTCAAAATCGATATTCGTCGAGAGGGAATACTCGGAAATCGCGTCTTCCTCACCATATTCCTGCTTCAGATCTTTAAAAACGCGCTGGTGAATACGTGTGCCGTCGAGTCCGGACACGCCGCCATACCCCGCCCCCAGAAGGGAGCCGGCTCGATAGATACGCTCGCTGAGCGCACGGACAGAGATCTTGTGCAGTGCTTTTTCCATAGAATTATTATAGTACATAACAGATGAAACCTATGCCCGCAAGAATAAACAGACAGAAAAATGTCTGGTTTTTGCAAAATGCAACTTCGGAGGGCGGAAGTTTCAAGAATCTGTTGTATATACATATATATAGTGATATACTTCGATTTGTTGAATTACATTATGAAACTCGCAAAGGAGAAAGTTGCAAATGGCGATTCGAATTGGTATTTACGGTTATGGAAATCTCGGCAAGGGTGTCGAGGCGAGCATTCGCCAGAACCCGGATATGGAACTGGTAGCGGTATTCACAAGACGTGATCCGTCCACACTTAAGATTCAGACAGAATCAGCAAAAGTTATGTCCGTCACCGATATTGCTTCCATGAAGGACAGCATCGATGTTATGATCCTCTGTGGCGGAAGCGCGACAGATCTTCCGGTCCAGGGCCCGCAGCTCGCTTCTATGTTTAATATCGTCGATAGCTTCGACACACATGCGAACATCCCACAGCACTTCGCTGATGTTGATGCTGCCGCAAAGGCAGCCGGTACTCTCGGTGCGATCTCCGTAGGATGGGATCCGGGTATGTTTTCTCTCGCTCGTGTATATTCCGCATCGATCCTTCCGGAAGGTGAGAGCTACACTTTCTGGGGCAAGGGCGTCAGCCAGGGCCACTCGGATGCGATCCGCCGCGTAAAGGGTGTCAAGAACGGCAAGCAATACACCATCCCGGTAGAAAGCGCGCTTGAGGCCGTTCGCTCAGGCTCACAGCCTGAATTGACCACACGTCAGAAGCACACACGTGAGTGCTTCGTTGTACCGGAAGATGGTGCGGATCTCGCTCAGATCGAAAATGACATCAAGACCATGCCGAACTATTTTGCGGACTACGATACGACCGTACACTTCATCACTGAAGAAGAACTGCAGAAGAACCACAGCGGTATCCCGCACGGTGGTTTCTGCTTCAGATCTGGTGTATCCGGCTTCAATAAGGAGAATAAGCACATCATCGAATACAGCCTCAAGCTCGATTCCAACCCGGAATTCACAGCCGGTGTACTCGTAGCTTACGCACGTGCGATCTTCCGTCTCCATAAAGAGGGCGCGACAGGATGCAAGACTGTTCTCGATATCGCTCCGGCCTATCTGAGCCCGCTTTCTGCTGAAGAACTGCGTAAAGAGATGGTCTGATAGCAGAATTTCAATAGTGCAAACAAAAGAAAAGGAGTTTTCTTGTGCTGGTCCTCGGGCTAAAGCCCTGCGGAGGCACTTCGAAAGCTCTTTTCTTTTATCTTGACAGAGCCTAACTAAAAACGAAAAAAGATCGGAAGCCGTATGACTTCCGATCTGGTGCGGATAGCAGGACTTGAACCTGTATGACCTTGCGATCACTAGCACCTGAAGCTAGCGCGTCTGCCAATTCCGCCATATCCGCAAGCGCTTAATTATGATACTAAAAGATTTCGGAAAATGCAAGGTTATTTTCGATTTTGTTTGTGTCTCTTATGAGTTTTATTTGTGTTACAATAATCTTATCATTTCATGGAGGTGAATACTATGGATATTAAGGCTAAGATTGATGAAGTAGTCAAGAAAGTGCAGAGCGATCCGTCTGTGGCGAAGGATTTCGAGAAGGAACCTGTTAAGACAGTCGAAGGTATTATCGGCGTGGATCTTCCGGATGATGTTGTCAATAACGTTGTTGACGGCGTGAAGGCCAAGATCTCCGTGGATAAGGCCGGCGGTATCGTCGATAAGATCAAGGACATCTTCTGATTTCCGATCGAAAACTGAATAACAGAGAAGGGACGGTCCTTGCGGGCCGTCCCTTTTCTATGAGGATGGGGGTAGAAAAATATTATTGCATCGAATAACGGAGGTGTGAGTTATTCGTGAATAAACTTAAATGATCTGAGCTGAACGTCGCCGCCTCCACGGTAGGTGAGGAAGAGCGGTGCAGCCGGATCCGTTACCTTTTCAGCGAAGGAGGCCTCGTATTTCTCCCACACGGTCATAAAGGTAACCGGAAGTTCAGCAAGAACAGGGCCTTCAAGCGAAGTTCTTACTTCAAATGTGCCGTTTCCATATCCGCGGACACGGAGCAGGATGCCGGAGACATTCTTCATATCGAAGTACTTAAAGCCGATGGTCGTACCATCTGTGATCCATGAGATATAGGCCGGATCACGATCGCCGTCCCGGCCGTCCTGGATCACTCGGGCGACGCGGTGCTGACCAACGTACGGATTCTTCTTTTCATCTTTTTCAGAGAAGATATTGCAGGCGATATAGGACGGATACTCGTCAGTATCCCGGAGAGAACCGCCGTTAAGTCCACAAGAAGTGATCTCGACTTGTTTGATCGCACCGTCCTCAGAGAACTCGATCTTCTCGGCGCAGCCCTGTCTGGAATACCATGTATTATTGGTATGACGGTGATAGAAGATATACCAATCGCCGTTGATCTCCACGATGCTTCCGTGGTTGTTCGCACCGTAGCAGGCAGATTTATCTGCCTCTTTGTAGGTTCCGATACCGATGTCGCAGTTACTGACGATGACACCGCCATATGTGAACGGGCCTTCCGGGGACGTAGAGGTCGCGTAGCATAGTTCGTGCATGACCTGAGAGGAATAGACGAAATAGAAAATACCGTTTCTCTCACGGATAGAAGGCGCCTCGAAGAAAGCGTGCCCTTCGAATGTGGTTCCTTCCGCATACATCGTTCCCGGAACGATAAATTCCGGAGCTTTCTTGATGGTCAGCATATCTTTATCGAGAACGGTGACCATCGCGCCGTGACGAGTGGCATCTGTCTGGCCGCAGAATCCGGTATACAGATAAGTGGTATCGCCCATCGTGATCACGCCAGGATCAAACTGTGGTTCATCTGTTTCCTTCTTGCCCAGAAGCGTACCGTCTTCATAATGAACGTGGCCATAGAACTTAAACGGTCCCTGCGGCTTATCCGATTTGGCGACAGCGACGACACTCTGATTGTCGAGTACGTAGAAGAGGTAGTAGATCCCGTCGGGTCCGACTGTGATATCGGGTGCATACAGACAACCTTTGTTTTCCTGATTATCAGGATCGTCGGTTCTCCTGAAGGAAACGCCTTCATATCTCCAATCTGCGAGATTATTGACCGGAGCTGACCAGCTCACATAATCTCCCGGACAGAAGTAGGAACAGTTATAGTAGTCGTGTGAACCGTAGATATAGAGCCGGTCTCCGAAGACATAGGGCTCGCCATCCGGGATATATTCCCAGGAAGGCAGATACGGATTAAAGGCCTGTTTCTTTTGCGGTACAGCCAGAGCCGCAACGCTTGCCTCTGTTCGTGATTCGTTATCGAGCTTACCGAGGGTACGATCTGTCAGATAGTCGATGAAGAACTGGATGTATTCAGAATCCTGAAGCTTCGGGACACAGCCATCGGCTGTGAAATGCATCTCGTTTCGGTCGCTGTTTGAATAGGCGTTCCACCTTGGCATAGCTTCACCGGTGATATCTTCGCCGTTTGGATTCCCGTTCTTGATAAAGTTAGTGATATAGTTGGTCATTCTTCTTGCGATATCGTAGTGACGGCCCACAAAAGGTCTCCAGCACGCAGCCAGCGTCTCAAAGAAGAACCACAGATCCACGGAGTGGAAAGTGCCCGGGTTATCTTCGCCGGGAATATCCACTTCAAAACTGTAATAGAAGCAGGGGGCATCGGTCTTGTCGAGTGCGGCCTTGACCGAACACTCGATGCCGCGGACGACTCCATATTTGTTTCCTTCCATGACCTCATAACTCTCCGGGAAAGAGAAGAAACGGGTAGCACGATCTCCGAAGATTGCTCCGGCCTTGGTCTCAAAATCTTCTTTCGAGTCTGCGACGAGGAAACTCTTGAATTCGTCATAGGTATTACCGGCCAGTATCGGAACATTGGCCTGCTTACCTGAAAGCAACAGTTTGAAAGGTTCATCCTTTAGAAATACATGGTCGATACAGGGCGTGAAGAAGAACATATTCTTCTCGCGGAATTCCGCATATCTGTCTCTGATTATCCCGGCATCAATCTTTCTTGCTTCTTCGATCGTCGATACGCCGAGACTTTCGATGAATCTTTCACCCATCTTGCTTGTTTCCTCGATCGGTTTCGGGTTGATGACGCCGTCCTTGATATAAGGACTCTCGATGATTCCGGAATAGACGATCGCTTTCTGGAAGAGACCTATGCTCGATTCGGATGTCAGATGGGTGAGTACAGAACCACCACCGGCAGACTGGCCTGCGATGGTAATATTCTTCGGGTCACCGCCGAAGTTTGCGATATTCCGGATGACCCACTTAATACCGGCCTGCTGGTCTAGAGTACCGAAGTTTGCCGGAGCATCCGGAGATTCCTTGATAAGATCAGGGTGGGAGAGAAAACCGATCGCGCCGAGGCGGTAATTGACGCTGACGACGATGACGCCCCGCTTGGCGATATTCTCGCCATTGAACTCCATCTCGCGGGGATATCCCCACTGGAATCCGCCACCGAAAAACCAGATAAAAACGGGAAGATTGTCTTTGTCAGAGTTCGCCGGAGTCCAGACGTTGAGATACAGGCAATCTTCATCCATCTCGATATCTTTATCCACGTGCCACTCGCGGCAGTAGATATCCGTGCCGACACCGGGCTGATCCTGCACAGAGATCGGGGCGAATTTGCCACATTCACGTATGCCCTCCCAGTTTTCACATGGCTGAGGCGCACGCCAGCGGTTCTCGCCGACCGGTGGAGCAGCAAAGGGGATACCTTTAAAAACGGAGATCCTTGTATTATTGCCCTGGAAACCACGTACCAGACCGTTTTCAGTTGCGACAAGCTTAAGCATCCTGTTTCTCCTTTATCGATGATTCCTCAGAAGAAGAGGCATGATGGTTGATGTAGTAGATCTTGATGTCATTCTCATCTGCCGGTGCATGACGGTTGATGTAGTAGATCTTCATGGTGATGTTCTGACTATAGTCACCGAAATCTTCACCGAACAGTGTCATACCACCGCAGTTCGCTGTATCTTTGGGTACAGCCAGTGTGAAATTGATCGCGGAATTATAATCGAGTTTAAGATCATCAAGTGTGGTATCCCCGATCTTATGAGTACCATCGATAAATGTGCCTTTCTCATTGATCAGCAGCGTCTTAAGAAGACCATACTGATTCAGTGGCGTAGGCCACCAAGAAGGCGCGATCAGACCTCTTCTGTCGCCAAAATCGCCGGGGCTGACCCACGAGCCAAGAGGCACATCATTAATATAGAAGTATATGTCACTCGGATAGTCGTTATTATATGATGGACATTCCGAAGAAATCTCGAAGGAAATCTGGATCTCTCTCGGGATCTGTCCGGCACGCAGACGGTTCGGGAGATTATAGGTCAGAGAACCATATCCGAGCCAGAGGATACCGGCCTTAAAACGCTCCGGATATGAGAAGACGCGTGGATCATCAAGTTCACCGATGATCTCCTTGGCCGTACAGATACCACATGTCGGATGGATCTCACACGTAGTGAACTGACCGACCCCGATGCTGTCCTCGTAATAGGGGAGCGGGTTTTCCTTGGAATTCTTAAACATATCGATAATGATGCGGTCATGCACCGGAAGGATGATCTTCGAGATGCCGCGCTTGCCGGATGTGGTCTTGATCGTCACCAGACCGGCACTTTCGAGTTTGTTGATATGAAGAGTAATAGCGCTGTTGGTCACGCCGAGCATGTTAGCCAGATCATTCATGCTCAGATTGTTGTTCTCGTATATCAGTTCCATGATGCGGATGCGCGCTTCAGTACTGAGCGCCTTAAAGACTTCAGCAGCCTCATTTAAGGAATGAATACATAGCATGAGATGGCTCCTTTTGACAATTTAAGTGCCACATGAAATGTTACACTTAATTTACTATTTCATCTTATGCAAATTCATACTTTACTTCAACATGAAAAAGTCTAGTATTCCACCCCTTAAACTACATATTCGATAAACTCATTCTTGATTTTTCGGCAACCCTCGTGTAACTTTGATTTAAGCAATAACGCAACATTTCATCGTTTGCTTAAACAAAAACGTTTTTTGTTTGCAGAATGACAGAAGGAGCTCATATGTTTAAACTTGTTATCGATCCGCAAAAAGAACTGGGACACATCAATCCTGAACTGCAGGGACACTTTTCCGAGCATCTCGGCCGCTGTATCTATGGCGGTGTTTATGTCGGCGAGAATTCCGATATTCCGAATACGAACGGTATGCGAAACGATGTCGTTTCCGCGTTAAAAGAACTGAAACTTCCTGTCCTGCGCTGGCCGGGCGGTTGCTTCGCGGACGAATACCACTGGAAAGACGGTATCGGCGAGAAATCGAAAAGAAAAAAGATGATCAATACCAATTGGGGCGGTGTTGTCGAGGATAACAGTTTCGGTACGCATGAATATATGGAACTGTGCCGCCAGCTCGGATGCAAGACCTACATTAACGGTAACGTCGGTTCCGGAACAGTACAGGAAATGAGCGAATGGGTCGAGTATATGACTTTTGATGGTGTATCCCCGATGGCTGAACTGCGAAAAGAGAATGGTCACGAAGAACCATGGAGAGTGGACTTCTTCGGTATCGGCAACGAGAACTGGGGATGTGGCGGGAATATGCTTCCTGAATACTATGCGGATCAGTTCCGTCAATACCAATCTTATGTGAAAAACTATGCACCCGATAAGAAGATCAGCAAGATCGCCTGCGGGCCGAATGCCCAGGACTATGAATGGATGGAAACCGTTCTCCGTCAGTGCCATAAGCTCTCCGGCTCATGGAACGGCGCGCACGGATTTATAGATGGGATCTCACTTCACTATTACACGCTCCCGTATGACTGGGCGAAGAAAGGCGCAGCGACCGGGTTTAATGAAATAGAATGGTATATGACGCTGAGTAAGACGCTCTTCATGGAAGAACTGGTAACGAAGCACAGCGCGATCATCGACCGCTACGATCCGGATCACAAGATCGGCCTGATCGTAGACGAATGGGGCACGTGGTACGATGTCGAGGAGGGCACGAACCCGGGCTTCCTTTATCAGCAGAACACGATGCGTGATGCGCTCGTCGCGGCCATCAATCTCAACATCTTCAACAAGCACTGTGACCGTGTGAAGATGGCGAATATCGCTCAACTCGTCAATGTCCTGCAGGCTGTGATCCTTACCGAAGGCGAGAAGATTGTCAAGACACCGACCTATCATGTTTTCAACATGTACAAGCACCATCAGGACGGCACGCTTATCGGAAGCTTCGTGGACACGAAAACAATCGGGCTTCAGGAGGAGTATCAGGTCCCGAACCTTCACGAGTCCTGCTCGAAGGACAAAGACGGGAAATATCACATCACATTGGCGAACCTTTCTGTCGAGGAGTCATATGAAATCTGCACAGATATTCTCGGAAATGAGATTGCTTCTGCTAAGGCAGAGATCCTGACCGGCAAGATGGATGACAAGAATACATTTGAAGCTCCTGACGTGGTAAAGACACTTTCCTTTGATACTCTTTCGGTTAATGGGGATAAGATCACATTTACGATCCCGGCAAACAGCGTCATACACATCGAGGTCGAACTGAAATGAGTGATCCGAAACCCTGCCGAAGGTGTCTTCTTTCGGAGATGGATGATGAGTCATTAAGACAAATGATCGAGCGCGGTATAGACGGAATCCCGGCACCGGACCGCGCGGAGAAAAAAGTTTGCGCGGAACGGTTATCGATTTGCCGTTTATGTGATAAGTTATTAAGTGGAACGTGTCTCTCTTGCGGATGCTATGTGGAGATACGTGCCGCGATCAAAAAGGGCAGATGCCCCGATAAAAAGTGGTGAGGTGCTACTATGGATGGGAAACAATTAATTGAAGAAGGCAAAAGCGTACTGGGAATTGAGTTTGGTTCGACCCGTATTAAGGCCGTACTTGTAGATGAGAAGGGCGATCCGATCGCATCCGGCAGTCACGAATGGGAGAACGAACTTCTCGACGGAATCTGGACGTACTCGGAAGAAGCGATCTGGAATGGTCTTTCCGATTGTTATGCAGATCTGAAGAAGAATGTAAAGGAGCAATATGGTGTTACCATAAGAAGCTTTGCCGCCATCGGCTTCTCGGCCATGATGCACGGCTATCTTCCTTTTGATGAAAACGATACGCTGCTGGTTCCATTCCGTACATGGAGAAATACGATCACAGCTGATGCAGCTGTCAAGCTTACAGAGGCGCTTAACTTCAACATCCCGCAGAGATGGAGCATCTCGCATCTTTATCAGGCAATCTTAAACGGGGAGGAACACGTGCCATCCATCCGTCATTTTACGACTCTTGCCGGTTTTGTTCACTTCAAGCTTTCCGGACGCAAAGTACTTGGAGTCGGTGATGCTTCCGGTATGTTCCCGATCGATTCGAAGACCGGTAGCTATGATGAGGCAATGCTCGATAAGTTTTCATCCATGATCGAAGACAAGAACTTCCCGTGGAAGATCCGCGATATCCTGCCGGAAGTCCTGAGCGCTGGCGAGAATGCCGGAACACTTACTGAAGAAGGCGCGAAACTTCTTGATAAAGACGGAGATCTTAAGGCCGGTATTCCGATGTGCCCGCCGGAAGGTGACGCAGGCACAGGTATGGTGGCGACCAATTCCGTATTGGTTGAGACAGGTAATATCTCTGCCGGCACTTCTGTCTTTGCCATGATCGTCCTCAAAGAGAATATGAAGAATCTCCATACCGAGATCGACATGGTTACTACTCCGACAGGCGATCCGGTTGCAATGGTACACTGCAACAACTGCACATCTGATATCAATGCATGGGTCAAACTCTTTGATGAAGTAGGAAAACTCATGGGCGCAGACTTTGATCGTGGCGAACTTTTCTCGAAGATGTATGGCGTCGCTCTCGAAGGAGATAAGGACTGCGGAGGTATGGTTTCTTATAACTATTACTCCGGCGAACCGGTCACGGGTTTTTCCAAAGGCGCTCCACTGTTTGTAAGATCGGCAGAGAATTCTTTCACGCTTCCGAATTTTATGAGAATGCATCTATATTCCGCGTTGGCCGCGCTTAAGGTCGGACTCGACATCCTGACGGTCCATGAAAACGTTACCGTAAAGAAAATGTATGGACATGGCGGCTTCTTTAAGACACCGAAGGCCGGTCAAACCGTCGCCTCCGCGGCCATCGGCTCTCCTGTCTGTGTAATGGAGACAGCCGGCGAGGGTGGTGCCTGGGGCATCGCGCTTCTCGCCCTTTACATGGTGCAGAAGAAAGACGGACAGACACTGGCATCTTATCTTGATGACGCTATTTTTGCCGGTTCCACAGGAACGGAACTGATGGCTTCACAGGAAGATATCGACGGTTTCAATGCTTTCATGAAAAAATATGTTTCCGGTCTTCCGGTCGAACTGGCCGCGATCCAGCGTCTGGGCTGATTCTCTATTAAAAACTGCGAGGCGATAGAATGATAGAACAACTGAAAAAAGAAGTTTTCGAAGCAAACATGCTTCTTCCGAAATACGGATTGGTTACGTTTACATGGGGGAATGTCAGTGCGATCGATCGAGAGAGCGGACTATTCGTCATCAAGCCCAGCGGCGTTCCGTATGAGACTATGACCGCAGATGATATGGTCGTCATGGATCTTGAAGGGAACCGCGTAGAAGGGAAGTACAAGCCGTCATCGGATACACCTACACATCTGATCCTTTATAAGCGTTTCCCGAATATCGGAGGAGTCGTTCATACTCATTCTTCATATGCCACATCCTGGGCACAGAGCGGAAGAAGTATCCCGTGTTACGGAACGACCCATGCTGATTATTTCTATGGGGCCATTCCGTGTGTCCGTTGCTTGACAAAAGATGAGATCGAAGCCGATTATGAGACCAATACCGGTATCCTTATCGCCGATTCTTTCGAGAAGGAAAAACTCGACTATGAGGCAGTACCCGGTGTTCTCTGTAAGAACCATGGTCCCTTTGCATGGGGCAAGGATGCACACGAAGCCGTGCACAATGCCGTGGTACTCGAAGAGGTCGCGAAGATGGCTTACAGAACCGAGGTCATCAACAAAGAAGTACTCCCGGCGCCCTCTGAACTTCAGGACAAACATTATTTTAGAAAACATGGAAAAAATGCTTATTATGGTCAATAAACAATGCTATAATGGAATAACCAATTAAGGAGGATTAAAGACATGAACAACATTCCAGAAATTAAATTAGGTATCGTTGCTGTTTCTCGTGACTGTTTCCCGATCGCGCTCTCCGAGAAGAGAAGAAGCGCTATCAAAGCAGCTTATAAGGGTGATCTTTATGAGTGCCCGGTCACAGTTGAGAATGAACTCGATATGCTCAAGGCAGTGGAAGATGTAAAGAAGGCGGAGTGCAATGCACTGGTTGTTTTCCTCGGCAACTTCGGTCCTGAAACACCTGAGACACTGATCGCGAAGAATTTCGATGGTCCTTGCATGTTCGTGGCGGCAGCAGAAGGTGACGGAGACATGGTCAATGGCCGTGGCGACGCTTACTGTGGTATGCTCAACTGCTCATACAACCTCGGTATGAGACATCTTGACGGATATATTCCTGAATATCCTGTCGGTACAGCTGAAGATATCGCTGCTATGATCGCTGATTTCGTACCGATCGCTCGTGCTGTCATCGGTGTGAAGAACCTGAAGATCATCACATTCGGACCCCGTCCGCAGGACTTCTTCGCATGTAACGCTCCGATCAAGGGCCTCTACGAACTGGGCGTCGAGATCGAAGAGAACTCCGAGCTGGATCTTCTGGTTTCCTACAAGGAGCATGAGAATGACCCGCGTATCCCGGAAGTCTGCGAAGACATGGCGAAGGAAATGGGCGAAGGCAAGTACTATCCTGAGATGAGCGCCCGTATGGCACAGTTTGAGCTTACTCTTCTCGACTGGGCAGAGAATCACAAGGGCGCAAGAAAGTACGTGGCATTTGCCGATAAGTGCTGGCCGGCATTCCCGTCCCAGTTCGGTTTCGAGCCTTGCTATGTGAACAGCCGTCTGGCTTCCCGCGGTATCCCGGTTTCCTGCGAAGTTGATATCTACGGCGCGCTTTCCGAGTATATCGGTGTATGCCTCAGCAGCGATGCAGTTACTCTGCTCGACATCAACAACTCCGTACCGCAGTACATCTATGATGAAGATATCAAGGGCAAGTTTGATTACAAGCTGACAGATACTTTCATGGGCTTCCACTGTGGTAACACACCTTCCTGCAAGATGTGCTCTGACCGTGCGATCAAGTATCAGCTCATCCAGCACAGACTTCTTGAGCCTGCCGGTTCTGATCCGGATTTCACACGTGGTACTCTCGAGGGCGATATTGCTGCTTCTCCGATCACGTTCTATCGTCTGCAGTGCAACAGCGACGGAGAACTCGTTTCCTACATCGCAGAAGGTGAGATCCTCCCGGTTAAGACCCGTTCCTTTGGTGGTATCGCTATCTTCGCGATTCCGGAGATGGCCAGATTCTATCGTCACGTTCTCATCCAGGGAAGATTCCCGCACCACGGCGCCGTTGCCTTCGGTCACTACGGCAAGCTGATGTTCGAGACATTTAAGCTCCTCGGCATCTGCCCGTGTAAGATCGGCTACAATAAGCCGGCCGGAGATCTCTACAAGACGGAGAATCCTTTTAACTGAGAGAACATCAAGAAACGAGTCATGAGTTCCTCTTCGGGGGCTTATGGGGTCGACACTAATCTTGAGATTTAAGAAGAGACTGTCTTCGCACCGATAATGGTGCGGGGACAGTCCTTTTCTGTTATAATATGAATTAAATTATTATAGAGATTGGCGAAACAATCGTGATCCGGAAACTCTTGACCAAATTTCTGAATAACCTGAAACTGCATAATAAGTTCGTTATTATGTATGTCTTCTGCGTTATCATTCCGCTTGTTCTGACAGATGCGATCGTATTCTTCTCTATCTATGAGCAAGAATACAACAACAGGATGTATGAACTCGAGAATGTAGCTAACAAGTATATTTCCACGATCGAAAGTACGGTTGTCTATAACGCACGTATTGCCCGTGCGATCTGCGAAAATGAAGAACTCAATCACTTCCTTGATCAGAGATTCGAGAGCAAGAGTGATTTCTTCATCAAGTATTATGATTTCGTCAGCAAATCTTTCTTCAAGTCTCTCGTGTCCACCCGTTCGGATCAGGTCACGATCTTCGTGGATAACCCGTCGATTGCGGACAGTGTGTACTTCAAGCACATGTACAAAGCGGCAAAAGGGGACTGGTATCAGAAGTTTAAAGAGATGGACCGGCTCGACGCCCTGATCATCTTCTACGATGAGTCTGCTGATCCTCTTACAGAAAGAGTGAACACATTTTATTATGTCAGGAAGATGCATCTTTATGACTCGACATGTGAAAAACTCCTGCGAATCGACATCAATAGTTCAGAACTCCGCAGCCAGCTTCTGCGCTTCTCCTCTGAATACCCGATGTATATCTGTAATGGGAATTATGTAGTTTTCGCAAGATTCGGTGAAGATGTTCAGAATATCGATATCGCTAAGGTGGAGAAGGAGCATAAGTTCGAAGTGCATAAAGTGTACTCGGCTTTCGGCACGGATCTGGATGTATATGTTTTCAGCGACGAACTCCTAATCAGTTCAATCATTATGTCTAAGCTATGGATCATCGTCATTCTTCTGGTATTTACGTTGATCGTTCCGATCCTGCTCATGAAAACGATCGAGAAATCTCTCTCTTCGCGTATCCTGAAACTGGAGACGGCCTTTAACGGCGATCAGGCCGATAAATTCCAGCCGATCTCAACCGTAGAAGGAAGTGATGAGATATCGATGCTCATGGAAAACTATAACAATATCGTTTCAGTCAATCAAAGCCTCATCAATACACTCTATAAAGATAAACTCCGCGAGCAGGAGACGGACCTTCTCCGAAAGAATGCCGAACTCCTGGCTCTTCAGAGTCAGATCAACCCGCATTTCCTTTTCAATTCGCTCGAGAGCATCCGCATGCACAGCATCCTGAAAGGAGAGGAAGAAACGGCAGAAATGGTCGAAAAACTGGCAGTCATGACCAGACAGAATGTCGAGTGGGGGAATGATCTTGTTACGATCAAGAAGGAGTCCGAGTCGATAGAGGCTTATCTGTACCTGCAGAGCTATCGGTTCGGCGACCGTCTTTCTTTCCACATCGATGTCGAGAAAGACTGTGAAAATTATCTGATACCGAAACTCACACTGGTTACCTTTGTCGAGAATGCTTGTGTACATGGGATCGAATCCAAATCATCGGCCGGCTGGATCTTCGTTCGGGTCTATAAGCAGGAAAATGATCTGTGTATGGAAGTAGAAGATACAGGCGGGGGAATGAGTGAAGAAGAAATAAAGGAGCTGCTTAACAGCATCAATGCAGTCAGTATCGATATGATTAAAGGAAAGAAACATGTCGGGATACTCAACGCGTGTCTGAGACTCAAGATCCAAACGGATGAAAATGTAAGATTCAGTATCGACAGTGAAGTGGGCGTCGGCGTTTGTGTCCTGATACGTATACCTATGGACAAACTTCGTAAGAGCGAGTAAAGAGGGGGAGAGACTATGTTAAAAGTAATGATCGTCGATGACGAACCTTATATCCTTCAGGGACTCCAGTTTCTTATCGATTGGAACAGTGAAGGGTTTGAGATCGATGCGCTTATGAGTAACGGCAAAGAAGCACTGGATTATCTTTCCGACCATAAGATCGATCTGATCATCTCGGACATTCAGATGCCTGTTATGAACGGACTCGATCTTCTCGAGGAGATCAACCGTCAGCATCTGTCCGAGGCGAAGTTTATCCTGCTTACTGGTTTTGATGAGTTCTCATATGTCCAGCGCGCGATCCGCAACAATTGCATGGATTACATCTTAAAACCGGTAAGCAAAGAAGATCTGCTGGATATTCTCCGTCGTGTGGCAAATCTTAATAAGGAAAAAGAAAAGGACAGATTAAGCCAGAAGAACATGGAGGACGCTTTCCTCGAGACCAATCTGATGTCGATCATCAAGGGAAAATTTGATGACAGCAATATCGATTATGTCACGAATCATCTACAGCTCACGGGCGGGATCCGTTTCGTGGATATCGAGATGGTGACCGAGACCGGTTCGGATGAGGAAGACGATTATGATCTGCGTATGCTGCAAAAGCAGATGTTTCTCGCCTGCAAGGAGCTCCTCAAAGAAAACGCCAGTCATTTTATCTTTGATGTTTCTTATGATAAGGATAATTATGACGTCGGTTTCATCTATTGTGAGAATATGGCTACGAGAAGAGATATGTCGGAGAGAGAATTCTTCGAGATGTTTATCAAAAAACTTGAAGTTCTCTTCCCGAAGCCGGTGCGTATCATGTGCGGCAAGACTGTTCAGGATGTGTCCTCTCTTTCTAAGTCTTACAGTTCCTGCATCAGGATCAGCAGTATTATCGGCTTCCATATGCAGAAGAATCTGTATTTTTATGAGGAGGACATCCAGTTCGGTCAGAGCGGTATTGTACTATGCAAGAGCAGTCTCGATGAGGTCATCTCATCCATCCAGTCGAATAATGAAGAAGCCATCCGCAAAGCTGTGTTTGCACTCTATGAGGAGATGAATTCGACCGGAGCGAACAGCCACGTCATCGACCTGAATATCAACTATCTACTATTCCAGCTGATCCACTTGGCCTCCGAGCAGGATGACAACATCAATCAGGAAGAAGTCATCCAGTATATCTCCGAAAAGTCTTTTGAGGACTCTTTTAAGCGAGGTTCTCGTCAGCACATGGAGAGATTTGCCATCGAATATGCCGAATATCTCAATGGGCTGAGAAAGAATGTCTCACGCGGGATCCTGGCCAGCATCGAAGCGGAGATCCGAGATCATTATGCCGAGAATATCAGCCTTCGGAATCTGGGGGAGAAGTACTTCATCAACAGTTCTTATCTCGGACAGATCTTCCGGAAGAAATATAAGCAGTCCTTCAAAGATTACCTGACAACTTACAGGATCAATGAAGCAGCCAGACAATTAGTGAATACAAATAAGAAGATCAACCAGATCGCGGCGGATGTCGGATATAAGGATTGTGACTATTTCATCCGAAAGTTTATCGAAACAATAGGGTGTACCCCGTCAAAGTATAGAAAGACACACGCCATGTCAAAAGAATAATACCCTTTGATTTCAAGACAAATAGCATAAACGTTTCGTTATTTCGCCTTCATTTTGTTGTGAAAGATACCTAGACTTTTTCATGAATTGATTAAGAGTTTCTCGGGTTGTTTGAAATACTATTGAAACCTAAAATTAAAACAGAATAAGTTGCTCAAGCAACTAATTTGAAGGAGGTTACATAATGAAATCAAAGAAGATTATTGCACTTGCTTTGGCTTGTACACTTTCTGTTGGTGCATTTGCCGGCTGTGCAAAAAAGAAGAGCGAGTCGATTTCCGACTGGACAATGATCGCTTTCATGGCTGGTAAAGAGCTGAACGAAGGCAACGAGATCCAGGAAGAACTCGCTAAGAAGACGGGTGTAAGACTTAAGGAATCCTGGAATACGTCTCAGGACGTTGCGTCTGCAGTAGGTACGATGATCGCTTCTAACGATCTGCCGGACCTGATCGATGGTGGTAACGGCTCCAAGATGCTGGCTGAGGCTGGTATGCTGGTTGCTTGGGACGACTATCTTGCTAAGGATGAGTACAAGAACCTGAAGGAAATGTTCTCCGACAAGCAGTGGGAGCTCTTCCGCCAGGCTGATGGACACATCTACTGGGCAAACGTTTTCGGTAAGACCTACGGTGAGCCGAAGTCCAGAGGTCACAACGACGAGGCTTTCTGGGTACAGGTTCGTGTTCTTGAGTGGGCAGGCTATCCGATCATCGAAACTCTCGACGAGTATTTTGACCTTCTCGACAGCTATGCAAAAGCTAACCCGGTAAACGCAGACGGCGTTGAGGTTATTCCTTATACCGCTCTTTGCGAAGGCTGGAGATACTTCTGCGTTGAGAATGCTCCTGAGTTCCTCGATGGTTATCCGAACGACGGTTCCGTAATCGTTAACCTTGACGACCCGGACAACCCGAAGATCGAAGACTACAACGTCACACCTACAGCTAAGATGTACTTCAAGAAGCTGAATGAAGTTTACAATGCAGGCATCATGGATCCTGAGTTCGCTACGATGGACTATGACACATACATTGCTAAGCTGGCTTCCGGTGCTGTTCTTGGTATGTGCGACCAGAACTGGGACTTCGCTCAGATCAACAACACATTCATCGACAAGGGTTACAAAGAGCTTGGTTACAACTATGTTCCGCTCGGACTCGTAGCTGAAAAAGGCCAGACAAAGAACCAGTGGCACGCTTATGCAGACGTACCGAACGTATCTTCCGGTATCGCTGTAACCACAAAGTGCAATGACGCTGATAAGGCCTTTAAGTTCCTCAACCAGATGCTGGATCAGGAAATCCATGACCTCCGTTTCTGGGGTGTTAAGGATGTTGACTATCTCGTAGACGAGAATGGTCTGTACTACAGAACAGAAGAAATGAGAGCGAACTGGCAGAATGATGCTTTCAGAGCAAAGCACGTCTGCAACTATTCTTACCTCCCGCAGTGGGGTGGTACACACCGTGACGGCAAGAACGCTATGAAGCCTGAGGATCAGGAATCCGAGTTCTTCGCTACACTTTCTGAACCGCTGAAGAAGGCATTTGATGCTTATGGATACACCTCTTATGGTGACTTCCTCAGATCTGAGCACATCACACAGCTCGGCTTCTGGTATCCGATGTACTCCCACTCCAACGACATGGATTCCACAACGGATTACGGTGCCGCTTGGCTGAAGATGGGTGACTGCAAGCACGAATGGCTCCCGGTAGTTATTACTTCCAAGGACTTCGAATCTGACTGGGCAGCTTACCAGGCCGCTTATGCAGAGTGCAAGCCGGAACTCTTCCTCGCAGAAATGCAGAAAGAACTTGATCGTCGCGCAGCGCTCGGCAAGTAATGTTCAACTGACATAAATCATCCTGTGGTGGCAACCACGGTTATATATAACTGTGGTTGCCATTACTAGGTTTAAGGGAGGCAAATAATGAGCACAATTGAAAAAGATGCTCCCGCTCTGAAGAGTAAACTCAACAAAGCCGAAGTCAAGCGTCAGCGCGTACTTCTTATTGTTGCCGGCTTGTATGTTGTCTATGGTATTATCTTTTACTATCTGCCGTTATTCGGTTGGATAATGGCGTTTCAAAACTATAAGCTGAAAGATGGTATTTTCGGGTCTCAGTTTGTAGGATTTAAATGGTTCAAATTTCTTTTTGACGATAAAACATTCCTCCGCGACCTGCGTAACACTCTGGGAATGGGTGTCATCAACCTCGTTGCTACTACTGTTACGGCGATCGGTTTTGCTATCCTTCTTAGTGAAGTCCGTAATGTGATGGGTAAAAAGATCGTACAGACGATCTCCTATCTCCCGCACTTCCTGTCCTGGATCGTGGTTACCAGTATCGTCCGCGATGCTTTCGCCACAAAGGGCATGATCAACGAATTACTGCAGGGTCTGCATATTATTAAAGAACCAATCAGTTACTTCATGCATACGAAGTATTTCTGGCCGATCGTGGCTATCTCGAATGTTTGGAAGGAAACAGGTTGGAATGCGATCATCTATCTCGCGACTATTACATCTATCGATCCTTCGCTTTATGAAGCAGCCGCGATGGATGGTGCAGGAAGATGGCAAAAAATCAAGCATATCACACTTCCGGGTATCCGCTCTACGATTATCATCCTGTTGATCATGAATATTGGTAACGTGCTTAATGCGGGATTCGAAGTTCAGTATCTCCTCGGTCTCGGTGTTCTGAAGCCGGTATCGGAGACGATCGATATCTACGTTCTGAATTATGGTATGGCCAACTTCTCTCTTGGTACTGCTGCAGGTATCTTCAAGACTTTCATCGCGATGATCCTGATCTTCCTGTTCAACTTCATAGCGAAGCGGGCAGGAGAAGAGCGACTGTTCTAAGGAGGGTGCGTGCATGTTTAAGAAATTAACAAAATCAAAAATGTCCGGATGGGATTGGGCGTTTGTTATCTGCAACACGACTTTCCTCGTATTGTTCTGTTGCGTGACCCTTTACCCGGTTCTCAATACACTTGCCTACTCCTTTACGGATGGCTCCGAAGCCATTCTCAAGAACGTTCACCTTGTGCCGAGAAAGTTCACTACTTCTGCGTATAAGAAGATCATTTTTGAGATGACCGGTTTCCGTCAGGGTCTGATCGTTACAGTCTCCCGTACGTTCCTGGCTTCGGTACTTTCTCTGGCTGCCAATGCACTTCTTGCATTCGTTATCTCCAGAAGAAACTTCATCTTCAAAAGAAGCCTTTCGCTGTTCTGGGTAATCACGATGTATGCAAACGGTGGTCTGATTCCTTCGGTTATCCTCATGACCAAGCTTCATCTCACCGGTACATTCTGGGTCTATATCATTCCCGGTCTGGTAAGTGCATTTAACATTCTCGTGCTTCGTACGTATATGTCATCTCTGCCGGATTCTTATGAGGAGTCTGCGCAGCTTGATGGCGCAGGTCATATGACGATCTTTGCAAGGATCATTTCTCCTCTTTGCAAACCGGTATATGCGACAGTATTCCTCTTTGTTGCCGTGTATCACTGGAACTCCTGGTTCGACGCGATGATCTACAATCGTCTGAAGCCACAGAACACCACTTTGCAGTACGAGCTCCAGAAACTCTTAAGCAGCCTTACGCAGCTCAATCCGACAGCGGATAGCTCCGGTAAGACAGCGAACATGACTACTGAGATCCAGGTACGTGCTGCAGCTACAATCGCAACCATGCTTCCGATCATCTGCTTGTATCCGTTCTTACAGAGATACTTTGTAACGGGTCTTACGATCGGTGGCGTAAAAGAGTAATCTCCAATTCACAGGTACAGCCTGTCCGTCCGAAAAGACGGGCAGGTTGTATTTTTTTGCCTCTTTTACTTGATGAATACGTGAGATATGATTTAATATTCTAAGAGAAACTACGCTTCCGAAGAGTCAGGCGATAAGCTTATATCCATCCGGAAGCATGACCGGGAAAGAATAGATGAACCTTTTACGATTTGATAGTCCTTTCATGCAGTTTCTGAATACTGTATTTGATCTGATCATTCTTAATGTCCTTTGTACGATCTGCTGTTTGCCGATCATTACGATCGGACCGGCGCTGGCTGCAAAGTACGATGTGGCGATGCGCATCGTCAGAAGAGAAGAACCGGTCATTTTCCGTCCGTATTTCAAGGCTTTTAAGGAGAACTTCAAGCAGGCTACGATCATCTGGCTGATTCTTATGGGAGTGTGCGCACTTCTTTGCATCGACTGGTCCTGGATGATCGATACAGGATTCAGTAATGTTCCGACCGTTTATTTTGTTGCTGCGTCCTTCCTCACACTTGTCGTATTATTCATCATCATGACGATCTTTCCGATCATCGCGCGCTTCGAGGTCACGATCAAGGACGCTTTTAAGACGGCGGTATTATTCTCGATCGTATACTTTATCGGATTGTTCTCCGTTGCTTTGATCATGCTCTTCTCCGTATATCTGAGCATCAAATATATCCGTTATCTTCCGGCAGTAGTCGTTTTTTCACACCTTGCAGTCGAGTTCTGTCTGTGTCTGATCCTCTTACGTGGTTTCAAAAAGCTCGAGGAAAAGTTTACTGAACCGTCTGAAGAGGAGAAGACTGATCCGGACACGAAAGAGGCAGATGGCTGATCATGGGCAAGTTTTCACTTTCCGGTTATTTTGCCAAAGAAAAAGAGAAACTGTCCAAGCTCGACAGTCATCAGAGGCTGCTATACTTCCGAGATTATTATCTTCTGAAGGTCTTGATTCTTTTGGCCGTGATCATCGCGATCATCTGGTTCATGCATGATGTTTTCCAGAATAAGAAGACGATCTATGCCGGCGCCGGAGTCGGCGTGAATATCTCTGGATCGGCAGAGAAAGTACTTACGGACGACTTTCTTTCATATCTCGGGAAAGGATATAAGAACAAGGTCGTAAAGTACGGCGGTGACACACTCGTCGTTCCACAGAACGGCGATGTCAGCTCGTATAATCTGGTAATGGCTTTTGTGTCGCAGCTTGAAAGCGGGATGTTCCAGTATCTGCTCATGTCAGAAAAACAGTTCGAGTTCTTCCAGGAATATGACTTCTACATGGATCTTTCAAAATACAAGAATGACCAGCGATACGGTGATCTGGAATACCTTTGGGATCCGCAAGGTTTCCCTGCAGCGATCCGAGTTCCTGAGAAAATGCGGTCCAGCCTGCAGCTAAGTTCGGATGATGTGTATCTTGTCTTTGTCTATTCGGAAAACGAAAATGAACTGAATGACAAGATGATGGAGTATATCTTCACGTAAAGGAGGCTTTGTATGAAGATTTCAAGTATTATCAGTGATGGCATGATTCTGCAAAGAGATGTGGAAAACACGTTATCCGGTTTTCGGGATGGGAGCGAGACGATTACGGCCTTGTGGGACGGTGAGCCGATCCCCGTAAATATCCGGCGCGAAAACTGCTGGAGTCTTTTACTTCCTCCGCATCCCGCAGGCGGGCCTCACACGCTCAAGATCTCTTCAGAAAAAGATACTATCACTATCAGGGATATCCTTTTCGGAGATGTCTATATTCTCGGTGGCCAGTCAAACATGGAACTTCCTACGATATGGACGACTGATTACCATTATGATGAGATCATATCCGCGGATTATCCCATGATCCGACAATTTGAGGTCCCGAAGATTCCTCTCTTCGGAAAGAAAGCAGAGATGCTTACCGGTGGATCCTGGGTCAATTGTGATCAAGAGCATATCTTCGGGTTCAGCGCGATCGGTTTTTACTTTGCCAAGTATAAGTTCCTCTCGGACGGTATACCGGTCGGATTGATTCAGACTGCGGTCGGTGGAGCGCCTGTCGAGAGTCTGATGAGCGAAGAGAATCTTATTTCTACCTATGAGATGATCGCAGCTACAGATCACGGCTCCGGATACTGTAATAACGATAAGAGTAAAGCATGTCTGTGGTGCTACAAGGAAAAACTCAGCCAGAACCGCAATGAAGATTTCGTATCCGGGACGCAGGCTGAGGATATGAAAAGACAGGATGCATGGCACAAGGATCTGGATAAACGTGATCCCGGATTATCAGGAGGATGGGAGGATAAATGGCCTGAAACAGAGGAATATTCTTCATTTGATATGCCATCTACCTTTATGGGAACCCCTTATGAAGACTATAAAGGAAGCATCTGGCTGCAAAAGACGATCGCAGTGCCTGCTTCATGGTTGGAAGATACGGTCGAACTCCGGCTCGGTACACTCATCGACTCGGATACGACATTTGTTAACGGACAAAAGGTAGGGGAGTATGGATTTAAGTATCCGCCAAGACGGTATTTCCTAAAGCCCGGTATCCTTCACGAAGGTGAAAATACCATCACCGTCCGTCTGGGCATAGATGGTAATATCGGCGGCGCAGTTCCGGAATGTCCGTACTGCCTGAAACGAAATGAAGAAGAGATTTCTCTGGAAGGAAGATGGAAGATGCGGGAAGGCGCAAGATCTGAAGCTCTGACTGGTCCGACTTTCTTCAACTGGGCTCCGACAGCTCTGTATAATTCGATGATCTATCCGCTTTCCGGTACACGATGCAGGGCGATGTTGTTCTATCAGGGAGAGTCAAACTGTGAGTATCCGCAGCACTATGCGGATCTTCTTAAGAACATGGTCGCTGAGTGGAGAGAGTGTTTCGGACGGGAAACACCGTTTTACATGGCGGAGGTCACATACTGGCTCGGCGACGGTCCGGTATATGAGTCTGATCCTTTTGACGCGGTAAGAGAAGTACAGCGTTCCGTCGTACACGAGATTCCGGGTTGTTTTCTGATCCCGACATATGATCTCGGTCAGCACAATGACCTGCATCCGCATAAGAAAAAGGAAGTCGCGCTGCGATTTCTGGAACAGTATCAGAATAACGAGAACGCTTGATCTTTTTCAGTCTTTCTTCTTCTTGTTCTTAAAGTGGGCCAGAGGATTCTTATCGACGGCGTCATGGAGGGATTCTTCGTCGACGTGCGTATAGATCTGCGTCGTTGCCACGCTCTGATGTCCGAGTATCTGCTGGAGTGTGCGTATGTCGACCTGTCCGTATTTATACATTAGCGTCGCGCATGTGTGACGGAGCTTATGAACGGAATAAGAGGAAGGATCGATCCCTGACGCCGAGAATAACTTCTTGATGATGATCTGGATCATCTGCGTACTGAGTCTGGTTCCGCGACTGCTGAGAAAGAGCGCTTCCTTATCTTTCTTCTTCATGAGATCACGCTGCGGATAGTACTGTTCCAACGCAGAAAGACATGCATCGTTCAGATAGATAGTTCGCTCTTTATTTCCCTTTCCAACGACGCGAAGCGTATCATCGGATATATCGGAAAGGTTGATCCCGCGAAGTTCCGAAAGACGCATCCCGCAATTAAGAAACAGCGTGACGATACAAAAATCCCGGGCGGCCGATTCACTTTCGGATTGTTCGGCGGCAGTAAGAAGATCACGGCTCTGATCCAGACTTAAATACTTCGGGAGGCGTTTCGCACGTCTGGGAGTCTCCAGATCGTAAGATGGGTCATCCTTAATGATTCTTTTCTTCTGGAAAAGATACTTAAAGAACGACTTCATCGTGGCTACTTTTCTGGCACGGGTAGCAGAAGAGGCTTTCCTGTTTCTGGAAAGATAGATCATGAAAGCGAACAGATCGTCTGTAGAAATGGAATTTAAGAACTTCTCGTCGATGTCATCGATCGGGATATCTTCAAACTTAGTTTTCTCATCGAGCTTAACGATGCCACGGTCATACTTTAGGAAACGGAAGAGAAGTATAAGATCATATCTATATTCCTTGACGGTGAGGGGAGATTTCTCCTGTACCGCTTCCATATAACGGATGTACTGCTCAAGGATCGGAAAGGTAGCGTCACTTCCGGATGATTTTCCCTTAGGCCTGCTCATGATTTCCTCCACAATTAAACAAAACCAACACTAAACTAATAGTATCATAAAAATCCTGAAAAAATGACTTGCTTTCCGAAAATGATTGCGATATAATACACCCATCAAAGACAAATGTCCACGGTACGCGGACAGTTAGTGAGGATAAAGAAATGGCAAAGTTAAGAGCAGGCGTCATTGGCGCTACCGGGTATGTAGGGCAGAGATTCATATCGCTTCTGGATAATCATCCGTGGTTCGAGTGTGTAGCCGTAGTTGCTTCACCCCGTTCTGCAGGCAAGACTTATGCAGAGGCAGTTGAGGGCCGCTGGAAAATCGATTGTGAGATGCCTTCCTATGTAAAGGATATGATCGTAGAGAGCACTGAAGATATCGAGAAGATCTGCGAGAAGGTAGACTTCGTCTTCTGCGCTGTCGATATGAAGAAGGATGAGATCCGCGCGCTCGAGGAGAAGATCGCTAAGCTCGAGACTCCGGTCATTTCCAATAACTCCGCACACAGATGGACTCCTGACGTTCCGATGATGGTTCCGGAGATCAACTCTGCGCATGCAGCGATCATCGATAAGCAGAGAGAGAGACTCGGCACCAAGCGCGGTTTTATCGCCGTAAAGCCGAACTGCTCCATCCAGAGCTATGTTCCTGCGCTTTCTCCGCTCCTGTCTTTTGGCATCAAGTACATCAATGTCTGCACCTATCAGGCGATTTCCGGTGCCGGCAAGACCTTCAAGGATTGGCCGGAAATGGTCGGGAATATGATCCCTTACATCGGCGGAGAAGAAGAGAAGAGCGAGATGGAACCACTTAAGGTCTGGGGGCATATCGAAGGATCTGAGATCGTGAAGGCTGAAGCACCGATCATTTCTGCACAGTGCTATCGTGTCGCTGTACAGGAAGGACATACTGCGGCGGTTTCGGTTAAGTTTGACAGAAAGCCGTCAAAGGAAGAAATGATCAAGGCCTGGCAAAACTATAAGGGTGAACCTCAGGAACTCGAGCTGCCGCACGCTCCGAAGCAGTTCCTGCAGTATATCGATGAGGATAACCGTCCGCAGCCGGCACTCGATGCGATGTTCCAGGGAGGTATGGGTGTCTCCATCGGCCGCCTGAGAGAGGATCCGATCTTCGACTATAAGTTTACCTGCCTCAGCCACAATACTCTTCGTGGCGCTGCCGGTGGCGCGATGCTCTCGGCGGAGCTTCTCTATAAGAAAGGTTATCTTTCTGCAAAAGAGTAATGAATGGGGGAACCCGGAATTACGTTCCTTGTTGCTCAAACAGTTTTTGACTTCGTCAAAAAACTCGCAACCTCAAAACGAATTCCGGGTTCCCCGATCATTTTCTCTTACTGAATATGGATTTTGTGAAAAGGTGTTGACGAAAGTAGGGAATATCGCTATAATCTTTCTTGCGCTTTGAGAAATGGGTACAAACTCAAACAAGCGGGCCTTTAGCTCAGTTGGTTAGAGCAACCGGCTCATAACCGGTCGGTCTTGGGTTCGAGTCCCTGAAGGCCCACCACATTGAAGCAATTTGACAATCTATATACGTAACGAGGGAGAATTCCCGAGCGGCCAAAGGGGGCAGACTGTAAATCTGTTGTCACCGACTTCGGTGGTTCGAATCCACCTTCTCCCACCAATCAAGAACTGCGTTTCTCGTAAGAGAGCGCAGTTCTTTTCTTTATATGGCGCGTAGTATATAATTATTTCGGGGAAAATGTGTGAATGAAAGAGGTACATCATGAGCGGAAGATTTAGACGAATATTGGCTTTGCTGCTCTGCACGAGCCTTCTTGCCGGGTGCTCAGGCACATCCACTGAAACAACTAAGAAGAAAAAGAAAGTGAAGAAGACGACGAAAGAGACGCCTACGGAAACAGTAGAGCCCGGTTACGACGTGACGCCGGAACCACTGGATCCTTCCACAACGCCTACTGTTACGCCCACGACCCGACCGACACCTTCTCCAGGCGGTATCACCGATCTTACCATGTTTATCTCTATGGCCGGAAGAGAGATCAATGATGGAAACGAGATACAGGAAGAGATTGCGAAACTTACGGGTGTTCGGCTCAAGGAGACATATCTTTCAGGCGTTTCTGCGGATGAAGCGATCGGGAATATGATATCGAGAGGCGATTTTCCTGATCTGATCAACGCCGGATACATGAGCCAGACACTCTATCAATCGGATTATCTCATTGCATGGGATGATTATCTCGCCGATCCTCAATATTCCAATCTGAGAGAAATGTTCACCGACAAGGAGTGGGAGCTTTTCCGACAGGACGATGGGCATATTTACTGGGCTGACGTATTTAAGAACACGTATGGAGAAGATCAGACTAAACTCTATAAAGACGGGCTTGCATTCTGGATCCAGGTCCGCGTTCTGGAATGGGCCGGATATCCGAAGATCGAGACACTCGATGAGTACTTTGATCTTCTGGAACGCTTCTATGCGGAGAACCAGTACAATTCGGATGGTAAAGAAATCATCCCTTACAGTTGCATCACGGAAGGCTGGCGGTACTTTTCACTGGAATCGGCCCCGCAATGCCTAGGCGGTTACTATTTTGACGGATCCGTTATTGTCAATACGGAAGACTATGACAAACCGACGGTCGAAGACCTTAACACCACAGAAACGGCGAAGGCCTATTTCCGAAAGCTAAACGAAATGTATGCCAAAGGACTGATAGACAAAGACTTTGCCAGTCAGGATTACGATACGTATATTCAGAAGATCAATTCCGGCTGTGTACTCGGTTTGTGTGACGAATGGTGGGATTTTGCCTATAATGCACACGATACGTTTGTAGAAAACAGAATGATCGACCTCGGTTATGAGTATGTTCCGCTTGCTCTTACGATCGAAAAAGGTATGCCCAATCACTACTATGCTTACAAAGATACGATCAATAACGCTTCCGGCATAGCCGTTACGACGAATTGTATCGATCCGGACCTGGTCTTCACTTTCCTCAATCGCTGCCTAGATCAGGATATCCTGAACCTTCGCTTCTGGGGCATCGAAGGAGAAGATTATCTCGTGGATGATTCCGGAGTATTTTACCGTACAGAGGAGATGCGCAATTACTGGAGTAACACCACATATCAGGCTGATCACGTGTGCCGTTATGACTATTTACCTCAATATGACGGAACCTCGCGAGACGGGATCAATGCCATGAAACCGGAGCAGCAGGCTTACGAGTTCCTGTCTACACTCTCGGATCCGCTTGTGCGATGCTTCGATGCGTATGGCTACACTTCATATCTCGATTTCCTCGGCTCCGAGAAAAAAGAGGCAGGTGAGTGGTTCCCGTTGTATTCTTATTCGAACAACTTGGATTTGACTACACCAGAGGGAGTCGCCTTTTATGCGATCGGCGAATGTAAGCATGAATGGCTGCCGATAGTAGTCTTAAGTTCTGATTTTGATTCGGTATGGGATGAATACATGGAAGCATATGCTGAGTGTAACCCCGAAGTCTTCCTTGCCGGAATGCAGGAAGAACTCGACCGACGTGTGGAAAACGGATAAATCAAATATATCGACTTATTTTTCATCGAGATTAGAAGCAAAAGGAGATCAGTATATGAATATTCTCGTTACCGGTGGCACCGGTTACATCGGTTCCCATACATGTGTTGAATTGATTCAAGCAGGCCATGATGTAGTTGTTTTCGACAATCTTTCAAATTCCAGTGAAGATGTGCTTGACCGGATCGAGGAAATATGTGGGAAAAGACCTAAGTTCTACAAGGCCGATATGCTGTGTCCGGAAGAACTTGAACCTGTTTTTGACGGAAACGCGATCGATGCGGTCATTCATTTTGCGGGATTAAAGGCTGTCGGGGAAAGTGTCGCAAAGCCTTGGGAATACTATAACAACAACATCTGCGGAACGCTGAATCTTATCCATATAATGGAGAAGTATGGTGTAAAGAAACTGATTTTCTCTTCTTCGGCCACGGTATATGGAGATCCGGCTTTCGTTCCGATTACTGAGGAATGCCCGCTGGGCACGACAACGAATCCGTATGGAGAAACGAAGAAGATGCTCGAGAGGATCCTTATGGATTATCAGAAAGCACATAAAGACTGGCATGTGGTCCTGCTCCGTTATTTCAATCCTATCGGCGCTCATGAGAGCGGCCTGATCGGTGAAAAACCGAACGGGATACCGAATAATCTCATGCCGTACATCATGCAGGTAGCAGTGGGGAAGCTACCGCAGCTCCGCGTATTCGGCAACGATTACGATACACCTGACGGAACCGGAGTACGGGATTATATCCATGTCGTCGACCTGGCCAGAGGGCATGTCGCCGTGATGAAAAAGTTCGAAGATACGCCCGGAGTTTTCATCTATAATCTCGGAACGGGCGTAGGATACAGCGTTCTGGATATTGTACACGCATTTATAAAAGCAAATGGGATAGACATTCCTTATGTGATAGCAGATCGCCGGCCGGGAGATATCGATACATGTTATTCCGACCCGGGCAAGGCAGAAAGAGACCTGGGCTGGAAAGCACAGTATGACCTCGAGAGAATGTGCAAGGATTCTTACCGTTTCGCAAAGCAAAGCCTGTAAACTACAGGCTAAATTGACACGTAAAAACGTCTGTGCTAATATGAAATCCGTTCATAAAAAGGGGTTGTGGCGGAATGGCAGACGCAGCAGACTCAAAATCTGCCGACCTTAAATCGTATGGGTTCAAGTCCCATCAGCCCCACCAGTTCAGATGAACAGCGCACTTTTTCTCCGGGAAATAGTGCGTTTTCTATTTTTCTTAATTATTTATGCAACAGAAACAGATAGTGCCTCGTCTAAATAATCAGAGTGTGCTGATTTTGTGAAGGAATTGTCATTTGCATTCTCACAATTTATGGAATAGTATATATAAGCACATAATAATGACAATAAATCTTGTGGTTTATTGGGAGGAGATGAAGAATGGAGAATCGTTCTGAGATTACGAATGTCGAACTGGAAAAGAGCAAGCAGATCATTTCGAAGATCACGGATTGCTACTACAAGAAGATGGTTGGTCAGACCCGACTCGGCTGGTCGCTGCTGATCTCCATCATATCTAACGGGCACATCCTTCTGGAGTCTGTGCCGGGTCTTGCTAAGACCACCGCGGCAAAAACACTTACCGACGCGGTAAACGGTAAGTTCTCCCGTATCCAGTGTACACCGGACCTTCTGCCGAGTGATATTATCGGCACACAGATCTTTAACTATACGACCAACACCTTCGAGACGAAGCTCGGTCCTGTTTATGCGAACTTCGTTCTCCTCGACGAGATCAACCGTTCCAGTGCCAAGACCCAGAGTGCTATGCTCGAGGTCATGCAGGAGCACCAGACGACGATCGGCGGTTACAACTACGCAATGCCGAAGATCTTCACGGTTATCGCCACCCAGAACCCGATCGAGCAGGAAGGCACCTATCTTCTTTCCGAAGCCCAGCTTGACCGTTTTCTAATCAAGGAGAAGATCGACTATCCGACACAGGATGAAGAATTCGAGATTCTGAACCGTATCGAGAAAGACGTATTCTCCAAGTCCGAAGCGGTCGTGGAACTCGAGGATGTTTATTTCCTGCAGCAAATGGCGAATAAGGTCTATCTTGACGATGCGATCAAGAGATACATCATCCAGATCGTCAATGCCACGAGACATCCGGCTGACGTTATCGGCAAGGACCTTGCGGAGTACATCACACTCGGTTCGAGTACCCGTGGCTGTATTTCCCTGATGGAAGTATCCAAGGCCGTCGCGCTGATCAACGGCAGAAGTTATGTAACACCGGATGATGTCAAGACACTGATCCACAGCGTTCTCCGTCACCGTATCTCCCTGAACTTCGCGGCTGTTGCCGACGGAGTCACAGAAGAACAGATTATCGATAAGATCGTAGGAGCGACACCGACGCCATGATTCTTGATTACATTACAAGAATAAAAGCGAATATCGCGATTCATACGAACATCAAGGCCACCAGTATCCTCGATGGCTCATATAAGTCTGTCTTCATGGGCAGAAGCCTGAATTTCGAGGATCTTCGCGAATATATCCCAGGCGATAACATCCGCGACATCGACTGGAAAGCCTCTTCCCGTAGCCGCATGCTCCTCGTGAAGCGGTATGTAGCCGAGAAGAAGCACAACATCCTCATCATCTTCGATACCGGCGCCAAAATGACCGCGGATACCGATAAAGGAGAAACTAAAAAAGATGTCGCGATCTTTGCCGGCGGAACGTTGTCGTATCTGGCCTACTCCAACGGTGATTTTGTCGGTTCGCTTTATAACATAGACGGGAAGATGCGATTCTTCCCACTACGGACCCGTCTTTATGACATCGAGCACTTCCTGGCCCAGTATGACAAAGACGTACAAAGTTCAAAGAAGTCCGACCTGAATAAGAGTCTCGAATATCTCTTGAAGAATTTCAGGAGAAAGATGGTCGTCTTTGTGATCACCGACCAGGTGGGAACATCCACGGTGTCGGAAGCGGTCCTTAAGAAACTGATGTGCCAGCACGATATTCTCTTCATCAACATCAACGATGCAGATCTTTCGGGTACTCACGCCTTTAAGGTCGAGAAAAGCAGATATGTGCCGCGTTTCGTGACCATGGACAAGAAGCTGGCCAGAATTGAAAAAGAGATGAAAGAGAAGATGGCAAAGGAAAACGAAAAGAAACTGAAGCATCATGCGATCCTGTCGACATCGATCGGAAGCAAAGAGAATATCACGTATTCTATTACTGAGTTATTGGAGAGACACAGATATGCCAACATCCGTTGAATTACAAGACCCTTTCTCCTATAGCTTCCTGCCGGTCGTGATCATGATCGCGGTCATTCTGGCATCGATCGTAATTCTTGTTGCGATCATACTCGTACACAAGAAGATGAAGGCCCCTATGAAGCAGAAGGTTCCGAAGCCGGTAGTTTTTAAGCCGAAGAGCAGGGAAGAGACCAAGCGCGATTATCTGGAAAAGATCAACGTGATCGAAAAGAAATACCAGGCCGGGCAGATGGATGTTCGTGCGGCTCATCAGGAGTTGTCCGCTGTGGTGCGTATGTTCGTACATGACATGACCGGTATCAATGCACAGAACTTCTCACTTTCTGAACTCAAGTCCAATAATGTTCATCAGATCAGTAATCTGATCGAAGAGTTCTATGCACCGGAGTTTGCCGAGAGATCCGATAAGGAGACTACGGCTTCGATCCGGGATGCCAGGGAGGTGATAAACACATGGAATTGATGAATCCTTATGTTATCTATATCGGTGTGCCTGTCATAATCGTTCTGGCGTTACTGACATACGGGTACAGGAAGAAGTTCAAAGACGGCCGCAAGGTTGCAAATTCTGAGCTTCTCGAGAAGACGAAATACTTCAAGAGAAGACTTCTCGAGTTCAAGTTCTGTTCCCTCGTAGTGATCGTGAGTCTGGTACTGGCGTTGTCGTTCCTGATGTTTATCCTGGCACGTCCCTTCCGCTCGAAGCAGACGATCACGGAGATCCATAACAGAGATATTTTCCTGTGTCTGGATACGTCGGGCTCTATGTTTGAAGTCGATCTGCAGGTATGTGAGAAGCTGAAGGACTTCGTAAACGGTCTTCACGGAGAACGATTCGGTATCACGATCTTTAACTGTCAGACTGTAACACTTGTCCCGCTTACGACTGACTATGATTACATACTCGATGTACTCGATCAGATCGAGGAGGCCTGTCAGATCGCGATCAACGTGATCAATAACGGTGATTTCTACGATACGGAAGACTACGTCAAGTACCAGTACATCATCGATGGTACGATCACCTACGCCTACGATTCCGGTTCTTCTCTGATCGGTGACGGGCTGGCCTCTACGCTGTTCCAGTTCCCGGATGTCAAAGATGACGACTCGAGAACACGTGTCATCATCCTCGCCACCGATAATGAACTGTGGGGCGATCCTTTTGTCCAGCTTGATGAGGCTGCCGAACTCTGCGCCAAGTACGGAGTAAAGGTTTTCGCCGCATCTCCGGAAGAAGTCGTCGATTATGACAATTACAAGAAAGCTGTCGAGAGCACGGGCGGTAAACTCTTCACGCTCAGTTCTCCGACCATGGCGAAAGATATTATCAAAGAAGTGGAGAAGACCGACACTTCCGTACTGTACAAGAGTGACATCACAATCACCGAGTATCCGGAAAAGCTGGTGCTGTTTCTAACGATATGTCTATGCGTTCATTTTGTAGTAAGTAGAAGGGTGAGACTATGAAGATCAATCCGATCCTGCCAATATGGCTGATGTCGATCCTTTGCATCGGCATGCTGATAATGAAGCGAAAAGGCGTATGGAACTACATACGCCAGATCCTGATCGTCCTTCTGGTTTTCGCTCTGAATCTTCGTATCATGGTGTTCTCCTATGATATCCCGAAGAAAGAACTGAATATCGATGTACTCTTCGTCATTGACGACTCAATGAGTATGCTGGCCGAGGATTTTGATGGTGAAGGACGCCGTATCGATGCGGTGAAGGACGATTGTGAATACATCATGGATAAGATGGAAGGCTGCCGATTTTCTGTCATCTCTTTCGGAAACTACGCTTACCGGCTCGCCCCGTACACCAGTGACACAAATGTGATCATGTCAGCGATCCGCTCTCTCGAAGGACAGACACAGTACTACGCACAGGGTACTTCGCTCAACCTCCCGTTTTCCCAGATACTGGATACTCTGGAACAGGACTATGAGCAGGACAGCGAACGCGCCCAGATCATCTTCTTCTTTAGTGATGGAGAAATCACAAGCAAAGATGAAAAGCTCGGATCCTACGAGGATGCTGCGGAATATATCGTCTCCGGCGCGGTATTGGGATATGGCACGGAAGAAGGCGGTAAGATGAAGGTCAAGAGCTATGAAGGTGACTATGGCGAGCCATTCTATATGAAGACACGAGACGAGAGCGGCCGCACTGTTGATGCCGTCTCTCGCATCGATGAGGATAACCTTCAGTCGATCGCCGACGATCTGGACGTCGAGTACTATCATGTCGAGAAGTCAACAACGGTACGTTCGGTCCTTGGCGAGATCACAGATAACCTGGATGAATATGCCACGTCGGGAGAGACCGGTATGGAAGGATATAAGGAGACATATTACTGGTTTGCCATCCCGCTGGCGGCTCTGCTCTTATACGATCTGATCTATTACAAAAGGAGGATTAAGGAATGAAGAAGCGCATCATGATCGCGGCGTATACGATCGTCGCACTGTTACTTATCAAGTTCGCTTTTACCTACTGGTACAATGAATGGGTCATTTCCAAGTACGAAGAAGGCGACTATACCGAAAACTTCAGCCTGCTGGAGGCGTTCAATTTCACGGAGCGCTACATCGTCTATTACAATAACGGTAATGTGATGTATCAGAACAAAGATTATGAGGCGGCTATCGAATACTACGAACAGGCTCTCGAAGAGGATCCGCCGGAAGGGAAAGAATGCCCGATCCGCATCAATCTGGCTCTGGCTAAGCTTCAGCTTCTGGGAGAAGACTATCTGACGGAAGAAAAGATCGATAAGACGATCAAGATCCTCAAGGACTGTCTGGATATTCTTTCTGAAGAAGACTGCGCCAACGATGACGGCGACGGTCACGATAACCGCGCCCAGCGTCTCTACGACGAGATAAAAGAGATGCTCGAGCAGGCAGAGCAGGAAAAAGAACAGCAGGAGAAGGAAAAGGAAGAACAAGAGCAGCAGCAGCAACAGCAAGATCCGAATCAGGATCCTAACGGCGACCCGAACGATCCGAACAACCAGAATCAGGACCCGAACGGCGGAAACGAAGAAGATGAGGAGGAGAAAAAGAAAGCACAGGAAGAGCAGGAAAAGAAAGAGAAGCGCCAGCAGGAGATCGAAGACGAGATGGACAAGCGTATGGACAAGTCCAACGATCAGCGTCAGGAAGAAAGAAAAAAATCCCAGGCCCAGGACGAAGAATGGAACTGGTATTACGACGAGATCCCTGTGTGGTAATGGTTTACCGGCCATTGCCACCGCACTTCACGGTAAAGTGCTTTTGCCAAATTGACTGTTGCCAATTCGATACTCTTGGATTATTATCTTAACAGCGTATCCTTTAAGTCTGATCCAGAGAGTTCAGAAAGGTCGTCTGTCACAAATGAATACCGTATCCCGAAAGGGAGGCATGAATATGGAAAGACCGACTTGTAAAGGGTGCCGCAAGGACATCTGAAGAGTCGGTTTTTTGCGGCTCGAATAACGGAAGGAGTGGTATTTTTGAAAGAGTATCTCGAGAAGACAGTCCTTATGGATGAGCAGGCCATACATCGCGCCCTGATCCGAATCGCCCACGAGATCATCGAGAAGAATAAAGGTCTCGAGAATGTGGCGCTCGTCGGCATCCAGAGACGAGGCGTCCCGATGGCCAACCGCATCGCCAAGGTCATGGAGGAGGTCGAGGGGGTTAAGCCCGATGTCGGAGTTCTGGACATCACGTTCTACAGAGATGACCTGTCCACGCTGGCGGCTCACCCGGTCGTAAACGGAACCGCGATCCACTTTAATATCAATGATAAGAAAATCGTCCTGATCGACGATGTACTCTTCACCGGAAGAACGGTAAGAGCGGCGATCGAGGCGATTTTTGATATGGGAAGGCCGGCCTGTATCCAGCTGGCGACGCTAATCGACAGAGGTCACAGACAGCTCCCGATCCGCTCGGATTATGTAGGAAAGAACGTACCTACCTCGCTCTCGGAGATGATCTCGGTGCAGCTTAACGAGATCGACGGACAGGATCAGGTCGTTCTCTGTGAAGAGGTGAAATAATGGGACTTAAGAATAAAGATCTGCTCGGATTAAAGCAATTGACCGCGGAAGAGATCATGGAGATCTTAGACACCGCGAAGATGATGAAGATGGTACTGACCTCGGGCAATAAGAAGACATCACATCTTCAGGGCAAATCGGTCGTGACACTCTTTTATGAGAATAGTACAAGAACGAGATTGTCTTTCGAACTGGCCTCGAAGTACATGGGCTCGGCCAGCGCCAACATCACGACCTCGGGAAGTTCGGTAAACAAGGGCGAATCGCTCCTGGACACCGCCAGAACGATCGACATGATGGCGACCGACATCATCATCATGAGACACAGCCAGTCCGGCGCGCCTCATTTTCTGGCGCCTCGCGTAAAGGCCTCGATCGTCAATGCCGGTGACGGCATGAACGAGCACCCGACCCAGGCGCTGCTCGATATGTTTACACTCTATGAGAAATACGGTCATCTGGATGGTCTGAAAGTAGCCATCTGCGGTGATCTCTACCATAGCCGTGTCGTAAGAAGCAACGTGATCGGCTTAACGAAGCTCGGCGCGACAGTCAGTGTTGCAGGTCCCCGTACCATGGTTCCGGTCGGACTCGATAAGATGGGATGCACAGTGTGCCGTTCCGTCTCCGAGGCAGTCAAGGATGCCGACGCCGTCATGGGTCTGCGCGTGCAGCTCGAACGCCAGCAGAAGTCTCTGTTCCCGTCGATCGCAGAATACGCGAGATTCTACTCGATCTCCGAAGAAGTCTTAAAGCTCGCCAAACCGGGTGCATATCTGCTTCACCCGGGGCCGTGCAACCACGGCGTCGAACTTCCGACATGCGTATACGACTGCGACCAATCCGTGATCAACGAACAGGTTACCAACGGTGTCGCAGTCAGAATGGCAGTACTTTACTTACTGATGGCAAGGAGAAATCAGAATGAAAACAATTGAGATCAGAAACGCGAAGCATTTTGCTTCCGGTGAAAAAGTTACGCTTTATGTCGAGAACGGCGTCTTCACAGACAGCCTTTCCGGAGCGGCAGATGAAATCATCGATGCGGAAGGCCTGACCGTTTTTCCGGGACTTGTCGACATGCACTGTCACTTAAGAGAGCCTGGCTTCGAGTATAGAGAAGACATCAAGAGCGGTACAGCCAGTGCGGCAAAGGGCGGTTTTACCAGCGTATGCTGCATGCCGAATACCAATCCGGTATGTGATAATGCGGCAGTGGTCGAAGGCATCCTGAGAAAAGCCGAGCAGGTCGGCTCCTGTAATGTATTTCCGATCGGCGCCGCCAGCAAGAAACTCGAAGGCAAAGAGATCTCCGAGATGGGTCTGATGAAAGAAGCAGGTATCGTCGCCGTCTCCGACGACGGCAAACCGATCGCGACAGCGAACCTTTTGAAGAAAGTGCTCGAATATGCCTCGGACTTCGACATTCCGGTGCTGAACCACTGCGAAGAACTCTCGATCGCAGAGGGCGCTATGAACGAAGGCGCGATCTCCACGGCACTCGGTCTTCGCGGCATCCCGGCCATTGCCGAGGAGATCATGATCTCCCGCGACATCCAGACTGCGGAATACCTCGATATGCCGATCCACATCTGCCACGTCAGTACGAGGAAAGGCATCGAGATCATCCGTCAGGCGAAAGCCCGCGGCGTCAAGGTCACATGCGAGACCTGCCCGCATTACTTCTCCCTCACAGAAGAAGCGTGCCAGACCTATGACACGAACTTCAAGATGAACCCGCCACTTCGAACAGAAAACGACCGTCTTGCCGTGATCGAAGGACTCAAGGACGGAACGATCGACTGTATCGTCACGGATCACGCGCCGCATCACATCGATGAGAAAGACATCGAGTTTTCTCTCGCCAACAACGGCATCATCGGCTTTGAAACGGCATTCGCAGTAGGATATACTTATCTGGTAAAGACCGGCGCGCTCTCTCTGACCGATATGATCAAGACCATGACCGTAAATCCGTCTTCGATCCTGAAGCTCAGAAGAGGCACTCTGGAAAAGGGAATGCCTGCAGATGTCATGCTCGCAGATCTTAATGAGACCTTCGTCTACACGAAGGAGGAGATCAGAAGTAAGGCGACAAACTCTCCTTACATCGGAGAAGAACTGACCGGCCGCGTAAAGCTTACGATCGCAGGAGGAAAGATCACTTATGACGAACTTCGCTGATACACTACTTAAGAAAATCGGAGAGTGCAATAACCCGACCGTTATGGGACTCGATCCGAAGCTGGACTATCTCCCTTCGGAGATGCTTACGGCCTGGCTCGACGGTGCAAAGAACAAAAAAGGCGCCCGCTCGGTCAACATGCAAGAGGCAACCGGAGAGGCGATCTTCGCCTATAACCGTCTCCTGATCGATGCCGTATATGACATCATACCGGCAATCAAGCCCCAGTTCGCTTACTATGAGATGTACGGACTCGAGGGCATCAAAGCGCTGAAGAAGACGATCCGATATGCGCACGAGAAGGGCATGCTGGTTATCGCCGACGCGAAGAGAAACGATATCGGCACAACGGCTACCGCCTATGCCAACGCGATCATCGGCGAAACCAAGATTCTCGACGATTCCGTTGAAGCGATGTTCGAGTGTGACTGCATCACGGTTAACGGATACCTCGGTATCGATGGCATCAAGCCTTTCATGGATGTGGCAAAAGAGAAGGGGAAAGGCCTCTTCGTACTGGTCCGTACCTCGAATCCTTCTGCGGGAGATCTTCAGGATCTCAAGCTCGAAGATGGCCGTCAGGTTTTCGAAGCTATGGCGGAAAATGTCGAAAAATGGGGAGCGGATCTGATCGGCGAATCCGGCTTTAGTTCTGTCGGAGCCGTTGTCGGTGCGACATGGCCGCAACAGGCAGTAAAGGCCAGAGAAATCATGCCACACGCGCTGATCCTTGTTCCGGGCTACGGTGCGCAGGGAGGTTCAGGTAAGGATGCCGTTGCCTCTTTTGTAAATGGTAAGGGCGGTATCGTCAACGCATCGAGAAGCCTGATGTGCGCATGGAAGAAGAGAGAAGACATCGCTCCTATGGAAATGACCGACATCGCAGGTCCTTCCGGAAAAGCACTTCTCGGATTCCAGAAAGCTACGAGAGACGAGGCTATCCGCATGCGCGACGATCTGAATGCAGCACTGAAGGGTTAAGACATGAAAGAAGAATATAAGATCAAACTGATTAAGAAAGAAGTACTCGGCCCGACCTGTGCTGTACTTACTTTCACCTGTCCGGAGATCGCGGAAGAAGCGAAGCCCGGACAGTTCGTGAATCTTTCCTGCGAGTACTTTCTTAAGAGACCTTTCGGCATTATGAGTGTCGACAAGGAAGAAAAGACCTTCAGCATCGGTGTCAGAAAGGTCGGCAAGGGAACAGAGAAGATCATCGGAGCAAAAGAAGGGGACTCCTTTACGGTCTTAGGACCACTCGGCAACGGTTTTCCGTTCGAAGGAATCAGGAAGCTCCTTCTCGTAGGCGGCGGAACCGGGATTTTCCCGATCTATTGTGCAGCAGAATATGCCAGAGAAAACAACATACCATGTCATGTCGTAAACGGATACCGTTGCAAGAACGATGCATTTCTATACGACAAGTTCGGATGCGTATGCAGTAGCTTTGACGTAACGACCGATGCAGGCGATCTCGGCATGAAAGGGAATGTCATGGCTTATCTCGAGACCATCAATGACTCGGAACTTACCGATACGACTGTCATGGTCGTCGGTCCGGGTATCATGATGAGAAAAGTCTCAGAATGGGCACAGGCAAAAGGTCTGCCATGTTATGTTTCCCTCGAGCAGCGTATGGCCTGCGGAATCGGGGCCTGTCTCGTCTGTGTGTGTAAGATCAAGGCCGAGCAGGAAGGAAAGGAATTCGTCCACAAACGCTGCTGTAAGGACGGTCCTGTATTTAGCGCCGAGGAGGTGATCTGGTGAGTATCTCAGTAAAAGTGGGCAGTGTCGAGCTGAAGAATCCTGTTATTCTCGCGTCTGGCACATGCGGTTTCGGCCGTGAACTTGCGGAGTACATGGACCTCAGTAAACTCGGCGCCCTTTCTTCAAAAGGACTGACACTTCTGCCTCGTGACGGAAACCAGGGTGTACGTGTCGCGGAAACACCTTCAGGTATGCTGAACTGCGTAGGCCTTCAGAATCCGGGCGTCGATGCTTTTCTTGCGACAGAACTGGATTATATGGTAAATAGTGGTGCAGGCGTCGTCGTAAACGTAGCTGGGCACTCGAACGAAGACTACATCGCGATGGTCGAGAAACTCGATCCGTACAAGGATAAGATCGATGCGCTGGAACTGAATTTCTCCTGTCCGAACGTAAAGGAAGGCTGCATGGTCATCGGATCTTCGCCGAATGCCATTGAAGCACTGGTCAAGGATCTTCGCAAGAGAACCGATCTCCCGATGTGGATCAAGCTCACGCCGAATGTCACCTCGATCGCGGAAACGGCCAAAGGGGCAGAAGCCGGTGGCGCCGATGCGATCGTGGCCATCAATACGATGCTCGGCATGGCGATCGATATCCACACGAGGCGACCGCTACTTCACAACAACACCGGCGGACTTTCCGGTCCGTGCGTCAAGCCCGTGGCTCTCCGCATGGTCCACGATATCTATGACGCAGTAAAGATACCTGTCGTCGGATGTGGCGGCGTCTCGACCTACGAAGACGTTCTCGAGTTCATGATCGCCGGCGCTTCGGCTGTCGAACTCGGCACCATCACACTCGTACATCCGACACGTCCGGTAGAGATCGTCGAAGATCTTCTGAAATACTGTGAACAGAACAATATTGACGAGCTGTCGTCTCTTACCGGCACGCTCGAGCTTTGGAGGTAAGTATATGAAAACTATTGCCGATTATCTTTTCGCTACGAATGCCGTCCGTGTAAGTGATCCGGAAAAACCGTTCTGGTATGCATCCGGTACCCTCGGACCTTTCTATGTAAACACGCATTTTCTTCTCGAGTCGGAAGAAAAAGCAAATGAGCTTCTCGCCCTGATCGAGCAGGCCGCCGCGCGTGACAGAGGTGATTTCCTGACTACGATCCTGACTTTTGTGAAGAAGCAGTACGAAACTTCCGAGTCCTACAAAGCCGTAATCGATCTTATCACCGAAAAGGCAAAAGAACTGGACTTCGACTTCATCTCCGGCGGTGAGCGTCGCGATTTTTTCTTCTCCCTGATGCCGGCCTATCTTCTCGGTAAACCGCATCTTTCGATCTTCAAGGACGGGGAGACCTATTATTCCGAAAATGTTGAAGAAAAGGCTGAAAAAGTCGGTGAGGGTGATCTTCTAGGCAAAGTATCTCTTCACATTGCCGATCTCATCACGGAGGCTTCATCTTATACCAATGCATGGATCCCGTCGATCCGCGGCGTAGGAGCGAAGATCACAGATACGATCGCAGTGATCGACCGTCTGCAGGGTGGTGAGGCGAATCTTAAGAAGGAAGGCGTCAACATGTATACCTTCGCCAAGATCGAGCTCTCGCTCTTTGACGAGGCCGTAGAGAAGGGGATCCTGACCTCCGCACAGCGCGAAATGGTCGCCCACTTCATGGAAAGCCCGATCGACTACATGAAGGCCTTCCTGATTGCACATCCGAGTTTCATCGATGAGCAGATCGCACTTGGTGGCAAACCGAAGCAGCGCGCTGAGATGGCGATCTCCCGCGGCTATGTTCCGGGAAGGAACTGAAGCCCTTGCCCGCGCATAAGACATATCAGATCAGAGAGCACGTGACCGGGAACCTTCATATCCCGGTCACGATCCGCTTCGCGCACCTCAAACGTCTCCGTGTCACGCTCGATGAAGAAGGACATGTGATCGCGCATGCTCCAAACAGGATGACACTTAAGGACATCGACCGCTTTATTGAAGCAAACGTCGATTGGATCGAGAAAACCAGGAAGAAGATTCTGTCGAAGACCATGCTTTCCCACATCGATGAGGCAGAGCAGAGAAGAAAAGCCAGGATCATCAAGGCCAGGGTAAGTGCTTTTCTCGTTACATATGATGGAAAGAAGCCCAACCGCATATTCGTCCGGAATATGAGCTCGAGATGGGGTTCCTGCTCCAGCAACGGCAATATTTCGCTGAATGTATACCTTCTTGATGTCGAACCGGAACTCTTCGAGTATGTGCTTATTCATGAACTATCACATCTATACCACATGAATCACTCAGCCGCATTCTGGGAACAGGTCGCGAAATACTGTCCGGATTATAAAGAGAAACGTGCGAGACTCCGGAAATATGAGATCCCGAAGAAATAGTTACACCAATCGTTCGTAGTTTATTTACAAATCGCTAGAAATCTGTTGAATTCTTCCGAGTCCTCCCAATGCTAGAATGAGGGCATAGAATACTTTTGTCCAATAGGAAGGAGGAAGCATCCATGAGTATAAGAACGAGAAAACTACAGCATTTTCTGGCATATATCGTTTCTGCCGCTATGGCGTTTTCGCTATGTGCATGCGGAGAGAAATCTGAAGATACCTCCTCTTCGGTTCCGGCTACATCCGTAGCACAAAGTGAAACATCTACCGTCGCAACCGTATCGGATACAGTCCCGGCAAAGGAAGAAGCTCTGAAATCGGCGCCTGAAGTGTATCTCGACGCGATCCTTATACAGATCAATCCGTCGTTTATGCTCTATGTAGATGAACGAGGCGATGTAATCAGAAGTGAAGCCATGAATGACGACGCGAAAAGCATGTCCGACCGTTGTTATCTCGATGGAAGGAATGTCCGGGATGCGCTGTCGGACATCGTAAATGTAGCGATCGATGACGGCTATCTCAAGGATGGCGGCGTGGTCAACGTGACACTGGTCGACAGTTACAGAACCGAGCCGGATGCCAATAAGACGATCGATGACCTGGAGAATGTCGTGGACAGGATCAGTGATGAAAGGAACATCGATATTTCCCCGGTCGCTACTATCGATGCAGGTATACAATTTGCTTCTGATGCAGAGAATACCCATCCCAACGATGATCCCAATCCGCCTCCGCCGGAAAACAACCCCGGTGCCGACAGAAATAACGATCCGGGCCAAGAGCCCGGCAACGACCCGAATAACGCTCCCGGTAACGATCCGAACAACGATCCGGGCAATAACCCCGGAACGGAACCGGACGATCACCAGCACGACACACAGCCCGACAATGGCGGAGACAACGGAGGCGGCAAGCAGGAAGGATGTCCGGTATGTCAGGGAAGTGGCAAGTGCACACGTTGCGATGAAGATGGATATGAAACCTGTTATCGTTGCGGCGCGACCGGTTATGAACCTTGTACCTGCGAAGGCGGTTACGATCCGAACCCATGTCCATGTGGCGGTGACGGTAAGTGCTACCGATGCGAAGGAACCGGAGTATTTGAAGGAAACACCTGTGATGTTTGTGGTGGTGACGGACTCTGCAAGGAATGTCATGGATCCGGAAGAAGAACATGCGCCAAATGTAACGGAACAGGTCAAACGCCTTGCGAAGACTGTCATGGGGCCGGCAAAGTTATCTGTGCAGGCTGTCAGGGTACACGTGTTTGCGAGGCCTGTGGCGGTACAGGACTGAACCCGCACAAACAAGAGTGATTTTCCGGAAATGGGAAAGAAAGGAAATCTTCTCGTTTTATTGAATATAGAAGCGCAATTCGATATACTTATTTTATTGGAAAATCAAATGATTTGACGGTAAATAATTCTAGATCGAGGACCGCTTTATGAAGAATATTCCTTTATACGAAGTACGCCATATCGAAGATCTTCGGGACATGCTCAAGCAAAGCGTCGAGCTGTACGGAGATCTTCCGCTTTTCTACTACAAGAAGGTTAAGGGCGGGGATTACGATTATTACACCTTTAACGAATATAACAAAGCCGTACAGGCCATGGGTACGGGACTTTCCCATCTTTGTGGTCTGGGTTCGCGTATCGCGATCCTCGCGGAAACAAGATATGAGTGGTATGTTTCCTATCTGGCTACGGCGAACGGGACCGGCATCGTCGTTCCTCTCGATAAGGAACTTCCTCCGGAAGAAGTGGCCAGTTGTCTCAACCGTGCGGAAGTAAACTGCGTGATCTACTCTTCTTCGAAGCAGAAGGTCCTCGACGAGATCCGCGAACAGATCCCGGGCGTTAAGAATTATATCTGCATGGATAAGACAGACCGCGAGGGTGTCGAATACTTCTACGACATCCTGAATAACGGCCAGAAACTCCTTGACGAAGGCGACAGACTCTTCCTTGATGCTCCGCTCGATAGAGAAGCCATGACCGTTCTTTTGTTCACAAGCGGCACTACGGCACAGTCCAAAGCCGTTATGCTCAGCCAGAAGAATATCTGCAAGAACCTCGAGGGCATGTGTTCGATGACCTATATCGACCAGAATGACATGTTCCTGTCGGTCCTTCCTTTGCACCACACATACGAGTGCACCTGTGGCTTTCTCTGCCAGGTATACCGTGGTTCCCATATCGCCATCTGTGAAGGTCTCCGCTACATCGTTCCGAATATGCAGCAGTCGCACGTCACGATCATCCTGGTCGTTCCGCTCATGCTCGAGAAGTTTCACAAGAGCATCATGTCGAAGGCGAAGGCAACGAAGAAGATGGCCAGAAAATTCGAGTTTGGCCGCAAGCTGTGCAAGTTCCTGCTGTTCTTCGGCATCGATAAGAGAAAGAAGATCTTCAAGCAGGTCCACGATACCTTTGGCGGCAGCCTGCGGCTGATCATCAGCGGCGGAGCCGGCATCGACCCGCAGATCCTTCAGGATATGCAGGATATGGGATTTGCCTGTATCCAGGGCTACGGTCTAACCGAGTGTGCGCCGATCCTCGCTCTGAATCGTGACTGCGACTTCAATAACCGTGCTGCAGGACTTCCGCTTCCTGATGTAGACGTTCAGGTCATCGACAAGGACGAGAATGGCATCGGCGAATTTATCGCAAAGGGCGATAACGTCATGATGGGTTACTATAAGAATGAGGAAGCCACCAAGGAAGCGATCGATGAGAATGGCTACTACCACACCGGCGATCTCGGATACATCGATAAGGACGGTTTCTGCATCATCACAGGCCGTAAGAAGAACGTCATCATCGCCAAGAACGGTAAGAACGTATTCCCGGAAGAGATCGAGACCATGCTCTGCATGTCCGACTACGTAGAGGAGTGCCTCGTTTCCGGTGAAGAAGAAAACGATGATGTGATCATCACCGTTACGATCTTCCCGTGCATGGAGGAAGTCAAGAAGCTCCTCGGCGAGAATCCGGATGACGACGCCATCCAGCAGCTCATGGAGGATGAGGTCGCGAAGGTCAATAAGAACCTCGTAAACTATAAGCACATCAAGCGTGTCGTACTACGAGATACGGAGTTTGATAAGACTACCAGTAAGAAGATCAGAAGAAAGTACAAGAATTGATCAGGAGGCATGATCAGAAATGCTGTCTAATACAAGCATCGAGAGAATCCTTACCGCGGCACTGTCCCACGGTGGGGATTTTTCCGAAGTATTCATCGAAAGAACAAAGGCCACATCCGTTTCTCTACTAAACGGTATCGTAGAAGGAACCGGATCCAATCTGGATATGGGTATCGGCATACGTATACTGGAAGGCGACCGTTCTGTCTATGTCTACTCTAACGACATCTATAATGAAGAGAAACTCATCCGCATGGCTCAAAATGCGTCGGCTTCTCTCTCCGAAGCTCCCGCCGGAAAGACCATCTATCTGAAGCCGCAGATCGAGTACTTCTCCCAGCGGTACGAGATATGCCCGTCGGAAGTATCCAAGTCCGCGAAAGTGAACAAGCTTAGGAAAGCAGGGGAGACGGCCATGGCTTACTCCTCTCTGATTACACAGACTTCGGCCTCTACGTCAGACGTCGAAAAAGATGTCTGGATCGCCAATTCAGATGGGCTTTTTGTAACCGATCACAGATGCCGCACCCGCGTCATGATCCAGGCAATCGCGAGCTCCGAAGAAGATAAGCAGTACGGGTATTTCGGTCCGGGAAGTGGAGAAGGCTACGAATTCTTCGAGCGTCTGGATACCGATGAACTCGCCGGAAAAGCGGCGAAGATCGCAGCGACCATGATCTCAGCAAAGCCGTGTCCTTCAGGAAAAATGCCTGTCGTCATCGGGAACGGTTTCGGCGGCGTTATCTTCCACGAGGCCTGCGGGCACGCACTCGAAGCCACCGCCGTCGGCATCAAGTCTTCCTATTTTACCGGCATGAAAGGGAAACAAATAGCAAGTCCGATCGTGACTGCCTATGATGATGCCAAGATCGCGAAGGAATGGGGAAGTTACGAGGTCGACGATGAAGGCACTCCTTCGCAGACGACACTTCTCATCAAGGACGGTATCTTGAACAGTTATCTGGTCGATAAGATCGGCAGCCGTCGTATGGGCGAACCATCTACCGGTTGCGCGAGAAGACAGAACTACGGCTGCGCGCCGACATCCCGTATGTCGAACACCTTTATCGCGGCAGGTGAAAGCAAGCCGGAAGACATCATCGCCGATACGGAATACGGAATCTACGCCGCGAACATGGGTGGCGGTTCCGTCGATACTTCCACCGGGGAATTTAACTTCGCCGTCAACGAAGCCTACATGATCCGTAACGGCAAGATCTGTGAGGCTGTAAAGGGCGCCACACTCATCGGCAAAGGTAACGAAGTACTCATGAACATCGACCGTGTCGGAACAGACCTCAAGCTCGCTCAGGGCGTCTGCGGTTCCGTAAGCGGGAATATCGCTGTCGATGTCGGTCAGCCGACCATACGTGTATCGGAGATCACCGTCGGCGGTCAGGCGTAAAGGTTAGTAGGTGAAGAAATGGACAAAAAGATAGAAGAATATATCGAAGAATTACTAAAGGAAGCAGAGAAAGCAGGATTTCTCGAAGCGGAAGCCATATATGGTGCCGATACGACCATGTCTGTATCCGCCCGTGAAGGGAAAATCATCGAGTTCGAGAATAACGATTCTTCCAGCATCTCATTCCGCGGACTTTATAACGGTCAGATGGGCTATGCCTCGACTGAAGATATAAAGCCGGATATGATCCCTTTTCTGATCAAGCAGGCGAAAGATAACTGCGACGTACTCGAGGTAAAAGAGCAGATCACAGTATACGAAGGTGAGAAGGAATATCCGGTGTTTAACGGTTTTATCGAGGAACTGACCTCGATCGATTATGATTTCCTCGCGAATACGACACTTTCATTGGAAAAAGCACTGCTCGCCTATGATCCGCGTATCGAGGCTGTCGATGACTGTTTCGCCGTCTACGGAAGCGCAGAGATCATGATAAGGAACTCGAAGGGGATGCTCTGCGAGAGCCGTTCGAACGGTTTCGATGTGTATATCGGTTGCCGCGCCAAGGAAGGCGACGATGTGCAGACCTATGGGAAAGGCTGGTCTTTCTCGAAGTTCAGCGAACTGGATATCGATAAATGTGCACAGACCGTCGGTAAACGTGTCATCGCCAAGCTCGGCGCCAGGCCGATCCCGTCTGTTAAGACACCGATCGTGATGGATAAGATGGCCGCCAAGAGCCTTCTCGGTTCGTTTGCCGGTTCTTTTTCCGCAGAGGCCATACAGAAAGGGATCTCCCGTCTGGTCGGAAAACTCGGCGAAACGATCGCCGATCCGAAAATCACGCTCATCGACGAAGGCATGATCGAAGGAAGCATGCTCTGCATACCTTTCGACTCAGAGGGCGTCAGCGCCAAGAGAACAGTGATCATCGATAAAGGCGTCTTTGCGTCTGAGCTTCACAACCGTAAGACCGCTCTGGTGGACGGCGTAGAGAGCACCGGTAATGCCACGGGCGGTTCGAAGGGACCGCTCGGTGTCGCGCCGACCAATATGTATATCGAAAAAGGGGAGTATACGCAGGATCAGCTCTTTGAGAAGATGGGGAACGGCATCTATATCACGGCGATCCACGGCCTGCATGCCGGCATTAACGCGATCTCCGGTGATTTTTCCCTGATGTCCGAGGGTTTCCTGGTTGAAAACGGCAAGGTCACCAGACCCGTAAACCAGATCACGATCGCCGATAACTTCTTCGATGTGCTTATGAAGGTAGAAGCGCTCGCTGACGATGTCGATTACTGCACGCCGGAATCGACGCATATCCAGTGTCCGAGTCTGCTGATTCCGGACGTTTCCGTCGCAGGCGAATGATCGGATAGGAACAATTCTATAGGCAAAATGAAAACCGACGGTCCTCATTAAAGGATCGTCGGATTTTTATGGTGCTTATTGAATTTCCTTTTCTTCATCATCTTAACAAGAAGAACGATGGCGAAGATTAGAAGGAACAGGAGGAGCGCGCCTACCGCGGCGATAAGTATGATCTCACGGATATTGATCTTAGAAGTATCCTCCGCGGTTTCCGTGGAAACCGGAGATTGATTTCCATTGCCGATCGTGATCGTCAGATTTCCGATCCTATACGTCTCGTTATTTGAAAAACGGCGGTAGATCGGAAGGACAAAGACCTGACTATCCGCGACCGGATCGATCACCAGTTTCGACAGATCCACTTCATTACTATATCCGTCATTGGCCAGGTCCGACTTTACAGAATAGTATTTGCAGATCGTGAGGGATGTATCCTGCACAGAGAGAGCCGTCTCTGAAAGTGCCGATTCGATCTGGGAAACCGCGGCATTCACGGCTCCGGTCATCTCGTTTTCTTCGACCATGGTGGTGGTATAGCTGTTAAAACAATACTCGAAGAGACTAACCAGCGCTTCATAACGGAGTTCGGCATCCTCCGCGCCGAGCATCACTCCGATCAGGCAGCGTCCGTCTTTCTCGGCGCCGGCAATGATCGTATATCCGGCCGTATCGGAATATCCTGTCTTACCACCGATATAGTACTCATAGGCTGTCGAAGGAGTCGAAACAAAGCGGTTGGCGTTATTTAGGACTCTCTTATCGTTATACTTGTTCGTCGGCTCGATCGTAAACGAGGCGGTCGTGCAGATCGTGCGGAAGTCCGGATGGCGCAGTGCCTCTTTCAGGATAAGGACCATGTCCCGGCAAGTCGTCAGGTGCTGTTCGTCCGCATTTCCATAAGGATTCGTAAAGCTCGTAGCGGTACACCCGAGTTCTTCCGCTCTTTTATTCATCTTCTCGACAAAAGCACTCTCGCTTCCACTGATGTGGATCGCGAGAGCCATACAGGCATCGTTAGCCGACTTCAGAAGACATGCATAGATACACTGTTCGACAGTAAGGACTTCACCCTCATCAAATCCGATACGCACATACTCCCGGGGCAATGATTCATACATCTCCTTCGTGATCGTGATCGTATCCGTCAGTTCCAGTTCTTCGAGTGCCAGAAGCACTGTCATGATCTGTGTAATGGCCGATGGCTGCCGCCGCGCTTCGTATTCTTTGCCGATCAGCATCGTGTCCGAAAGCGTGTCATAGATGAGATAGGACCGGGCACCGCTGACCGGCACGCCCGAAGGATCCGGATCGAGAAGTCCTTCGACCGGATTGACCAGATCTTCTACGGCTCCGGAAGAAGAAGATTCCTGCTCGTCCTGCGCCAGAATGGGGAAAGAAAAAAGGGAAGACAGAAGAAGGATCGCCGCCCAAACGGAGAAAATCCTGGTCATACGGTTCACTCTTACCATCTGCCGCTCCTTTATATCTGACATAAAAATTCTTCCGGCCTTGCTTCTCAAAACACGAATGTTCATGTATCATTAAAGAGTCCGAAAACAACGAAAATAAATCGAAATAGAAATCGAGGTCATTTACGTGTCAACAGTTATTGTATCGCAAGATGAGTTATTACGCTATAACTCTCTTATTCCGTCGCTCCAGTGCCGCATAGCCGAGCTTTCTGCCGAGCACGGACACCCCCTTACATATAAAGTCAGAACATACGGCTGCCAGCTTAACGAATCCGACAGTGAGAAGATCGAGGGGATCCTTCAGTCGATCGGCCTTGTGGAAGCGTCGGAAACGGCCATTCCCGACTTTCTGATCCTGAATACATGTACGATCCGGGAAAACGCCGACGTGCGTCTTTTCGGCAATCTGGGCGCATATAAATCACAGAAGAAAGAAAACCGGGACATGTTTATCGCCGTATGCGGCTGTATGATGAAGCAACAGGAAAACATCGACCGGATCAAGAAGAGTTTCCCTTATGTCGATGCCTGCTTCGGGCCTTCTGACATCCATCTTCTGCCGCAGATCCTCGACCGCAAGCTCAGCCAGAGAAAGAGAGTCTTCTCCGTATCTGAAGAGGACTATCTGGTCGACGATACGGACGTTCCGGTCTTCCGGAAAAGGAAGTTTCGCGCACTGGTCCCGATCATGTACGGATGTAATAATTTCTGTACTTACTGTGTCGTGCCGTACACCAGAGGACGCGAGCGTTCCCGCGATTCTGAAAAGATCCTCCGCCAGCTTCGTGACCTGGCCGCAGAAGGCTACAAAGAGGTCATGCTTCTCGGACAGAATGTAAACTCCTACGGAAACGATAAGGAAGGGGAGATCTCCTTTGCGCAGCTTCTCGAAGAAACCGCAAAGATCCCGGGCTTTTCCCGCATCCGCTTCATGACATCCCATCCGAAGGACATCTCGGAAGATGTCATCTACACGATGAAGAAATACGGAAACATCGAGCGCCACCTGCATCTGCCGATGCAGTCGGGCAGTAGCGCAGTCCTTAAGCGTATGAACCGTCACTACGACAAGGAGCAATACCTCCGGACCGCGCTTCTTTTCCGAGAAGTACTCCCGGAAGCGACCCTCACCACAGATATTATCGTGGGGTTCCCCGGCGAGACCGAAGAGGACTTCCGCGAGACACTCGAAGTGGTAGAGAAATGCCGGTTTGACAGTGCTTTTACATTCCAGTACTCGAGAAGACCGGGGACCAAGGCTGCTTCCTACGAGGATCAGATCCCGCAGGACGTCGTGACCGAGCGGTTCGGAAGACTCCTGGAACTGCAGAATGCCCTGACGTTTAAGTCCAACGAGTCCGTGGTCGGAAAGACAGAGGAGATCCTGATCGAAGGCCGTTCGGCCACAGCTCCGGATGTGCTGACCGGAAGAACTAAGTCGAACCGTCTCGTGAATTTCCGCATCCCGTCCGGGTGCAGGTATAACGGAAAAGAGATAGACAGTGCCGCCCCGGATTTCGATGCGGATGCATTTGAAGGAAGATTGGCCATGGTCAGGATCCTAAAAGCCAAGCCCTACTCCGTCGAGGGAGAATTGGAGAGCTTTATCGATGAGCAATGATGATCTTCTAACCTATGCTTCCGTCGATGTCTCTACCTTATCTCCGATGATGAGGCAGTATTTCGACATGAAAAAAGCGGCAGGAGATGCGATCCTGATGTTCCGTCTCGGTGACTTCTACGAGATGTTCTTCGACGATGCGATCCTGGTGTCACGGCTTCTTGAATTGACGCTGACCGCCCGGGACTGCGGACTCGAGAAACGCGCGCCCATGTGCGGTGTCCCGCACCATTCGGCCTCGAACTACATGCAGCGCCTCATCACACAGGGCTATAAGGTCGCGATCTGTGAACAGATGGAAGATCCCGCCCTGGCAAAAGGACTGGTGAAGCGATCCATCACGCGTGTCCTGACACCGGGCACGGTCATCGACACGAACGGTCTCGACGACAAAAAGAACAACTTCCTCGTATGCGTCTATAAGATCGGCATGCAGTATGGGCTGGCGGCAGCGGATATCACGACCGGCACCATGGAAGCGACCCAGCTGATCACGGGAAATACCGCCCAGCACCTCGTAAATCTTCTGTCCAAGTATCGCGCTTCCGAGTTGATCTTTAACGAAGATTTCAGTAAGGATGAACTTTTCAACTACATATGCGACAATCTCGTCGGCGCCGTCACGATGCGCCCCCGCGCTGATTTTTCCTCAGGACTTTCCGAAAGAGTGCTCCCGGAAGGGTTTAAGGAAGGAAAAGACGGAAAGAAAGGGAAGAAGGGGAAGAACTACAGTTCTTTTGCCGAGGAGACCAGAAACATCCTTATCCTCTCGGCAATTGATGCGATCCTCTCGTATCTTGACGAGACACAGCAGGCCCAAGTCACACACTTCTCGACGGCCAGGATCTTCGAGGTCTCTGATACGATGGAGCTCGATGTCGCCACGAGAACGAATCTCGAGATCACATCTACGATCCGCTCAAAATCGAAGAAGGGATCTCTTCTGTGGGCGATCGATATGACCCAGACATCTATGGGCGGACGCCTTCTCCGTGAGTACGTCGAGGAACCGCTCATCGATTGTGCGTCCATATCGGCAAGGCTCGACGCCGTCGAGCAGGCCAGAAATGACTTTATACACCGCCAGGAGCTCCGTGAAGCCCTTCTGGGTGTCCACGATATGGAAAGACTCGCATCCCGTATCGCGCTGTCTTCCGTGAACGCCAGAGACCTTCTGAATCTTAGAAATACGCTGTCCAAATTACCATATATCCTCGAGTGCGCCTCGCACTTTAATGCCGGGGTCCTAAAGGATGCTTACGCAGATCTGGAGGACCTGTCGGATATCTATACGCTTCTGGAAGATTCCCTGGACGAGGATCCGCCGATCTCCGTAAAAGAAGGCGGCATGATCAAGGAAGGCTTTAACGAAGAAGCCGACCGTCTGCGTCACGCATCCAGGGACGGCAAGAGCATCATCCTCGAGATGGAAGCAAAAGAGAAAGAATTGACAGGAATCAAGAATCTGAAGATCAGTTATAACAAGGTCTTCGGCTACTATATCGAAGTCTCGAAAAGTAATGTCCCGCTTGTTCCGGACCGTTATATCCGTAAGCAGACGCTGACCACTGGGGAACGCTATATCACGGAAGAACTCAAGTCGGTCGAGGATACCATCGTCGGCTCTACTGCGAAGCTGATCGCTCTGGAATACGATCTCTTCTGTGAGATCCGGGAGAGGATCGCCTCACAGGTACACCGTCTCTTTCGTGTCGCCTCGGCTCTGGCCGTTCTTGACGTTATGATGGCTCTCGGCGAACTCGCGGAAAGGAATAACTATTGCCGTCCGAATGTAGACGACTCGACTGTTCTGGTGATCGAAGAAGGAAGACATCCGGTCGTCGAGAAGATGCTCAAGGAAGGGGAATTCGTTCCTAACGGGATCAGCATGAATGAGAGTGACCGCCGCATCATGATTCTTACAGGACCGAATATGGCCGGCAAATCCACCTATATGCGCCAGACCGCGCTTATCGTACTTCTGGCCCAGATCGGCTCTTTCGTCCCGGCATCCTTCGCGCATATCGGTATCGTAGACCGGATCTTCACAAGGATCGGCGCCTCGGATGATATCTCCCTCGGCCAGTCGACCTTTATGGTGGAGATGAACGAAGTGTCCGGCATCCTTCGAAATGCCACATACAGAAGTCTTCTTCTTCTCGATGAAGTCGGACGCGGCACGAGTACGTATGACGGATTGGCGATCGCATGGGCGATCATCGAGTTTATCAGCAACCGCTCGATCATGTTCGCCAGAACGATCTTTGCGACACATTACCACGAGCTCAACCAGCTCGAGAACACGCTTGAAGGCGTATATAACGCCCACGTTGAAGTAGAAGAGAAGAACAAGGAAGTCCGGTTCCTCCATAAGATCTCAACGGGTGGAACATCCGACAGTTATGGTATCGAAGTAGCCAGACTCGCCGGGGTGCCCTCTGAGGTCGTAGAACGCGCCAACGTGATCCTTTCCGAGTTGGATAAGAAGAAGATGCAGATCACCTATTCGGAAGGGGAGGAGTACGACGGACCGATCTCCGGACAGATCCCGCTCTTTGCTCCGAGCCAGACCACCGTCTCCGATTCCCATTCACTTCGATCGGATCTGGTCAACCTTGATATATCCCGGATTACGCCGCTGGAGGCGATGAATATACTCTATTCACTCATTGAGAAAGCAAAAGGAGACGAATAATTATGTCTAGAATTCATATCCTCGATGCCGCCACCTCCAACGCCATCGCCGCGGGCGAAGTCATCGAGAGACCTATGTCTATCGTAAAAGAACTGATGGAGAACAGTATCGATGCCGGCGCGACCCAGATCACAGTCGAGATCGCCGATGGCGGCGTGACCCTCATCCGAGTCCGCGATAACGGCTGCGGTATGGACGAAGAAGATGCCCAAAACGCCTTTATCTGCCACGCAACAAGTAAGATCCAATCCCTGGAAGAACTGTTTTCTTTACACTCCATGGGCTTCCGAGGCGAGGCGCTGGCCAGTATCGCAGCAGCTTCACGTGTCACTCTTTCAACCAAAGAACCCATGGCGGAAAAGGGAACCTGTGTCAAGTACGAGGGCGGTCAGTTCATCTCCTGTACTTCCGTCGGCATGCCCTCCGGTACGACCGTAGAAGTTCGGGATCTTTTCTATAATCTTCCGGCCCGATTCAAATTTCTGAAGAAAGACCAGACTGAAGCTAACTATATCCAGGTCCTGATGGAGCGATTCATCCTCTGTCATACCGATGTGTCCTTCAAGTTCATCAAGAACGGGAAGACCGTCCTTCAGAGCCCTGGCAACTGTGACCCGAGCTCCGCTCTCTACAGCGTCTACGGTAAGGAGATCGTAAGTAGTTGCCGCCCGATCGACAGTAAGATCGACGACATCACGGTCAGAGGTTTCGCCGGTCTTCCGAAGATCTGCCGTGCATCACGCTCCGAGCAGACGATCTTCGTAAACCAGCGCCTGATCCGCAGCAAGACCATCACGTCCGCGATCGACGCAGCCTACACGAATATGCTCATGAAAGGCAAATACGCTTTCGTGATCCTCGATATCCTGATGCCTTCCCACGACCTCGATGTCAATGTCCATCCCCAGAAGGCAGAGGTCCGTTTCGCCAATGATTCTGCGATCTATCGTGCCGTATATCACGCGATCTCCAATACCCTCGCGACGGAATCAATGAGCGTCGATATCTCTCTTTCTTCCGATGCGAAAGAAACGGAAGAAAGAGAAACAAAGAAGCCTGCTGAAACAAAAAAAGAGCATGCTATTTCCTTTGACGAAAAAGAAACATCGGTCATGTCCGAGCCTTCATCTACAAAGTCCGCTGAAGCGATGACGGTAGCGCCATCCGTGAGAAACACTGTCACCGGAACAGAGTACTCAAAGAGGATCGGTTTCCACAGTCTCTATTTCAAAGAGCCGGAGACTGAGTATGTTACCTCGAAGCCTGTCACTGCGCCGACATCCGAAGTCCCATCTGATAACACGACACCTCCGAAATCCGATACAACGACGCCGGCACCTGAGGAAACCGATACAACGACTCTGTTGCCTCCGGAAAACGATAGAACGACGAGCGCTGAAGCATCTCTCCTTTCACAGACGAAAGAAGAGAGCATGCATGAGCTTCTTTCTGCGCGTGTGATCGGTACGCTCTTTGACACCTATATTCTTCTCGAGTCGAAAGACAGGAAGCTCCTGTTGATCGACCAGCATGCAGCGCACGAGAAGATCCTCTACGAGAAACTTGTTCATGCCGAGATGGACAGAAGCGTCGTATCCCAGCCGCTTCTCACCCCGTTGATCGTGTCCATGTCGCGATCCGATATCAGCTTTGTCGAAGAGCATATCCCGGAACTTTCGGAGATCGGATTTGAACTGTCGTCGATGGGAGAGACCGAGATGGCGATCCGTGCCATACCTGCGCAGATCGATCAAAACGAAGTCAAGAGTGCTTTTATCGAGATGATCGACGAATGGATGCATGCCAGTAAGACTAGAAACGATGCACTCATCTTGTCTCTTGCTACCAGCGCCTGCAAGGCCGCAGTTAAAGGACACGACAGGCTCCACGACATCGAGATACGAGGACTTCTGGAAGATCTTTCCAGACTTCAGGATCCGTACCACTGTCCGCACGGGCGCCCGATCCTGATCCGTCTTTCCGAAAAAGAAATCGAGAAAGAATTCAAGCGGATCGTCTGAAATAAAGGGGAGAAGAAGCAGAAATGACAAACCCGGTCTACGAAAAAACCGGATATCGTTCGATCCCGGTCATATGTGGTCCGACTGCAAGCGGAAAGACCGGTTTTTCGATCCGTGTCGCGAAAGCGCTCGGTGGCGAGATCTGCTGCTGTGACTCCATGCAGATCTACCGGCATCTGTCGGTCGGCACAGCTAAACCGACAGAAGAAGAGAAGAAGCAGGTCCCGCATCATCTGATCGACCTTGTCGAACCGTCTACGCCTTTCCATGTCGCGGCTTATCTTGATGCCGCATACGAAAAGATCGAATCGCTTCTTTGTCGCGGTGTGATTCCGGTATTCTGCGGCGGAACCGGACAGTATGTCCAGGCACTCCAAAAGGGGTTCTCTTTTGACGAGGCGCCGATTGATCGTTCGATCGAGCAGAAACTCCGGGAAGAATTTGAAAGAGACGGTATCGAGCCGATCTACAGCCGCCTTCTGAAACTGGATCCCGAATGTGAGGGAAAGATCCATAAGAATAATACCAAGCGTGTGATCCACACACTGGCTCTTCTGATGTCCGTCTCGAAGACGACTTCGGAGATCCGCGAAGCTTCGACAAAAGAAGGCCCTCGCTATCCTTTTACACTGTTTGCGATCGACTGGCCGCGAGAAGAACTCTACAGAAGGATCGATTTGCGTGTGGACATCATGCTCGAACAGGGGATCCTGGACGAAGCCGAATGGCTTCTTAAGCAGACATTGCCGGAAAACTGTACCGCCATGCAGGCGATCGGATACAAGGAACTCTTCCCATATCTAAACGGCGAAAAAAGTCTCCCGGAGTGTGTAGCGCTTCTCAAGCAACACTCCCGAAATTATGCCAAAAGACAGTTGACGTGGTTTCGGCATATGGAAGGGATAAACTGGATCCCTGCGGATACACTCGAGGAATATAACGTAGAATCATATCTTTGATAAATATATCCCGAATGAGAATAAAAAGTCGGATATATCATAAAGTCAAAGAGCGGGAAACATGCTATAGTTTGAACACAACTAACAAAGGAGGCGTTTTCCCCATGATCCACACAACTTATTTCGGCCCCAAGACATCAACAGATCTGAAGGACATCTCTAGCCAGACAGCGCTGCCTAAGAAGAAAAAGAAGAAGAAACACGTCTCGATTTCATTGAAAGAAACGCCCAGAGTACCTATCCGTGTACACGAGATCTTCCTGAATCTCTGCCGTAAGGAATATGCCTCGGTAGAAATCGTCATGAATACAGGAGAAATCATCGAGGGGATCATCGACGGCTACGATAAGGAGACGATCGTTCTGCACAACGACATCGCCCAATTACTGATCTACAAGCACGCAATCAGTTATATCTCGCCAAGAAACGGGAAACACATGATCCTTCCTGACAGACAGATCTACTATTCGGATCAGTTCACATTCGTGCGGAATACACCCTGTACCACACCTAAGATACGGCAGTCGTCATCTTCGAACGGGATCGGCTCATAAGCCGGATTCTCAGGCTGAAGGATCGCATGACCGCGACGGTAGGTGAGGCGCTTAACGGTTGCCTCGTTACCGATCAGAGCGACAATGATAGAATTCATATTGGCCATATTGTCACGCTTGACGATAACATAATCGCCGTCACAGATGTGGGCATTGATCATGCTGTCGCCACGGACTTTTAGCGCGAAATACTCAGCGGAATTGAAGTATTCGGACGGGAAGGGCATAAGATGATCGATATTCTCCTCAGCGAGGATCGGAACACCGGCCGTAACGGTTCCTACCAGCGGGATATTCTTCGCAGAAGAAGCCGCCATGCGCTCATTCTCATTATCCTTGACCATGATCGCTCTGCGCTTACCCGGAACATACTCGATCTTACCTTCCTCTTTCAGACGACGAAGATGCGCGTGAACTGTAGAAGTGGAACGGATCCCGACGCCCTGACAGATCTCTCGGACAGACGGCGGATAACCTTCCTTCTTCACATAGGAAACAATGAAGGAATAAATGATCTCAAGTGTCTCGTTCAGATTGCTCTTGGTAAACCGATACGTGCTCATGCCATCTGCCTCCGTATACGTATATTTACGATTATAGTAACATTTAACAGAATCGTTGTCAAACGATTGTTCGAATTCTGAGAAGGTGAGAAAATGAAGAAAAATGAGCAGCTTTACACCGTCCTGCTATGGCTCATCGCAGGAAGCATAATCATCATGTTCGTCTTAAGTTCCATCACACTTAAGAGACATTTCGATGCCAGAAAGCATGAAATCGGCGCAAGATACGGCATCGACGGAAGTTTCGGGAGGTGGAATAGGCAAGAATAATCGAGTATGCTATAATCATCCTCGAAAAGGAATGATATATGGATACAGAAGAACAGAAGAATCATCAACCGAATATCGATATTGAAGAAACACCGGACGATCATGCAGAAGAAGAACGCGATCCGAAACTTCAAGACGACATGCGTTCTGAAAACGAGGCTTGGGATGACGAGCTTGATGATAGCGACGCCGGAACTTTACTTACGTCCATTATCGGTTTCTTCCGGTTCCTCGGACGGACCACAGTCCAGTATTTCAGGAATCTTCCCAACGAGATCCGAAACAAGGTAAAGGCCAAGATCGCAGAACACAGAAGGATGCCGAAAAGGAAATCCATCTCCAAGGTCTATGTGCTTGTCGGATATACCACGAAGGAATACGTGGATCAGAAGTACAGGAAAGAGAGGATCCTCCTGAACATCCGACGGATCCTGGTCGCTGCGATCATCATCCTTATCCTGATCATGACATACAGATGGATCATGCCCAAGATCGACACCAACGAATATAAACAGATGGTCGGCATCGAGGAAATCGATGATCTGACCCAGAGCGATCCTTTTGCCACTGAAACGACCAAGGAAGATATCGCACCGGAATCCCAGGCCGTGACGCCGATCCCGTCAAACACATCGGAAACATCCGAAACAACAAACGATAATGTATAAAGACATAAAACGATTACAAAGAAACGTAATCGTTTTATTTTGTCTGAAACGATCCATCTATCATTTGCAAACAAATAAAACGGAACAGAAGAGGCTTCAGATTGCAACACACAATTAAACAAAATCACAGTTTTGTTTAATTGAGAAGAGGCAAAACAGAGAAAAGAGGTCACTTTTTTCAAAATGACCTCTTTTTTGATGAAGCCGCAGGAGCGTTTTATTTTCTTCCAAACGTGTAATTGTTCTTAACGGATCATTCTATTTAACGCGCATACGACGGCCCGCAGTGATGATTTGGTCACAGAACTCGATATGCCCGCTCCGAGATGCAGTTTCCCATCCTGATCTTCGATCTGTACATATGTGATAGCGGCCGAGTCTGATCCGCTCTGGATCGCGTGCTCGTTATACATCTTGATCGAGAGTTGCACATGAAGTGTTTTTTCGATACCGTTACAGAACGCATCGAGTAAACCGATACCATCTCCGTTGACCTCGATCAGTTCATCAACATATTTCAGATTAACTGTGACGTGCGCTTTTTTGTCGCCGAGAGATTCTTCACGATATCCGACCATGTGATACGGCGTCATGACGTTAACGTAAACTTCATCAAACAGCTCGAAAAGCTCTTGCGGCATCAGCTCGGCATGTCGGCTCTCGGACTCGCTTGTCACGATCTGCATGAAGTCTTTCTGGAACGCCTTCGGCAGATGCAGCCCATAATTGCGCTCCATGATGTACGCGAGGCCGTTTTTGCCGGACTGGCTGTTGATACGGATGATCGGATCGTAGTTCCGGCCCACATCTTTCGGGTCGATCGGCAGATACGGCACATACCAGTTATTTATTTTTTTGACATTTTCCATGCCTTTCTGGATTGCATTCTGATGTGTGCCCGAAAACGCCGTAAATACAAGCCTTCCGGCCCAAGGCTGGCGGTCTCCGATACGCATCCCGGTGCATCCTTCATACATATCAATAACGTCATCAATATTCGAAAAATCGAGTTTCGGATCGACGCCCTGCATGAACATATTCATCGCAAGCGTGACAATATCGGCATTTCCGGTCCTCTCCCCGTTTCCGAAAAGCGTTCCCTCGACACGCTCTGCGCCGGCCAGGAGCGCCATTTCCGAGGACGCCACGCCGGTGCCGCGATCGTTATGCGTATGCACGGAAATGATAATGGAATCCCTGTATTTCGTATGTGTTGCGAAGTACTCCACCTGATCCGCAAAAACGTTCGGATACGTCATCTCCACGGTTTCCGGGAGGTTGATGATGACCTTATTGTCCGGCGTCGGCTGCCAGATATCCAGGACCGCATCGATGATTTCCACGGCAAATTCCGGCTCAGTTTCCGAGAAGTTCTCGGGCGAATATTCCAGGAGCCACTCTGTGTTGCTCTCATCCGCCTCGATCTCGGCCCGGATCATTTTCGCGCCGTTTACCGCCAGATTCTTACACTTTTCTTTATCAAAACCGAAGACCACTTCACGCTGCAATTTCGACGTGGAGTTATACAGATGCACGATCGCCTTATGTGCGCCGCTGGCGGCCTCGAAAGTCTTCTTGATGACATCTTCGCGGGCCATCGTCAGGACCTGGATCGTCACATCATGCGGGATCAGATCGTTGTCGATAAGATATCGCGTAAACTCGTACTCCGTGTCGGATGCGGCCGGATAACCGATCTCGATCTCTTTAAATCCGAGCTTGACCAGATAATCGAAAAACTGGACCTTCTGGGTAAGATCCATCGGCACCTCGAGCGCCTGATTTCCGTCACGCAGATCCACACTGCACCAGATCGGCGCCTTCGTGATCTTCTTAGATGGCCATGTGCGCTCCGGAAAATCGATCATCGCCGGCATACGATACTTACCTGTATTCATCTTCTTCCCTCCTCTTCTTCTGCCGCTTCCTGCGGCGGTTTCCGAACTTTTCGCCGATCCGGTCGAATCGGGCAAACAAAAAGGCTTCCGTCTCATATAAGAGACGAAAGCCTGAACTTCCGCGGTACCACTCTTGTTCATCCATCTTCGGATGCGCTCATCGGATACGGGAACCAATTCCGATATCCTGCCCTTCGATAACGGTGAGCCTTCCGTCTTCATCTACTTGCCTTTCAACGAAGCCACTCCGGGGTGAGTTCAAAACTTCTCTTTCATCTGCTCGCACCGCCCGCAGACTCTCTGAAGAAAGAAGTAAGGTTCCTACTAGTCCCCTTCCACGTGTTTTACTCATTAAACTTAACATAAAACTTTTCATTTGACAATAAGCCGATGCGAGTCGGATTTTTCCGATTCTCTTCCAATTTTTCACAGAACAAGTATACAATCATGTGAGTAATCATCTTTCTGAATCGTTTAATCAATGAGATCTCAATTCGATGAGCAAGGAGGAAGAGCTTGAAAAACGAAGATGTAGTCAAACTGTTTGATTCGTATGCAGATGACCTATATCGGTTTGCCGTCTCCTATGTCGGATCCAGACACGATGCAGAGGATGTCGTACAGGATGTATTTCTAAAGTTATTATCGAAGAACCTGCTTTTTGACAGGAGATTCGAAAAGTCCTATCTTCTGACGATCACGGCAAATAAGTGTAAGGATCTGCTTAAGTCAAAGGCAAGAAAAACAAGCGTAGATCTGGAATCCGAGGAATGGCATCTGGAATACTATGAAGGATTCACGGATTCAGACAGAGCTGTATTTGACGAACTGATGGCGCTGCCGGAGATTTATCGGGCCCCGATCCACCTCTTCTACTACGAAGGGTATTCGTATAAAGAGATCAGCAGGATCTTGAAGATTTCAGAATCAGCCGTAGCCATGCGGATCAAGCGTGGCAAAGAACAACTGAAGATCAGATTGGAGGAAGAAACATGAAAAATACAATAGATAAGATCGTAATGGACGAGAATAAAAAAGAAGAGATCCGTAAGGAACTTCTTAAGAAGAGAACGAAGAACCACACCTGGGTCAAGGTCGCCGCATCCGTTGCTGCAGTCGTAGCCGCACTGATGATCGTTCCCTTCACCAGAAATACGATCCTTCAGGCCGCGGAGAATGTTATCTCGACATTTAAGAGCAAAACCGGAACCGAGATCAAAGTCGTCATGGACGAAAACAACGATATCGTATCTGCCGAGGTAAAAGAAGGCGCAGACGAATACATCGAGGTGATCGATGATCGGATCTACTTTAAGATTGACGGCACTTCGACCGACATCACTGATCAGTGTAGCGATTCGGATTTCTTCCGTTACGAGATCAGAAATGATGACGGGACCTATAATCTCATCTATATCGGTGGAACGCCCTCTGAATACGGTTGGATCGAGATCATCATCGTGCCGGATATGAATCAGGCCGGAAGCGGCGAAGATGGTGTCCTGGTCACGGCTACCATCTCAAGCAAGATCTGTGACGCAGATTCACCACAAAAAGAATGGGAAAAGAAAGCCGAGAAAGACACACAGGAATTCATAAACGAACTCAAAGGCAACTAGCCCCAAATAAAAAAACGAACTGTCAAAACACAAATCGGAAAACGCGTGAAAACCATCTATCAAAACGTGAATCGGAAAATGCGCGAAAACAGTACGTCAAAACGAAGATCGAAAAACACGTGGTCATTAACTTAATCTGTCAGATAACAAAAATACCTTTCCGTGCCTCCGCAGGCTGAAAGCCGAGGACAGCACGAGAAAGGTATTATTTGTTATCTGAATAATTGATGCGAAGGCCACGCGTTTTCCAATCACGCGTTCTTCGGATAGGAACGTTTTACGATGGCCGCCATCTCCTTGACTCTCTGCGCAAGTTCCGCATAAGCTTCCGGAGTCAGCTGCTGCGCCGCATCGGAGAGCGCATGCTTCGGATCCGGATGGACCTCGATGATGAGACCGTCGGCGCCTGCAGCGATCGCGGCCAGAGCCAGCGGCTGCACATACTGCGCTTTTCCTGCGGCATGACTCGGATCCACGATGATCGGAAGATGTGTCTTACCCTTAAGGACCGGAACAGCGCTGATATCCAGTGTACTTCTCGTCGCCGTCTCAAATGTACGGATACCACGCTCGCACATCATGATGTGGTAATTGCCCTCGCTCATGATATACTCGGCCGATCCGAGCCACTCATCGATCGTTTCCGCGATACCACGCTTGAGCATGACCGGGATGCCGGACTTGCCAACAGCGGACAGAAGACGGAAATTCTGGGCATTTCGGGCACCGATCTGGATGATATCCAGATAGTTTGATGCGTATTCGATATCGTTCTCGGAGGTCACCTCGGAGATGACCAGGAGACCATAGCGGTCTGCGACACGACGGAGGATCTTCAGGCCCTCTTTCTCGAGGCCCTGGAAAGCATACGGAGACGTTCTCGGCTTATATGCGCCGCCACGAAGGACCTTCACGCCACAGGCGACCATCTTTGAAGCGACGGCCTCGACCTGTTCTTCGCTCTCTACCGCGCAGGGACCGGCCATCATGACCAGTTCATCCCCGCCGATGACGAGATCCTTGACATTAAAGGACGTACCCTCGGGGCGGAACTGACGGCTCGCGAGCTTATAGGACTCCATGATCGGGACGATCTTCTCAACGCCCGTGAGTACCTCGAGCGAACCCGGAGTCAGACGAGATTTATCACCGATAACACCGATGATCAGACGCTCGGCGCCCTCGGAAACATGCGCCTTCAGTTCATTTCTCTCCAGAACATCAATGATCTCATGTACCTGAGAATCACTGGCACCCGGTTTTACAACAATAATCATACTTTACCTTCTTTCTTGTGACGCTCCATGCGCCACACCTACCATACTACGAACAAGGATTATAACGCATTTTAACCTGCGAATAAAGGACTTATCCTTATTTCATGTTTTCAATAAAGCATTTATAAGCAAGATAGGTAAAATACAGGTCGATCTTGCTGATGACCTCATATGGAGCATGCATTGACAGTACCGGCACACCGCAGTCGATGACCTCCATGCCGAGCTTGGCAAGATATGCGGAGATCGTTCCGCCGCCGCCGGCATCGACCTTACCGAGCTCACCGGTCTGCCACGGAATATCGTTCTCGGCGAAGATACGGAGGATCGAAGCGAAGAACTCGGAGTTCGCGTCGCTGGCGCCGGACTTTCCTCTGGCTCCCGTGTACTTCTCCATCTTCACACCCTTACTGAGATACGCGGTATTTCTCTTATCCGAGACGCTCGCATACTTCGGGTCGTAGGCATTACTTACATCAGTCGATAGCATCTTCGTGTTCGCGATACACTTTCTGTAACCGAGCTCGTCATACCCGCCGTTGATCTTCGCGAAAAGCTCTACCAGGAAGTTCTCATAGAGACGGGACTGTGCGCCGGAGTTGCCGTAAGAGCCGATCTCTTCTTTATCGGAGAGCATGCACACGCAGGTCCTCGCCGGCGCTTCCTGCGCCATCAGGGCCATCAGGGCCGGATACGCGCAGACCTTATCGTCATGACCGTAGGCCGCGATCAGAGCGCGGTCGAAACCGACATCTCTGGCCTTCATGGCCGGTACGATCTCGATCTCGGCAGAGACGAAATCCTTCTCGTCGATGCCGTACTCCTTATTTAGGAGCTTCAGGATCGCGTATTTGCAGGCATCTCTGGAATCGTCGTCCGGAAGCTTGCTGCCGCCGATCAGGACATTCAGGTCCTCTCCCTTGATAAAATCACTGGCCTTGTGACTCATCTGCTCCGAACCGAGGTGCGGCAGGAGATCCGAGATATAGAAGATCGGATCCTCGTCTTTCTCACCGATACACAGCGACAGTTTCGTACCGTCTTTCTTCATGATCACACCGTGGATCGCAAGCGGGATCGTCGTCCACTGATACTTCTTGATTCCGCCGTAGTAGTGGGTCTTAAAGAACACGAGTTCGTCTTCCTCGTAGATCGGATTCGGCTTCAGGTCCAGTCTCGGTGAATCGATGTGCGCGCCGAGGATGTTCATGCCCTTTACGATCTCTTCCTTACCGACGACCGCGAACATAAGACCTTTTCCCTTGATCGAAGAGAACACTTTATCACCGGGCTTAAGCGTTTCTACCGTATCGATATCGACGAAACCCTTGTCATTCAGGGCATCGATCGCGTTGTTTACGAATTCGCGCTCGGTCTTCGCGATGTCGAGGAATGCCATATACTCCTCGGCAAATGCCATAGTGTGGTCGATATCATCCTGAGAACGGGTCTCCCAAAGATTCGGATAGTCTGCCAGAAGGGCTTCTTTCTCCTTCTTCGAGGATTTATTCTTCTTTTCCTTCGAAGACTTCTCTTTTACCGGCTTATCCGTCTTCTCCTTAAGTGCTTTTGCCAACGTCTTCTTCTCTTTAGCCATATGATCACTCCCTAAACAAAGAATATAAACAAAAAATACGAATATATGATACCATATTGTCAGGTTATTCGAGACTAACTCTTTCTTGATATGGGGAATATATGTATACAGACAACCACAATCACACGAAGCATTTCAGCTCCGATGCGAAGATGACCGCGCACGAACTGATCGACACGTGTAAAGCGAAAAACATGCGTGGCGTCGCCATCACCGAGCACTACGAGGGTGATTATCCGCACGATATCGGCGCGCCACAAATCTTCGATATTCCGTCATTTTTCGAATCGAGCAAAGAATGGGAAGAGTATGCCGGAGACCTGCCGCTTTACCGCGGGATCGAACTCGGATACCAGAAGCACCTCTGCGGTTTTTATGACGAGATGGTCGCGAAGTATCCTTTCGACAGTGTCATCATGTCCAACCACCTCTATAAAGGCAAAGATCCGTATTTCTTCCGGGATATGTACGATGCGGACATGAACGTCGCATACAGAGCCTATATCGAGGAGATGGCCGATCTCGTCGAGGGATGCAACAACTTCGACATCGTCGGTCACTACGACTATATCAACCGCTACGGACCGTATGAGAAGCCGCAGATCAAGTACTCCCAGTGTCCGGAGAGCTTCGACCGCTTTCTTTCCGCGATCGTTGCCAAGGGAAAATCACTGGAGATCAATACCAGATCTGTCGATAAGATGCGCAGAAAAGGGCTTACCGACACGCTTCCGGATCCGGAGATCCTCAGACGTTACTACGAGCTCGGAGGCCGTCTGATCTCACTGGGGTCCGACTCGCACTCATCCGATACACTCTGCATCCACTTCCCGGAAGTGGCCAAATATCTCGCCTCATTCGGATTTACCGAGAACTCCTACTACGTCGGAAGAAAGCGCATGGGCGAACCGCTTCTGCCATAGTCTTTCTCATGCACGGCGTGATATAATCAGATCAGGTATTTTTCTTAAGCGTGATAACAGGAATGCAGTTTGGGGGTGAACAGCATGACGAAGCTTGATGAATTGGTAGCCGTACTTGACGGAAAGAATGTCGTCATCCAGACGCACAACTTCCCGGATCCCGACGCGATCGGTTGTGCCTTTGGCCTTCAGCATCTCCTGAAGACCCGTGGAATCAGTACGCGCATCGTTTATTTCGGCAAATTTGATAAGGTCACCTTTAAGCTACTTACCGAACAGCTCGGGATCGAGGCGATCAATGCTTCTGATTACGAAGGCAGTGAGGATGACTATGTAATCAATGTCGACGGCCAGAAGTTTAACGCCAATTTCACCGACCTGATCGGTCACGAGATCGCCTGTATCGACCATCACCCCTGGGTAACGGACTACAAATACGCCTTTACCGACCACCGTATAGTCGGCGCATGCTCGACGATCATTACGGACTATTTTACCGAGAACAATATCCCGATCCCGCGGGATGTAGCCACTGCTCTTCTCTTCGGAATCAAAGTGGATACTCAGAACTTTACGACAGGTGTCAAAGAGCAAGACATAAATGCATTTGCCATACTCAATGAACTCGCGGATCAGGCCTTTCTGCTCCGTCTGGAAAGCAACGATCTGTCGATCGATGATCTTCGCGCTTACGGTGCCGCGATCCAGAACCTCTATGCGGACGAAGGGCTGGGCTTTGTCCACATTCCCTTCGACTGCCCGGACCGTCTGATTGCGATGGTATCGAGTTTCATTCTCTCTCTGGACTGTGTCGATCTGTCCATCGTGTATGCAGACCGAAACGGCGGACTGAAGTTCTCCGTGCGTTCCGAGCTAACAGATTTCAAGGCCGGCGACCTCATCCATCTGGCGCTGCAGGGCATCGGCGACGGCGGCGGCCATCCGATGATGGCCGGAGGCGTCATCTTCCCCGATCATATGGAAGATCTGGGCGAAGCTCCGGACAAAGTGATCCGCCAGCGTTTCCTCACAGTATTTAAGAAGCTCAGAGGACATGATTAGATTCGTTATGGAGCAGTTTGCGAAGCGCTGATCCGATACATCGACAATTGAGTTTTTCCATCTCGTCAATATGGTTTATTTCCCGACGATTTCAGAAAGGGCATCGGCGAAGCGGATGATATCGTCCTCGGTGTTCTCTCTTCCGATGCTTATCCGAAGCGCACTTGCGGCATCTTCCTGCGAGAGTCCTATCGCTGTCAGCACATGAGAAGTCTTCGCGTCTTTAGACGAACAAGCCGCTCCTGCTGAGCAGGCAAAGCCATGAATATCCAGCAACAGAAGGAGTTTCTCACCGTCCGCTCCCGGAACGGTAAAGTTCACGATGCCCGGAAGCCTCAAAGTGGAATGTCCGTTGAAACGGACATTCGGGATCTTCTCTTTAAGAAGCGCCATCAACTTCTCCGAAAGCACTTGTACCCGTCTCCCCGTCTCTTCTCTCTCCGCTATGGCGAGTTCAAGTGCCCGAGCCATGCCGACAATGCCCGGAAGATTTTCCGTCCCTGCACGGTGATGGGACTCCTGCGCGCCGCCATTCAGAAAGGGCGGAAGTTTCAGTTCTTTTCGCACATAAAGGCCACCTACACCCTTCGGGCCACCGAATTTATGCGCGGAGAACGAAAGAAGATCAACGCCAAGATCCGAAATCTCTACAGGTACTGCACCTACTGCCTGCACGGCATCCGTATGAAACAGCGCACCTTTCTCGTGAGAGACCCGGCACAGATCCACGATCGGCTCGATCGTGCCGATCTCATTATTCGCAAACATAATCGAAACAAGAGACGTCTCTGGCGACAGTGCTTCTACCAGAGAATCATTCGACACCAGACCAAACTCATCTACAGGAAGATATGTGACCTTCAGGCCATGCTTCTCCAGCGATTCACAAGAATGAAGGACCGCCGGATGCTCAACGGAAGACGTGATGATCCCGTTTCTCGGCGAGATACCATCATCTTCAGCGGCGCGCCAGGAAGCGCACTTAATCGCCCAGTTATCCGACTCCGTCCCACCGGAGGTGAAAAGAATTTCCTGCGGATCACAGCGAAGCGAGGTGGCTATACTTTCACGCGCCTCCTCCATGAGTTTCTTCGCTCTCTGCCCCTCACGATGAAGCGATGAAGGATTTCCAAAAGTATCCGACATCACAGCCGACATCGCATCGATCACTTCCGGCCGCATCGGCGTCGTCGCCGCATGATCCAGATACACTCTTTTCTTGCACTCCATGCTCATTCTCCAGGAAGTAAAGTTTACAGAACTGATATACATTATATCGCACGTTCACTGAGAAAAGAAAATGCTCTGTCACCCTTGAGTTTGATATTGATGATCCATCATCGCACGACCCAGTCTCCAAGCTGTCTCTTTTCGAGGCAAAAGGAGACCAAAAGGAGACTGAGTCTCCAGGCTGTCTCTTTTCGAGGCAAAAGGAGACCAAAAGGAGACTGAGTCTCCAAGCTGTCTCTTTTCGAGGTAAAAGGAGACCAAAAGGAGACTGTAGTTAAGATCAACACGAAGAGAGAGCAAAGCCAAAGAAAAAAGGGTTCCATGCCACCGTCTCCTCTAGCAGAAGTACAGAAATAATCGTTTCGCAGTTTAACTGCGAATAGAAAAAGCTTTCGATGTGCCTCCGCATACTCGAAAGTATGGAGTGAGTGCTTCGCACGCTGATTGAGAAAAGAAAAAAGTCTTCCGCGCCTCCGCAGGACGAATGTCCGAGGACCAGCGCGAGAAGACTTTATTTCTTTTCTCATAATATAGCCGAAGCAATCACTCCGTACGAAGCGCCACTACCGGATCCTTCTTTGCCGCGGATCTTGACGGGATGATACCCGCGATCAGTGTCAGCAGCACACTGATGATGATCAGGATGACCGCCGTGATGATCGGCAGCACCGCCGTCAGGTTATTGAGCCCCGTGAGATCATGCACGATGATATTGATCGGGATCAGGAGTATATACGTGATCAGAACACCGATCAGGCCGGAGGTAAAGCCGATGATGATCGTCTCGGCGTTAAACATACTCGAGACGTTCTTCTTCGACGCACCGAGGGAACGGAGGATACCGATTTCTTTCGTACGCTCCTGGACCGAGATCAGTGTGATAACGCCGATCATGATCGAAGATACGATCAGGGATACCGCGACAAAAGCGATGAGGACGTAAGTGATCGCGTTAATGATTGTCGTGACCGAAGACATCAGGATACCCACATAATCGGTATACTTCAATTTCTGCAGTTCCGGAACGGAGGCATTGTACTCATCGATGCAGTCCACGATCGTATCCTTATCCTCGAAAGTCGAAGCATAGAGACGGATCGCCGACGGCACATCCAGATCCAGGCATCCGAGACGGATGAGGTTATAGTCATACGTAAAAGCCGAGAACTCGATCACATCGTCGTAGAAGCCCGCGCAGCTGGCATCATCAAATCCTTCCATCGCGTGGTCCAGATTCGCCGCAAGTTCTTCCGGAGTCTTCGATGCCAGTTCATTTGCCATATTATCAGCATAGTCAGCCAGATACTGATCGCGGATACCCTGCGCGAAAGTCGCCTTCATGTCTTCATCGGACATCTGAGAGAGATACCCGGAGATCGTGGCCTCATCCATGCCCATCGCGAGCATCTGCTCTTTCATCATAGCCTCCATCGTCGCACGGTCAAGCTGTGCGAGTGTCGCCTCGACATATTCGTTGATCATGGACTCGGACGGGATGCTCATGACCTTCACATAGATGCCTGCCTTGCCCTGCGCATCAAGTTCACTTACATACTTACGGAAGTAAGCGGCCTTATCGGCCTCGGTCACCGCCGCATTTTCTTCCTTGAAAGGAAGTCCGGAAGTCACATCGAACTTCTGATCCGCAAGCTGGGCCGTGATCGCATCGGATTTCTGGCTTTCTGTGATGATGTATTCCGTAAGCATATGGGTGTAGCCGATCGTTCCGTGATGGCTCGTAGATACTGCATCCTCATTCGGACGGACGATACCGACGACCTTCAGCGTCATGGCGTTATCGTAGAGGTACTGCAGGCCCTGTTCCGAAAGACGCAGGTCCGTATAAAGGCCCGTAGCCGGATCGTAGCTCCAGCAGGCCGAAGGAAGGACAGAACGGAACTCCAGACCGCAGATCTCCTCGTAGCTCCAGTGCTGGTCAGAGTACTGCATCTGCTGCTTGTTAAGAGCGGCCTTCATCATGGAGGTGATCTCTTCTTCCGTCTTCAGGCCAAGTGCGTAGAGAGTGTAGTCATCCAGTTCGTTATTCTCATCAAGGAAAAGCACGATCTCATCGTAACTTTCCGGCCAGCGCCCGTAGATAACATCATACTGTTTGTGCGTGACAGGATTGGTCGCTTCACCGTTGCTTCCGGGAAGAAGTTCGCTCCACAGCGTCATCGAAGAGCTCATGATCTGCGAGGACTGGCTGTTCTGGCCCATTCCGCTCAGATCCATATTGAACACGGTCTGCGTATACTGACCAAAAAGCGCACTCATCAGTTCTGTCGTATCCGAGTGGATGATCTTCCCCTCGACATTCTTCGTATAGATTGCCAGATTCAGATCGTATGCGTACTGCACACCGGAGAGCGCGCCGGCCAGTTCACTTCCGGACTTGGTCTTTTCTTCTTCGATATAGCGTTTAAAGGAAGAAAGGTCGTTCTCCTGCGTTTCGACAGCCAGGAGCGAATTGACCATATCGTACATTTTATAGCGCTGATAGACCGCATCTCTCTCGTGCTTCACGGAATTCTCATCATTCCCGACAAATGCATTGAGGAGTGTGCTGAGGTCTACGGTCTGCGCCTGGATCTCAAGAGGATATGCGGAGATCGTATCCTCCTGTACTTCATTGATGAAGTTGTTCGTACCCTGCGACACCGAGTAGATCAGGGCGATGCCGATGATACCGATCGATCCGGCAAAGGACGTCAGGATCGTTCTTCCCTTTTTCGTAAAGAGGTTCTTCAGGGAAAGGCCGAAGGAAGTCGCGAAAGACATGGACGGTTTCTTCTCTTTCTTCGATGCTTCCTTCTTCGCCTTCTTATCGAGTTTGGCGACATTCTCGAAGATCTCATCGGCCTTCTTCTGCTCCTCTTCCGTAAACGGAGCGGAATCGCCTGTGATTTTACCGTCGAGCATGCGAACGATACGCGTCGAGTACTTCTCGGCCAGCTCCGGGTTATGTGTGACCATGATGACCAGCTTATCCTTCGACAATTCCTTCAGGATATCCATGACCTGCACGCTGGTCTCGGTATCAAGCGCGCCTGTCGGCTCGTCGGCGAGGATAATATCCGGATTATTGACGATCGCACGGGCGATCGCGACACGCTGCATCTGTCCGCCGGACATCTCGGCTGGTTTCTTCTTCAGCTGATCGCCGAGGCCGACTCTCTTCAGTGCCTCGGTCGCTCGTTCGCGCCGTTCCTTCTTACTGACACCCGAGAGCGAAAGCGCGATCTCGACGTTCGAGAGCACATTCTGATGCGGGATCAGATTATAACTCTGGAACACGAATCCGATCGAGTGGTTGCGGTACGCATCCCAGTCGCGGTCCTTATAGTCCTTCGTCGATCTTCCGTTGATAACGAGATCACCGGAGGTGTACTGGTCGAGCCCGCCGATGATATTCAGCATGGTGGTCTTTCCGCATCCGGACTGACCCAATATGGATACAAATTCACTGTCCCGGAAGTTGAGCGTGATTCCTTTGAGCGCCTCGACCGGGTTATCTCCCGCCGGATAGATCTTCACGATGTCTTTTAACTGCAGCATTTTCTGTCTCCCATCTGTATGTGTTTTTATTCTTAAGTCAGGAATCCTGTTCCCCTTTTCGCCATGCGGCTTTCGTATTCTGTTCCTTCTCGACGCGGTCCACAACAGCCCGGATCTGTCTGCAGGACTCGATGAAATCCTGGAGTTTCTCGATCCCGAAGTGATCGACGACCGCACCTGCGTAGAGAAGTATCTCTTTTCTCTTCTCTTCAAAAGCACTGATCCCCAGGGGGGTGATCGTCACCATGACCTTCCGCTTATCCTTCGGGTCGGATCTTCTGGTGATCAAGCCCTTCTCAGACATCTTCTTCAGGAGCACCGCGACACGGGCCGTACTGACATTCATATATTCACTGATCTCACCGGCCGTCACTTCCCGTCCGGATGAAATAAGAAAACCCAGGACATTACCGATGCCCATCGACGTCATATCGATGTGCTGCAGAAATGCCAAGGGCTTGATACTGTTAAAATCTTGAAGTAAAGCAAGGACTTCCTGATCTTTCGCCATACGTTCTCCCCATCTTTCTGTCAGAATTCTGTCAGATTTACCTAACTGGGTTAGGTCTCAATTGCTAACTGGGTTAGATTATATGATTTCAGTATAGGAATTGTCAATGCGCAAATACACAGAATCGTGCATATAATCCGTGAATTATTTGTTACTTCTTATCAGACTCGTTATCGCCGGCCGTAGGACGGGGCCCGGGAAGCGGCGTCCCATTCTTAAGATGATCCATCCAGACGCGGATCTGCTTCTCGTAGCCGAGCGTTCCCGGCTCGTAGTAGGTCGTCCCGGCCATCTCGTCCGGCAGGAACTGCATCTTCACATAGTGCTCCGGGAAATCATGCGCATACTTATAGCCGACAGAATAACCGAGTTCCTCCATCCCCTTTGCAGGCGCATTACGAAGATGCATCGGCACCTCACCTGTCCGCTTGTTCGCCACATCAGCGAGAGCTTTATCAATCGCGAGATAGGAACTATTCGACTTCGGACTTGTCGCCACAGTGACGACCGCCTCGGCCAGGAGAATCCGCGCTTCCGGCATACCGACGGCCATGACGCCCTGATATGCCGCCATCGCCACGAGGATCGCATTCGGGTTCGCCATGCCGACGTCTTCCGACGAACAGATCAGGATACGTCGTGCGAGGAACTCGATATCCTCACCGCTATGAAGCGCCCGCGCCAGATAGAAGATCGCCGCATCCGGGTCACTTCCGCGCATGGACTTGATCATGGCGGAGATATTGTCGTAGTGGCTCTCCCCGTTCGTATCGAAAGCAAGGGACCTCTTCTGCATGCAGTCCTGCATGATCTCTTCGTTGATCGTGATGGTGCCCGAAGCATCCGGAGGCGTCGTGATATAGGCAAGTTCCAGAGATCTAAGCGCGATACGCGCATCCCCATTACAGAGATCCGCGATATACGCGAGCGTCCTTTCAGAGATATCGATTGGTTCATTTCCGAGACCTCTCTCTTTATCCGAGAGTGCCTGTTTCAGGATCGCGATGATATTCTCCTCCGTGAGCGGTTTTAGCGCCAGGACCGTCGATCTGGAGATGAGGGCCTTATTGACCTCGAAGAACGGATTCTCCGTCGTCGCGCCGATCAGGATGACCGTGCCGTCCTCGACGTGAGGCAGGAGCGCATCCTGCTGCATCTTGTTAAAACGGTGGATCTCATCGACGAAGAGAACGACTCTTCCATTCGGAGTCAGGATCGGATTTTTCGCATCTTCCACGATACGCTTGATATCTGACACACCCGCAGTCACGGCATTGATACGCTCGAATTTCGCAGATGTGGTGTGCGCGATCAGTCTCGCCAGCGCCGTCTTACCGGTACCCGGAGGTCCGAAAAGGATGATCGACGACAGACGGTCTGCCTCGATCATCCTTCTTAACATCTTACCTTTGCCCAGGATATGCTCCTGGCCGATATATTCCGACAAAGAACGAGGCGCCATGCGGAATGCCAAAGGTTCTCTCTTTTTGTATTCCTCATTGACGCCCATTGTCGTTTTCCTCTTTCAGGTTTTGCCTTTTTCTCTGCAAAAGCACTGGCCCTATGGATCCAGCGTTTATAACCGCAAGAATCAGAAGGCAAGTGCTTTTCGCGCAGAAAAGCGATCAGTACTTCATATCCGGATAGAGCGGATACTTGGAAGTCAGGCCTGCTACTGCCGCCTTGATGTCTTCTTTAGACTCCTCGAAGGAGAAGATTGCCTTCGCGATGCAGTCTGCGATCACGTCCATATCCTCTTCCTTCATGCCGCGAGCGGATACAGCCGCTGTACCGACACGGACACCGGACGTAACGAACGGCTTTTCCGGATCGAAAGGAATGGTGTTCTTGTTTGCGGTGATGTTGACATCGTCGAGACGGAGCTGGAGTTCCTTACCGGTAACGCCTGTGCCGCGAAGGTCGATGAGCATCAGGTGGTTATCCGTACCGCCAGAAACGAGGTTAACGTTTCTCTTCATGAGTCCGTCGGCAAGCGATGCCGCATTCTTGATGATCTGTCCCTGATATGCACGGAACTCATCGCTGAGCGCTTCCTTAAATGCAACGGCCTTGGCGGCGATGATGTGCATCAGCGGACCGCCCTGCTGGCCCGGGAATACGGCAGAATCGATCTTCTTAGCGTATTCTTCCTTGCACATGATGATACCGCCACGCGGTCCGCGGAGGGTCTTATGTGTCGTTGTGGTAACGAAGTCCGCATACGGAACCGGGTTCGGGTGAAGACCGGCCGCGACGAGACCTGCGATGTGCGCCATATCTACGAAGAGGTATGCGCCGACAGCATCCGCGATCTCACGGAACTTCTTAAAGTCGATGATTCTCGGATAAGCGGAAGCACCGGCAACGATGACCTTCGGCTTGACTTCCTTAGCCTGCTCCATGAGCTTGTCGTAGTTGATCGTCTGTGTCTCCGGATCTACCTGATAGAACTCGGAGTGATATGTACGGCCGGAAACATTGAGCTTCATGCCGTGTGTGAGGTGACCGCCATGAGAAAGATCCATACCGAGGATCGTGTCGCCCGGCTCGAGGATCGCGAAGTAAACCGCTGTGTTGGCCTGTGCACCGGAGTGCGGCTGTACGTTAACATGCTCAGCGCCGAAGAGCTTCTTCGCTCTCTCGATCGCCAGAGACTCGACGATATCGACGTATTCACATCCGCCGTAATATCTCTTTCCCGGATATCCCTCTGCATACTTATTCGTGAGCGGCGAACCGGCAGCCTCGAGAACCGCCTCAGTTACGAAGTTCTCGGAAGCGATCAGTTCGATCTTATTGCGCTGACGCTCGACTTCCTGTGTAATCGCCTGAAATACCTCAGGATCTTCCATCTTAATATGTTCAAACATGGGATACCTCCATAAAAAGTGATACAAAATTACCTTACTATGATACTCAAATTATCGGCTTGCGTAAAGAGAAAACAGCCATGAAACATGCACAAAAAAGCAAAGAAATAACAAGCAGAAAGAAAAATGAATTTTCGCCGTGCCTCCGCAGACGCGAAGCGGCGAGGACAGCACAAGAAAACACATTTTTCTTTCTTACTTCTTCTCGATAACTCCCATGATCTTATTCCCACATACCTGGCAGGTGTAATTCTCATCCACAGCGCCGACGATCGGGGATGCGCAGGACGGGCAGGTATCCTTGACGATCTTCTTAGCGAGAGCGACCTTCATGACGTCCTCATGCATCTCAAGTGTACAGTGGGCAAGATAGCCGTTACGGATCGCGCCTCTCAGACGACCCATCTTCTTCCCGCCTTTTGCCTTGATGGAAGGCACCATCTCCGTCTCGATAAACGGCTTTTTCGACTTGGCGAAAAATCCGGCACAGGTTATGGCTTCACTCACGAAGAATAACTTAAAGATTCTTCGCACGGCCAGCACCAGAAGGATGACCAGAAGGATCCCTGCAAAGACACACAGTGAAAGAAGCTCCGCCTGGATCGCATCATAAGAGTGCACTTTGGTAGCCGGATCCAGCAGTTTCTCGCGAAGATAATTCTGATTATCATATTTCGTCACGCTGTCGAGAATCATAAAGCCCAAGATCATCGCCACACCGAGACAGATGATAAAAAGCGCGATAAAGAGATTTCTTTTCGCTACGACGTTCTTACCCTGATAGTAATCCGGCCGGTTCACGCCCTTATCGACCTCGTTGGAAATGCTGTAAAACTTGTTCCCCGCGAGTATCTTGGCGAAAACATCCGAACTTCCGCAGTAACTGCATGTACCGGCAAAATAGATGCGCTTATCAACCGGCGCGCCGCAGTTCCTGCACTCGCAGAGCGTACGCTTGCTGTAGAGCTCGATCTTTTTACTTCCATCGATCGTGGTAAACGAATACTTCTTCATGTAGATGAAACGGAAGAAAAAGAGTTCCAGAACAACGACAAAAACAGGCTTTCCCGTGACTTTTGAAAGTTCGCGGAAGGAGATCCTCCCTTCGATCGAGCCTTCGAAATAACTGCTGTAGAACCGCGCATCGCCCATCAGTTTCCGGGAGGCCGTCGCGATCAGGAGCATGGCGATCGCATTCTTGACCCACTCGACCGAGCCCGGCATCGCCTTGGCGTGAAGCGCCGTGTCGAGATCATTTCTGTAACGGAGAAGCAGGTCGATGATGTTATATGCTCCGGCAAAGAGAAAGAAGATCCCGCCGATGATCAGGAGCACATTTTTGACCTTTAGTGCTTTGAGGATACCATTTCGCAGATACATAGATTCGCTCCTTCCTCCCGATAGTCTTCATAGAGACCGACCTACATCAGAAACCTTTTCATTCGGATCAGGACTTCGCCGTACGCTCGATCTTATAGGTCTCGATGCCCTCGACGCCCTGCTTCACAAGTGCCGGGATATCGAGTTTCTCTTCCGCCTCGATGATATGCTTCTTCTGCGGATGCGTCTTCGGATGCTTCGCGACAAACACCGTGCAGCAGTCCTCATACGGCAGGATCGACGTTTCAAAAGCACCGATCCTTCTACTGATATTGCACGTCTCTTCCTTATCGAGTCCGATCAGCGGACGGAATACCGGCATAGTCTTGACGACTTCGTTTGTGATCTGGATCGCTTCGATCGTCTGGCTTGCGACCTGACCCAGTGATTCGCCCGTGATCAGGCACTTACAGCCCTGCTTATTGGCCAGTTCTTCCGCGATCTCGAACATGATGCGGCGCATCGTGATTGTCAGCATATCCTGCGGACTGTTCTTATAAAGATTCAGCTGGATGTCCGTGAAGTTACAGACATGCAGAAGGATCGTTCCCGAATACTGGGACACAATACGCGCGAGGTCCTTGACCTTCTCAAGGGCCCGTTCACTCGTGTACGGATAGGAATGAAAATAGATCGCCTCGAGCTGCATACCGCGGGAAGCCATCATATAGCCTGCGACAGGAGAGTCGATGCCGCCGGACAGAAGCAGCATGCCCTTCCCTGCCGTACCGACCGGAAGACCTCTGTGCCCCTCGAGTTTCCCGCTGTACACATAAAGGTTTTCGCGCACTTCCACATAGATCGTAAAGTCCGGCTCGTGCACATCGACCGAGAGCTCCGGATGCGCGATGAGGATCGCCTCACCGACCTCGACGCAGATCTCCGGAGATGCCAGCGGGAAACGCTTGTTTCCACGCTTGCTCTCTACCTTAAATGTCTTATAGTCATGCTCGGCGAGGATCTCGTCCGTCAGCATATTGGCATGAGCCTTAATGTCCTCGAGGTCCCCGTCGAAACGCCATACGAGGCTCGCGGAAACGAGACCGAAAACCTGTGTCACGGCCCGGAGCACCTGCTGTGCGGTTTCCTTATCCTCGAGAAGATCGGGATTTATGTCCTTCGGCTCGATCCAGATACGCGACTGGCTCTGTACGATGGAAAAAGAACCGTATTCTTTTAGTCTCCAGCGCATGTTATCCATGAGCTGGCGCTCGAACTTGCCGCGGTTTAATCCCTTCAGGGCGATCTCACCCATACGGGCGAGGATGATCGTCTTATACGAATGGCTCATCTTGAAGTCTCCTCTTTACACTTTATACTTGTCGTAGATCTCAGATATCGCCGCGATCACACGGTCCGCTTCCTCGATAGTATTAAACCGGCAGAAGCTGAAACGGACGGCATTGGCCGCGATCTCACGTCGCACGCCCATCTCGGAAAGAACGTAGCTCACTTTCTTCGTCTTACTCGAGCAGGCCGACACCGTCGATACATAGATCTCTTTTTCCTCTAAACAGTGTAACATGGTTTCAGACTGAAAAGACGGAAAAGATACGTTCAGGACATAAGGAAGCGCATCCTTCGGAGAAAGGACGTGCACATCGAACTTCGAAAGACCGGATACGAAATGATCCCGGAGCTCCGTCATCTTCTGAAGGTTTTCATCGATATTCTCATAAGCTTTTTCCAGCGCCATGGCAAAAGCACTTGCGAGGTACGGGCTCTGCGTGCCGGAGCGCATCCCTCTCTGCTGGCCGCCGCCGAGGATCAGGGGCTCGACCCGGACTCCCGTCTTGATATAAAGAAGTCCGAATCCCTTCAGCGCGTGGATCTTATGACCCGAGAAAGACGCCATATCGATACCCATGCGCGACAGGGCGATCGGAAGTTTCCCGAGGGATTGCACACAGTCCAGATGAATCTTCGTATTCCTGTTTTTCTTATTCCGGATCGCGACGATATCCGAAAGCGGAAGGATCGCGCCGGATTCGTTATTCACATGCGTGAAAGTAAGAAGCGCGGTATTGTCATCCAGTTCTCTCTCCAAGACATCGAGGTCAGGCTTCCCGTTAATATCCACCGGGAGATAACAGATCTCGTAGCCCTCTTTTTCCAGACGCGCCAGTGACTCGAGAGAAGCCTTGTGCTCGGTCTTCGTGGAGATGACCTTCTTCCCTGCGCGGGGATTCTGATGCATATAGCCCAGGATAGAGGTATTCACCGACTCAGAACCACAGGACGTGAAGTACAGTTCATCCTTCTTACAGGAAAGGATCTTACTGATCTTATCCGCACTCTCGTTCAAGTCCTTTTCGGCCAGCACGCCAAGACGGTGGAGCGATCCGGGATTACCGAACGACTCCTCCCCGCTTAAGGTTTCATATACCAAACGAGCCACTTCGGGAAGTGGCTTCGTGGTAGCACTATTGTCAAAATAGATACTCATACGTTCAGTTCCGGTTCCTCCATATCGAGTTCGGATGCGTAGAACTTCAGGACAGGCTCGACGTCATTCTTCAGGAAAGACGTGACCTGCTCAGGGCAACGGCCGATGTAGAGCTTCGGATCGAGAAGTGAATCGAGAGAGTTCTTATCGAGACCGAAAGCCGGATCCTCGGCGATACGCGTCAGAAGATCGTTCGGGAGACCCTCTTCCTTAACGACTTTACCGGCCGCCATGGAGTGCACGCGGATCTTCTCGTGGAGTTCCTGACGGTCACCGCCGCGCTTGACGGCTTCCATCATGATGTTTTCGGTCGCCATGAACGGCAGTTCGTTCATGATGTGGTTGTGGATCATCTTCGGATATACGACAAGTCCGGAGGCAACATTCAGATAAATGCTGAGGATCGCGTCGACCGCGAGGAAGGCTTCCGGAACGGAGATACGCTTATTTGCAGAGTCATCGAGTGTTCTCTCGAACCACTGCTCGGACGCCGTCATCGCGGGATTTAGCGCCGCGGAGATAACGTAACGGGACAACGAGCAGATACGCTCGGATCGCATCGGGTTTCTCTTATAGGCCATCGCAGAAGATCCGATCTGGGTCTTCTCGAAGGGCTCCTCGATCTCCTTGAGGTGCTGGAGAAGGCGGATATCGTTACTAAATTTATGCGCAGAGGTCGCGATACCGGAAAGAGTATTCAGGACTTTCGCGTCGAGTTTTCTCGTATAGGTCTGGCCGGAAACGGAGATGGAAGCCTCAAATCCCATCTTCTCGGCGATCATCTTATCGAGTTTCTCGACCTTCTCATGGTCGCCCTGGAAAAGATCCAGGAAGCTGGCCTGTGTACCGGTCGTACCCTTGCAGCCCAGAGGCTTGAGGCACGAAAGTGTGTAATCGAGTTCATCGAGGTCGATCAGAAGATCCTGGAGCCAAAGTGTCGCGCGCTTACCGACAGTAACGAGCTGTGCCGGCTGGAAGTGCGTGAAACCGAGTGTCGGCATGGCCTTATACTCGTCTGCGAACTTCGCGAGCTTTTCGATCACGGCGAGGAGTCTCTTACGAGTCAGGATCAGAGCTTCACGCATCAGAAGGATATCGGTGTTATCTCCGACATAGCAGGATGTGGCGCCGAGGTGGATGATGCCCTTTGCCTTCGGACACTGTTCGCCGTAAGCATGCACATGCGCCATAACGTCATGACGGACGAGTTTCTCTTCGCGGGCCGCGACGTCGTAGTTGATATCTTCCTTACTGGCCTCGAGCTCGGCGATTTGTTCATCAGTGATGTTAAGGCCCAGTTCTTTTTCACAGGAAGCCAGGTAGATCCACAGCTGTCTCCATGTCTTAAACTTATGATCCGGCGAGAAGATCGCCTTCATTTCTTTACTCGAATAGCGGGAATTCAGCGGGCTCTCATAAATATCCTTCATGACTTACTCCTCCAGAAGTTTTCTTACTGCTGCTAGTTTAGCACAAACCGAGAAAACTGTAACGGCTGTTTCGATATCGGACACTCTCGGGAAGCTCGGCGCGATGCGCAGATTGCTGTCGTTCGGATCCTTCTTGTAGGGGTAGGTCGCGCCGGCCGGAGTAAAGGCCACGCCACACTCTTTGGCAAGACGTACGGTCTCCTTGGCGGTACCGTCGAGAAGATAGACCGAGATAAAATATCCGCCCAGCGGCGCATTCCAGCGCGCGATACCGGATCCGCGGAACTCGTCATCGAGGATCTTCAGCACCATCTCGAACTTCGGACGGAGGATCTCCGCCTGCGCGGACATGACCTTCTTCACCGCCTCAAGATTCGGGATATACTTCGCATGCATGAGCTGCACGAGCTTATTCGGACCGATGGACTGCACGCCCAGATACTTTCTGGCACGCTCGGTATTCTCGGTATTTGCCGCCATACAGGCGATACCGGAACCGGCGAAAGAGATCTTACTGGTAGAAGCAAATTCATAAACACGATTCGGGTTACCGGCCTCACGGCAGAGCGCGAGGATATCCGGGAGCGTCCCCTGTCTTTCCGGCTCATCGTAGAGATGATGTACGACATACGCATTGTCCCAGAGGATACGGAAATCCGGAGCCGCGGTCTTCATGGAAGCGAGACGCTTGCAGACTTCTTCGGAATAGATATATCCGTCCGGGTTACTGTAAAGAGGCATCGCCCACATTCCGAGGATCGACGCATCCTCCGCGACGAGCTTCTCCACGATATCCATATCCGGGCCGTCTTCCTTAAGAGGCACGGCGATCAGCTCGAAGCCGAGTGTCTCGGTCACGAGGAAATGTCTGTCATACCCAGGCACCGGGCAGAGCCACTTGCGCTCCGGGATCTGTCCCCAGGGCTTTTCCGACTCGATCTCACCGAAGATCAGCGAACGGGAAAGTGTATCGTACATGAGCTGCAGGCTCGAGTTGTTGCCGACAGTCACCAGCGCCGGATCGATCCCGAGGATCTCGCCGAAGAGCGCGCGGCTCTCCTTGAGACCAAACGGCACGCCGTAATTACGCACATCAGAACCGTCCTCAGCCTTCAGATTATCAGGATCCAGAAGCCCCGGCATCCCGTTCGCCAGATCGAGCTGGTCCGGGCTCGGCTTACCACGCGTCATATCCAGAGCCAGATTACGGGATTTCAGATCGTTGTACCGCAACTCCAGGATACTGAGTGTATCCTTCAACTCCGCTTTACTCAGTTCAAGATAAGTCTTCATGCCATCGGCCTCCTTGCCATTTGTATCCGTTTTTCTGCTTCAAAAGCACTCGAAAAGAAACTTTGTTTTTCTCGTCTTGCATTTTGCAAAATCTATATAGAGAATAAACCTTATACATTATGGTATATTTGAAAGATTTTGGCAAGCAACTTGCAAAGCAATATCACAAATTCGATGAAATATACAAAAGAACCCTCATACGGGTGTTTCTGCATGGCATTTTAACGAGGATAGTGCAATTCCCGTGCTGATCCTTCGGTTGGCGATAAGAAAAGAAGCTTTCTTGTGATAATAATCAGGGATTGCACATCTGGCAGGGTTCGTAACCTTCCTCGATGAGGGTGTCGCGGTCGCCGTTATAGCACCACTTGTTCTTCTCGCTCATCTTGGCAACGGCCTCGCATGTCGGGAGATGGAACTTCCTGCTGCTCTTGTTAACGACGAAGTCGCAGTCCGGGATCGTCGCCGGATCGATCTCCTGAGGCGGCGGAGCCACGAAAGGATCGTCGGACAGTGCTTTTTCCGGAGAAATATAGAGCGTCTCCCCGTCACTATAAATCAGGATATCTCCACAAAGATCGGTACGGAAAAGATGCACCTCCAACTTCTTCAGAGAATCGAGGACGCGCTGTTTCGGAAAACCATAGTCATTGTTCGCACCGCAGGAGATGATGGCCACAGAAGGCGAAACTTCCTTAAGGAAAGTCGCTGAACTGGAATACTCGCTGCCGTGATGCCCGACCTTCAGGACGTCACTTCGGATATCCTGCCCCGAATTAAGGATCACGCTTTCCTTGGAAAACTCCGCATCGCCCGTAAACAGGAATGACGTACTGCCATACACGATGCGGAGCACGATCGAGTTATTGTTGACCTCCTCGAGCGTGTCGATCGGCGCCAGGACAGTGATTTCGGCACTTCCAAGCGACAGAGTCATTCCTGCAGAAGGGATCTCGATCGTGACGTTCTGCTTTGTCAGATATTTCAGGAAATTCTCGAATGCCCATCCTTCGTATTCTTTCACCGAACAGAAGGCCCGTTCAACAGTGGCAAAGTTCAGTGCGCCGGAAAGCCCGCCGATATGGTCGTCATCCGGATGCGTTGCCACTATATACTTAAGATTCGTGATATCGTTCTTTTTCAGATAAGAATAGATGAGCTCTGACTTATCGGAAGACCCGCCATCGATCATCATGGCCTCCCCGTCGCAGACAATCAGAGCCGCATCCCCCTGCCCCACATCGATAAAATGCACGACAAAGTTCGCATCTTCCGGAATAGCCGCGGAAGAGAATTCATCAACAGGTTCAGACGAAGATTCCGAAGTTTCAGAAGAAGGATCTATTGATTCAGATGAAGGATCGCCCGGAAGGTCAGATGAAGACTCTTCAGGCAAAGAGGTATCCTCCGTTTCCGTCAAAACGCTATCTTCCGTTGAAACCGAAACTTCAGATGAACCTTGTTCTTCCGACGAAGAAACATCTTCAGAAATCGGCGAAGACTCGCTCATCTGCGATATGCTCTCAACAACAGACGAATCACCGCCCGTCGTCTTCGAATCACATCCGAAGGAAGCAAGCAGTGACACGCTTACAAATATGAGAAGTACTTTTTTGATTTTAGATCTCATCAAATATCATTTTCCGGATGACACCTCTTACAAGGCGAATAACCGTCATCTATGGCCTCCTGTGCACTATCATACCCTACTTTATGAGAATCTTTCATCTGTCCGATAGAGGAACAACCCGCCCGATGAAATTTCCTCGTATTCGAATTGGCAACATAAGCATAATCATACCAATAATCGCTGCCCGAATACGAACCGGATCCGCCACCTCCGCCGGAGCTCGGCGTCTCCGTGCTTTCCGGCTCTGTGGCCGGCTCCTCTTCGACTACCGCCGGAACGACCACGACCTCAGGTTCCGGATCAGTTTCAGGCTCCGCAGCCGTTGTATCTTCAGCAGGCTCTTCATAGACCGGTTCCGGCGTTGTCTCAGGTTCCTCCGAAGGTTCGGGATCCGGAAGCGTCGTCTGCTCTGTCGTGGTTTCTATTGTTGTCTCTACGGTGGTTTCCCGTGTAGTTTCTCTGGTCGTTTCTGCCGTCGTCTCAGTGGGCGCTTCAGAAGCCTCGGTCTCCTCCACAGTAGTCTCTTCCGGCTCCGTCGCATCTGACATCTCATTTTCCGGGATCAAAGACTTCTTTTCCGAGGTCTCCACAGATGGCTCCGCTTTCTTTTTCACTTCAATGATCGAAGTCGTCGCCACCGCCGCTTTGACATTATTACTGTCCGACGGCGCCATCGTCTCCGGGCATCCGGTAAACAGCATGGCCATAGAAACAAGCAGCGCCGCCAGCCCGATTCTCTGTTTCTTCATAAGTCATACCTCATTTCATATCAGTAAACGCCGTCATTTCAGCGCATCAGAATCATCATCTAAATTTATGCTATCGATGATTTATGAACAGAGTATGGCCATTCAGTCAAAAAACGGTGTAAACTGCACATCCATGACATTTCCGGACGCATCGTGCGTAACGCCGGCCACAAAGTAAGATACACGTTCGAGCGGGATCTTATTCTCCTTACAGTAGAGCACTGTCGTCTGCATGATCTTGTTCTGCTTACTCTTCGTGACCGCCTCTTCCGGCGTGCCGTAGCGCTCACGGTAATCTCTGGACTTCACCTCGATGACCAGTACCTTCCCCTTAAACTCACAGATGATATCGATCTCCCCGACATTATGCACCGCATAATTCCGCGCCAGGATCCTGCACCCGCGCGTCGCCAAATAATTAGCGACATACTCTTCTGACTTCTTACCGATATCTTGGTTTCTTGTCATCGAAATCCCTTCCCATTACATATTTTAAAAGCTCTGTCCGCTCTTAGTGTTGATCTTAGCTCCAGTCTCCTTTGGGTCTCCTTTTGCCTCGAAAGGAGAGCGTTTGGAGACTGGGTCGTGCGACGATGAATCATCAATATCAACACTTAAGTGTGACATAACCTTTTATATAGATGTTTTCTCATAGTTACCCAGAAATGTAGTTCTACGAAGCGTCAGAATACATTTTCGAGCGATTCCGCAGACGCGAAGCGGCGAGGACCAGCGAGAAAATGAATTCCGACGACTCGCAGACTGAATGTCGAGGACCAGCGAGAAAATGAATTCCGACGACTCGCAGACTGAATGTCGAGGACCAGCGAGAAAACATGTTTTTCAAACAATCAGTGCATCTTCTTCAGAAACGACTCCCGATGTATCGGAGATTTCCCCAGTTCTCTAATCGCCGCATAGTGCGCTGCCGTGCCGTAGCCCTTGTGCTTGGCAAAACCGTACCCGGGATATTCCTTATCGTATTCGTCCATGATCCGGTCCCTGCTGACCTTCGCGAGTATCGAGGCCGCAGCGATGGAATTGGACTTCGCATCGCCCTTGATGATCGGCTTGACCTCGATGCCCGTGCCCGTCAGATTCACCGCATCGATCAGAAGGATATCCGGTCTTATCGCCATACGCTCGACACAGGCACGCATAGCATTCTTCGTCGCATTGAGGATATTGACCTCGTCGATCTCATTCGGTTCGACACGAACGATGCAGAAGCACTTCGCTTTTGCCACGATCTCATCGTAGAGCTGCTCTCTCTTCCTGGCCGTTAGTTTCTTCGAGTCATCAAGTCCGTAGATCGGCTTTTCCGGATCGAGGATACAGGCAGCCGCCACGACAGGACCGGCCAACGGGCCTCTTCCCGCTTCATCGATCCCGCAGACGAGGTGTTTCCCCTCCGCGAAGCACTCCTTCTCATACGCGGACATCTCCTCGTATTTATCGATCAGTTCCTGCTCCTTTTCTTCCCGCAGCAGTTCTTTCTCTCGCAGTTTCTGCTCTTTTGCTCTCTGTTTTTGTTCTTTTTCTAATCTCTTTTCTTCCGAAGTCATGATGCTTCACCTCACCCATTCCATGTTCCCACACACATCCATTCCCGACCGTCATGCCGTTTCCGGAATTACTCCGATTCCGGAATTACTCCGGCTACGACGGCGTCTCCAGCGAGATCCTGGCGATGCGGATGCTTCTGAAATCATCCAGCAGGAGTTTCGCGAAGCGCTCGTCGTTGATGCGTCCGCCCGAGAGGATACAGCCCATATGCCGGGCTGCCTCCTCGAAACGCTCGTAGTCATCTTCGATATAGTCCTCGGAGCCTTCCGGCGCCAGTTTGTAGCGCGCATAGAAATCATCCGGATAGAGTTTCTCGATAAGTTTCATGCCGGAAAATGCGACGTCTACGACGTCGACCACTTCCACCTTCACGGCTCCGGTCAGTGCGAGTACGAGCTGATTTCGCGGCGTACCGAGACGTGGCCACAGGACACCCGGCATATCCATCAGTTCGAGCTGCCCGTCGGATCTGGCCCACTTAAAGTCACGTGTCACGCCGGGCATGTCCCCTGTTACGGCGATCTTACGGTTACAGAGGCCATTAATGAGCGTGGACTTTCCGGAATTTGGCACACCGACGACCATCGCGCGGACAGGACGGCCCACACGTCCCTTCGCCTCAGCCTTTGCAAGGATCTCCTTACACATCTCGACCGCCATACTGCGAAGCTTATCCAGCCCCTTCTTATGAGACGCATCGATCGCGATTGCGGCGATTCCCTTTTCTTTATAGTACGCGAGCCACTCGGCTGTCACTTTCTCATCCGCCAGATCCGCCTTGTTCAGAACAACGATACGCGGCTTACTCGCCACAAGAGTATCGAGCTCGGGATTTCTGCTCGAGATCGGGATACGCGCATCGACCGTCTCGAAGACGATGTCCACGTATTTCAGCTTATCCGACACCTCGTTCAGTGCTTTTCGCATATGACCGGGAAACCAGTTGATATTACCCTTCGGCTCTGCCATCTTCGCGCTCCTTATATCTTCTCAAATAATGGATTCATTATAGCATATCGGGCCTGCCGCCACAGAACAACGCCGAACAGAAAGTGACAATTCTGTCAGATGACGGTTTAGAAAGGAAAGTCGCGAAGGCAAAACCGTAAAATAGTATCAGAAAGTCAAAAAGGAGCACTTATGAAAAAGAGAATCCTCACATTTCTACTCGCATCGGCCGTGCTCTCCACGACCGCCTGTCAGAAGAAAGCATATAAAGTAAGCTGCAAGGATGCCTCGGCGACCGATACACAGATCCTGAAGGCGGCCGCGATCCCGTCCGAAGCCTCCTATGACCCGACCGTCGGACTCTGGGACGGCGACCTCAGCAACCACACGACACGGCAGAAAAACCAGTACGACGTGTCCATGAAGCTCGACTATATCACGAGATCCCTCGAGGTCCTTGAGGAACTGACATATGTAAACAACACCGGCTCCGCCCAAAGCGAGATCTACTTCAACGTCGTCTCCGACGGTTATTACGATGACGGCGGCGACATCCGTATCGGCTACACGAATGCCGACGGCGCTTCCGCCACATTTTCGAAAGTCAACGATACGGTCTATGCTCTCAAGCTTCCTTCCACTCTGGAAGTAGACGGAACCATACATATCGAGCTCAAATACACCATTATCTTCCCGGACGGCGCATATCGTCTCGGAACGACCGGCAACACTTTTAATCTGGGGCACGCGATCCTGACCCCTTCACTTTACGAAAACGGCCATTGGCTCTCGCAGCCGTATATCGAACTGGGAGATGCCTTCTACAGCGAGATCTCCGATTACCGTGTTTCGATCGACGTACCGGATGGGTACAAGGTTGCCTCGACCGGCACAAAGATCAACGACGTGTATGTAGCCGAAGATGTCCGTGATTTCGCCATGGTCGTGTCCTCCGAGATGAATATTCTCTGCGAAGAATACGGCGATATCGCGCTCTTTGTCTATTACCCGAAGAAGTGCCCGCACGCGGCCGAGCTCGTCATGGACACCGCGAAGAAATCTCTCGACCTCTATGATTCCCTTCTCGGAGAATACCCGTACGATACCCTGACACTGGTCCTTTCCAATGATACGGTCGGCGTCGGCGGCATGGAGTATCCGGGACTGATCACCATCAACACCGATTCCCGGATCGAGTCCGGTTTTCAGTACCAGAATCCGGCGATCAACCCCATCACCCGCGCGGTCGCCAACGGCATCGCCCATCAGTGGTTCTACGGGATCGTCGGCAACGACCAGATCCGCCACGCCTGGATCGACGAGGGCATGTGCCGTTTCATGGAAGCCCTCTACTGCGACTGCTATAACGAGAATCAGGGCGAGTACACACTCCTTCAGGAACTCAGCAACGAGGACCAGGGCATCTACGACGCATACTTCGGCGGATCGGAGTCCTGCTTCAACATGAACCTCAACAGTTCCCTCTACGACATTAACAGGAGTCACCCGCAGGAATACATCGAGGTTTCCTATAAGTCCGCCGCCATGATCTACCACATCTACCGGGAGCTCGGCCCTGATGCATTTGTATCGGCCATACGTGACTACGTCGCCTACTTCGCCTATACAGAGGTCACGCCGGAAGAATTCTTCTACTTCTGGAATCTTCGCGGCGACTTTGAAGAGATGTTTACCATCTACTTCACCTGATATTGCACACCCCCTCTTTTTCATAACCCCCTCCAAATGCAAAAAGAACTGCTCCACACGGGAACAGTTCTTTTGCATGTTTGTCGTAATTTGAAACCGGAATTACTTCTTCGAAGAAAGCTTCTCAGTAATTCTTGCCGCCTTACCGACGCGACCACGCAGGTAATACAGCTTCGCTCTTCTTACACGGCCCTTACGGACGATCTCAATCTTATCAATGTTAGGAGAATGAACGGGTAAAACACGCTCAACACCTACTCCATAGGAGAGACGGCGAATAGTCATGGTCTCAGAAAGACCGCCGCCCTTACGTGCAATCACATAGCCTTCAAATACCTGGATACGCTCTCTGGAGCCTTCCTTGATCTTCAGGTGAGCCTTAACAAGATCACCGATTTCGACCTCAGGATAGCTATTGCGCAGGTTGTCCTGCTCGACTGCTTTTACTAAATCCATATCAGTTTCCTCCTCTTCCGATAGATGTTCATGCGGGATCACGCAGCGGACCATCCCTTTTAGCCGTTAAATGATACCATAACGGATTTTCATATGCAAGCATTTTCTGCGGTTTTCTTATATTTCTTCGCTAGAAGCACTTGTTTTACTGACTTTTTCGTTTTCAATCCGCGTTTTTCTTTACGAAATAGGCGTATCCGACCTCATACGGGTGATCGAAAAGCATGCAATCCTTGTGCTTTCTCAGCGTCCAGATGACCATCAGGTCCCCGCAGCCGCCGACCACACCGACGACGCCGATCAGGAGCACAAAAGCATCGGCGATCACGAGACCTACGATGATCGGGACGATGCCGAGAAATACCGTCGGAGCGAGAGCGCCCCAGAGATACTGCTTCAGGTTCAGGGCCTCGCGGCAGTGGCAGTAAGGCGTGATACACTTCGGATTAAAACCGAAGTCGATACTCTTCCATTTCCCTTCGCACGGAAAATGCCAGAAGAACCCATGTATGAACTCATGCACGAATATCGTCACCGCATACACTACGACGAACAGCAGGAGCTTCGCGGATCCTTCCACGCCCATATAATTGCCCAGAGCTTCCCGCCCATGTATAAGATAGAAGAGCGCAAAAGAAATCGCACCCACGATAAAGAATACGAGCACTCCGAAAACATTGGCCGTCACGATACTGATCTTCTCGAGTCTCGCTTCCATGCCTTTCTGATCCATCTCGGCGACCAGCTCTTCGTACTCCTGCTTCTTTCGCGCGCGGATCTGATCATTCTCGACTTCGATTCTCATGATTCTGTCACCTCAAATGCTGCCTTATTTCCGTCCATCCTATTCATCAACAGGTGGCACCTGTTTTCTTTTTTCCGATTCTTCCCTCTCGATCTGAAGGATCTTCTGCCAGTCTTCCGCGGAGATATCCAGTTTCTCGAGCATATCCGGTCTTCTCTTCCAAGTGTCATAGAGTCCGTGGAGACGCTTCCATTCCTTGATTTTCGCATGATTTCCGGAGAGCATCACTTCCGGGACAGCCTTGTCGTGCCAGATATTCGGCTTCGTATACTGAGGCGCCTCGAGATAGCCCTGCATATGGGATTCTTCCTCGTAGGCCTCCGAATTCGGAAGCACGCCGTCGACCATGCGGGAGATACAGTCGATCACGACACAGGCCGCGACTTCCCCGCCCGTAAGCACATAGTCGCCAATGGAGATATCCTCATCCACGATCTCATCGAGCACTCTCTGGTCGATGCCTTCGTAATGCCCGCACAGGATCACGAGATGCTCGTACTTCGAAAGCTCTCTCGCCTTCTCCTGCGTAAGTACCGCTCCCTTCGGGCTCATGAAGATACAGTGTGGTTTTTTCGTATCATCACCACTGCACACCGACAGATAGGCCTGATATACCGGCTCACACTGCATCAGCATGCCGGTCCCGCCGCCAAAGAGCGTATCATCCACTTTACCGTAATGGTTTCCGGAGAAATCCCGGATATCGACCGCATCGATCTCAAGGATGCCCTTTTCTTCCGCGCGGCCGAGGATACTCTCGCCGAGGAAACGCTTCACCTGTTCAGGAAATAACGTCAATACCGAGAACTTCATAAGCGGGCCTCACTCGTAGATCTCATAAAGTCCGTCCGGAAGCACGACCTTCATGGCGCCGCCATGGATATCGACATCCGTCACGATGGAATTGAGATACGGGATCAGAAGCTCATTCTTTCCTTTTCGCGCGACGATGATGATGTCGCTAGCGCCTGTATTGATGATGTCCTTGATCTTCCCGAGATCACCGTGAACGTCATCCACCACTTTCAGACCGATCAGGTCTGCGATGAAGTATCTCCCTTCCGGAAGCTTCACGGCATCTTCACGGGAGACACCGAGATAAAAGCCCGTGAGCTTACTGACCTCATCTCTGTCATCGATCCCCTCGAAATGCACCAGTGTACGAGTCTCATCGAAACGCACGTTCTTCACGGTCTTTCGCGCCTTCAGGTTCTCTTTCTCATCGAGGATCAGACACTCCTTAAGCGAAGAAAAACGGCGCACATCGTCCGTGAGAGGCTGAATCTTCACCTCTCCACGAACACCATGTGCACCGCCGATTTTTCCGATGATCAGGTAGTCCTTCATTCGACGATATCAACGATGACGCGCTTGCCCTCACGGAGGTACTTCGCCTTCATGATGGAGCGGATCGCCTGAGCGCGACGGCCGGCCTTACCGATGACCTTACCCATGTCTTCCGGATTCACGGACAGCTCGAGTACGACGGTATTGCCTCTTTCAGACTTCTTTACGGATACATCCTCAGGATGGTTGACCAGAGACTTGGCCATTGTAGTTAACAGTTCCATTTCTACAATTACGCAGCATGTAGATAGAAGTAGGTGTGCTGCTTGCCTCCTATTAGTATTCGAAGATTAACTTCGTCTTCACCAGACTTCTTAGAGAGAATTACTTCTCGATCGCGCCGGACTTCTTCAGAAGAGCACGAACGGTATCGGTCGGCTGTGCGCCGTTAGCGATCCACTTCTTCGCAGCCTCGTTGTCGATCTTGATCTCAGCCGGATCTGTAAGCGGATTATAGGTTCCGATCTCCTCGATGAAACGTCCGTCACGCGGATAGCGGCCATCAGCCACAACTACACGATAATACGGAGCCTTCTTCGCACCCATTCTTCTCAAACGAATCTTTACTGCCATTTTTCTTTCCTCCTAGCAATATCTTTTATGTTTTTTCTTTTATATTCTCGCGTTGGGCCCCCGCTATCCCTCTGCTTTTTCGGGAAAAGCACATGGGCTCAGAAGTTTCGCGTGAACATCTTGTATATTCTGCGGTCTTTCACCGCATCCGTTATTTAGAAAGGAAACTTTCCTTTCCCGCCGAAGCCGCCCAGGCCGCCGGGCATTCCTTTTCCGAATCCTCCCAGGCCGGGCATTCCCTTACCGAAGCCCTTCTTGCCCTTCGTCATCTTAGAGAACTTCTTCATCATCTCCGAAGTCTGCTCATACTGGCGGATCAGCTGGTTGACCTGCTGTACCGTCGTACCCGAACCGGCCGCGATCCTCTTTCTGCGGCTCGCATTCAGGATATTCGGCACACGGCGCTCCTTCTTCGTCATGGAGCGGATGATCGCCATATTCGTATCGATCAGCTTATCGTCGATATCTTCTTCCTTGATCTTACCGGCCGCACCCGGGATCATGCCAAGCACGTCCTTCATGGAGCCCATCTTCTTGATCTGCTCGAACTGAGACAGCAGGTCATCCATGTTAAAGGTATTACTGAGCATCCTCTCCACGGACTTCGCCGCTTCTTCCTCATCGATGGTCTGCTGTGCTTTTTCAATAAGAGAGAGCACGTCTCCCATGCCGAGGATACGGTCCGCCATACGGTTCGGATAGAACTCTTCGATATTCTCGATCTTTTCACCTACGCAGATGTACTTGATCGGCTTACCTGTCATCTTACGGATCGACAGCGCCGCACCGCCTCTGGCATCACCATCGAGCTTGGTCATTATGAAACCATCCAGACCGATCCGCTCTTCGAAGCTCTGGGCGACCGCCACGGCTTCCTGACCGATCATGGCATCGACAACGAGGAGCTTCTCATGAGGCTTGACGAATTCACCGATCTTGATGAGCTCGTCCATCATCTCGTCATCTACGGTCATACGGCCTGCGGTATCGACGAGAAGCGTATCGCAGAGGAGATACTTCGCACGATCGATACCGGCCTTTGCGATCACGATCGGATCCTTCTCTTCCGGCATGATGAAGCACGGCACATCGATCTTCTGCGCCAGCACTTCGAGCTGCTTCGCCGCCGCCGGACGGTGTACGTCGAGTGACAGGAGAAGCGGACGCTTGCCGTTCTTCTTCAGGATATTCGCGAGCTTTGCCGCGGTCGTCGTTTTACCTGCGCCCTGAAGACCATACAGCATGATCACCGTAAAGCCCGAAGGCGAGACTGCCAGCTTACTACTGGTCTGGCCGAGAAGTTCGACCAGAGACTCGTGCACGATCTTGACGATCTGCTGCCCCGGTGTCAGGCTCTTCATGACATCCGCGCCCTTACACTTCTCGGACATATCCGCGACAAATTCCTTTACAACGGAATAGTTGACATCCGCCTCGAGGAGCGCCATACGGATCTCCTTCATCATGGCCTTGATGTCCGCTTCCGTTACACGAGCGCTTCCGCGCATCTTCGCGGTGATATTCTGAAGTTTTTGCGACAAACTCTCAAACATTACAATTCCTCTACCAGAGTCGCGAGCAGTTCTTTTGCCCGTTCCTCATTATGTTCCTCCAATGCCGTAAAAGCACTGTTGATCGTTTTCTTCTGCTGTGTGAAACGCTCCACGAGCTTGAGCTTCTCTTCGTATTCGGTAAGCGACGAGACACCGCGATGGATCGCATCGTGCGCCGCCTGCCTGCTGATCGAAAGGTCCTCCGCGATCTCCGCTAAGGACATATCCTCCTGGAAACGAAGCTCGAGGATATCTCTGGTACGCTCTGTCAGAAGCTGCCCATAGAAATCAAGCAACAAACAAACCTTAACGCTGTCCATAGAAGTCCCCTCCCTCACACGCTAAGGTAGAATAACAAAGATATCGGGAGGTGTCAAGTAGTTTTCCTTGTCAGTTGGGGAAGAAAAGAATATCTCTTGATATCGTAGCCAATTGGGAAAGAAAGTTTTCTCGTGCTGTCCTCGTGCTTCGCCCTGCGGAGGCACTTCGAAACTCTTTCTTTCCCAACCTGTCACATAGCCTGAGATAAATCATTTATTCTACTTTGCGATAGAAAGCAAAAAATCAACAACCGAATATGCACTTTGACAACTTAAACTCAGTTAATCAAGAGCAATACATGCTGCGTTATAACCAATGTATCCTTCTCCTCTAAGGAAAGCAAGAACTTCGTTCTCAAACTTTGCACTTTCGATAACCTGATAGGCTCTCGGATCAGAATTCGGACCGCTGGAACAGCATACCGGAATGTTGTAAAATTCCTTAACTTTCCAAACTCCAGGTTCAGCATTTGTATCATAAGTAACCTTAACTGTACCTGTTCTGTAATCAGGTTCTGCCGGCTGAGTCGGTGCCTGAATTTCTTCAGTTACGATCTTAAAAGTCATGTCGCTGTTAACTGTGAAAGTATAGGAAGTTTCTCCGTTTACTGCGAGATAACAGTTGTACTTGTCCTTATACTCGTCCTTAATCTGAATCTTTACAGTTACCTTAGTTCCAGCCTTTACCATACCAACAACACCTTCGGTACTATTGATGTAGCAGTGGTTGTAGTTTGTCTTACCAGTAAAGTCAATGCAGTATTCAGTTGTAGGTTCCGGAGTAGTCGGAGCCGGAGTAGTCTCTGTCGGCTCGGGTGTGGTTGTGTCTTCTGATGATGAGCTTGGTGTGGTGTCCTGTTGACTTGTTTCGTTAGTTTGTGGTGTTTCTGACGAGACTGGAGTTTCACTGGCGGGTTTTGTCGTCGTGGTACTATTTCCCGGTGTTTCTTCTTGGGAATCCTGCTGCGTTGTCTTCGCTTGTGATGTCGATCCTGTTGTGGTGGTTGTCGTCGAGTTCGATGAAGTGGTCTTCTCAGATTGAGACGTTTCAGACGTATTTGTTGCATCGCTCACAGATGTCTCTGACTCTGAGGCTGTAACAGTCGTAGTAGCAGATGAGGACGCAGACGAAGTCGCTATCACAGATGATTCTGACGCAGAGTCACCGGGAATAGTTTCATTTTCTCCATTACTTACTGAAGCCGACTCGGGGCTCACAGATAAAGAAACTGACGGATTCGTCGACTTCTCTTTTCCGGAGCAAGCCGAAAGAATCATACAAACGATCAGAAAACAAGCAACGAGATTACTCTTACCAGTACGCCTCATACCCTCATCCCCTTTGACAAAGCATCGACCAGAAAGAAGTTAAGACAGGCTTGAAAAGGCTGTCTTAATCTGTTAGGCGTAGTATAACAGCGCCGTGTGACCCTTTGCAGATCTATGATTTGGTCTATGTTCTCTTCGAAACATAGACTGAATCATAGAACATTTTCCAGTTCTATGTTTTGGTCTACATTTTCTTTGAAACATAGACCAAATCATAGAATCATCACTCAAATGCAATCAAAGCAAGTAAAAAAGAAGTAAACCGCAGATTCTGACCCTTGCGGTTTACTTTTAAAAGTATAATCTAGGGGAAACAGAACTGACTGCTTCCTATTTCTATTATACTTGCTTTTCTCAGAATCGCAACAACCGATATATCGCAAGCGACGAGAACATCAGGTGATTCGTCTGCATTCCGAAAGCGGATATAGTTTCGCGGAGATGAAAAAAGTTTTCGACGTGCCTCCATCAGGAAAGCACACTTACAATTAGCGAAAGGCAAAAGAAAAGGGATATATCGTGAGCGACGAGTTTTGCGCGAGCAAACTGTCTGAGTCGCAAACGATATATCCCTTTTAAAGAATGCCTTTCGCTTACGGAAGCAGCGACTTTACGAATACTTCCGGATCAAAGTCCACGAGGTCTTCTACGCTTTCGCCGAGTCCCGCGAGGAAGATCGGTGCTTTTGTCGAGTAAGCAACGGCAATAGCCACACCGCCCTTGGCACTTCCGTCGAGCTTGGTAATACCGATACCGGAGATCTTAACAGCCTTGCTGAAGACCTCAGCCTGGATGACGGCATTCTGACCGGTCGTCGCATCGATGATAAGAAGTGCCTGCGTATTTGCCGACGGCGCTTCTCTCTCGATGACGCGGCAGATCTTACTGAGCTCATCCATGAGGTTCTGCTTGTTATGGAGTCTTCCGGCCGTGTCGATGATCAGGACATCCGCACGCTTCGCGATCGCAGAGTGCACGGCATCGTAGCAGACCGCCGCCGGATCGGAGCCCTCTTCATGGGAGATCACGTGTGTATCCGTCATATCGCCCCAGGCCGCCAGCTGCTCGATCGCCGCCGCGCGGAAAGTATCCGCCGCCGCGAGCATGACCTTCTTGCCCATCTTCTTATAACGCAGACAGAGCTTGCCTGCCGTAGTGGTTTTGCCTGTGCCGTTGACGCCCACCATCAGGATAATGTTGAGATTATTGTCCTCGATCTCGAGCGTCTTCTTCTCACCAAGGATCTCGAGCATCTTACTGCTGACAACATGCATGACTGCTTCCTTGCTGTCATCGCCGGTCTTCTTGATGGAATCTCTTACTTCGTCCATGATCGCCAGGCTCGCGCCTACGCCACAGTCGGCCTGTACGAGGAGCGCCTCGAGATCATCGAGCATATCCTCATCGAAATGTCCCATCGAAGCGGAGATCTTCGTGATTCCCTCCGATACGAAGTTTCTGGTCTTGGCCAGGCCTCTCTTAAATGCATCTATCAATCCCATAGTCCATGACTCCTTGTTTCTTTCCTCTATTGTATCATGTCTCGCTCAGGCGCATCGACAGGATCTTCGAGATACCTCTCTCCTGCATCGTGACACCGTACATCCGGTCACAGGCCTCCATCGTGCCCTTTCTGTGGGTAACGAGGATGAACTGGGACTTCGCGCAGTAACGGCGTACGAAGTCCGTGAAACGGTTGACGTTTGCATCATCAAGCGCCGCCTCGACCTCGTCAAGCACGCAGAACGGCGACGGACGGAGCTGCAAGATCGCGAACAGAAGCGCGATCGCCGTCAGGCACCGCTCACCACCCGAAAGAAGCGACAGGCTCTGCAACTTCTTTCCCGGTGGCTGGGCCTTGATCTCGATGCCGCAGTTGAGGACATCTTCCTCGTTCTCGAGGAGGATCTCTGCCGTACCGCCATTGAAGAGGTCGGCAAATACGGTCTTGAAGTTTTCGTTGATCTGCGTGAAATGCGCCATAAACTGTGTCTTCATCTCGGCGATGAGGTCCTCGATGACCTTCAGAAGATCGGCCTTGGCCTTCTCGATGTCGTCGCGCTGAGAGCACATAAATTCATAGCGCTCGCTCTGTTTCTTATACTCATCGATCGCGTCAATATTGACCGGTCCGATCTCCTTGAGCTGTGTGCGCAGTTCGTTGACGCGCTTCTGCAGGGCCGTGAGGCTCTCGATCTCGATCCTGTACTCCGAAGCGTTGTCATACGTAAGCTCGTGGTTCTCCCACAGGCGGTTCTTGGCATCGTCGACCTCTACTTCGTATCTTTCGAGTTTACTCTCGAGCTTGGTCTGCTCCTGCTGGAGTTTACTGAGTTTCTGCGTCGCGGCCGTGACATTATCGATGAAGTCGTTAAGTCTTCCCTCGATTTCTTCTTTTTCCTGAAGAGCGGCCCGGATCTTCTGCTCGTATTTCTCGTCTTCGATCTTCATGGCATCCTTCATGGCGCCCTGCTCCTCGAAGTCTTTCTTTATGCTTTCGCAGTCCTTCTTCGCCTGTTCGCACTCCTGCTTGAGTTTCTCGATATCTTCGGCCGTCTTCTGTTTCTCATTTTCGAACATGCGGATCTTTTCCGTGAGCGCGGAGACCGAGCCGTTGATCGTTTCGATCCGGACTCGCAGGTCGCTGATGTCCGCGCGCATCTTCTCGAGATCGAGCTGATCCTGCTCGACGGTATCGGACGAGGACTCGACTTTTTCCTTCAGTTCGGCGATCTCCTCTTCCCGCTCTGTGATGACCTGCTTGGCCTCTTCGAGATCCGAGGTCGAGCTGAGTTTCGCCGCGGAGATGGTCTCGAGTTCTTTTTCCACGGAAGAGATACGTTCGAGCGCTTTCTTATAGTCCTCATCCGCCGTTTCAAAAGCGCTTTCCACGCGGATCTTGCTGAGGGACATACTTTGCAGTTTCTCCTCGAGGGCGAGCTGTTCACGGGCTACGTCCTTGATCTCGAGTTCGAAGTCCTGTTTCTCGGCTTCCATCTTCGCGATCTCACGTACGAGCATGCCACGTTTCTTGCGGATATCCTCGAGCTCGCGGGTACGTCCGAGAAGACCGGCGCCTTTGCGGTTGATGCTGCCACCCGTGAGGGATCCGCCGGGGTTGACGACGTATCCGGCCAGGGAAACGACACGATAAGCGTATCGGGCAGCCTTCGCCATCGCGATGCCGTTATCGAGAGTATCGACTACGACGATGCGACCGAGGAGATTCTCAACGATATCCCGAAGTTCAGATCTCGTGTCTACTAGCTCGGACGCCAGACCGATATATCCTCTCGAGCGCTTCGCCTCACGAAGGAGGTTGTCCTCGAGGATCCTCGGACGGATCGAGTCGATCGGCAGGAAAGTGACACGGCCGAGTTTATTCTCTTTTAAGTGTTCGATCAGAAGCGACGCATCCCTGTCGTTCTGGGTGACTACGTTATGGACGGCATTTCCGAGCGCGATCTCGATTGCCGTCTCGTATTCCTTATCGACCTTGATAAGTTCACCGAGGATACCGATCACTTTATCGGACAGGCGCGGATCTTTATCCGTGCTCGCCAGAAGTCTTCTGACCGATTCCTGGTAGCCCTCACGGCTCTTCTCGAGATCCTCGAGGGTCTTGATGGTGAAGTCCGTATTCGACAGGAGGCGCTGTTTCTTCTCGAGCTCGGCGGCGGCATCGTTTTCTTTCTTTCTCATCTCCGCCATCTCGCTCTGCTTGTCCGAAACGGCCGAGGCCAGTTCCGCAGTCTCAGTGAGCGTCTTCTTCAGTTCCTCATCTGCGGCCGTTCTTCTCTTGGCGGCCTCATCGCGTTCGGAGATCATGAGCATACGATCCTCGGAGAGCGACTTGATACGGGCTTCCTTGACCATCATGTCCCCGGACAGCTGGGAAACGGTTTCTCTGGCTTCATAGATCTCTTCGGTGAGTGTATCGATCTTTTTTCTGAGCTCGGACTGCTTGGCCTGCGTGGACGAGAGCTTCTCCATGAGGGCCTGATAGGCCTTCTCCGTCACTTCCTGTTCGCCGGTGAGATTCTTCTTCTCCAGTTCGAACTTACCCATCTGTTCCCTGGCCGATCTGATCTCTTCGTCCAGTCTCGCGATCTCCGAAGCATGCTCTTCGTCCGAGCCCTCTGCCGCCTTGATGCGCAGTTTCAGCTGTTCAAATCTTTCCTTCAGAAGGAGCATCTGGCTGTTGATCTCATGGATCTTCTCCGTGAGGTCCGATCTTTCCTGACGGGTATTTTCGATATCTTCCTCGAGTGCGGCCGATTTCTCAGTCAGTTCCCGGTTCTCCGAACGGATCTTCAGCACGAGATCCTCCTGCTCTTTGATCGCATCCGCGAGGGACTGCCGCTCGTCGGCACTGGCGTCGAGGAAGACCTTGTTCCTATCGATCATATTAAGGATCAGAGCGATATCGCCCTTTTTCCACTCATCGTAGAGCACATGGTACTTCTTCGCTTTTTCCGCCTGTTCGGAAAGCGGCCCGATCTGCGACGAAAGCTCGGTCAGGATATCATTGATGCGCACGAGGTTCTGCTCGGCGGCATTGAGTTTTCTCTCGGATTCTTCTTTTCTCGTCTTGAACTTGACGATACCGGACGCTTCTTCGAGTACCTTACGGCGGTCTTCGGACTTGGTCGAGAGGATATCGTCGACGCGGCCCTGGCCGATGATGGAGTACCCGTCTTTACCGAGTCCCGTATCCATGAAGAGTTGCAGGATATCCTTCATTCTGCAGTTGACGTGGTTGATCTGGTATTCACTTTCTCCGGAACGGTAAAGTCTTCGTGTGATCTGCACTTCATAGTACTCGATCGGGAGGATCCCGTCCGAGTTATCCAGAGTCATGGAGACCTCGGCGAAATTCATGGCGCGGCGGGACTGTGTCCCGTTAAAGATGACGTCCTCCATCTTACTGCCGCGGAGAGTCTTGACGCTCTGTTCGCCCAGCACCCAGCGGATCGCATCCGTAACGTTGCTCTTACCGCTTCCGTTCGGACCTACGATCGCCGTCATTCCCTTGTCAAACTCGATGAGCGTGTACTCGGGGAATGACTTAAAACCTTGGATTTCCAGTTTTTTAAGATGCATGGACAGTCTCTTCCTTTTAATCTTGAAGATACATTATAACATATAAAGCACCGTCACAGTAGGAACGGTGCTCCGATTTCTGTTATGACACGGGAAGTGCTGATATTCCGGTCTATTTCCATGCCTCGAGCGCCAGACGCGAGGCTTCCTGCTCGGCCTGTTTCTTCGACCGGCCTTCTGCGCGGACGACTTCGTTTCCGTCGATCAGCACAGCCACCTCGAAAACCCGGTCATGCACGGGGCCTTCCTCCCTTACCACTTCAAAAGCAACCTGATGCGGGTTTTGCGGGATCTGGGCCTTCTCGAGGAGTTTACTCTTATAGTCGAAGATCAGGTCACCATGAATCGCCTGATCGATATAGGGTGAAAGCAGACTCAGGACGACTTTCTTTGCCTCGTCAAAACCGCCGTCGAGGTAGATCGCGGCAAAGAGTGATTCCATCGTATCCGCGAGCGTCGAGATCTTCGTTCTCCCGCCCGTTCCTTCTTCGCCTTTTCCGAGGAAGAGAAGCTGTCCCACAGACAACTGCCCGGCGACCTTCGCGAGGGTCTTCTCACACACGACCAGCGCGCGGTGCTTCGAGAGCTTTCCCTCGTCCCATGCGGGTTTTCTCTTATACATCTCTTCACCGACGATGAAGTCGAGGATCGCATCACCGAGGAATTCGAGGCGCTGGTTGGATACGATGCCGTATTTTCTGTGCTCATATGCATAGGTCGAGTGCGTCAGCGCCAGAAGCAGGAACTCCTTATCCGAGAAAGAATAGGAGATCTGCTGTTCGAGTTTTTCATGTTGTGCGCCGTATGCCCGTTCCATGATCCTTCGTACCCTGTTCGTATTTTCTATGGTATCAGTATATCAAAAATCCGAATGTCGGACAAAGAAAGAAGCTGCCCCTCATCGGAACAGCTCCCTTTGTTTTGTTATGAGATCGTATCAGTGATTACGCCTTGCTCTTGATGAACTCAACTGCATCGCCGACTGTCTTGATGCGCTCTGCTTCTTCGTCCGGGATGGAGATGTTGAATTCCTGCTCCATAGCCATAACCAGCTCAACCATATCGAGGGAATCCGCATTCAGATCATCTACGAAGAGAGAATCCATCTGTACGCTATCTTCAGATATATTCAGTTGATCCACAAGAATCGCCTTTACTTTCTCAAATACAGAATCAGATGACATATTAATAACCTCCTGTCAAATCGCTCTTTAGCAATCTTCATATATGTTTGTAATCGAAAGATTTCGAATTGTCAATACATAATTCGCATAAAAAAGGAAAATATTTTGAAAATCAAACAATCATTTATTCTCTTTGAAGTACTTGAGGTTATTCATGACGTAATCCATGCCCGAAATGATCGTCATGATGACACATCCGATAAAGAGGATATTGCCGACGATCTGGACATAATATGTGATATCGGAAACCTCCGCCGAGGTCAGGATCGCATGGAAGATCTTGATAAGAAGTGATTCGAACATCAGATAGATGATGGCGATCATCTGGGTGACGGTCTTGATCTTACCGATCATCTTCGCCGCCATGACGACACCCTGCGCGCTCGCGAGCATACGGATACCGGTCACGGCGAACTCACGAAGCACGATGATACACACCCATACCGCCGAGATTCGGTTGAGGTCGACCAGTGCGATCAGAACGGAGATAACGAGCATCTTATCTGCAAGCGAATCCAGGAACTTACCGAGATTGGTGATCAGGTTATATTTTCTCGCGATCTTTCCGTCCACGAGATCCGTGATCGAGGCGATCACGAAGAGCACCGCGGCGACGATCATGCCGTATTCGGAGATGAAATCGTTCCAGGCCGCCGGCGCCCACGAACCGATATGGATCGGAAGCATGAACAGCAAAATAAACGGAACCAGAATGATTCTCGTCAGGGATAGTTTATTCGGCAGATTCATCTTCAGTTACTCCTGTCAGTTCATAAGGCGTGCATTCCATGATCTTCACCCGGACAATCTCCCCGATCTCCAGCGGTCTGGTCGTTGAAGCGACATAGATCACAGGGTCAACTTCCGGTGCTTCAGAAAAAGAACGTCCCAAGTAGAATATACCATCTTCAGCAATAGAATCAATAGTCACGTCCACAATTGTGCCGACACGCGCTTCATTATAAGAAAGCGAGATCTCCTGCTGAAGTTCCATGACGCGGTTATAGCGGCGCTCCGAGACGTCTTTTCTGACACGCGGGTGCATCTTATAGCCGAGCGTCCCCTCTTCCGGAGAATAGATGAAGCAGCCGAGGCACTGGAAACGCCAGATCTTCAGCATCTTCAGGAGATTTTCGAAATTCTTCTTCTTCTCACCAGGAAAACCGACCATAACAGTAGAGCGGATCGCGATGTCCGGGATTTTCTTTCTGAGTTTCTCGATCGTTTTCGTGATGGAAGCGGCCGTATCCCTTCTTCTCATCTTCTTAAGTATCTCGTCATCTCCGTGCTGCACCGGAATATCAAGATAATGCAGGACTTTCTTATTCGTCGCCATCTCATGGATCAGTTCATCCGTGATCCCGTCGATATAGGCGTACATGATGCGGATCGAGCGGATCCCCTTGATTCTACTAAGTTTATTCAGAAGCTCTGCGAGCTTTCTCTCACCATACAGATCCCGGCCGTATCCGGTCGTATCCTGCGCCGCCAGGATGATCTCGCCGCAGCCCTTCTTCGCAAGGACCTTTGCCTCTTTTAGGATATCTTCCATCGGCCTGGAGAGGTACTTGCCGCGGATGCCCGGGATCGCGCAGAATGCGCATCCGTTCGAGCAGCCTTCCGCGATCTTCAGCCATGCATAGGGATGCGTCGAGATCTCACGATCCGTCATCATATGCGAGAGGCTCCCCGCTCTTCCGATATAGGCATTCCAGTCCATCGGATCTTTTCTGAACAGCTTGCCGACCACTTCGGAGATATCCTGATAATGGGAGGTCCCGAGCACGGCATCAACTTCCGGCAGGCTCTTTCGGATATCATCCGGATATCTCTGGGAAAGACAGCCCGTCACGATGATGTACTTGAGTTTACGTCTTTTCTTCTTGAGAGAAGCCACCTCGAGGATCGTGTCGATCGCTTCTTTCTTCGCGCTCTCGATAAACCCGCAGGTATTGATGACTACAGCCTCGGCCTTCGAGATATCGTCGACCATGGTATAGCCGTCATTTCGAAGGATCGCGGTCATGCACTCGGCATCCACGAGGTTCTTCGAACATCCGAGAGAGATCATCGAGACCGTATGCTGCATAAATAATCAAAAACCTGCCATTTCTTCAACGTATACAGGTTATTCTACATCATTTAGAAGATTTCTGAAAGACGAGAGCGCCAAGGAAGAGGAATATCCGCGACTCTCGAGATAGCGGATCGCCTTGGCCAGTTGACGCTTGGTCTCAGAAGGATCCGTGGAAAAAGAACTTGCCGGGAAACGGTCACGGATCACTTCCATGATCGTATTCTCATCGGCATACGCCGGCTCGGAAAGAACATCCGAGATCACATCCGGCGCGACACCTGCCGCCTCGAGGCGGGCCTGAAGTTTCAATCTTCCTTCCGCCTTACTCCCCGAGCGGGCACGGAGGATCTTCCTCGCATAACGGGCATCATCGACATACTTCTCTTCCGTGAGCTGCTCGATCACATCTTCGATCACATCGGAAACGTAACCCTTCTCCTCTAGGAACTCCCGAATCTTCCCGGAAGAAGAAACAGCGATGCCGATATGGGCGATCGCTTGGTTTCTTGCATCACTATATTGAAGGTCTCTATTCATAACAAGTCCTTCTTAAAACAGGTCATCCCGTTTAAGGATCAGACATCGATACCGAGGAAATCCTCGTCATCATCGGAAGCTTCCTCCTGCACGGGCTCCTCGGAAACCGCATTACCGGCGATGAGCGCACGGATCTTCTCTTCGATCTCATCTCGAACTTCAGGATGCTCCTTCAGATAGGTCTTCGCATTATCCTTGCCCTGACCGATCTTCTGTCCCTTATAGGAGAACCAGGAACCGGACTTCTCCATGATGTCCTTATCCACCGCCAGATCGATGATACAGCCCTCCTTGGAGATACCCTCACCGTACATGATGTCGAACTCGGCATCACGGAACGGCGGAGCGACCTTGTTCTTCACGACCTTGACACGCGTGTGGTTACCGATGACCTCACTGCCGTTACGGAGAGACTCGACACGACGGACATCCAGACGGACGGAGGAATAGAACTTCAGAGCACGGCCGCCCGGTGTGGTCTCGGGATTACCGAACATGACACCGACCTTCTCACGGAGCTGGTTAATGAAGATACATACGGTACTGGACTTACTGACGATACCTGCGAGCTTGCGGAGAGCCTGGGACATGAGGCGGGCCTGAAGTCCAACGTGGGAATCACCCATCTCGCCATCGATCTCGGCCTTCGGAACAAGTGCTGCGACCGAGTCAATGACCACTACATCGATCGCGCCGCTGCGGACGAGCGCTTCCGTAATCTCCAGCGCCTGCTCACCGGTATCCGGCTGGGAAACGATGAGCTCATCGATATTGACACCGATCTTCGCGGCATACTCCGGATCGAGAGCATGCTCGGCATCGATAAAGGCCGCCGTTCCGCCCTGTTTCTGTGCCTCTGCAACGACATGAAGCGCTACTGTGGTCTTACCGGAAGACTCCGGCCCGTAGATCTCGATGATCCTTCCCTTCGGCAAACCGCCGACACCCAGTGCGATATCCAGAGTGAGCGCTCCGGTCGGGATCGAATCAACGACCATACCGGCCTGCTCACCGAGGCGCATGACCGCGCCCTTACCAAACTGCTTCTCGATCTGCATCAAGGCCGCATCCAGGGCCTTCGCTCTCTCACTATCTACCTTCTTCGACACATCTTGTGTTGACTTATTCGAATCCTTCTTCGCCATAAGAACCTCCCTATCGAACATTCGTTCTATCTTGTTTAATCTTAACAATACAATACCACATCGTCAAGTGCTTTTCGGGAAGATTTTTCGACAATTTCCGACAACCGGAGTCGTTTTGTCGAATATCCGCGAAGACTCAGCGGACAGGGCCGGAAGAAGGCTTCTTCTTTCTGAAGAAACGGGCGATATACTTGTCGTAGGCGGCCTGGAGTTCCTCCATGTGAAGGAGGAAAGCCGTCGCGAAATAAAGAACAAATCCGAACAGAGACTGTACCCCGAACCACACCAGATGGAAGAGCTTGCGGCTCGGCGAGAACGGGACGAGACCGATCAGATAAAGCCCGGCCATCATGACCAGAAGGCAGACGGCAGATTTCACCAGGAACAGCCGGATGTTCTTCGGCGCGAGACGTTTGTTCCTGTTATAGACCACGACCAGAAGCGCCAGACGGACCGCACAGGAGATCGAGTATGCGATGGTGATGGACATCGGGCCCATGCCGACCGAGACAAACAGGTAGCAGAGGCCGAAGTTTACGATCATCGAGACAACACCGGCAAAGAGCGGGAATCTCGTATTCTCGATCGCGTAGTAAGCCTGATTCAGGATGAAGATCACGGACTGCAGGATGATCGATGCGCAATAGCCGATCAGGAACATCGCCGCCATCTCCGCATTCTCGTCGGTATAGCTCGACGACCACTGATATACGGCTTTTACCAGATCGAAACGGAGGATCAGGAAGATACCGGCACACGGCACCGCCAGGAAAAGCGCGTTCTTGATGCTTCGTCCCAGAAGATCGCCTGCATCCTTATACTTCTTCGTGGAATACAGCGCCGCGAGCGACGGAAGCATAACATTACCGATACCGACGGCGAAGATGCCGTACGGCAGCTGCCACAGTGTGGATGCGTTATTCAGCGCATAGATGGAGCCCTCGTCAAATCGCGACGCGAAAGAATTCAGAAGCAGCATATTGATCTGCACGATCGACGCGGAGATCAGGATCGGGACCGCCAGCTTAAAGAGCCGCCGGAACTCCGGATCATGCGTATCGACAGAAGGCTTATAGTGGACGACTTCTCTTCTGCCCATGTAGAGCTGGAAGATGAAAAACACCATCGCCGCCGCCATGATGCCGACACCGGTCATGTAGAGATGGCTCGGATTGGAAGCGCCGAGGAAGAAGATCGCGATCAGCACTCCGATATTATAGATCGTCGGACCGAAGGCCGTCGAACCGAATTTCTTATATGCATTTAGCACGCCGATACAGAGCGCCGCGAGCATCATAAAGAAGATCTGCGGATAGAGCGTCCGCGCCATATTCCCGGCCAGACGCACGACATCCGGGTTCTTGCCCTGATAGAAGAGGTTATAAAGCGCGCCGGAGAAGATCTCGCCGAAAAGGATCGCGACCAGAAGAACGATGCTCATTAACGTGACAAAAACACTGACGCCCTTCCATGTCTTCTTCAGGGTCTTCTGCTCGATGGCCCGCGACAGAGTGGGCGTGATGGCCGACTGGATCGAACCGCCGACTAAAAGCGCGAAGAAGAAGTCCGGGATCAGAAACGCCGCGATAAAGGCATCGCGGTACGTGTTGTCAAAGACATGCGCCACGAGGATATTACGCAGAAAACTGGACCCTTTTGAGAAAAAGAGTCCGATGATCATGATCACTGTGGAAAAAGCAATGCTACGCGTGCGTGTGCCGCCCTTTTTTCCGGAAGAAGCAGCGCTTCCTTCGTTCTGCTGCCTATTCCCCTGCACTTTACCCGCTTCGGGTCTTGCCGGTCTCCCCTGATTACTCATGCAGCAGTCTCATCCGGATCATATTAAAGGCATGGAGAACGGCCACATGACGGACGCGGCTTCTGTTACCGCTTAAGTGCACTTCCTTTACCTCCGTGCCCTTCTCGTCGGCAAGCGCCAGATATACGAGACCTACCGGTTTCACAGCACTCTCACCTGTCGGACCTGCGATACCCGTGATGGAAACGGCGATATCCGTACCCAGCAGTTTTCTTGCGCCTTCGGCCATCTCCTGCGCACATTCGCGGCTGACGGCACCGAGGTTATCGAGGACATCATCGGAAACTCCGAGAAGATTGCTCTTGACCTTATTGCCGTATGAAACGACCGAACCCATGAACACCTGGGAAGCACCCGGGATATCTACGAACTCGGAAGATACCATGCCGGCCGTGCAACTCTCAGCGAAACTGACAGTCTTATTTTTCTCAAGAAGAAGATCATATGCGACCTGCTTCAGCGGACGGGTGCCGATCTCGTAGATGCACTGGCCGAAGCGTTCCTTCATGACGTCGATGATCGGTGTGATGAGATCCTTCTCTTCTTCATCCTTGCCGATGCGCTGAGTGACGCGGAACATACACTCACCTTCCGCGGCATACGGAGCAATGGTAGGATTCGTCTGCGCGTCGATCAGATCGGAGATGCGCTCTGCCGCATCGGACTCACCGATACCAAAGAGGTGTACGAACTTCGTGACGAACTTCGAATCACTCATCTTCTCGAGGACCGGTCTTGCCTGCTCGGTAAACATCAGTTTCATCTCGGACGGCGGGCCCGGGAGAAGTACGAAATGTACGACTCGGTCCGGATCCTGATCACTCGGGCAGGCATACTCGAAGATCGCGCCCGGCGCAGTACCGTTATTATTCTTCAGGATCGTCGCTCCTTCCGGGAGCATCGCCTGTTTTCTGTTGCTCTTCGGCATATTTCTGCAGAGGCGGCGGAAATACTCACTCATGTTTTGGAAACTCTCTTCGTCAAATACCAGTTCTTTTCCAGCGACCGATGCGGCCACGCCCATCGTAATATCATCTGTCGTTGGACCTAATCCCCCTGTCAGGATCACCAGATCCGCACGGGAAGCACTCTCCTTGATCTGCTCGGCGAGACGCTCATGGTTATCGCCGACCACGATCTGGCGATAAGATGAGATGCCGAGCGAGACCAGTTCTCTTGCGAGGAAAGCGGAATTGGTATTAAGGGTGTGACCCATCAGAAGTTCTGTACCGACACAGATGATCTCTGCAGAATTGATGCTCATATTATGCACGTCCTTTCTCGATCCGGGTAAATGCCTCCAGTGTATTCTGAAGGAGCATGGTGATGGTCATCGGGCCGACTCCGCCCGGGACCGGTGTGATCGCCGAAGCGATATCCACTACATCGTCAAAATCAACGTCACCGCGGACTTTGCCGTCCTCGCAGCGGTTGATGCCGACGTCGATGATGACAGCGCCCTCTTTGACGAAGTCCTTCGTGACGAAGCCCTGCTTACCGATGGCTACGATCAGGATATCGGCCTGCTTGCAGATCTCCTTGATGTTTTTCGTCTTCGAGTGCACGACGGTGACCGTCGCGTTCTCCTGAAGCATCAGAGAAGCGACAGGTTTTCCGACGATATTGCTTCTGCCGATCACGACGCAGTTCTTGCCGGCGATATCGACATTGGCATACTTCAGAAGTTCCACACAGCCCTTCGGCGTGCAGGATACGAGGCAGTCTCGGCCGATCGTGAGAAGACCCTTATTCACCGGATGGAAACCGTCCACATCTTTCTCCGGCGCGATCGCGCAGATCACGGAGAACTCGTCCATATGCTTCGGAAGAGGCAGCTGGCAGAGGATGCCGTGCACGCGCTCGTCCTTATTCAGTGTATCGATCAATTCGAGAAGCTCTGCTTCGGAAGCGCTCTCCGGGAGAGCATAACCGAAAGACTGGAATCCCACCTGCTCACAAGCTTTCTTTTTATTGTTGACGTAGATCGTCGAGGCCGGGTTCTCACCGACCTGGATGACAGCCAGTCCCGGCTTTTTACCGTACTTCGACGCCAGTTCCTCCGTTTCTTTCGAGATCCGCTCACGGATCAGGGATGACAGTTCTTTACCCGAAATAATCGTTGCGCTCATACATTATCCTTTCTTTGCTTTGATCTCCAGCCATTGAGCCGGATCGATCAGTACTTTTCTGGGTTTACTTCCTTCAAACGGCCCGATATAGCCCTTCTCCGACATGCGGTCGATAAGACGTGACGCACGAGGGTATCCGAGGCTCATCTTTCTCTGCAGAAGCGATACGGAAGCATATCCGGCCTGGATGACCACGTCCACGGCATCGTAGAAGAGCTCGTCCTCCCCGTCCGTATCCGAAGACCCACCGGATGATGCGGCCGATCCGCCTGCTTTACTTGCATTGACGATGGCCTCTGCCGTATCCTCATCATATTGTACAACATTATTCTTCTTTATATAACCGATGATTTCCTCGACTTCTTTATCCGAGACATATGCGCCCTGGCCACGAAGCGGTTTCGGCGCACTCTGCGGATAGTAGAGCATGTCGCCCTTACCGAGGAGCTTCTCGGCGCCGACCATATCAAGGATCGTACGGCTATCCACCTGACTCGATACGGCAAAAGCGATTCTCGACGGGATATTCGCCTTGATGACACCCGTGATGACGTCGACAGACGGACGCTGGGTAGCGATGAGAAGATGAATACCGGCTGCGCGGGCCATCGCCGTCAATCTCGAGATCGATTCCTCGACTTCTTTCGCCGCGACCTGCATCAGGTCCGCGAGCTCATCGATGACGACGAGGATCAGTGGAAGTTCACTCTCACCGTTCAATCTCTGGTATTCGTTAAAGCCCTTGAAATCACGGACAGAAGCCTCTGCAAACTTCGCATAGCGGTCTGTCATCTCACGGACCGCCCAGTTCAGGGCATTTGCCGCCTTCTTCGCATCGGTGACGACCGGACAAAGAAGATGCGGGATGCCGTTATATACGGCAAGCTCAACGACCTTCGGGTCCACCATGATCATCCGCACCTGCTGGGGTGTCGCATGACAGAGGATACTCATCAGGATCGAGTTGATACACACGGACTTACCGGAACCGGTCGATCCTGCAATCAGAAGATGCGGCATCTTCGCAAGATCACAGAGGATCGGTTTTCCCGGAATATCTTTACCGAGCGCGACCGTCAGCGGCGACTCGGCTTTCTTAAATTCGGGGGAATCAACGAGATCACCCAGATTCACCGGCGTCACTTCCTTATTCGGCACCTCGATGCCAACAGCCGACTTGCCGGGGATCGGCGCCTCGATACGGATCGACTTCGCAGCAAGCGCAAGTGCGATATCGTCTGACAGGTTCGTGATACGGCTAACCTTGATGCCCGGCGCCGGTGTGATCTCAAATCTCGTGATCGCAGGACCGCGTGTCACATCACCAAGCGTCGTCTCGATGCCGAAACTCTTGAGCGCTGCGATGAGCTTCATGCCCTCGGCATCCTGCCCGTTCTGAAGCGGTCTACCCTTCTGCGGCTTATCGTGTGAAAGAAGATTGGTCGGCGCTTTCGAATATTTCTTCGAAGAAACCCGGCCGGAAAGTCCGGAAGTCTGTGCGTCCGCTCCTGAAGAAGCAGCCGGCGCGGCGACAGCGGAAGAAGGAGACGAAACAGCAGGAGCCGGAGCAACAGGTGCAGCGGTCACGGGCGGCATGTCCGGAAGGACTTCCGGTGCCGGCTGAACATTCATCGGAAAACCGGTCGTATCCGGTACTGTTCCCGTATTACTTAAGTCAGGAACCCGGATCTGTTCGCCACCTGCTTCGTGCACGCGCACTTCCACCGTCTGGTTCGGATCAACCTTCGGAGAAGGCAGGATCGAACCCGGTCGGGGCTGCTCACCCGGAAGTGGCGGCAGATCGATCCACTGCGGCTCATCAGGAGAAGGCTGCTTCTCCTGTTTCGGCATCTTCGGATCGATGAAACTGATATCGACTCTCGGCTCCGGCGGAACTTCGACTTTCCGCGCTTCCGGCGCCGTATCCTGGTCGTGAGTAAGATCGAAGTCGAAACTCTTCTCTCTCTCTTCCCATGTGGGCTGATTCATCTTGACCTCGGTACCTTCGAGATCGATAAATCCCTGAGGTCCGGTGTATTCTTCAAACGGAGAAACGACTGGATTCTTGATGTAAGAAGGACGGCCGTTTCTGCCTACGCCAGGCTGACCCTGGAAACGGGCCTGCGCTGCACGCTCTCTGGCGATACGCTCTCTTTCACGCTCACGATAAGCCTTGTCCTGGCGGAGCGCCTCGGAGGCTTTCTGACCGGTCGTGCGGATCGCCTCTGCCGTCTTAACGGCAGTCTTCGTCACACTGATGTTAAAGATCCAGACGATCTGGGAAAGGGTAAACGCGATGAGGATCAGGAGCGCACCGGCCTTAGCCGCAACAGCGCGAAGGGCAAGCGCGATCGAACCTCCGATCACACCACCCGAAAGCACGATATCTTTCTCCGGCGCGCCGAGAAGAGACGGCTTCATGCCCATCTTCCACAGAAGCGCGATAGTATCCGAAGCGGAAACATCACCGGCCGGCGGCTTCGCACAGGCGGCCTTGACATACGTCGGGCTTACGGTGCATACCGCTAAGATGGAAGCAGCACAGATCAGCAGCATCACGACCGAGCGCACGCGCATCGGCGCGACATCCGGTCTTTTCTCCAGGAAAAAGTCCACGGAAGCATAGAGCAGGATCACCGGGATCAGATATGAGGACACGCCGAGAAGTCCGGTCCCCGTCCCGCGAAGGACACGGCCGAGCGCTCCCGTGACATCGAGGGGCAGATAGAAAGAAAGCCCCAGCAGCACGGCAAAGGCAAAGAGGAAAACCCCTACGATATCATGCCTCTGTTCATGTCGTTCGTTCATCAGATGCCGACCTTTCTTGCCGTTTTTAATAGCGCAACCATCGTTTTCGCATCAGAGATCTCATTTCTCTCGATCATATCGATCGCCTCGGAAAGAGGGATCTTAATCACCTGCAGGAATTCCCCGTCATCCGGATTCCCCTCTCCTTTAGAAAGACCTGTGGCCAGATAAAGATGGATGATCTCCGAGCAGTATCCGGGAGTCGCATACATCTCGCCGAGGCTCTCGACAGATTCGGCCACCATGCCTGTTTCTTCCTTCAGTTCGCGTATCGCGCACTCCTTCGGATCTTCGTCCTTCTCGAGTTTACCCGCAGGCAGCTCAAACAGTACTTTTTCATAGGGAGAACGGAACTGCCTCACCATGAAGATATTCTTATCTTCATCCAGCGCGACGATCGTGGCGCCTCCGTGATGGAGCACGACCTCGCGATTGCTGATCGAGCCGTCATAAAGTTCGACCTTCTTCACCTCAACCGAGAAGACCTTTCCTTCAAAGACCACTTCACGTCCGACAGTCTTCTCGATAAGCTGTTCGTCTCTTGCTTCGATATTCCCCTTCGGTTTCATTTACTTCATATCCCCGTATTTTCTTGACTGTGCGACAGCAAGCTTGTCGCAGCGGTTGTTGTATTCGTTATCGGCATGGCCCTTGACCTTGATCCATGTGATCTCATGGATACCTGAAAGACGGTCTAGTTCCTGCCATAACTCTATATTACTCACCGTTTGTTTCGAACTGTTTTTCCATCCGTTACGTTTCCAAGACAGGATCCACCCTGCGGTAAAACCGTTGATCAGATAAGCGCTGTCGCTATAAAGATTCACCTTGCAGGGACGGTTCAGGCACTTCAGCGCGAAGATCGCTGCCGAGAGCTCCATCCGGTTATTCGTCGTCAATTTCTCCCCGCCGGAGATCTCTTTTTCTACTCCCTTGCAGATCAGGATCGCTCCCCATCCGCCGGGACCGGGATTTCCGGAGCAGGCGCCGTCCGTATAAATATCGACCGACATCAGTTCCGCCACGGATCACTTGCCTCCCGCGAGCGCCTTCGTCTTCAGATCAGCCGCGATGACCGCATCCTCGACAGCGGCACGAAGTCCGCCCTTCTCGAGTGCCAGCACGCCCTCGATCGTCGTTCCGCCAGGCGAGCATACCTGATCCTTCAGAACAGCCGGATGGGTACCGGTCTCGACCATAAGCTTGCCGGAGCCATATACCGTCATTGCTGCGATATCGAGAGCCGTCTTTCTCGGGATACCGAGCTTGACGGCCGCATCCGCCATCGCTTCGATAAAGAGCATCACATAAGCAGGGCCCGTACCGGAGACGCATCCGATCGCATCGAGCGTCTTCTCATCGCAGGGAACCACGATACCGCAAGTACCGAGGAGCTTATGGACAAATTCTTCCTTTTCACTATCGACATTTCTGGTGCACACCGCGCAGACGCTCGCGCCTACCAGTGCCGGAGTATTCGGCATGACACGCACGATCGGCGTCCCTTCATTCAGGAGACCCTGGATCCGGTCCAGCGTGACCGAAGCGGCGATCGAGATCACGACCGCTCCGTCCTTGAGATTTCCGGCCAGAGAAGACACGGTCTTATCGAAGACCTGCGGTTTCACCGCCATCAGGACATAGTCTGCCTCTGCAACAGCCAGAGAGGCATCCGTATACGGCTGGCAACCTGTCTCCTCGGAAAGCTCCGTCACCTTCTTCTCATCAATATCACATAGGCGTACGTCCTTCGGTGTCAGGATCCCGCTCTTGATAAAACCGCCGACCAGAGCCCGGCCCATATTGCCGGTGCCGATTACTGAAAAAATCATGTGCAACACCTCGATTTTCTTCTTTTTCCTTATTCTATAAAATCATAACATTCTACTTGACATCATGCAAACACTTGAGTAAACTAATGCATGTTGTTTGAAGAAGTTCAAACACCCATATACCTAGGGGAGTGGCTCAATGGTAGAGCAGCGGTCTCCAAAACCGCTGGTTGCATGTTCGAATCGTGTCTCCCCTGCCAGAAGGACTGTCACATATGTGGCAGTCCTTTTTACATATACTGCTACTACTATGTAGCAGGTGCAATTGACGAAAAAGGTGACGAACAGATAATCCATTCGTCACCAAAATAGTCACTTCTATTATTTCCGCGAGGAAATCCTTCTTATGGCTGAGGCAGCACCGAATTATTGAAGATGAACTTATCCGCTTCCTTGGCAGGAACGATATCGAGCACGAGGCACGGCACACCATCGATCGCATTGTAGGATACGGCATAGGCGATATCCCCGTCCTTGATCATGACCGCGGCATTGGCCGAGGCCACAGACTGATCGTAGGCATTCTTGATCTTATCCGCACAGACCTGACTATCTTCCCCGACATAGAATGCCTGCAGGAAAGCCGCATATGCGACCTTGATCGTCCTCATCTCATCCGCATCGCCCGAACACGGAGCGAAGAACCGGATCTGCTTGAGCATGTTATTATTCCTGCATTCCACACCGGTAACAAAGATAGGAAGTGATAAGGCATTCGTCATCACACCTTCATAATATCTGTACTTCGACTTCTCCACCGTCGTAACCGCCGTCGGGTCGATCACGTACGAAGTCTGCGTCGTTGTCGCTTCAGTCGCATCAGATCCGGAAGTAGCATCCGTCTTTTCGTCACGATACTGCGGCATCGGCATCGCAAATCCGTATCCGACGATGCTCTTATAGATCGCAGTCTCATAGTAGTGGAGGCGGAACTCCTTCTCAGTCACGCCGAGATTCGGCTCCTCGTACACCTGGAAGAAGATATAGATGGCGCCGCCGATGAGCGCAAGGATCGCCGCCACGATACCACAGATCGCGACCGCATCAAAGTGGGCTTTCTTCTTGCCCTTTTCCTCTTCCGTCTTCTCGTCCTTCTTCTCGGGCTTCCCGATCACGGTATCCAGAACGCCCACCTTCTGCTTCTTATCACTGTCGGAAGCTTCCATCTCTTCCGCGAGCGCCTCGACCTTATCGAGAGTCAGGTCACGCTCGGCCGCTCTCTTTTCATAGAATTCAGTCACTTCTTCAGACTGGTCGAGGTCCTCTTCCTCGTCGGAATCGGAATCAGTCACCTCGTCCATCTCTGTCTCCTCGTCCGCATGCGCGCCTTCGTCAGATGCATCCTCGGATTTCTTTTCTTTCTTTCCCGGAATCATATCATCGATCTCTTCATCGAGACCCATACCGGCCAACTTCACCGTCAGATTCTTCAGATCGACTTCCGGTGATTCATTTTCATTTTTCAAAATCTTTGCCATAATACGACCTCTCTCGTAAGAACACTATAGAGATAATAATCATTATTGCGAAAAATCGCAACCTTTTTCCGCAAAGGCTTCTTGTCACGGGGCCACATCTTCGATACGATGGAAGAAGAAAATCGGCGGTCTGTCCGACAAACGGAAGGCAGATCGTCCCGTGATCGGAGGCGGAGCATATGGAGAATCGCAAACATTGTCTCATCACCGGCGGGTCCCGCGGGATCGGCGCTGCCACAGCCTACCGGTTTGCGCAGGCCGGATACAAGGTCACCTTCTTCTACCGAAGTGACGACGAATCCGCCCAGTACACGAAACAGCGTATCCAGAAACTCACCTACGATTGTCTCGCTTATAAGGTCGATGTCCGTGACCTCGACGCCGTCGAGTCTGCAGTCAGAGAGGCCGTCGAGACATTCGGTCCTGTTGACGTACTCGTCAATAACGCCGGCGTCTCGAGGATCGAACTCTTCACGAAGACCTCTCCCGATGAATGGAACTTTATCATGGACACGAACATCGGCGGGCTTTATAACCTCACGCACGCCGTCCTGCCCTCCATGATCGCCCGCCACAGCGGCAACATCATCACCGTTTCTTCCATGTGGGGCGTCGTCGGTGCTTCCTGTGAAGTTGCCTACTCCACTTCCAAAGCCGCCATTATCGGCTTTACAAAAGCACTGGCCCAGGAGGTCGGTCCTTCCGGGATCCGCGTCAACTGCGTCGCCCCCGGCGTGATCGACACCGAGATGAACGCCGTACTCGATGATGAGACCCGCGAGGAACTCTGTGAGGAGACACCTCTGTGTCGTCTCGGCAACGCCGAAGAGGTCGCTGACGCGATCTTCTTCCTGTCCGATGACACATCCTCTTTTATCACGGGACAGGTCCTCGGCGTCAACGGCGGATTTATCACCTGACCTTAAGCTGACACTTCCTGTCATTTTCCCGTCTGTAGTTTTCAGCGACAGCCGGAAGAACTGATCCCAGACGAAAAAAGGCTGTTCCGAAACTCCGGAACAGCCTTTCATCTATCGCTATTTGACTGATTCTCTATCAGAAGAAGATCTTGTTATCGAGCCAGGACATGAGGATCACGACGAACTTCCATACTGCAACCGCCGTAACTGCGAAGTACATAGCCTTCATCTTGCTGCCCTTTTCTGTCTTGTTGGTGGTGAAGTAGTCATAGAGCACCACAGAAAGGAATACCATAGTCGCCGCCGTCAGAACGGAAGAGATCGAGAAGATCTTATAGTCCATACCGGAAACGATCTTACTGTTGATCCAGGTAAAGAGGATCATCACGGAATACGGAGCGAGAGCTAGACCGGCCCACGAACATGTCGAGAGGAAATCTACCTGCTTAACGCCGTGAATTTTCAAGCCAAGTGCAACCGCAGTAAATAAAATTGCCCATAGGGCCCTTGATATAATGGTGTTGCTAAACAAAAAACATCAAAGGAGCACCGTATGAGCAACTACCATCATCTTACACCATGTGACCGAGA